>NZ_JBIAGB010000002.1:0-556816 GCF_042869575.1 Streptomyces sp. NPDC006925
CCCCCCCCCCCCCCCCCCCCCCCCCCCCCCCCCCCCCCCCCCCCCCCCCCCCCCCCCCCCCCCCCCCCCCCCCCCCCCCCCCCCCCCCCCCCCGCTGCCGCCCGCCGGGTCTCACCCGGCTGTGCGGCGCAGCAGCAGGCACACGAAGCCGAAGCTCTCCCGGTACCCGCGCAGCCACTCCTCCCGGTGTTCGGCCGCCGCGCGCAGGGCCTCCGCGCTGTCCGGGTGGCCGGGGTGGTCCAGTGCCCAGCGGGAGAGGGAACCGGTCCAGTTCCACTCGTAGTCGTCCAGCTCGTGCCGGGTCGAGACGTGCGCGTACACCGGGGTCCAGCCCTCCGCGGTGACCTTCTCGACCGTTCCCGCGAAGTCCTCGTACGCGCCCAGGATCTCCCGCGCCCGCGGGCTCGGCTCCCGCTCCCAGTACGCGTCCCCGACCAGCACCGTGCCACCGGGCGCCAGCAGCCGCCGCGCGCCCTCCAGCACGGGCAGCAGCCCGCCGAACGCGTGCGCGGCGCCCACGCTCAGCACCACGTCGCCGGGCCGACCGGCGGAGAACGCCGCGGCCTCCTCCTGGTGCAGCGCCAGCCGCTCCGCGACCCCCGCCTCCTCGGCGCCGCTTCGGGCCCGCCGCAGCGCCTCCGCGGAGAGGTCGACTCCCTCAGCGGTGACCTCGGGATGCCCCCGCAGGACGCGCAGCAGCCACGCTCCTTCGCCGCAGCCGAGGTCGATCACGTGTTCGTCGCCGCGGACGACCGCCCGGGAGAGCAGCCGGTCCACGGAGGAGTCCTCGAGCGGCGCCGCGACGGGGTGGTCGGCGTGCGCGAGCAGAGAGCGCGTCTGTCGGTCCATGCCGGAACTCTGGCAGAGCGGAGGTTCTCTCAGCTCTCCTTTTCCGGGGCCGGTCCCTGGCCGAACCCGTCCGTCTCCAGCTCGAAGTCGAACGGTGGGGGCATCGATGCCTTTTCGCCGAACCGGTAGGTCTTGCGTTCCGCGTACCCCAGCGAGGTCGGAGTCGAGAAGACGGAGAGAGTGTCCTCCTGCATGTCGAGCAGGAGGTACACGGGGATTCCCGCCTTGGCGTAGACCGGCAGTTTGTCGGTCCAGTCGACACGGCGCGTCGAGTCAGAGGTCAACTCGGCGACGAGCGTGAGGGACTCACCGTCGATGCATCGCTCTTCGGTGTCGAAGGCCCGCTCGGCCGCCACGAAGACGTCCGGACCGTATGCCCGCTCCTGTCCGGGGAGGGCGAAGAGGTAGGGGGAGCTGTCCACGACCAGTCCGGTCGGCAGGTGCGGCTCGATCTGCGTCCGCAGTGAACGCATGACGCGCAGGTAGTACCCCTTCGACCACGGCGACATGACGATGTTTCCCCCGATGATCTCCGCCCGGTATCCCTCGGGCACCTCCATGGTCAAGAGTGTCCGGAACAGCGCCTGGTAGCGCGGTGGTCCCTCGGGGGTCTCTATGGGCGTCATGGGTGTCGTCCTGGCCGTCGGTCGTTCCAGCGTCTCCGTCATGATGCGCTCCTCAGGTGCTGTGAGCCAGTTGCCACGCACCGTAGCCGGATGGACCGACAATGTGAGCGGATCCCTCGACGGGACCCTCGGAAGGGTGGGTTTCAGCTCGCTGCCGCGCGCAGTACCGCGTCGAGCAGGCCCGGGAAGCGGGCCTCAAGGTCGGCGCGGCGCAGGCAACTGATCTTCGCGGTGCCGCGGTAGCACTGCTTGATCACGCCCGCCTCGCGCAGTACCCGGAAGTGGTGGGTCGCGGTCGAGGCGGAGACCGGCAGCTCGACCTGGGAGCAGGCGGCGCCGTCCCCGTCGCCTTCGCCGTGGGCGCCCAGTGCGCTGGTGATGCGCAGCCTGATCGGGTCGGACAGCGCGTGCAGCACCGTCTCCAGGTGGATCTCCTCCGGCGCGGGATGCGGGAGTTCGCGTACGGCGGTCGTGTTCGGCACAGGTCCATACTACGGCAACCATCGAAATTTGACAGGTGTCGTAGTACGGCGAGTATCGTACTAAGGCCGTTGTGCCGGCAACGGCTCCCACCCCGATTGGAGAGCGCCGTGAGCGCACTGTTCGAGCCCTTCGACCTGCGGTCGGTGACCGTGCCCAACCGCGTCTGGATGGCGCCCATGTGCCAGTACTCGGCCGCGCCGGACGGCCCCGACCAGGGCGCCCCCAACGACTGGCACCTCGCGCACCTGGGCGCGCGCGCCGCCGGGGGAGTCGGGCTGGTGCTGGTCGAGGCCACGGCCGTCACCCCCGAGGGTCGGATCAGCCCCTACGACCTGGGCCTGTGGAACGACCGACAGCAGGAGGCGTTCACCCGCCTCACCCGGTTCCTGTCCGAGCAGGGCACCGTCCCCGGCATCCAGCTCGCGCACGCGGGCCGCAAGGCGTCCACCGAGCGCACCTGGGTCGACCGCGGCGCACCCCTGGCACCCGGCGAGAACCACGGCTGGCAGCCGCTGGGCCCCAGCCCGGTGCCCTTCACCGACGGGCACACCACCCCCGACGAACTGTCCCGGGAGCAGATAGCCGAGCTGGTGCGGCAGTTCGCGGACAGCGCTCGCCGCGCCCACGAGGCCGGATTCCGCGTCGTGGAGATCCACGGTGCGCACGGCTACCTGATCAACGAGTTCCTCTCGCCCTACACCAACCACCGCACCGACGAGTACGGCGGCTCCTTCGAGGGCCGGACCCGGTTCGCGCTGGAGGTCGTCGAAGCCGTCCGCGCGGTGTGGCCCGAGGAACTGCCGCTGTTCTTCCGGATCTCCGCGACCGACTGGCTGAGCGAGAACACCGAGGACGACCGCGAGGGCTGGACCGGCGACGACACGGTCCGCTTCGCGAAGGAACTGCACGCCCGCGGCGTCGACCTGCTCGACGCCTCGACCGGCGGCAACGCGCCCGACGCCCGCATCGAGGCCCTCCCCGGCTTCCAGGTGCCGTTCGCCGAGCGGGTCCGCAAGGAGACCGACCTGCCCGTCGCCGCCGTCGGCCTGATCACCGAGCCCCGGCAGGCGGAGCAGATCGTCGCCTCCGGCCGGGCCGATGCGGTCCTCCTCGGCCGCGAGCTGCTGCGCCGCCCGTACTGGGCGAACGAGGCCGCGGTGGAACTGGACGTCGAGCCGCGCCGCCCGGTCCAGTACCACCGGGCGTAGCCGGGCCCGTTCGGCTGGACCGGGGACCAGGGATCGGAGGCCTGGGGCGGTGGTCGACAGGGGGCCGGTGGCGGTCAGCGGGAGCCGATGCCGTCACCGGCTCCCGCCGTGCCTACTGTTGGCGCTGTGACGCCGGGACCGGCGTCCGTCCAGCCTGCCAGGAGTGAGCGATGCCCCTCGTCGAAGTGACCTGTGCGCCGGACGTGCCCGAGCAGACGCTCCGCGAACTGGGCGCGGTGCTGCCGCACCTGGTCTCCGTGGCCGTCGAGTGCCCCGAGGAGCCCTATGACGGCGACCTGCAACCCGGCGACGTGGAGCTCCGCTTCCGGCAGCTCGGCCCCCTCGACCGCTGCGGCCTGGACATCGTGATCGAGGTGCGCTCCAAGTGGTTCGAGAGCCGGGCCACCGACCGCCAGGAGCGCGTGGACCGGCTCCACGAGAGCATCGCCGAGGCGACCGGCCTCGACGACTTCGGCGTCTACCTCACGCTCCCGGTCGCCGCCTGGTCCCAGGGGGAGTGAGGACACCCGCGGGGGCGGGGCTCAGCCCAACTGGTGCACGAACGCGACCAGGAACAGGGCGGCAGCCGCGCAGCTCAGCAGCACCGTCGGCAGTACCCACGCGGGCCGGTGCTCGCCGCGCAGCGGGGCCGTCATCCGCCGGTGCAGCGCGCCGAGGCCGTACAGCAGCCCGACCGCCGCTCCGCAGATCGGCACGCTCACCCCGAAGTGCGCCAGCCAGGCCCCGGCTTTGCCGGGGCCGCCCCAGGAGTCGTCGTAGGGGCCGCTGTCCACGAAGCCGTAGAACAGCCCGCGCGCGGTGCCGAGGGCGAGCACCCCGGCCAGGATCAGTGCCAGGACGCCGAGCAGCACGGTCAGCAGCGCCTGTGTCAGTACCCGTGGGCTGCTCGTTCCGGGGTCCGCGCGCAGCGCCCTGCGTGCGGACCCGCTCTGTCCGCCGAGTCCCGCGAGGAGGGCGAACAGCCCGACCGGGAAGAGGGCGACGGCCCCTCCCAGCCGCCGTCCGAACCGCCGCGAGGCGGAGGGTGCGGAGAGGGAGGGTGCTGTGGCGTTCCGGGAAGCGTTCATGGCGGGAAGCTATGGCGCCGGATACGCCGCGCGGGAGCTACCACGGAGCCACATATGTATGGGTGCCCCCTACCGCGGTAGGGGGCACCCATGCTTGGTCCTGGGCTCAGCCGGCTTCCGGGCCGCTTCCCAGCGCTGTGATGAACGCCTGCCAGGCTTCGGCTCCGAAGTACGCCGTCCCCCGCGCCGGGTCCTTGCTGTCGCGGACCGCCCGCCCGCCGGTGACGGTGCTGGCGACCTCCACGCACTCGTTGGCGGAGCCGCCGCCCGAGTACGACGATGTGCGGAAGGGGTGGACGACGGTCTTGCGGTTCACTCGGATTCCTCTGCCTCGGGAAGGTCGGCGACGAGCCTCTGAAGAAAAGCGCGGGTCCGGTCGGTGGTCAGGGCGGCGGAGCGCAGCGCGTCGAAGGCGTGCGCATAGGGCATTGTCAAGTCGTCGTCCTCCATGACGACGCTTTCCTGGTGGGTGTCCTGTGCGACGGCGGACGGAGCCCACTCCCCGTCGAAGGACAGCATCACGAACGGTGGTGAACTCGTCGCTGCCGACCACTCGCCCAGTGGCAGCACCTGCAAGCTGATCAGCGGCTGCTGTTCGAGCCACAGCAGATCGAGTAGTTGGGCGCGGTGTGTCTTCGGGTCGGGCATGGATGTGAGCGCGGGCTCCCAGACGACCGCAGCCAGTCGGGCGCCGGAGCGGAGGAACTGCTGCCGTCGCTGCTGACGGATCGCGACGATGTGTTCGACGTCCGCTTCTTCCCGAGGCATGGGATTCGCAGCAGCCAGAGCTCTCGTGTACTCCTCCGTCTGCAACAGGCCCGGTACCAGAGTTGTCTGCCAGGTGCGGATGAACGTGGCGTCGGATTCCAGCGCGAGATAGTCGCCCAGCTTGTCCGGGACCGGAACCGGTTGGTTGACCCACCAGCCGCGCTTGGTGGCGCTCCGGGCCAGCCGTTCGAGCTGCGAGCGTGTCGCCTCGTCGTTCACCTCGTAGAGGTCCAGGAGATAGCGGACCTCGGGCACGCGGGCGCAGTTGGCGCCCGACTCGATACGGCTCATCTTCGCCGTCGAGCAGCCCAATGCTTTGGCTGCGTGCTCCTGGTCGAGCTTTGCGGCCAGCCTGTACCGCCGCAGCGCAGAGCCGAGTCGTCTGCCGCGCACTGTCGGCCTTCGGTCCGAGGGCATGTGTCCTCCCCTTCGTGCTGCTCCAAGTCTGCACACCAACCGGGTGAGTGGGACAGGAGTTTGAGACGCAGCGTAGTTGGCAAACTTGCCAATCGAATCACTTGCCAAATATCTCCATGGGTCCGTAGCGTGAGCAGCCTCACTTAGCGCACCCGTGTGCGCACCAAGGGTGAATGAATCGACCTGCTCAGCCCGCGGGAGGCCCCATGTCCGGGCGTACGAACATCGCAAGGTTCCGTCTCAGCAAGGCGTCCGTACCGAGGGCGCGGGAGCATGTGCGGCTGGTGCTCAGAGAGTGGAAACTCGGCCACCTCTGCGACGAAGCGGCACTCGTCGTCAGCGAGTTGACGACCAACGCGGTCACCCATGCCGCACAGGGGATCGGTGACCAGCTGGAGCTCGTGCTCCGCCGCCGGGACGGGGTCCTCGTCCTGGAGGTCTCCGACTCCTACCGGTGGGAGATGCCCGAACTCCGCAAACCCGCACCGGAGGAGACATCGGGCCGCGGATTACTCCTGGTCGACGCCCTGTCGCAGGCGTGGGGCGTACGTCCCCGCACGGGTGCGGGCAAAACGGTGTGGGTGCATCTCGCGGTGCGCCGCGAGGGAGAGGACTAGCGTCGCGTCGGGCAACGTCCGCCCTGTCGACGGCGGCGCGTTGGCGCCGGTCGTCGGCGTGGCCGGTGCCGTCGAACAGGTACAAGGACCGCTGATGCGGCGCTAGCCGCGATGCAGGATCTCATCGTCCGCGTGCGTGCCGAACTCGTCGACGCGCACCTCCGCGATGTTCTCGTACCGACTGATGCGGTCGGTCCACTCCGCGTCGACGCCGAACGCCACCTGCGCGAAGCCCACCTGTCTGACGGCCTCGGCCAGGTCCGGATCGCCGGGTGACAGCAGCCGCACCGGCGCGTCGAGCGCCACGGTGTGCGGCGGCACGAAGTACTCGTCCGGCACATCGGTGCGCGCATGGACGAGCGCGGCGACGGCGACGACCGAGCCGGCCCCCAACCGTGCGCGCTGCAGGACCGTCGCCGCGGTCGCCACGTAGCCGCATCTGCCGACCTGGCAGCCCAGCAGGGTGGCGTGCGGCCCCACGAAGACGTGGTCGGCGACAAGCACCGGCTGATCGCCGGCGACCGCAGACCCGCGCAACACCGCGTTCTCGCAGATCACCGCCGCCTCCCCGATCTCGATCCGGGACCCCTCGGCATCGAGCACCGCGCCGTACATCACCCGCGCCCTCGGCCCCACGCGGACATCGCCGACGAGCGTGGCCGTCGGGGCGACGTAGGCGGTGGGATGGACCTGCGGCTCGTACCCGCGGTGCCGGATGCGGATTCCCTGCGTTTCAGCGCTCATGAGCGGATGCTCGCCCGGCCGACCGTGAGCGTGCTGGCGGGTTTCCGACGTCGCGGTCGCCGAGTCCTGTGCCATCCGCGATCCGAGGCACCACAGGGCGAACGCCGACCGGTACGGCACCAGGCCCTGTCCGACGGATCGAGGGCGAAACCAGAGGAGTATGCGCAGGTCACCCGCCGAAATTCTGGCTGCGCTGGTTGGGCGGCTGTGACAGGCTCCGGGTATGCCGATCGTTGCCGTGTCCCCCGAGGTGTCCATCGCGTACGAGAGCTTCGGCGATCCCGGAGACCCTCCGGTCCTGCTGGTGATGGGTTTCGGCGCGCAGCTGCTGGGCTGGCACGAGGACTTCTGCCGGGCGCTGGCCGACCGCGGCCGTTACGTGATCCGGTACGACAATCGCGATTGCGGGCTGTCCACCAAGTTCGACGATCACCCCGTGGACGTGGGTGAGTTCATGGCAGCCGTCAGCTCGGGTGACATGCCCGCCGCCCTCGCGATGGCTCCCTACCGGCTGGTCGACATGGCCGACGACGGTCTCGGCTTGCTCACCGAGCTCGGTATCGAACGTGCCCACGTGGTCGGCGCGTCGATGGGAGGGATGATCGCCCAGACGATGGCCCACTCCCGTCCGGAGCGGGTGCTGACCTTGACGTCGATGATGTCCTCGACCGGCGAGAGTGAGTACGGTCGGCCCAGCCCGCAGGCCCGGGCGGTGGTCTCCGGTCCCAAGCCCGCGGACCGCGAGGGATACGTCGCGGCGGCGGAGAAGGAACTGGTGTGGGCCTCCAAGCGATACGGCAACGGTGCCGTGTTGCGTGAGCTGGCCGCCGCAAGCTACGACCGCGCCTACTACCCCGCGGGGCTCGGACGACAGCTCGGCGCGATGGTCCTCAGCGGTTCACGCGCGGACGTCCTGCGCGAACTGCGGGTGCCGACGCTGGTGATCCACGGCCTGGACGACACGCTGATCGATCCCAGTGGCGGCGAGCGCACTGCGGAGCTGGTGCCCGGTGCCGAACTCCGGCTGGTCCCCGACATGGGCCACGACCGCCCGCGTGAACTCTGGCCCCAGCTCATCGATGCCGTGGCGTCCCACACCGGTTGAGGCGCGGATGCGGTCCATGCCGGGAACCGGCTGCGGGGCGTCGCCCCCATTGGCCAGGACGGCTGAGAAGACGCCCACCGGCGGCTCCGCTTCCCGGGCTTCGGCCCTCAGCCCACCGTGCGGGGCATCCGCACTCCCATCACCACCAGGGCCAGCAGTCCGCACGCCTGGAGGGCCAGGACGGCTGCCAGGGCTTCGCGCATGCCGTACTGCGGCGTCAGAGCGAGGAAGAGGGAGCCGAGGGTGGCGACGCCGAGGGCGAGGCCGGACTGCTGGGCGGTGGCGGCCAGGCCGCTGCCCGCGCCGGCTCTGGCGGCGGGAACGCCGGAGAGCAGGATGCGGTAGTACGTGGGCAACTGGAGTCCCTGGCCCAGTCCGCACAGCAGCAGGGCGGGCGCCAGCGCCACCGGCGGCAGTCCGGGCCACTGCGCGAACAGTGCCAGCAGCAGCGCTCCCAGGCCCGCGCCCTGGGCGACGGCGCTCAGCACCAGCACTCGTCCCGCGCCGAACCGTTCGGTCAGCCGTGGGGCCCGCACGGAGGCGGTGAACTGCGCAAGGCCCATCGGCACCAGGGTGAGCCCCGCCTTGAGCGCGCCGTACCGCAGCCCCTGCTGCAGCAGCAGTGCGCTCTCGAACATGAAACTGCTGAAGCCGAGGAAGACGGGGGCGCCGATGAGTAGTCCGCGCCGGACGCCGGGCTCCCGCAGCAGCGAGGGCGGCAGCAGGGGACTGCGGCCCGCGCGCTCCTCCCGGCGTTCGACGGCGAAGAAGGAATATGCCAGCACGGCCGCCGCCCCCAGCAGGGCGACGGACCACCAGGGCCAGCCTGCCGCGCGCCCTTCCGTCAGGGGCAGCAGCAGGGCGATCAGCCCGCAGGCCAGCAGCACTGTTCCGGCGGTGTCTCCGCGTGCGGGCGACTCCGAGCGGCTCTCGGGCACCGTGCGGGCGCCTATGGCGAGTATGACCAGCACCACCGGGACGTTGATCAGAAAGATGGCCCGCCAGCCGGTGCCGCCCAGGTCGGCGGCGACCAGCACGCCGCCCAGCACCTGCCCGGTGACGACGGAGATCCCGCCGACCGAGCCGAACAGGCCGATGGCCCGGGATCGCGCCGGTCCCTCGCTCGTGGCCTGGATGGTGGCGAGCACCTGCGGGAACATCATCGCCGAGGCGGCACCCTGTGCTGCCCTGGCGGCGGTCAGCCACCACACGCCGGGGGCGAATCCGCAGGCCAGCGAGGTGGCTCCGAAGGCGGCGACGCCCCACAGGAAGAGCCGCCGCCGGCCGAGTGCGTCGCCCAGCCGGCCGCCCAGGACCAGCAGCGAGGCATAGGCGACAGCGTATCCGGCGACGACCATCTCCAGCGCTGCCGGGGAGGCGCCGAGGTCGCTCTCGATGTTCGGGAAGGCGACGTTGACGACGAAGAAATCGATCATGGGGAGTGCGGCGCCCAGCAGCAGCGTGATCAGGCCGGAAGGGTGCAGCGCTGCCGGGGCCTGCGGCGCCTGCGGTACGGGGGCCGGGTACGGGCCGTGTTTCCGGTCCGAAGGGTCCCGCGTCCGGCCGGACGGGCTCGGCGTCCGGGGGGAGGCCGACCGCGCGGCAGTGGAGGTCTCGTGGCTCATGAGGACGAGCCTCGACCGCCTGCCGGCCTGGTACCAGGCGGTCCTCATCCTGGTACCGGAACTACCCGGCACCAGGATGCGGCGTGCGCCATCCTGGTGCCATGAGCGTCAGCACTCCCGGAGCGACCCGCTTCGGATCGGCAGGCCCCGCACCGGGATCGCCCGCACCGGAACCGGCGGCGCCCGCACCGGAATCCCCCGCCCCCGCCGACAGCGTCCGCCGCAAGGAACTCGCGGCGTTCCTGCGCAGCAGGCGCGAGCGGATCCCGCCTGAGCGGGTGGGGCTGCCCAGGGGGCCGCGCCGCCGGACACCGGGGCTGCGTCGCGAGGAGGTGGCGCATCTGTCGACCGTGGGCGTGACCTGGTACACGTGGCTGGAGCAGGGCCGTGCCATCCAGGTCTCGGCGCAGGTGCTGGACGCGCTCGCCCGGGCGCTGATGCTCGACTCCAGCGAGCGCGCTCATCTGTTCGCGCTCGGCGGGACTGCCGATCCGACGCCCGCTGCCGAGACGCCCGTGCTGCCGGAGGGCATCCGCAAGGTGCTCGACCGGCTCGAACCCTTTCCGGCCTGTGTGCAGAACGCGCGCTACGACATCGTGGCCTACAACCGGGTCTACGGCCGTCTGCTGGGTGATCTGGACGCGCATCCGCCCGAGGACCGCAACTGCATGTGGCTGGCCTTCACCGATCCGGACTGGGCCGCGGCGATGCCGGACCGGGAGGAGGCGATCCGGCTGATGGTGGCCCGCTTCCGCTCCCGGATGGCCGAGCATCTGGCGGAGCCCGCGTGGAAGGCGCTGCTGGCGCGGATGCGTACCTCCGCGGAGTTCCGCGCGCTGTGGGAGCGGCACGAGGTGGTCCGCGCCATGGACCACACCAAGCGCTTCCGCAACCCGCGGGTCGGGATGGTCTCCTTCACCTACCACGGGCTGTGGCTCGGCCCGGCCGAGGGCGCGCGCCTGGGGACGTATGTGCCGCGGGACGAGGAGACCCAGGCGCGGGTGGAGCGGCTGCTCGGCCTGGTCGCCGGCGGTCGGTGAGCGGGACGGAGACCGACCTGCGGTGTCCGTCGCCGGATGGGGGACAATGGGAAGCTGTCCGCCACGCCGGACAACGCCGAACAACGCCGAACGAGCCGAGGAACCCCTGCCGTATGAGCCCGTCGATCCAGCCGCTGCACATCGGAGAGCACGCTGTCCAGCCGCCGGTGGTGCTGGCGCCGATGGCCGGGATCACCAACGCGCCGTTCCGGACGCTGTGCCGGGAGTTCTCCGGCGGCCGGGGCCTGTTCGTCAGTGAGATGATCACCACGCGGGCGCTGGTGGAGCGGAACGAGAAGACGATGCAGCTCGTGCACTTCGACGCGAGCGAGAAGCCGCGCTCCATCCAGCTCTACGGCGTCGACCCGGTGACCGTCGGCAAGGCGGTACGCATGATCGCCGACGAGGACCTCGCCGACCACATCGACCTCAACTTCGGCTGCCCCGTGCCGAAGGTCACCCGCAAGGGCGGCGGCTCCGCACTGCCGTACAAGCGGCCGCTGCTGCGGGCCATCCTGCACGAGGCGGTGCACAACGCGGGCGGCCGGCCGGTGACGATGAAGATGCGCAAGGGCATCGACGACGACCATCTGACCTTCCTGGACGCCGGGCGCATCGCGGCGCAGGAGGGCGTCACCGCCATCGCCCTGCACGGCCGTACGGCGGCGCAGCACTACGGCGGGACCGCCGACTGGGACGCCATCGCACGCCTCAAGGACGCCGTCCCCGAGATCCCGGTGCTGGGCAACGGCGACATCTGGTCGGCCGACGACGCGCTGCGCATGATGCGCCGGACCGGCTGCGACGGCGTCGTGGTCGGCCGCGGCTGCCTGGGGCGGCCCTGGCTGTTCGCCGACCTGGTGGCCGCGCTCGGCGGCGCGGACACCGGGGTCCGCGCCCGGCCGACGCTGGGCGAGGTCGCCGACGTCATGGTGCGGCACGCCGGGCTGCTGGGGGAGTGGCTGGGGGACGAGGCGCGGGGCGTCATCGACTTCCGCAAGCACGTCGCCTGGTACACCAAGGGCTTCTCGGTCGGCTCCGAGATGCGCAAGCAGCTCGCCGTCGCGGCCTCGCTGGCCGAGCTGCGCTCCCTGCTGGACGGGCTCGACCTGTCCCAGGAATGGCCGGAGGGCGCCGACGGTCCGCGCGGGCGGACCCACTCGCGCAACAAGGTCGTCCTGCCGGACGGCTGGCTGGACGATCCGAACGCGTGCGACACCGGCCTCGGCGCGGACGCCGAGCTGGCCACCTCCGGCGGCTGACCACCTTCGGCGGCCGGCCACCCGGCACGGCGGCTGCCCCGGGCAGCGTTCAGCCGCGGTCGGGGCGCCCGCCCCGGTGCCGCGCCGCCGCGGCCGCGACGGCCTCCAGCCGGTCCGCGTAGCCCGCCAGTTGCCGGGCTGCGAAGACGTCCGCCGACCAGTCCTCCGCGGCGACCTGGTCCGGTGCCGCCCAGACGTACGTCCAGATCCGGCCGGGCACGGGGAGGCTGTCCGCTGCTCCGCCGGGTTCCGCGGGAAGACCCTGTTCCGCGGCAGGCGCTCGCGTTGCCGCGGGCCCCCGTTCCGCGGCGAGGCGGCGCAGCTCGTACGCGTCGTCCTCGAAGTCGTCCAGCGCGCGCCACTCGTTCTTGCTCAGTCCGGTCAGCAGCAGCCCCGCGGCCGAGTGCCCGGAGGAGGGGACGAGACCGGGATAGGGGCGGCCCGCGAGTGCCGCGGTGCGCCAGCCGGGCGCGGTGGCCGGAGTGCCGGGCGGGACGCGGCCGAGCAGGGCGGTCAGGATGCGGTCGAAGCGCAGCGTGCCGTAGACGAACAGGGTGTCCGCCGCGGTGTCGACAGGGGCGAGACGGGCGTGCCGGGCGGCCGGATTCTCAGCGGTGTTCGGATCGGTCACCACGGCAATCTACTGCGGGCCACACCTCGTCCGGATGGTGAGACGTTCACCCGTTCAGCCGCGTGATTCGCGCCACCTTGATCAGGGGTGCGCTCAGATGAGCGCTCAAATGTGAGCTGTACATCTCCAAGGAGCAGATTGCGGTTTTACCGACCCTTGGTTCCTGAGTTGTAAGCAATCCCTACTCCGCGTCGGTGAATCCGCTGGTTCGATCAGCGCAAAGTAGTCATCAATTCGAGTTTTGAATGGTATGACCAATTAGCTGATACGGCCATCCACTTTCGATCTCTCGGCACACGGGTGGTTACAGCCGTGTGACGTGCTGTTGGACGTACTCGTAAGCCTTCGATCTGGGTACGCTCCCCGCCGTCAGGGCAGCCGACCACGAGGAGCCGAGTCCGGTGCCGGTTCACGCGAAGAACACAGAGTCCGCGAACGCAGAGTCCGCAGTAGGCGCGTCGCAGCAGCAGTCGCAGCAGCGGAAGTTCGTCTATGACTTCAGTGAGGGCAACAAGGACCTCAAGGACCTCCTCGGCGGGAAGGGAGCCAACCTCGCCGAGATGACCAACCTCGGTCTGCCCGTCCCTCCGGGCTTCACCATCACCACCGAAGCCTGCAAGGCGTACCTGGAGTCCGGGGAGGCCCCCGCGGCCCTCCGGGACGAGGTGAGCGGGCATCTGGCCGCGCTTGAGGAGCGCATGGCCAAGAAGCTCGGCCAGGCCGACGACCCGCTGCTGGTCTCCGTGCGCTCCGGCGCCAAGTTCTCCATGCCCGGGATGATGGACACCGTCCTCAACATCGGGCTCTCCGACGAGTCCGTGCACGGTCTCGTGGCCCAGTCCGGCGACGAGCGCTTCGCCTGGGACTCCTACCGCCGCCTCATCCAGATGTTCGGCGACACGGTGCTCGGCATCGACGGTGAGCGCTTCTCCGAGACCCTGGACGAGGTCAAGAGCGCACGCGCCGCTGTGACCGATGTGGACCTGACCGCGGACGACCTCAAGGAACTGGTCCAGAAGTTCAAGGCCATCGTCTCCGAGGAGACCGGCCGCGACTTCCCGCAGGACCCCCGTGAGCAGATGGACCTGGCCGTCCGCGCGGTCTTCGACTCGTGGAACGGCGCCCGCGCCCGCCTCTACCGCCGCCAGGAGCGCATCCCGCACGACCTGGGAACGGCCGTCAACATCTGCTCGATGGTCTTCGGCAACCTCGGCCCCGACTCCGGCACCGGCGTCGCCTTCACCCGCGACCCGGCCAGCGGCCAGCAGGGCGTCTACGGCGACTACCTGCAGAACGCCCAGGGCGAGGACGTCGTCGCCGGTATCCGCAACACCGTGCCGCTCGCCGACCTCGAACAGCTCGACAAGGCGTCCTACGACCAGCTCATGCAGATCATGGAGACCCTGGAGAACCACTACCGGGATCTGTGCGACATCGAGTTCACCATCGAGCGCGGCAAGCTGTGGATGCTGCAGACCCGCGTCGGCAAGCGCACCGCGGCGGCCGCCTTCCGCATCGCCACCCAGCTCGTCGACCAGGGCCTGATCGACGAGGCCGAGGCGCTGCAGCGGGTCAACGGGACCCAGCTCGCGCAGCTGATGTTCCCCCGCTTCGACAGCAACGGCGGGGTCAAGGACGCCGACCAGATCGGCTGGGGCATCGCCGCGTCGCCGGGCGCCGCCGTCGGCAAGGCGGTCTTCGACTCCTACACCGCCATCAAGTGGTCGCGCTCGGGCGAGAAGGTCATCCTCATCCGCCGCGAGACCAACCCCGACGACCTGGACGGGATGCTCGCCGCCGAGGGCATCCTCACCTCGCGCGGCGGCAAGACCTCGCACGCGGCCGTGGTCGCCCGCGGAATGGGCAAGACCTGCGTGTGCGGCGCCGAGGAGCTGGAGGTCGACACCAAGCGGCGCTGCCTCAAGAGCCAGGACGGGCGGATCATCGAGGAGGGCGACGTCGTCTCCATCGACGGCTCCACCGGCAAGGTCTACGCCGGTGAGGTGCCGGTCGTCCCCTCGCCGGTCGTGGAGTACTTCGAGGGCCGCACGCACGCGGGGGCCGACGAGGCCGACGAGCTGGTCCAGGCCGTCCACCGGATCATGGCGTACGCCGACCGGGTACGCCGGCTGCGGGTACGGGCCAACGCCGACAACGCCGAGGACGCCGCGCGTGCCCGCCGGTTCGGTGCCCAGGGGATCGGCCTGTGCCGCACCGAGCACATGTTCCTCGGGGAGCGGCGCGAGCTGGTGGAGCGGCTCATCCTCGCCGACACCGAGGAGGAGCGCGAGCGGGCGCTGGGCGCGCTGCTCCCGCTCCAGCAGGGCGACTTCGTCGAGCTGTTCGAGTCGATGGACGGACTGCCGGTGACGGTGCGGCTGCTGGACCCGCCGCTGCACGAGTTCCTGCCCGACATCACCGAACTGTCGGTCCGGGTCGCGCTCGCCGAGTCCCGCAAGGACGCCAACGAGAACGACCTGCGGCTGCTGCAGGCCGTGCACCGGCTGCACGAACAGAACCCCATGCTGGGGCTGCGCGGCGTCCGCCTCGGTCTGGTCATCCCCGGCCTGTTCACCATGCAGATCCGCGCCATCGCCGAAGCGGCCGCCGCACGGAAGGCCGGCGGCGGCGACCCGCGGGCCGAGATCATGATTCCCCTGGTGGGCACCGTGCAGGAGCTGGAACTCGTCCGCGAGGAGGCCGAGCAGGTCATCGCGGAGGTCGAGCAGCGGCACAACGTGGAGCTGGGGCTCACCCTCGGCACCATGATCGAGCTGCCGCGCGCCGCGCTCACCGCCGACCAGCTCGCCGAGTGCGCCGACTTCTTCTCCTTCGGCACCAACGACCTGACCCAGACGGTGTGGGCGTTCAGCCGCGACGACGTCGAGGCCAGCTTCTTCACGGCCTACCTGGAGAAGGGCATCTTCGGCGTCTCCCCGTTCGAGACCATCGACAAGGACGGCGTGGGCTCCCTGGTCCGCAGCGCCGCCGAGGCGGGCCGGGCCACCCGGCCCGACCTCAAGCTCGGTGTCTGCGGTGAGCACGGCGGCGACCCCGAGTCGGTGCACTTCTTCCACGAGGTGGGCCTCGACTACGTCTCCTGCTCGCCGTTCCGCATCCCGGTGGCCCGCCTGGAGGCGGGCCGGGCGGCCGCGGCCCAGCAGCACGCGACCGCGTAACCCGAGCCATCCCACTCCCGGGCTCCCCGTCCGCACCGACCCTCACCGCGGACGGGGAACCCGGCCCAGGAGGCGGTACCCGTGCGGGGGTGCCGCCTCCTTCTTCTTCGGCCCCCGGTCTTCGGCCCCCGGTCTTCGGCCCCCGGTCTTCGGCCCTTGGTCCATCGCGCTGCGTCCGCCGGGGCCAGGGGCCAGGGGCCAGGGGCCGGGGGCCGGGGGCCGGGGGCCCGATGCCGGGGTCCGGGCCCGACCCCGTCCCCCGGCGTCCCAACGCGGCTCGTCCAGGCCGAGCCGCGCCGTCCGGCGGTGCTCGGGCCGGGAGCCGACGTCGACGCAACGCCGGGCGGAAACATCGCTGTTCGGCGAGGGCGGGGGTGGCACCCGGCCGCGCGTGGGTGCCCTTACAGTAATGCCGTCATGTGCGCGTCAGCGCATGTCAAGCCATCACCTCAACGGGGGCACACCCATGTCCGCACCACCGCCGTACCAGTACCAGTACCAGCAGCCCCAGGGCCCTCCGCCACCGCCCGGCGGCCCGCAGCGCCGTCCGCAGGCGAGCCCGCTGCGCGGTCTGATCGCCGCCGTCCTCGTCCTGGCGGTGTTCGGCGGGGTCGGCTGGTACGTGTACGACTACAACACCGATCCCAACGGCGGGAAGGCCAAGGCGGAAGCGTCGGAGTCCGCGCGGATCGAGGAGCAGAAGACGCACGACCCGCAGCAGGGCGACTGCGTGAAGATCGAGGGCACCGACGACGACCCGCTGCCCACCATCGTCGACTGCGGCTCCCCGGAGGCCGAGTACAAGACGGGAGAGCGGCTCTTCGGACCGGACAAGGAATGCCCGGCGCAGTACGACTACGGCATCCAGTACTCCAGCAACCGCGGCGGCGACCACACCATGTGCTTCACCGAGGTCTGACCCGCGACGGCGAACGGGCCGCCCGGCCGCACCTCACATCCAGTGGTAGCGGCGTTCGGGGCGGCCCGTGGTGCCGTACCGCAGGGTGACCCGCGCGGCCCCGATCGCCACGAAGTGCTCCAGGTAGCGGCGGGCGCTCACCCGGGACAGACCGCTGTGCTCGGCGCACTCCGAAGCCGACACACCCGTCGCCCGCGGACCCGCCCGGAGGGCCGCGCGGACCAGGGCCGCGGTCTGCTCGGTCAGCCCCTTGGGCAACGGTTGTGTCCGGAGTGCCACGCCGGCGCCGTCGGGTACCTGCGCGGTCACGCGCGCCGCCGCGGCTCCCGGGAGTGCCGCGGTCGCACCGCCGCCCGAAAGCCCGAAGACCCGGTCCAGCTCCTCCTGGCCGGGGGCCGTCAGCGATTCCAGGTCCTGCCGCTCCCGCGCGTACCGCTCCAGTCGCTCGCTCAGCAGCTGCCCTTCGAACGGCTTGACGACGTACTGCACGGCCCCGCCGTGCCGTGCGGCCCGCACGCTCGCCGCGTCCCGCGCCGCCGTGATCACCAGCACGTCCGGGCCGCCGCCCGGCGCGCCGTCGCCGCGCAACTGCTGCAGCACCTCCAGCCCGCTGACGTCGGGCAGGTACAGGTCCAGCAGCACCAGGTCCGGTGCGGTCTCGCGCACCGCGGTGAGCGCCTCCGCACCACTGTGCGCCACCGCGGCGACCTCGAACCCGGGCACCCGGGAGACCAGGGTGCTGTGCAGCCGGGCCACCATGAAGTCGTCGTCGACCACGACCGCCCGGATCACGAGGGAACCCCGTAGGTGACCCCCGTCAACTGCTCGGAGGCCGCCCACAGCCGCTCGGCCGCCACGTCGCTGAGGGTCCAGGGCGCCCGCCAGGACGGCGCCGGAGCACCGCGCCAGCCCAGCAGCCTCGGCCCGGTGTAGGAGTCCGGCGCCACCCCGGGAGCGGTCGCCGCGTACAGCGTCGGCAGCGCGCCCGCGTCGGCGGACTGCCCCACGACGCGGGTGCCCAGCGCCATCACCCGTTCGGCGGTCTTCCGGCCCTCCATACGGGCTCCGGCGGTCTGCAGGTTGGTGGCCGCGTAGCCGGGGTGCGCGGCGGCGGCGACCAGCGGGGTGTCCGCAAGCTGCCGGGCCAGCTCGTGGGTGAAGAGCAGATTGGCCGTCTTGGACCGGCCGTAGGCGATCCAGCGCCGGTAGGAGTGCTCGCTGTTGAGGTCCGCGATGTCGATGTTGGCCAGTACGTGCAGCCCGCTGGACAGCGTCACGACGCGGGGTGCCGGGGCCGCCAGCAGCCGCTCCAGCAGCAGTCCGGTGAGGGCGAAGTGGCCCAGGTGGTTGACGCCGAACTGCCGCTCGAAGCCGTCCGCCGTCCGGCCGTAGGGCAGCGCCATCACTCCCGCGTTGTTGACGAGGAGATCCACTCGCTCGTCCGGCAACTCCTTGGCGAAGGCCCGCACCGACGCCAGGTCGCCCAGATCGAGCCGACGCAGCTCGGTGCGCGGCCCTGCCTCGGGCAGCTCCTGCACGAGCGCGTCCCGGGCCCGGCCGCCCCGCTCCTCGTCCCGGCAGGCGAGCACCACCCGCGCTCCGCGCCGTGCCAGCTCCCGCGCCGTCACGAAGCCGAGCCCGCTGTTGGCACCGGTCACGACCGCCGTACGGCCGCTCTGGTCCGGAATGTTCCGCGCTGTCCAGCCCATCGCCCGCCCTGCTCCTCGCTCGTTCAGCGACTCTCTCCTGTGGAGGCTAGCGGCAGGCCCCGGGGCGGTCGAGGTCAGCCGCGCCACGACCGGTGCCGCACCGCGTGCCCCGCTGCGGCCGCATCCGGTCCGGCGACCGGGGCGAGCCGCGGCCGCCGGGCTCTAGGCTGCCCCCATGAACGCGAACTCCCCCGCAGCCGGGTCCCCCTCCGCGAGGCCGCGCGTGCTGCTCCTGCACGGCCCCAACCTCAACCTGCTCGGCGAACGCGACCGGGCGACCTACGGCAGCACCACGCTGCGGGACGTCGAGGAGCGGGTCACGGCGCTCGGCGCCGAACTGGGTGCCGAGGTGCGCTGCGCGCAGAGCAACAGCGAGGGAGCGCTGATCGACCTGATCCACGCCACCCGGGGCGGCGACAGCGGCATCGTCTTCAACCCCGGCGCCTACGCGCACTACAGCTACGCGCTGCGGGACGCCGTCGAGGTGGTGGCCTCGCTCGGCATCCCCTGCGTCGAGGTGCACATCTCCAACGTGCACGCCCGCGAAGCCTTCCGGCACACCTCGGTCACCGCGCCGGTGTGCCAGGGCATGGTCTCCGGGCACGGCGTCTTCGGCTACGAGCTGGCGCTGCGCTCCGTACTGCACCGCATCGCGGAGTGGGGCGCCGCCGACGGCGCCTGAGCGCTGCCCGCGGGCCCGTCAGTCGGTACCCGTCACCGCCGTCAGGACGAACACGGTGTCCTCCAGTGCGAGCACACCGTGCCGCAGGTGCGGAACCCGCTGGATCTGCCCGGCGGCGACGTCCTGGTCGGCGCTGCCCTCGGTGAGCCGGATGCTGCCCTGGAGGACGTGGACGCTCGCCGCGGGCGGCGTGTTGTGCTCCTCCAGCGACGACCCCTCCGTCAGCGCGATGACGGACTGCCGCAGCGGCCCGTCGTGCAGGAAGAGGTACGCGCTGCGGCCGTGCGGGTCATTCCGTGCCAGCGCCATGTGCTCGGCTGCCAGGGCGGTCACATCATCCATGCGTCCATCGTGCCCCGCACGGCACGCGACGCAACCGGGCCACCCGCGGGCGCGGCGGATTCGCCTGCGGGTCCTCCCGGTCGAAGGGTGGCTCTGCCCGGTGCCGGAGCCCACGCGCACGAGCAGCCGCGGGTCCGCGGTCGTCCGACGACCGGGGCGCCGTTCTTGCCGGTGCCGCACAGCACGAGGACCGGGTCCTGGGCGTGCTGCCGCTCCGCCGCGTGCTCACTCTTCCGCTGGTGTCGTGCCGCAAGCCGACGCCGTCCGGGCCCCCCGGGGACATCGGCCGGCGGCTCAGCCGCATGTCCGTGCGTCTAGGCTGCTGCCGTGACAACGGTCGCGGCGCGGGGCGCCGAACGGGGCGGGCGGTCCGGCCGGGCCGCGGAGGCGTGGCGGACGGGGGGTGCCGACGGGCTGACCGAGGCGCTGACCGACGTGCTCGGCGGCGCCCGGGCGCGCGGCGGACTCTTCCACCGGGCGGTGCTCGCACCCCCATGGGGCGTACGGGTGCAGGACGGCGCGCCGCTGTCGCTGGCGTCCATGCTGCGCGGCACCGGCTGGGTCCGGCACTCCCAGGCGCCGGAGCCGGTGCGGCTGGCGCCCGGCGATGTGGCGGTGCTGCGCGGACCGGCCCCCTATGTGCTCGCCGACGATCCGGAGACCGAACCGGGGCTGCTGATCCAGCCGGGTGACTGCTGCACCACTGTGGACGGGACCGACATGTGCGAGGAGCTCGCGCTGGGGGTGCGGACCTGGGGCCGCAGCTTTGCCGATCCCGCCGTCCTGCTGAGCGGCAGCTACCAGTTGCACGGCGACCTCAGCGCCCGGCTGCTGGACGCGCTGCCGCCGGTGCTGGTGCTGGACGCGGCCGAGTGGGACGCGGACCTGATGCGGCTGGTCGCCGCGGAGGTCGGCAAGGACGCACCGGGACAGCAGATGGTCCTCGACCGGCTGTTGGACCTGCTGCTGGTCTCCGTGCTGCGCGCCTGGTTCGCGCGGCCCGAGGCGGACGCGCCCGCCTGGTACCGCGCCCAGAGCGACCCGGTGGTGGGGGTGGCGCTGCGGCTGCTGCACGAACAGCCCGGGCACGCCTGGACCGTGGCGGCGCTCGCGGCCGGAGCCGGGGTGTCCCGCGCGAGTCTCGCCCGCCGCTTCTCCGAACTGGTCGGCGAGCCGCCCATGTCCTACCTCGCGCAGTGGCGCATCGATCTGGCGGCCCGGCTGCTGCGGGAGCAGGGCGCGACGCTGGGCGCCGTCGCCCGCCGGGTGGGCTACGGGGACGGCTTCGCGCTGAGCGCGGCCTTCAAGCGGCTGCGCGGCGTCAGCCCCACGGCGTACCTGGCGGAAAGCGTCCCGGACTGAGCCCCCGGCGCGCCCGGCTGCCGGCGCCCGACTGCCGTGCGCCCGACTGCCGTGCGCCCGGCGGCCGGGCTGTCGGTGGCCGGGTGCATCCTGGGGCCATGTACGAGGAGCGGACGTCCCGGCTGGAGGGCGCGGTGTGCTGGAGCCGTCCCGCCGTGCCCCCGGGCACCACCGGGCGGGTGCTGCCGGACGGCTGCATGGACCTGCTGCTGTGGAACGGCGAGCTGGTCGTCGCGGGCCCGGACACCCGCGCGCATCCGGCGACCGAGCGCGCGGGACTCCCGGCGTACGGCCTGCGGCTGCCGCCGGGCGCCGGCCCGCGGGTCTTCGGCCCGCCGGCCTGGGAGCTGCGGGACCGGCGCACGCCGTTGGCCGACCTGTGGCCCGCCGGCCGGGTGCGGGAGCTGACCGAGCGGGTCGCCGGTGCCCGCGACCCGCTGGCGGCGCTGGAGGAGGCCGCGGCGGAGCGGCTGGCGGTACCGGAGCGCACAGCCGCCGACCGGCGTGCCGCAGCGCAGGAGGAAGCCGTCGTCGCGGCGCTGCGCGAGGGGGCCGGGGTGGCGCGGACGGCCCGCGGCGTGGGCCTGAGCGAACGCCAGCTCCACCGCCGGTGCCGCGCCGCGTTCGGGTACGGGCCCAAGACCCTGGCCCGGGTGCTGCGGATGCAGCGGGCGCTGCACCTGGCCCGGTCGGGCACCCCCTTCGCCGGGGCGGCGCAGCGGGCCGGGTACGCCGATCAGGCGCACCTCTCCCGCGAGGTCCACGCCCTGGCGGGCGCTCCGCTGACCGCACTGGTGCCCGGAGCCGGCCGCCGGGCCGGTCAGTCGTTCGGCGCGAACAGGTCGACGCCGTTGCCGTCCGGGTCCAGGACGACGGCGTAGCGCTGCCCCCAGACGGCATCCCACGGGGCGTGATGGCCCGCGTAGCCCGCGCCGGTCAGCTCGCCGTACAGCCGGTCGACCTCGGCGGGTGAGTCGCACAGGAAAGCGAGCCCGATCCGGCCGCTGCCCGACGGAGCCGTCCACCCCGGGTCGAAGGAGCGGACGACCTCCTCGGTGTCCCAGGCGAGTCGCACGCCGCCCGGCCCGACGTGCTCCACGTGCGGCTGTCCGTCCGCGTCCGCGGGAATGTCGAGACCCAGCCGCCGGTAGAAGGCGAGCGAGGCGGCCATGTCGGAAGTGACGATGCCGATGAGGTCGAAGCGCGGTGTCATACGGCCACGCTAGAGCGCCGCGTCCCGGCTGTCTTGAACGTTTCGGCCCTCGTCGCCTCCGGAGTCCGCACGCGCCGGGACGCCTCCGCTGTCCGCCCCGGCCGCTACGGCACCGGGTGCGGTCGCGCGCGGTGGCTACGCTGTCCGGATGACCGAGATCCTCACCGTGCTGACGACGACCGCCTCCCAGGAGCAGGCCCAGACGCTCGCCGCCGGAGCGATCACCCGGCGGGCGGCGGCGTGTGCCCAGCTCAACGGCCCCGTCACCGCCGTCTACCGGTGGGAGGGCGCGGTGCAGACGGACTCCGAGTGGCAGGTGCTGTTCAAGACCTGCGCCGACCGCTACGGCGCGTTGGAGGACTACCTCCGCGAGGCCCACCCGTACGAGGTGCCGGAGATCATCGCCACGGCCGTGGTGCGCGGCAGCGCGGACTATCTGCGGTGGGTGGAGGAGGAGACGCGGCCCGCCCCGCAGCCGTGAGCCCGGGCCCTGCGGTTACGGTCGGTGTATGGAACCCTCCTTCGCGGTAGAGGGCGGCGCCCCCGCGGCGCTGCGCTACGGTCCCGCCGACCTCGCGCGCTGGGTGCCGGAGCCGGACAAGCGGCCGGGGCGCACCGCCTTCCAGCGCGACCGCGCCCGGGTTCTGCACTCAGCGGCGCTGCGCAGGCTGGCGGGCAAGACGCAACTGGTCGCACCGGGCAGCGCCAGCCCCGCCTGGGACGCGACGCCGCGCACCCGGCTGACGCACTCCCTGGAGTGCGCCCAGGTGGGCCGGGAGCTGGGTGCCGCGCTGGGCTGCGACCCCGACCTGGTCGAGACGGCCTGCCTCGCCCACGACCTGGGGCACCCGCCGTTCGGGCACAACGGCGAGGCCGTGCTGGACGAGATCGCCGCACCGGCGGGCGGCTTCGAGGGCAACGCGCAGTCGCTGCGGCTGCTCACCCGGCTGGAGCCCAAGCGGTTCTCCGCGCAACTGGAGGGCCAGGGCTACGTCGGGCTCAACGCGACGCGGGCCGCACTGGACGCAGCGACCAAGTACCCGTGGCGGCGCGGCGGTCATCCGGACGACCCCGCCTCGCCCAAGTTCGGCGTCTACGAGGACGACCTGCCGGTCTTCGGCTGGCTGCGCGAGGGCGCGCCGGAGGGCCGCACCTGCTTCGAGGCGCAGGTCATGGACTGGTCGGACGACGTGGCCTACTCGGTGCACGATCTGGAGGACGGAATCAGGGCCGGCCATCTGGACCCGCGCATCCTGCGGTCCGGACCCGAGCGCGGCGATGTGTTCGAGGTGGCCGCGGAGCGCTACGCGCCGGGAGCCGGGGAGGGCGAGCTGGCCGCCGCGCTCGACCGGCTCCTGGAGCAGGACTGGTGGCCGCACTCCTACGACGGCACCGCACACGCCCAGGCCCGCCTCAAGGACGCCACCAGCCAGCTCATCGGCCGCTTCTGCATGGCCGCCGAGGCCGCGACCCGGGCCGCGCACGGCTCGGGCCCGCTGACCCGGTACGCGGCCGAACTGATCGTCCCGCAGTCCTCGCGACTGGAGTGCGCCGTGCTCAAGGCGGTCGCCGACCGCTATGTGATGCAGCGGCCCGACCTGGAGCGGCTGCGGCGCGAGCAGCGGGTGGTCCTGCGTGAACTGGCCGAGGCGCTGCTGGCCAGAGCGCCGGAGGGGCTGGATCCGCAGTACGCGGACCTGTACGCGGAGGCAGCGCTCGCCCCGGACCCGGACACGGCGCGGCTGCGGGTGGTCGTCGACCAGATCTCCACGCTCACCGACGCCGCCGCCCGCGCCCTGCACCGCGCGCTGGCGATGCGCGGGCAGCACGGATGAGGTGCGCGGCGCTCCGCATGGGACGCGCGGCCGGCCGGGGCCGCGCCCGCGCCGGGCCGGCCGGGCACCGGGCCGGGTGTCCGGCGCCCCCCCGGGGTCGTCCGGCGCCTCGGAACTCGTCGCGGGGCTCATACGTCCCATCCATGCCCCCTGCCTCTTCCCGGGCCCGCCCCGATGCGGGACGCTCACGTGTGGACGACGGGGGACAGCAGGGCCCGCAGGGGGCAGCGTCTTCGAGGAGGAGGCTTCAAGTGGTCGACGCACACCGTACGTTCGTCATCGTCGGCGGAGGGCTGGCGGGGGCGAAAGCCGCCGAGACTTTGCGCGCGGAAGGGTTCACCGGCCGCGTCATCCTGATCGGCGACGAGCGCGACCATCCCTACGAGCGCCCTCCGCTCTCCAAGGGCTACCTCGCCGGTTCGGACGAACGGGACAGCGTCTTCGTGCACGAGCCCGCCTGGTACGCGGGCGCCGACATCGAGCTGCACCTGGGGCAGCCCGCGGTGCAGCTGGACCGGGCGGGCAGGTCGGTCCGGCTGGGCGACGGCACGCGCATCCACTACGACAAGCTGCTGCTGGCCACGGGTGCCGAGCCACGGCGGCTGGACATCCCCGGGACCGACCTGGCCGGTGTGCACCACCTGCGCCGGCTGGCGCACGCCGAGCGGCTGCGTGGGGTGCTGAGCGCGCTGGGCCAGGAGAACGGCCACCTGGTGATCGCCGGGGCGGGCTGGATCGGCCTGGAGGTGGCCGCGGCGGCGCGCACCTACGGCGCGGAGGTCACCGTCATCGAGCCGGAGCCCACGCCGCTGCACGGCGCCCTCGGCCCGGAGCTGGGCGCGCTCTTCGCGGACCTGCACCGCGAGCACGGCGTCCGCTTCCACTTCGGCGCCCGGCTGACCGAGATCACCGGCACCGACGGCATGGTGCAGAGTGTGCGCACCGACGACGGTGACGAGCACCCCGCGCACGACGTGCTGGCCGCCATCGGCGCCGCGCCGCGCACCGCGCTGGCCGAGAGCGCGGGTCTGGAGCTGGCGCCGGGCCCGGGCGGCGGGATCGCCGTGGACGCCTCGCTGCGCACCAGCGATCCGGACATCCACGCCGCCGGCGACGCCGCCGCCGTCGCGCACCCGCTGCTGGGCGACCGGCTGCGGGTGGAGCACTGGGCCAACGCGCTCAACGGCGGTCCGGCGGCGGCCCGGGCCATGCTCGGCGCGCAGGTGTCCTACGACCGGGTGCCGTACTTCTTCTCGGACCAGTACGACCTGGGCATGGAGTACTCCGGGCACGCCCCGCCCGGCTCCTACGACCAGGTGGTGTGCCGGGGGGATCTGGCCAAGCGCGAGTTCATCGCGTTCTGGCTGCGGGACAACCGGGTGCTGGCCGGGCTGAACGCCAATGTCTGGGACGTGACCGGGGCCGTGCAGGACCTGATCAGGTCCGGCGCCGCGGTGGACCCCGACGCGCTGGCCGACCCGGGTGTGCCGCTGGAGTCGCTGGGCGCTGCCGATCCGGCCTGAGCCCTACCGTGAGCCCGGGCTCGCCGGGTCCGTACCGGTGGGCCGCCCCGCGCGGGCGGGTCCGTACCGGTGGGCCGCCCCGCGCGGGGCGGCCCACCGGTACGCCGTTCCGCCACCGTGGTCCGCCGCCGTACCGGCCGACGCCGTGCCGGTAGGGGAGATTCACGTGATGCTTGAGCGGCGGACGGGGAATACGTTCAGCGGAAGAGCGACACCCCGTACCGCCGCCCTCCCGTGGCGCGGCGAGCGAAGGACCGGTGAACGATGGCGAAACAGACGGTGGCCGAGCAGTTCGTCGACACGCTGGTGCGCTGCGGGGTGGAGCGCCTCTACGGTGTGGTGGGGGACAGCCTCAACCCGGTGGTCGACGCCATTCGGCGGACCCCCGCCATCGACTGGATCCAGGTCCGCCACGAGGAGACCGCCGCCTTCGCGGCCGGCGCCGAGGCACAGCTCACCGGGAAGCTCGCCGCGTGCGCCGGCTCCTGCGGCCCCGGCAACCTGCATCTGATCAACGGGCTCTACGACGCGCACCGCTCGATGGCGCCCGTCCTCGCGCTGGCCTCGCACATCCCCAGCAGCGAGATCGGCACCAGCTTCTTCCAGGAGACCCACCCCGACCGGCTCTTCGCCGAGTGCAGCCACTACAGCGAACTGATCTCCAGCGAGCAGCAGATGCCGCGGGTGCTCCAGACGGCCATCCAGCACGCCGTCGGGCAGCAGGGGGTCAGCGTCGTCGCGCTCCCCGGCGATCTGGCGTCCGAGGCGGCGCCCGACAGCCCGGAGGAGCATGCGCTGGTCACCTCGCGCCCCAGCGTGCGCCCCGGGGACGCGGAGATCGACGCGCTGGTGCACCTGATCGACGACGCGGAGAAGATCACGCTGTTCTGCGGCGCCGGTACCGCGGGTGCGCACGGCGAGGTCATGGAGTTCGCCGAGCGGCTCAAGACCCCGGTGGGGCACGCACTGCGCGGCAAGGAGTGGATCCAGTACGACAACCCCTACGACGTGGGCATGAGCGGACTGCTCGGCTACGGTGCCGCCTACGAGGCCACCCACGAGTGCGATCTGCTGATCCTGCTGGGGACCGACTTCCCGTACAACGCGTTCCTGCCCAAGGACTGCCGGATCGTCCAGGTCGACGTGCGCCCCGAGCACCTGGGCCGGCGCACCGCCCTCGACCTCGCGGTGTGGGGCGACGTGCGCGAGACGCTCCGCTGCCTCACCCCCCGGGTGCGGGCCAGGACCGACCGCCGGTTCCTGGACCGGATGCTGCGCAAGCACGCCGAGACGCTGGAGGGCGTCGTCAAGGCGTACACCCGCAAGGTCGAGAAGCACACCCCCATCCACCCCGAATACGCGGCCTCGGTGCTGGACGAGGAGGCGGCCGACGACGCCGTCTTCACCGTGGACACCGGGATGTGCAACGTATGGGCGGCGCGCTATCTCACGCCGAACGGGCGGCGCCGGGTGATCGGCTCCTTCAGCCACGGCTCGATGGCCAACGCGCTGCCGCAGGCCATCGGCGCGCAGTTCCTCGACCGGAGCCGGCAGGTGGTCTCGCTCTCCGGGGACGGCGGCTTCACCATGCTGATGGGGGACTTCCTCACGCTGGTCCAGTACGACCTGCCGGTCAAGATCGTGCTGTTCGACAATTCCTCGCTGGGCATGGTCGAGCTGGAGATGATGGTCGACGGGATGCCCGCCTACGGCACCCACAACCGCAACCCGGACTTCGCGGCCCTCGCCGAGGCCGCGGGCGCGCACGCCGTACGGGTCGAGAAGCCCAAGC
The DNA here is from genome assembly GCF_042869575.1 of Streptomyces sp. NPDC006925. Taxonomy (NCBI): domain Bacteria; kingdom Bacillati; phylum Actinomycetota; class Actinomycetes; order Kitasatosporales; family Streptomycetaceae; genus Streptomyces; species Streptomyces sp. NPDC006925. The sequence goes on from NZ_JBIAGB010000002.1 coordinate 27,020, forward strand.
AGCTGCGCGGCGCCCTGCGGGACGTGCTCTCGCACGACGGGCCCGCGCTGCTCGACATCGTGACCGATCCGCACGCGCTCTCCCTGCCGCCGAAGATCACCCGGGAGCAGGTGAGCGGCTTCGCGCTCTCCGCGGGCCGGACCGTGCTGGACGGGGGAGTGGGGCGGATGGTCCAGATGGCGCGGTCGAATCTGCGCAACATCCCGCGGCCCTGAGCCGCGCCGCCGCACCGGGGTCGGGGAGTGTCACCGGGCGGCCGTAGACTTCCCACGTGGCTGGAAGGATCAACGATGAGGACGTGAAGGCGGTCCGGGACGCGGTCCCGATCGACTCCGTGGTGTCCGAGTACCTCCAGCTCCGCAACGCGGGCGGCGGAAACCTCAAGGGGCTGTGCCCGTTCCATGACGAGAAGTCCCCTTCGTTCCACGTCAGCCCGAGCAAGGGGTTCTACCACTGCTTCGGCTGCCAGGAGGGCGGGGACACCCTCGACTTCGTGATGAAGGTCGACCACCTGTCCTTCTCCGAGTCCGTCGAGCGGCTCGCCGCCCGCGCCGGGATCACCCTGCGCTACGAGGAGGGCGGCTACGGCCGCGCCTCCCAGCAGGGGGAGCGCACCCGGCTGGTGGAGGCGCACCGGATCGCGGCCCGCTTCTACGCCGAGCAGCTCGACGGGCCCGAGGCCGAGGTCGGCCGCCGCTTCCTCGCCGACCGGGGATTCGACCAGGAGGCCGCCCGGCACTTCGGCATCGGCTACTCCCCGGCGGGCTGGGACCACCTGGTGCGCTATCTGCGCGGGCAGGGTTTCACCGACAAGGAGCTCACGCTCTCCGGCCTCGCGCAGGAGGCGCGCAACGGCCGGCCCATCGACCGCTTCCGCGGCCGCCTGATGTGGCCGATCCGCGACATCACCGGCGACGTCGTCGGCTTCGGCGCCCGCAAGCTGCGCGAGGACGACCAGGGGCCGAAGTACCTCAACACGCCCGAGACACCCCTCTACCGCAAGTCCCAGGTGCTCTACGGCATCGACCTGGCCAAGCGGGAGATCGCCAAGGCCAACCGCGCCGTCGTCGTGGAGGGCTACACCGACGTGATGGCCTGCCACCTGGCCGGAGTGACCACGGCCATCGCCACCTGCGGCACCGCCTTCGGCGGGGAGCACGTGAAGATCCTTCGCCGGGTGCTGATGGACAACGCGCAGTCGGAGGTCGTCTTCACCTTCGACGGCGACGCGGCCGGACAGAAGGCCGCGCTGCGCGCCTTCGAGGACGACCAGAAGTTCGCGGCCCGCACCTGGATCGCGCTGACGCCCGGCGGTATGGACCCGTGCGATCTGCGGCTCGCGCACGGCGACGAGGCCGTGGCCAAGGTGATCGAGGACCGTGCCCCGCTCTTCGACTTCGCCATCCGCTCCATCGTGGACCGGCACAACATCGACACCGCCGAGGGGCGGTCCGCCGCACTGGAGGAGGGCGCGCCGGTCGTCACCCAGATCAAGGACCCCTCCATCCGGCGCGGCTACGCGGTACGGCTGGCCGGGCTGCTGGGCATCGTGGACGAGGAGTTCGTCGTCCGCCGCGTCGCCCAGCTCTCCCGGTGGGCGCGCGAGCGCGGCCAGGCGCCGCCGCGCACCGCGGGGCGCGCCGCACGCGCGCAGGAGAGCCCGGCCGTGCAGGCACCCTTCGTGCCCCGCGGTCCGGATCTGAACCTGCGCAGTCCCGCCCACCGCGTCGAGCGCGAGTTGCTCAAGCTGGCGCTCCAGCGACCGGAGCTGGTCTCGCCCGCCTTCGACGCCTACGGGACGGACGAGTTCACCGCGCCGCCCTACGCCGTGGTGCGGCAGGCGGTGGAGGCTGGGGGCGGCGCCGAGGCCGGGGTCGGGGACAGCGGCTACCTGGGACGGGTGCGGGACGCGGCACCGGACGACACGGTGCGCTCCCTGGTCACCGAGCTGGCCGTCGAGCCGCTGCGCAGCGCCCGCAACCGGGAGGTCGACGAGGCGTACGCGGGCGAGCAGCTGGTCGCGGTGCGCCGCGCCGCCGTCAACGCCCGCATCGCCGAACTGGAGGGCGCGGCGCGGCGTCTGGAGGCGCGCCAGGAGTACGAGCAGTCGGCCGGCGTGCGCCGGCAGATCTGGACGCTCCAGCAGTACGGCATCGCCTTGCGCGAGCGGGGTGCCGCGGCGCTCTGACGCCGAACGGGGACCGTCCGGCGGCGGGGGAGCAGCCGGCTGCGGTGTCCGGCCGCGCGGGGCCGACTCGCGCCCGGCGGGCTGTTGTTGCGGCCCGCCCCGGCGGCCTGCGGTGCCCGCCGCGGGCGTGGGACGGCGCGCCTGGCGCACGTTTTCGGGCTCGCCGCGCTGCGGCCGCTCCCGGTAAGCGCCCCCGGGCCCGGTGAGCGCCTCGGGGCGGTCGGCGGGTGCGCCGTCGGGCTTCGCGGAGCTGCCACTGCCGGTGCCCCAGGGAGAACAGCGGCCTCAGCAGCCCCAATGGCGCGTAGCGGATCGTGTGCTGAGGGTGACGTTTGGCGGAAAAACTGCCCGCACGCCTCTCGTGGCGGGCATGTGTCGTACCCCACACTGGTGAGCGGTGCCTGAGTCCTCGGAGCGGGGCGGTGCTGGCCGGAACGGGCCAAAGTCCCCCGCGGAACCGCACGTTCCGTACGGGATGGAGCGCGGCCCGGCCGCGGCCGTTCCCGTCCCGCACGCCGCCCCCGAACCGGCAGCGATCACACTGGAGGTCGCCCCCGTGCAGACCCGGACCCGGAATGCGGCGCCCCACGCCGCCTCGACCGCCCCGCTGGACGCGCACTCCGCGCCCCCGGCGCCCCCGGCGCACCCGGGGCGGGTGCCCGTCGCCGAATCGCCCGTGCCGGCCTCCTCGGCCGCGGCCCTCCTCGGCCCACCGGCCCAGGTGCCCCTCGCGGAGCCCGGCTCCCCGGGCGGCGCGCCCGGCGTTCCGGAGCCCGGCGGGACCGTGCCGGAGCAGCGCGGGGCGCCCCGGGCCGAGGAGGGGGCGGAGCCGACGGCGCCGCAGCCGGAGGCGCCCGCGACCGGCGCCTCGGCGGACCTCTTCCGCCAGTACCTGCGCGAGATCGGCCGCATCCCGCTGCTCACCGCCGCCGAGGAGGTGGAGCTGGCCCGGAGTGTGGAGGCGGGGCTCTTCGCCGAGGCGAAGCTCGCCGACTCGCCCACCCTGGACGGGGAGCTCGCGCTCGACCTCGACCGCCTGGTGGTGCGCGGCAGACTGGCCAAGCGCCGCCTCATCGAGGCGAACCTGCGGCTGGTGGTGTCCGTCGCCAAACGCTACGTGGGCCGCGGCCTGACCATGCTCGACCTCGTCCAGGAGGGCAACCTCGGGCTGATCCGCGCGGTCGAGAAGTTCGACTACGCGCGCGGCTACAAGTTCTCCACCTACGCGACCTGGTGGATCCGCCAGGCCATGTCCCGGGCCCTGGCCGACCAGGCCCGGACGATCCGCGTGCCGGTGCACGTCGTCGAGCTGATCAACCGGGTGGTGCGGGTGCAGCGCCGGATGCTCCAGGAGCGCGGGTACGAGCCCGCGGCCGAGGAGGTCGCGGCCCAGTTGGACCTGACCGAGGAGCGGGTGACCGAGGTGCTGCGGCTCGCCCAGGAGCCCGTCTCGCTGCACGCGCCGGTCGGCGAGGAGGAGGACGTCAACCTCGGCGACCTGATCGAGGACGGGGACGCGCCCTCGCCGGTGGAGTCGGCCGCGTTCCTGCTGCTGCGCGAGCATCTGGAGGCGGTGCTCTCCACGCTCGGTGAGCGCGAACGCAAGGTCGTGCAGCTCCGTTACGGACTGATCGACGGCAGGCCCCGCACGCTGGAGGAGATCGGCCGGCTCTTCGGCGTCACGCGGGAGCGGATACGGCAGATCGAGTCCAAGACCCTCACCAAGCTGCGCGACCACGCCTTCGCGGACCAGCTGCGGGGCTATCTGGACTGACAGCTCGCTTGACGCGCCCGCCCGCCGCGCGGCACCGCCCACCCGGTCCGGGCCGGACCGGATCCGGTCGGCGCACGGCGGCGAGGAGCGGCCCGCATGGCGGCGGGGCGGGTCAGTCCACCTCCGCCACCGCCTCGGCGAACTGCGAACGGTACAGCCGCGCGTAGGCGCCGCCCGCGGACAGCAGCTCCTCGTGACTGCCCTGTTCGACGATGGCGCCGTTCTCCATCACCAGGATCACGTCCGCGTCCCTGATGGTGGAGAGCCGGTGGGCGATCACGAAGCTGGTCCGCTCCGCGGCCAGCCGCTCCATCGCCTGCTGGATCAGCACCTCGGTACGGGTGTCCACGGAACTGGTGGCCTCGTCCAGGACCAGGATCACCGGGTCGGAGAGGAAGGCGCGGGCGATGGTGATCAACTGCTTCTCGCCCGCGCTGACGCTGTCGCCCTCGGCGTCCAGGACCGTGTCGTAGCCGTCCGGCAGGGTGCGGATGAACCGGTCGGCGTGCGCGGCCCGCGCGGCTTCCTCCACCTGCGCGCGGGTGGCTCCCTGCGCCCCGTAGGCGATGTTGTCCGCGATGGTGCCGCCGAACAGCCAGGTGTCCTGCAGCACCATGCCGATACCCGCGCGCAGGTCCTCGCGGGACATGGCGGCGATGTCCGTGCCGTCCAGCAGGATCCGGCCGCCCCGCACTTCGTAGAACCGCAGCAGCAGGTTGACCAGGGTGGTCTTCCCGGCACCGGTGGGGCCGACGATCGCCACCGTCCGGCCGGGGTCGACCGAGAGCGACAAGTCCTCGATCAGCGGGGTGTCCTCCGCGTAGCGGAAGGAGACGTGCTGCAGCTCCACCCGTCCCCGCGGTGCGGCCGGCCGCACCGCACGCGCCTCGTCGGGGTCGGGCGACTGCTCCTCGGCGTCGAGGATCTCGAAGACCCGCTCGGCCGAGGCCACCCCGGACTGCACGAGGTTGGCCATCGAGGCGACCTGGGTGAGCGGCTGGCTGAACTGCCGCGAGTACTGCACGAACGCCTGCACGTCCCCGATGGACAGGGCTCCCGAGGCCACCCGCAGTCCGCCGACGACCGCCACCAGCACATAGTTGAGGTTGCCGACGAACATCATCGCGGGCTGCATGACCCCGCTGATGAACTGGGCCTTGAAGCCGGACCGGTAGAGTTCCTCGTTCTGCTCCGCGAAGACCTCGGCCGACTCGCGCTGCCGCCCGAAGACCTTCACCAGCGCGTGCCCGGTGTACATCTCCTCGACGTGCGCGTTCAGCGTGCCGGTCGACTTCCACTGGGCGACGAACTGCGGCTGCGCCCGCTTGCCCACCCGCGTGGCGACCAGCGCCGACAGCGGCACCGTCAGCAGTGCGACCAGCGCCAGCAGCGGCGAGATCCAGAACATCACCGCCAGCACGCCGACGATCGTCAGCAGCGAGTTGATGAGCTGGCCCATGGTCTGCTGCAGCGTCTGGCCGAGGTTGTCGATGTCGTTGGTGACCCGGGAGAGCACCTCGCCGCGCGACTGGCCGTCCAGGTAGGACAGCGGCAGCCTGCCCAGCTTCTCCTCCACCCGCTCCCGCAGCCGGAAGACGGTACGCGTGATCACCCGGACGGATATGCGTCCCGACCACAGCATCAGCAGCCCGGCCGCGGCGTACACGGCCGCCACACCCAGCAGCACCGCGCCGACGGCGCCGAAGTCGATGCCCTGGCCCGGGGTGAAGTCCATCCCGGAGAGCATGTCGGCCACCCCGTCGTCCCCGCGCTGGCGCAGGTTCTCCAGCGCCTGCTCCTTGGTCAGTCCGGCGGGCAGCTTCCGGCCGACGAAGCCGCCGAAGACCAGGTCCGTCGCATGCCCCAGGAGCTTGGGGCCGACGACGCTCAGTGTGACGCTGACGACGAGCACCCCGAGCATCATCAGCAGCAGGCCCCGCTCCGGCCGGAACTGCCGCAGCAGACGCTTGCCCGAGCCGGCGAAGTCCATGGATCGTCGGGGCGGCCCTCCGGCCATCCCCCCGGGCCCGCTCATGGTGTGTCCTTCCCGCTCGCCGCCACGCGCGCACGGTGCACGGGGCCGGTCATCCCCGCTGCCCGCGGCCGGACGGTGGTGTGTGCCCCGCTCACGCGGCCTCGCTCTCGGTCAACTGGGAGAGCACGATCTCCCGGTAGGTCCCGTTGCTCTCCATCAGCTCGTGGTGCCGCCCCGTTCCCACGGCCCGGCCCTCGTCCAGGACGATGATCCGGTCGGCGTCCCGGATGGTCGCCACCCGCTGCGCGACGATGACGACCGTGGCCTCCTCCGTCTCGCGCGCGAGCGCCGCCCGCAGCGCCGCGTCGGTCGCGTAGTCCAGCGCCGAGAAGGAGTCGTCGAACAGGTAGATCTCCGGCCGGTGCACCAGCACCCGCGCGATGGCCAGCCGCTGCCGCTGCCCGCCGGAGACGTTGCTGCCGCCCTGTGCGACGGCCGCCTCCAGACCGCCTTCCATCCGCTCCACGAAGTCCTTGGCCTGCGCGACCTCCAGGGCGTGCCACAGCTCCTCGTCGCTTGCGTCGGGCCGCCCGTAGCGCAGGTTGGAGGCAACCGTCCCGGAGAAGAGGTACGGGCGCTGCGGCACGAGCCCCACGGTGTCCGCCAGCAGCGCCGGGTCCAGCGCGCGCACGTCCTCCCCGTCCACCAGGACCTCCCCCGCCGTCGCGTCGAACAGCCGGGGCACCAGGCCCAGCAGGGTGGACTTGCCGCTGCCCGTGGAGCCGATGACGGCGGTGGTCTCGCCGGGTCGCGCCACCAGATCGATGCCGTGCAGCACCGGTGCCTCGGCTCCCGGGTAGCCGAACCCGGCGCCGCGCAGCTCCAGATGGCCGTGCCGCCGCAGTGCTGTGACCGGCGTGGTGGGAGGTGTGACGCTGGAGTCGGTCGTCAGCACCTCCTGGATCCGCTCGGCGCAGACCTCGGCGCGGGGCACCATCATGAACATGAAGGTGGCCATCATCACCGACATCACGATCTGCATCAGGTACGCGAGGAACGCGGTCAGCGCCCCGATCTCCATCTCGCCGCCGCTGATGCGGTGTGCGCCGAACCAGACCACCACCACGCTGGAGATGTTCACCACGGTCATCACCACGGGGAACATCAGCGCCATCAACCGGCCGGTGCGCAACTGCATGTCGGTCAGCTCGGTGTTGGCCGCGTGGAAGCGGCGGCGTTCGTAGGCGTCCTGGACGAAGGCCCGGATGACGCGGACACCGGTGATCTGCTCGCGCAGGATCCGATTGACGTGGTCGAGCCGCTCCTGCATGGAGCGGAACAGCGGCCGCATCCGGCGCACGATCAGCCCGACCGTGACGCCCAGCACCGGCACGACGGCCAGCAGCACGGCCGACAGCGGCACGTCCTGGCCCAGCGCCATGAAGATGCCGCCGAAGCACATGATCGGAGCGGTGACCATCAGGGTGAACGCCATCAGCGTCACCGTCTGCACCTGCTGCACGTCATTGGTGGTGCGCGTGATCAGCGAGGGCGCGCCGAACCGGCCGACCTCGCGGGCCGAGAAGGACTGCACGCGGTCGAAGACGCCCGCGCGGATGTCGCGGCCCACCGCGGCCGCGGTCCGTGCGCCCAGGTAGACGGCACCGATGTTGCACACCACCTGCACCACCGAGACCGCCAGCATGAGGCCGCCGTGGCGCAGGATGTAGCCGGTGTCGCCGAGAACGACACCGTTGTCGATGATGTCCGCGTTCAGAGTGGGCAGATACAGCGTGGCGCTCGTCTGCACGAGTTGCAGCAGCACGAGAAGCGCGATCGGCCGCTGGTACAGGCGCAGCCGGGCGCGGAGGAGGCGGATCAGCACACGGATTTCCTCGGTCGGTCAGGTCGGGAGAACGGAAGGCGCAAGTGATCGAGCGTACAAGTGTCCGGTACGGGGCCGCCTCCGGTTTTGGACGGTCCGGATGGCCGCACGACCGGCCCTCGACGCGCGCCGCCGAGCACCCGCCTCCGGCCCGCACCGCGGGCCGCCCGCTCCCGGCCCGGACCGCGGGACACCCGCCTCCAGCACCCGTCGCGGATCGTCCGCCTCGGGCTCCCGTCACGGGCCTCCCGCTCCCGGCGCACCGGCGCTGCGCGGGGGCGCGGGGCGCTGGTGCGCCGCGGGGGTCAGACGCCCAGCGCCCCCGGATACATCTCCTCGCGCACCGTGGCGTACTGCTGCCGCACGGCCTGCCCGACGGCCCGCTGCTCGCCCGCCTCGAACACCTGGCAGGCCGCGGCAGGCCACTGGGGTGGACGGCCGGAGCCGGAGAGCGCCCACGCCGCCTGCCGGGCCGCGCCGATCGCCGCGTAGTCGGCCGGCTCGGGCACCACGACCTGCGCGTCCAGCAGCGCGGGCGCCGCCTCCCGGACCGCGCCCAGTCCCGCCGCCTGGCCCAGCAGGAAGACCCGCCGCACCGACACCCCGCGAGCGCGCAGCACCTCCAGCGCGTCCGCCAGCCCGCACAGCATGCCCTCGACAGCGGCCCGCGCCAGGAACTCCGGCTGCATGCTCTCGCGCCGCAGCCCGTGCAGCGAGCCCGCGGTGTGCGGCAGCTGCGGCGTCTGCTCGCCCTCCAGATAGGGAAGCAGCACCAGACCCGAGGAGCCGGGGGTGGAGGAGAGCGCCAACTCGGAGAGGCCCTCCAGATCCGTGCCGAGCATCCCGGCGGTGCCGCGCAGCACCCGCGTCGCGTTCAGGGTGCGCACCACCGGCAGATGCATGCCGGTGGCGTCCGCGTAGGACGTGATGGTCCCGGAAGGATCGGCCAGCGCCTCGTGGTGGACGGCGCACACCGAACCGGTCGCGCCGAGCGAGATCACCACATCGCCTGGGCCCAGCCCCAGGCCGAACGCGGCGGCCATCGTCTGGCCGGTACCGGCGGAGATCAGCAGCCCCTCAGGGGTGTGCCCGGCGGGCTCCGCCGGACCGGCCACCTCCGGCAGCCCCACCCGGTGTCCGAGTGCCAGCTCGACCAGGTCCGGCCGGTAGGACTCGGTGGCCGCCGACCAGTAGCCGGTGCCCGAGGCGTCCCCGCGGTCGGTCACCCGCCGCGCCGGGCGGCCCAGCAACTGCCACACCAGCCAGTCGTGCGGCTGCATGACCTCGGCGGTCCGCCGCGCCGCCGCCGGCTGTTCGCGGGCCAGCCAGCGCAGCTTGGAGACCGGGTGCGCGGCCTGCGGGACCGTGCCGACGGCCGCCGCCCATGCCGCATGCCCGCCGAACGCCTCCACCAGGTCCGCCGCGGCCGTCTGCACCCGCTGGTCGTTGCCCAGCAGCGCGGCGCCGACCGGTTCGCCCGTGCCGTCCAGCGCGACGAGGCCCTGCTGCTGCGCCGAGACACCGATCGCCTGCACGTCGGCGAGCTGCCCGCCGCCCGCTGCCGTGCCGAGGGAGCGCAGCCAGGACTGCGGATCGTCGCGCTCACCGGGGTGCTCGGCGTGCCCGTGCCGGACGACCGCACCCGTTTCGGTATCGCAGACGACGATGCTCGTGTACTCGGCTGAACTGTCCAGGCCGGCGACTATCCCCATGGCCGGAATGATGCCTCATAGCCGCCCGTACCGGGCCCGGCACCCCGCCCCGGTGACGGACGCCGCGCCTCCCGCCGGGCCTCGCGACCGCCCCGGGCCGCACAGGCACGATCCACCGGCACGACCCACAGGCCCACAGGCACGACGACCGGAAGGAGCACCGTTGCCGAACCCCCTGCGCACGCTGAGCCTGGAGGAGCTGCGCCGCCGTACGAGCATGAAGTGGCGCGCCTACGACCCCGATGTGCTGCCCGCGTGGGTGGCGGAGATGGACGTACTGCCGGCGGAGCCGGTCGCCGAGGCGATCCGCGAGGCGGTCCGGACGGGCGACACCGGCTACCCCGCGGGCACCGGCTACGCGGAGGCGTGGGACGGCTTCGCGCGCCGCCGCTGGGACTGGCGGATCCCGGCGGAGCGCACCGCGCTGGTGCCGGACGTGATGCTCGGCGTCGTCGAGGTGCTCAAACTGGTCACCGGACCCGGCGACGCGGTGGTGGTCAATCCGCCCGTCTACCCGCCCTTCTACCAGTTCGTCGCGCACCTGGACCGCCGCGTCGTGGAGGCCCCGCTGGACGGGGCCGGGCGGCTGGATCCGGAGGCGCTGGAGGCGGCGTTCGCTCGGGCCGCCGCGGGCGGGCGGCGCGCTGCCTTCCTGCTGTGCAGCCCGCACAACCCCACCGGCACGGTGCACACCGCGGAGGAGCTGGCGGGCGTCGCGGCGCTCGCCGCCGCGTACGGCGTGCGGGTGGTCGCCGACGAGATCCACGCGCCGTTGGTGCTGCCGGGAGCCAGGCAGGTGCCGTATCTGTCGGTGCCGGGCAGCCAGGACGCGTTCTGTCTGCTGTCGGCTTCCAAGGCGTGGAACCTGGCCGGGCTCAAGGCGGGCCTGGCGGTCGCGGGCAGCGCGGCAGCCGACGAGCTGGCCGCCATGCCGGAGGAGGTCGGCCATGGGCCCAGTCACCTGGGTGTCATCGCGCACTCGGCGGCGCTGCGGCAGGCCACCGGCTGGCTCGACGACCTGCTGGCGGGCCTGGACGAGAATCGGCGGCTGCTGGGGGAGCTGCTCGCCCGGGAACTGCCCGGGGTCGGCCACCGGGAGCCCCAGGGCACCTTCCTCGCCTGGCTCGACTGCCGGGCGCTGGGGCTGGGCGAGGACCCGGCCGCGGTGTTCCTGCGGCGCGGCCGGGTCGCCCTCAATTCCGGGCCCGCTTTCGGTTCCGGGGGAGCGGGGCACGTCCGGCTGAACCTGGCGACCTCTCCGGAGATCCTGGCGGAGGTGGTGCGCCGGATGGCCTCGGTGCTGTGAACTCCCCCGCCCGCTGCGGCTCGGGCGGTCAGCGGCCGGACAGGGTCAGCAGCGCTTGGAGGAGTAGGCGTAGTTCTTGCTCTCGCCGGGCACCGTCACGGCGCCGCGCGCAGCGGTGCAGTGGCGCACGGTGTCCGCCGGGTAGGACCAGAACTCCGCGGCGGAGGTGTGGCGCCAGATGCGCAGCCCGACCAGCTTCTTGGCGTGGAAGTCGTACACGCCGACGTTCGTCGCGTAGTTCCGGTGGTGGTCGCGGAAGCTCTTCCACACCCACAGGTAGCCGTAGTTGCGGTTGCACTTCTTCGAGTAGAACTGCTTGACCGAACCGATCGTGTAGCCCTTGCGCTTGATGTAGCCGGTCGAGCCGATCTGGTAGGCGTCGCTGCACATGTGCGCGGCCATGGCGGATCGGTCGGCGGACATGCCCGCCTCGTCGGCCGCCGGGGCGCTCTCGGGCATGCCGGCGGATGCCGCCGCCGAGCCGGCCCGGGCCTCGGTGGGGGCCGGCGCCGTGGCGTCGGCCTGGGCGGCGCCGGCGGGCAGCAGCGCCATCGCGCAGGCGGCGGCGGTGAGGGCGCCCTTGACGGGCGAGACGCCCTTGAAGGCGGACGAGGTGCGCATGAGTCTCCTCCTGATGGGAGTACGGGATTTTCCGGTCACAACGGTCAGACCAGAACCTCACAGTACGAGGCGGCGATGCCCGTGGCGGGGATTCACGCGCGCGGCGGCGGGTCGTGGAGGAGGGGGCGCGCAAGGGCGCGGAAGGGGCCCGGCGCCACCGGCAAAGCGGCGCCGGGCCCCGGCTCTTGCGCATCCCCTCCGGCCGTCGTGGGCCGCCCGGGTGCGTTGCTCAGCAGCGCTTCTGGGAGTACGCCTGGTAGCTCTGCGGCGCGCCGGCCGGGCGCAGGCTGCCCACGCCGGAGGTGCAGTGGTCGACGGTGTTCGCCCCGTCCGTCCAGAACTCCTGCTGCTTGGTGGACTTCCACGCCTTGGCCGCGTGCACCGAGTCGTCGCTGTAGCTGTAGACGCCGGCGGTGATGTCGTAGGGCGCGGCTGTCTTGCGGAAGCTCTCCCAGACCCACACGTACCCGTAGTTCTCGTTGCACTTCTTCGAGTAGAACTGCTTGACCGAGGCGATCGTCTCCGAGCCCCGCTTGATCAGTCCGCGGGTGCCGATCGGCACGGCGTCGTCGCAGACCCCCGCCGCCCGGGCCGCCCGGCTGGCCGGGTTCCCCTCGGGGGACGGGGCCGTGCTGCGGGTCAGCTTCTGCGGGTGCGACGGGGGAGTGGCCGGGCCGCTGCCGGCGTAGGCGGCCCCGGCGGGCAGGAGTACCAGCGCGGAGGTCGCGGCAGCGGCCAGCGCGCCCTTGGAGAAGCGGGTGGAGCGGGTGGAACGCATCGTGATTTTTCCCCCTCTTCGGTGAAGACGCAGTCGTATGCGTGCTTTCCATGGCATCGCCGGAATGGGCGCGATGCGCGGGATACCCAGTACGACACATCGCTGCCTCGGGGGGTTGTACGCTATCACCCGGCTCTGTGCGGGCAGTTGACGCCTGTCATACCACCGGTCCCACCCGCCACCGGAGCCTCAAAGGGCCCCGGTCACGTGGGCCGCGGAGGTCTCCTCACGCTGTCGCTGCCGTTCGCAGGTCGTCGAGCACCAGTTCGTGCACCACATCCGGGTCCACGCCGAGTCGCGAGAACACCGCGACGGAGATGTTGTCCTCCGACCGCAGCACGCCGAGCAGTACATGCGCGGTCCCGATCTCCCGGTCCCCGCGTGCCGACGCCTCGCGCAGTGCCCGCTTCAACGCGTCCTTCGCACGGGCGGAGAACGGGATGTGCCGGGTGGCCGTCCCGCCGCCGCGCCCCGTGCGGGCGGACCCCGGCGCCGCGTCGAGCGCGCCCGCCCCGAAGGACTCCTCCGCATGCCTGCGGACCTCCGCCAGGTCGATCCCGAGGGCGCGCAGCGCCTCCGCGTCCTGCGGGCCGAGATCCTCGCGGGACCCGGCGACCACTCCCGCGACCGCCGCCCGGCACGACGCCGCGCTCACGCCCAACCGGTACAGGGTCGCGGCCCCCGTCTGTTCGGGGCGCCGCATCGCGCCCAGCAGCAGATGCTCGGTGCCGATCCGGTCGTGTCCGAGTGAGTGGGCCTCCTCCTGCGCGCCGATCACCACGTCCCGTGCCTCCCCGGTGAACCTTTCGAACATCGCCCCTACCTCCCAGTGCGCTTCGAGTGCTTCTTGTGTACGGCCTGCCTGCTGACTCCGAGGGCCGCGCCGATCTCGTCCCACGACCACCCCCGGCGGCGCGCGCTGTCGACCTGGAGTTCCTCCAGGCGCTCCGTGAGCCGCCGCAGTGCGGCAATGGCCCGCAACCCCACGGCCGGGTCGCCGTCCAGGGCGGCCTGCGCGGTGTGGACCGCCTCGTCCGCCCCTCCTGCTTCCGTTCCTGTTGCTTCCGTTCCTGCCATGCATGTCAACCTAGGATGACGTGAGATGCTTGTCAATCATAATTGACAGCGCTTCTGGTGACGGCGCGACGGGGGAGGGGTGATCCGGGTCGCCCGGAGCGTCGTCCCGGGTGCCGCCGGGCAGAGCGGAGGGTGGGGCGGGGCCGGATGGGTGCCGATGAGGGGGCGTGCGGATGGCGCGGAGGGTGGCGCGGGCGCTGTTCCGGGCGGCTCGCACGGCACACCCGCGGAGCGTGCGGTCCGAGCGGGCGGAGGGGTTCTTCGAGGACCGGGGTCGGGCGCCCCGAACGGGTGACGGGGGTGGCGGGCCGGCGCGGAGGTCAACAGCCGTCGGAGAACGCGGAACGGGGCGCCCGTCGTGCGGAGGCGCCCCGGTGGAGGTCCAGCTTGGAACGTTTCTGCTCGGTTGTGCTGAGGTGGGGCGGGTGGGACTCGAACCCACGGCCGACGGATTATGAGTCCGCTGCTCTAACCGGCTGAGCTACCGCCCCGTAACGGCGCGCCGCGCACATCTGTGCGCGCCGTCTGCCGCAGCATAACCGTTCATAGGATCTGCCGCCCGCGGCGGGGGAGATCTACGCAGGTGAGGACCCCGAACCAAGGGTGATTGGTTCCAGTTCGCGGCCAACTTCGTTGTGCAGTACGGAAGAACACCCTGCGCCGGGCCTCGGACGCAGTGGCGGCACGCAAAAAGGGCCCCTGGGAGGGGCCCTTTCGAGTGGTGCTCCCGCGACTGGACTCGAACCAGTAACCTGCCGGTTAACAGCCGGCTGCTCTGCCGATTGAGCTACACGGGACCGTCTCGCCGGTCGCACTCCGGATCCCCGGGGCGCTCCCTTGCGGTGAGGAATACATTAGCGCATGCCAGGGGGTGCTCTGAAATCGGTATTGCCGCCGCCCGAACGCGGTACCCCTGAGGCACCCCGGTGGCTGCCGCAGTCCCCGGGTACCGGCAGCAGGACCACCAGCCGAAAGAAGGGGCAAGCTATGCGCTACCGGCTCACATTCGTGTCCGGACTGGCCATCGGCTACGTGCTCGGCGCCCGTGCGGGACGCGAGCGCTACGAGCAGATCAGGAAGGGCGCGCGGAGGATCGCCGAGAACCCGGCGGTGCGCAACGCGGGGGAGGCGGCGGCGCTCAGCAGCCGGCAGGCCGCGGCGAAGGCCGCCGACGCCGTCCAGGACCGGCTCCCCTCCTCGGTGGCCGACCGGGTCCGCACGGCTCGCGACTACCGTGCCCGCGCGGGCAGCGACTGGGGCGCGGAAGCGCACTGACACCGGTCGGCGGGCCCTTCCGGGGGCCGCCGCGGAAGCGGTCCGGGGGAGGACGGGAGCGGCCACGGCTGCTTCCGTCCTCCCCCGGCGTGCGGACGGACCTCCCCGGGCGGTGTGCGCACGCCGCTACTCCGGGATGCGGCCACGGCCGCTCCCCGCAGCGCTCTCCAGCAGCGGGGCCAGCAGGTCGCCGTACTCCTCGATCCGCTGCGGCAAGTCGGTGCCGAGGAAGACCAGGTCCTCCGGCCGGTCGGCGGCGGCCAGCTCGGCCCACGTCAGCGGGGTGGAGGCGGTCGGGCGCTGCTTGGCGCGCAGTGTGTAGGGCGCTGCCGTGGTCTTGGCCTGGTTGTTCTGCGACCAGTCGACGAAGACCTTCCCCGGCCGCAGATCCTTGGCCATCTTGCTGACCGCGTGGTCGGGAAGCTCCGCCTCGGCCTGCTGGGCGAGCCGTTTCGCGTACGCCGAGACCCGGTCGGAGGGGGTGCGCTCGATCGCCGCGATCAGGTGCAGGCCCTTGGAGCCGGAGGTCTTGGGCAGCAGGGTGATCCCGTCGTCGGCCACCCGTTCGCGCAGCCAGTCGGCGAGCCTGCGGCAGTCCAGGATGTCTGCGCCCTCACCCGGATCGAGGTCGAAGACCAGCCGGTCCGCCTCGGCCTGGTGGTCGGACTGCCACTGCGGGGTGTGCAGCTCCAGGGCCGCCAGATTGGCCGCCCAGATCAGCGTCGCCTCGTCCTGGATGAGGACCTGGTTCAGCGGCGTCCTGCTCACCACCGTGATCTTGCGTGTCGTCACCCAGTCGGGGGTGCCGGGCGGAACGTGCTTGGTGAAGAACTTCTCGCCCTCCACGCCGTCCGGGAAGCGCAGAAAGGAGAGCGGGCGTCCATCGAGGTGGGGCAGCAGGACATCGGCGACGGCGGCGTAGTAGCGGATCGCCTCGCCCTTGGTGAAACCCGTCGCCGGATAGAGCACCTTGTCGAGGTTGCTGAGGGCCAGACGGTGGCCCCCGATCTCCGTGTGCGGCATAACCTGAGAGTCCCATAGAAGGGACAAAGTATGCGTTCAATCTGGAAAGGGACCATTTCGTTCGGGCTGGTCTCGATCCCGATCAAGGTGGTGGCGGCCACCGAGAACCACAGCGTCTCCTTCCACCAGGTCCACACGGCCGACCAGGGCCGCATCCGGTACCGCAAGGTGTGCGAGCTGGACGAGGAGGAAGTACCGCGCGAGGAGATCGGCCGGGGCTTCGAGACCGAAGAGGGCCGCACCATGCTGCTGACCGACGACGACATGGCGGCCCTCCCCCTGCCCACCGCCAAGACCGTGGAGATCCTCGGCTTCGTCCCCGCCGAGGAGATCGACCCCATCCAGCTCGACCGCTCCTACTACCTGGCCGCCGACGGCAAGCGCGCCGACAAGCCGTACGTCCTGCTGCGTGAGGCGCTGAAGCGCTCCGGCAAGGTCGCCGTCGCCAAGCTGGCCCTGCGGGCCCGGGAGAGCCTCGGGATGCTGCGCGTCTACGAGGACGCGCTGGCGCTGCACACGATGCTGTGGCCCGACGAGATCCGCTCGGTCAGCGGCGTCGCACCCGAGGAGGAGGTCACGGTGCGGGACGCCGAACTCGACCTCGCGGACACCCTCATGGAGACCCTCGGCGAGCTGGACTGGGGCGACCTGCGGGACGAGTACCGGGAGGCGCTGGAAGAGCTCGTCCGGGCGAAGGCGGAGGGCGCCGAGCCGCCGCCCGAGGAACTGCGCCGCCGTACCGAGGCGGGCGGCGGCAAGCTGGTGGACCTGATGTCCGTGCTGGAACGCAGCGTCCAGGAGGCCAGGAGCGGGCGCCAGGAGGGCGAGGCGACCGTCCACGAGATCTCGGACCGCCGCAAGGAGACGGGCGAGCGGGCGGCGTCCGGGCGGAGCGGCGGCAAGGGGGCCCACAGGTCCGGAGCCGCGGGGTCCGGCGCGAAGTCGGCCGGCGGGAAGAGTCCCGCCAAAAAGACCGCGGCGAAGAAGACCGCCGCCAAGAAGACCGCCGCCAAGAAGGCTGCTGCCACGAAGACCGGCACCAAGAAGGCCGCTGCCAAGAAGTCGGCGGGTGCGACCGGGTCGACCGGGGCGAAGAAGGCCGCCGCGGGCAGGACCGCCGCGAAGAAGTCCGCGCGGCCCCGCAAGACCGCCTGACCGGAGGCACAGCCCCCCGTGCGCTCCGCCGCCGGGTGTGCCGATCGCGACGGGCGCCGGTACCGGCCGAGGTCGACGGTCCGACGCCCGTGCCTTCCGTGCGTCCCGCATCCTGCCGCGGGTGCGGGTGCGGGTGCGGGTGCGGGTGCGGGTGCGGGTGCGGGTGCGGGTGCGGGTGCGGGACGTCGAACCGGCCGGCCGGCCGGGCAGTCGGCGCCTGGCTGCGCCGCCGTCGCCAGGCGCCCACTCCGGCACCGTCCCCCGCCCCTGCCCGGTGCCCGCTGCGCCGGTCCGGCCGCCCGGCGGACGCGTCCGCCGGGCGGATCGGCACGCCCGGGCCCTCGGCCACCGGCGGCCGCGATCCGCGGGAGCGGCAGGCCCCGGGCCCCGGACACCGGTCAGCGGACGACGTCGAACACGTTCTTCTGCAGGCCGTTGGCGTAGGCGTCGTGCTCGACCAGCTTCAGCTTCTGGGTGTCCTTGTCCGTGGTGCTGAACAGCCGCTTGCCCGCCCCGAGCAGCAGCGGGAAGACGAGCAGGTGGTAGCGGTCGATCAGGTCGGCGTCCGAGAGCGCCTGATTCAGGGAGGCGCTGCCGTGAAGGATGATCGGGCCGCCCTCGGTCCGCTTCAGCGCGGCGACGTCGTCGAGCGAGCGCAGGATCGTCGTCTCGCCCCAGTTCTCCACCAAGTCCTCCTCGCCGAGCGTGGTGGAGACGACGTACTTCGGCAGCACCTTGTAGTCGGCGAAGTCCTCCATGTCGGGCCACACCGGGCTGAACGCCTCGTAGCTGGTCCGCCCCATCAGCATGGCGGCGGCCTCCTGCTGCTCCCGGCTCTTGATGTCGAAGGCCTCGGGGACGAACTCGATGTCCTTGAAGGTCCACCCGGCGTTCCGATAGCCGGGCTCCCCACCCGGAGCCTCCACGACGCCGTCGAGCGATATGAAGGCGGTGCTGATCAGAGTGCGCATCTCAGGTCCTCGGTGTCTGGTGTCGGTTCTCGGCGGATCGGTGCGAGGCCCTCACCGCTCGCGGCTGCTGCCACACCGTTCATGGATCCTGACCGCCGTCTGTGGAAGAACTTATCGGCCTGTCGCAGCTCTTTTTCAGCAGATTTCGGCGAACCGGACCCCTGAGGGACATCCGTCTCCTGCCGCCCTGCCGCCCTGCCGCCCTGCCGTCCGCTCGTGGTCCGGTGCGCCGGATGCCCGTGCTCCCGGCCGGCACGCCGTCGCTCACCAGCCGGTGCGGCGCTCCATGCGGGTCCCCGCGATCCGCGAGAACGCCATGATGTCGCTGGGCTCCTCGACGGTGATGCGGTGCCAGCGCCCGCGCGGGATGACGCAGGCGGTGCCCGGGCCCAGCCGGGCCGCCGGCTCCCCGTCCGGGTCCCGCGGATCGGTCTCGCTGCGGAAGTGGACCCGCACAGTGCCGGTCAGCACGCACATCACCTCCTCGCCGTCCGGGTGGCACTCCCACGACTCGGGGTGTGCGTCCGCGTCGTTCTCGACGTGCAGGGTCACCACCGTCCAGCCGCCGATGTCCGGGGACATCCGGCGCTCCCCGGCCCGGACGTCGCCGTCGGGCCCGAGTCGGATCATGGAGGAGAACAGGTCTACCGCGGTCATGGTGGCCACCTCTTCATCAAGTACGGTGTACGTGAAGACAGTGGAACACGTACGGCGTACGTGGTCAAGGGAAGGCCAGGAGGGCCAGTGGCCGGAAGACGGCCAGGAAAGGCGGACGCCCGGTGCCCGCACCGAAGAAGTTCAGCAGGGACCAACTCGCCTCGGCGGCTCTGGAGCTGGCCGACGACAAGGGGCTGGACGCCCTCTCGATGCGTGCTCTCGCCGCGCGGCTGGGCACCGGTCCGATGACGCTCTACAACTACGTGGACGGCCGGGAGGGGCTGGAGTCGCTGGTGATCGAGGCCGTCGTCCGGCATGCCGCCTATCCGGCGGAGCCCGCCGACGACTGGCGCGAGGAGGTGCGGGTCCTCGCCGAGTCCTACTGGGTGACCGTCCGCCGACATCCCCAGGTCGTGCCGCTGATCGTGGCGCGCCGCACGACGGACGAGTCGACGCTGGCCTTCGGGGAGCGGATGCTGGAGGCGCTGGCCAGGGGCGGCCGGTCGGGGCGTGACCTGCTCGTGGCCTTCCGGCTGGTGGTCGGGTTCGTCATCGGCTTCGCGCAGAGCGAGTCGGGAGCTGCCTCCCTGCGCCTGTCGGGCGGCTCGGCCGACGAGGTGATCGAGCGCGGGCGGACGCTCCCGGGGGGCCGCTATCCGCGGGTGGTGGAGATCGCCACGGCCTCGGCCGAGGGCGACCGTCTGGAGGAGTTCCGGGCGGGGCTCGACCTGCTGGTGGCCGGGCTCAGTGCGCGGTCCCGCCCAGCATCCGCCTGAGCAGATCGCGCAGCAGTCGGCGTTCGGCCGGCGTCAGTTCCTGGAGGGGTTCCCCCGCGAAGTCCAGCTCGCCGCGCAGCCGGGTCGCGGTGGCGCGGCCCTCCTCGGTGGCGGCGGCGACCTTGACCCGGCGATCGGCGGGGTCGGGTCTGCGCTCGACCAGGCCCCTTGCCTCCAGTCGATCGACTATCCCCGTCACGTTCGACGGCTCGCACTTGAGATGGCGGGCGAGCTGCCGCATCGGAGTGGGCCGGTGCGACAGCAGGGTGAGGACGCGTGCCTGTGCGCCGGTCAGCGCATGCTCGGCGGCGGCCAGCTCGTACTCCTCGTGGTAGCGCGCGACCACGGTGCCGATCAGCTCGGCCACCTCGACGCTGAGCGCGTCCGGGGTGCGACCGTCTCCTCCTGCCATGCGACCAGCCTAGCGGGCGGCGGGCGATGCTTGACAACATGAAATATCGGCCCGCATGGTTGTTTCAGTACCTGAAGCAATTCTGGAGGCGACAGCGTGACCTCATCCGTATCCCCCGACTCCGCCGAGAACCGGATCCCGGCCACCGGGCGCGCCTGGCACCTGACCGCCCGGCCGCAGGGCTGGCCCACCACGGACGACTTCGCGCTGCGGGAGGAGCCGGTCCGGGCTCCGGCCGAGGGGCAGATCCTGGTGCGCAACATCCACCTGTCCGTGGACCCGTACATGCGCGGCAGGATGAGCTCGGCGAAGTCCTACGTGGACCCCTACAAGGTGAACGAGCCCATGACCGGCGGCGCCATCGGTGTCGTCCTCGCCTCCGAGGACCCCGCCTTCGCACCTGGCGATCACGTGCTGCACGACCTGGGCTGGCGCGAGTACGCCACGCTCCGGGCCAAGTACGCCACCAAGGTCGACTCCCAGGCGGCCCCGCTCTCCACCTACCTCGGAGTGCTGGGCATGCCGGGCCTCACGGCGTACGCGGGCCTGCTGCGGGTGGCCGGCTTCCAGCCCGGCGACGCCGTCTTCGTCTCCGGCGCGGCGGGTGCGGTCGGCAGCGAGGTGGGCCAGCTCGCCCGGCTGAAGGGTGCCTCCAGGGTGATCGGCTCGGCCGGCTCCGATGAGAAGGTCAAGGTCCTCACCGACGAGTACGGCTTCGACGCGGCCTTCAACTACAAGCACGGCCCGGTCGCCGAGCAGCTCAAGGAGGCTGCGCCGAGCGGAATCGACGTCTACTTCGACAACGTCGGCGGCGAGCA
This sequence comes from Streptomyces sp. NPDC006925, assembly GCF_042869575.1. Taxonomy (NCBI): domain Bacteria; kingdom Bacillati; phylum Actinomycetota; class Actinomycetes; order Kitasatosporales; family Streptomycetaceae; genus Streptomyces; species Streptomyces sp. NPDC006925. The sequence continues at coordinate 47,423 of NZ_JBIAGB010000002.1, forward strand.
CCTGGAGGCCGCCATCGACGCCATGAACCTGCACGGCCGGATCGCGGTGTGCGGGATGATCTCGCAGTACAACGCCACCGAACCGACCCCGGCGCCGCGCAATCTGGCCCAGATCATCGCCAAGCGGTTCCGGATGGAGGGGCTGCTGGTCATGGACCACTTCGACCTCCAGCAGCAGTTCGTCGAGGAGGTGGCCCCCTGGATCCGCTCCGGGGAGCTGAAGTACCGGGAGACCGTGGTCGAGGGCATCGAGAACAACCTGGAGGCTTTCCTGGGCCTCCTGCGCGGGGAGAACGTCGGCAAGATGATCGTCACCCTCGGCGACTGAAGCGCTGCGCAGGGGGCGGGCCGGGGTTCAGCCGGGCCCGGCCGGGTTCCGGCCCGGGCCGGGTCCGGCCGGGCTCCCTGCACCGCCCTCGGACCGAGCGCCTACGCTGGGCACCGCACCGGAGGGAACCTGGGCGCGAGTTCCCCCGGTCGTGCCATCAACAGGAGGAAATCCATGGCGATACAGCCGATCGACGTCAAGTACACCGCCGTCGCCACCGCGGAGAACGGCCGCGACGGCCGCGTGGCCAGCGATGACGGCCAGCTCGACGTCGTCGTCAACCCGCCGCGCGCGATGGGCGGCAGCGGCGCGGGCACCAACCCCGAGCAGCTCTTCGCCGCGGGGTACAGCGCCTGCTTCCAGGGAGCGCTCGGTGTCGTGGCCCGCAAGGAGGGCGCCGACATCTCCGGTTCGACCGTGACCGCCGAGGTCGGCATAGGCAACACTCCCGAGGGCGGCTTCGGCCTCACCGTGAGCCTGCGGGCCACCATTCCGCACGTGGACGAGGCCACGGCCAAGGACCTGCTCGAGAAGGCCCACCAGGTCTGCCCGTACTCGAACGCCACGCGCGGCAACATCGAGGTCACCCTGCAGACCGCCTGATCGAGCGGTCGGGCTGCGGAGTGCCGTCGAACCGGCGGCGCCCCGCGGCCCGGACAGGCCCGAGCCCGGAGGTGCCGGCCGCCTCCCGGCCGGGGCCCGGAGCCGGAACCGGAGCCCGAGCCGTGTCCCCGACCCCGGTCCGGTGGTTCCGGGAGCACCGGGGCCCGGCGGCTCGGAGCGCGCTGCGGAGAGCGGAGGGCCCGGCGAGGACCTGCCGGCCCGCGACGGCCTCTCCCGGACACCGGCCACCTCATCCTGGCGCCGGCCCCTCATCCGGTCGGGCCGCTCGCCTCATCCGGCGGGACGCCGTGCGGTGATCTCCTCGTAGGCCAGCTCCGCCAGGCTGCGCTGGCCCTTCTTGCTGGGGTGGAACCAGTCCCAGTTGCTCAGCTCGGCCTCGGTGAAGCGGTAGTCGAAGACCGCGCCGTTGTCGTAGCGGCACCGCAGGTCCTTGGCGCACTCCTGCTTGAGTACGGTGTTGTAGGCCATCACCCGGTCCTGGACCTCCTGCCGGCGCTCCCGGTCGGCGGCAGCCATCGACTGCGGGTCCTTGAGCATCGACTGGCAGATGCCCAGCCCCCACACCCGCTGCCCTATCGGGTTCTTTCTGCCCTCCTGCCACAGCCGCTTGAGGTTGGGCACGCTGGAGACGTAGACCTGCGCCTTGGGTGCGTCGGCGCGCAGTGCGTGCAGTCCCGCGCGGAAGTCGGTACGGAAGTCCGCGACCGGGGTCATCCGCTCGGTCGTGCTGCGGCAGGCGTCGTTGGCGCCGCTCATGACGGTCACCAGGTCCGGCTTCCGGGCGGCGGCCCGGCGCATCTGCCCGGGCAGGTCGGCCATCACGGCACCGCTGGCCGCGTAGTTCCAGCTCGTCCCCTCGGGGTCGCCCAGCAGCCGCCGCGCGAGGCTGTCGACACCGGGTGCCGTGCCGGTGGCCCACGAGACCTCGGTGCAGTCGGCCAGCAGCGAACAGGCGTCGAATCCTCGGGTGATGGAGTCCCCGACCGCCGCCAGGGAGTCCGGCTCGCGGTTCCAGATCTTCCGCGGGGTCGGCGGGGAATGGGGGCGTGAGGAGCCCTCGGCGCGCTGCGCGCCGTGCTCGTCGCCTCCACCGGAGGAGTCGCCGCACGAGACGGCGAGCACCAGGCCCGCTACGGTGATCAGCACGAAAGCGCAGATGGCGACGGTACGGGACCGTTTGCGTGCGGCGGGCCGCGCACGCGCCGAATGCGCGTTCCCCGGTTCGTGGCTCTCCGTCATCCGCCCCCCTGTTTCACCCGTGCCCGACCGACGGTACGTCACCCACCACGTGCCGCCTCGCGATAGCTTGTGCCATGGTCGATGAGCGGTGGGTCGATCGGCACGGCGACTGGTGAATATTACCTCGCGTCACTTCCTGTCCCTTTCAGGGAGAATTGGGCGCAATGGTGTTTACTATTCGTAACCTCGGGAGCTGGTAGGGAAGTGACCGGTGGTGCAAAATGTCAGGCGCTTTCCCGGCGCGTGACCGGTAGGTGATCGAGGCCGCCCGGTGGCGACCCTCGGAGCGCACTGGAGGTCCCGGTGACGACACGTGGAGTTCTGTACGTCCACTCGGCGCCCCGCGCCCTGTGCCCGCACGTCGAGTGGGCGGTCGCGGGTGTGCTGGGCGCGCGCGTCAACCTCGACTGGATCAGACAGCCCGCCTCTCCCGGCACCTGGCGGGCCGAGTTCTCCTGGCAGGGGGATCCCGGCACCGCCTCCAAACTGGCCTCCGCGCTGCGCGGCTGGCACCTGCTGCGGTTCGAGGTGACGGCCGAGCCGTGCGCGGCTGCCGAGGGGGAGCGCTACAGCGCCACCCCCGGCCTCGGCATCTTCCACGCGGTCACCGGCATGCACGGCGACATCCTCATCCCCGAGGACCGGCTGCGTGCGGCCGTCGCCCGCGCGGGGCGCGGGGAGAGCGATCTGCAAGCGGAGATCTCCCGGCTGCTGGGCAAGCCCTGGGACGACGAACTGGAGCCGTTCCGCTACGCCGGCGAGGGCGCTCCGGTCCGCTGGCTGCACCAGGTGGTCTGACTCGGGCCGCCTGCCCTCCGCGGCGGGTGCCGACAGCTGCTCCCGCCGCGCGTGCCGTTCGCCGGAAGCCGGGCACCGCGCATGCGCGCCGCTTGCCTTCGGGTGCGCTCGAACGCCTACCGTTCCGGCATGTCGTACGAAACCTCTGTCGCGGTGCTCGGCACCGGCACCATGGGGGCCGCCATGGCCCGCAACCTGTCCTCGGCCGGGCTCAGGGTCCGCGCCTGGAACCGCACCCGCGGCCGGGCCGAGCCGCTGGCCGCGCACGGCGTCGGTGTCGCGGAGGACCCGGCCGAGGCGGTGCGCGGCGCGGGCACCGTCCTGACCTCCCTGCACGACGGTCCCGCCGTGCTGGACGCCATGCGTGCCGCCGCCCAGGGCCTGTCCGAGGGCACCGTGTGGCTCCAGACCAGCACCGTCGGGCCGGACGGGCTGGGACCGCTGGTCGAGTTCGCCCGGGCGCACGGGCTGTGCTTCCTGGACGCACCCGTGCTCGGCACCAAGGCACCCGCCGAGGCGGGCGAGCTGACCGTGCTGGTGTCCGGCGCCTCGGACGACCCCGAGGTGCGCGAGCGCGCGGCTCCGGTCCTGGACGCCATCGGTGCCCGGACCCTGTGGCTCGGGGCGGAACCCGGTGCCGCCAGCCGCCTCAAGCTCGTGGTCAACAACTGGGTTCTCACCCTCGTCAACGGCACCGCCGAGACCCTGGCGCTCGCCGAGGGCCTCGGTGTCGATCCCGACGCGTTCCTCGGCGCCGTCGCGGGCGGTCCGCTGGACGCCCCGTATCTGCAGGCGAAGGCCCGGCTCCTCTTGGAGGGCGGCTATAAGGCGAGCTTCCCGCTCTCCGGCGCCCGCAAGGACGCCGAGCTCATCGCCCGGGCGGCCCGGGAGAGCGGGGTGCGGCTCGATGCAGCCCCTGCGGTGGCCGAGCGGCTGCGGCGCGCCGAGGCGCAGGGGCACGGCGGGGACGACGCGGTCGCCTCGTACTTCGCCAGCTACGAGGCGTCCGACTACGGCAGGGGCGATGCCCGGGGCTCGGCATAGCGGCCACCACCCCGGCTCGCGCCGCCCCACCGCTTCCGGTGCCCCGGTGGCCGGGGGGCGGTGGCGCCACCGGACGAGGGCCGGGGACCGAGAAGGGGTGAGGGGCGGCCTCCGGGAGGCCACCCCTCACCCCTGTCGCGACAGGACCCGGTTCGGATCACGGTCCGGGACACGGCCCGGGCGCGGGATCACACCGTGCGGAACGCCAGCACCACGTTGTGGCCGCCGAAGCCGAAGGAGTTGTTCAGCGCCGTGATCCGGCCCTCGGCCGGGAGCTCGCGGGCGGCGTCGCGCACGATGTCGCCGTCCACCTCCGGGTCGAGGTTGTCGATGTTGATCGTCGGCGGTGCGATGCGGTTGTGCAGCGCCAGCAGCGTGGCCACCGTCTCGACACCGCCCGCGCCGCCGAGCAGATGCCCGGTCATCGACTTGGTCGCCGAGATGCTCATGTGGTCGACGTCGTCGCCGAACACCTTGCGCAGCGCCTTCAGCTCCGCCAGGTCGCCCTGCGGGGTCGAGGTCGCGTGCGCGTTGATGTGCATGACCTCGGCCGGGTCCAGGTCGGTGTTGGCGGCCAGGTGCTGCAGCGCGTGCGCGATGCCGTTGCCCGAGGGCTCCGGCTGCACGATGTCGTGGCTGTCGGCGGAGATGCCCTGGCCCACCGCCTCGGCGTAGACCCGGGCCCCGCGGCGCCTGGCGTGCTCGGCCGATTCCAGCACGATCACCCCGGCCCCCTCGCCGAGCACGAACCCGTTGCGGTCCACGTCGAAGGGGCGGGAGGCGCCCTGGGGGTCCTCGTTGTTCTTGGACATCGCCATCATGTTGCCGAAGGCGACGATCGGCAGCGGGTGGATGGCCGCCTCGGTACCGCCCGCGACGACGATGTCGGCGCGGCCGGTGCGGATCATCTCGATCGCGTACCCGACCGCCTCGGAGCCGGAGGCGCAGGCGCTGACCGGGGTGTGCACCCCGGCCCTGGCGTTGACCTCCAGGCCCACGTTGGCCGAGGGGCCGTTCGGCATCAGCATCGGAACCGTGTGCGGCGAGACGCGGCGGACGCCCTTCTCGCGCAGCACGTCGTACTGGTCCAGCAGCGTGGTCACGCCGCCGATCCCGGACGCCACCACGGCGCCCAGCCGGTCCGGGTTGACGGAGGCGTCCTCGCCGGCCCGGGCGGTGAAGCCCGCGTCGGCCCACGCCTCGCGGGCCGCGATCAGCGCGAACTGCGCCGAGCGGTCCAGCCGCCTGGCCTGGGGGCGGGGGATGACCTCGCTCGGGTCGACCGCGGCCCGGGCCGCGATCCGTACCGGCAGGTCGGCGGCCCACTCCTCGTCGAGGAGCGCCGCGCCCGAGCGCCCGGCAACGAGCCCTTCCCAGGTCGATGCGCTGTCGCCACCCAGCGGTGTGGTTGCGCCGATACCGGTGACGACCACGGAGTGATTGGTCGCGTTCACTGGAATTCTCTCCACGGTAGGGGGTGACTCGTTTGAGCCACCCGCATGCCGGGTGGCGACAAACGCGTCAACGGATGTTTCAGGGCTGGTGCTTGAGGATGTAGTCGGTCGCGTCGCCGACGGTCTTGAGGTTCTTGACGTCGTCGTCCGGGATCTTCACGTCGAAGCGCTCCTCGGCGGCGACGACCACCTCGACCATGGACAGCGAGTCCACGTCGAGGTCGTCCGTGAAGGACTTCTCGAGCTGAACGTCCTCGGCCGGGATACCGGCGATCTCGTTCACGATGTCGGCGAGGCCCGAGACGATGTCTTCCTGAGTGGCGGCCATTGCGGCGCTCCTTCGTGTTGCGGTGAGTCCGCAGCGCCCGACCCTGTCGTACGGGGCTGCTTGGATCTTGACTAGGGGAGGGTAACGACCGTGGCGGCGTAGACGAGACCCGCCCCGAAGCCGATGACGAGGGCGGTGTCGCCGCTCTTCGCCCTCCCGGTCGCCAGCAGCCGCTCCATCGCCAGCGGGATGGAGGCAGCCGAGGTGTTGCCCGTGGTCTCCACGTCCCGGGCGACCGTGACGTGTTCGGGCAGCTTGAGAGTCTTCACCATCGAGTCGATGATCCGCATGTTGGCCTGGTGCGGGATGAAGACGTCCAGGTCCTCGGGGGTTATCCCGGCGGCGTCCAAGGCCTGCTGCGCGACCTTGGCCATCTCGAAGACGGCCCAGCGGAAGACCGTCTGGCCCTCCTGGCGCAGGGCGGGGAACTTCACCGAGCCGTCCTCGCTCAGCGGAAGCTGTGCGACGTCGCCGACCCGGAAGCCGTCCCAGGGGATGGTCTGTGAGATGACGTCCCGCTTGTCGCCCTCCGAACCCCAGATCGAGGGGCCGAAACCGGGCTCGTCGGACGGGCCGACGACGACGGCTCCGGCGCCGTCCCCGAACAGGAACGCCGTGGAGCGGTCGGTCAGGTCGGTCAGGTCGGAGAGCCGCTCGGCGCCGACCACCAGCACGTGCCGCGCGCTGCCCTCGACGATCAGGCTCTTGGCCAGGGTGAGGCCGTAGCCGAAGCCGGCGCAGCCCGCGTTGATGTCGAAGGCCGCCGCCTTGCCCGCGCCCATCCGGTCGGCGATCTCGGTGGCCACCGCCGGGGTCTGCTTGAAGTGCGAGACGGTCGAGATGATGACCGCGTCCACCTGGTCGGGAGTGACTCCGGCGTCCGCGACGGCCTTGCCCGCGGCCTCCAGGGTCATCTCGGCGACTGTCTCCTCCGGCCCCGCCCAGTGCCGGGTGGCGATGCCCGAACGGGAACGGATCCACTCGTCGGAGGAGTCGATGTGCTTGAGGATCTCCTCGTTCGGTACCACACGGGTCGGTCGGTATCCGCCGACGCCGAGAATGCGCGCATACGGCGAGCCCTGTGCGGGCTTGATCTTCGCGGTCATGCTTCTCGGACTCCTTGGAGGTCAGGCGGACGTGTGAGCGGCGACGAGGTCCCGTGCCGCGGCGAGGTCGTCGGGCGACTTCAGCGCCAGCGTCCGTACGTCCGGCAGGGCGCGCTTGGCCAGGCCGGTCAGGGTGCCGCCGGGGCACAGCTCGATCAGCGCCGTGGCGCCCAGCCGCTGGAACGTCTCCATGCACAGGTCCCAGCGCACCGGCGCCGAGATCTGGTGCACCAGCCGGCGTACGACGTCCGGGCCCGACTCCACGACCTCGCCGTCGAAGTTGGAGACATAGCGGGTGACGGGTGCGCCCGGTGTCACGTCCGCGACGGCCGCCTCCATGGCGGGCAGCGCGCTCGCCATGTGGTCGGTGTGGAAGGCCCCGGCCACCTTCAGCGGGATGACCCGCGCCTTCTCGGGGCGGTCGGCGGAGAGCGCCGCGAGCTGCTCGGCGGTACCGGCGGCCACGACCTGGCCCGCGCCGTTCATGTTCGCGGGGGTCAGGCCGAGCTTCTCCAGGTGCCCGGCGACCACGTCCGGGTCCCCGCCCAGCACGGCGGACATCCCGGTCTCGGCAGCGGCGGCTGCCTCGGCCATCGCCGTGCCCCGGGCACGGACGATGCGCAGCGCCTCCAGCGGGGTGAGCACTCCGCTCAGCGCCGCGGCGGCCAGTTCGCCGACGCTGTGCCCGGCGAAGGCACCGACGGCGGCAGCCCGGGCGGATACGTCCTGCGCGGGGTCGGCCGCCAGCAGCGCGTCACCGGACAGCAGGGCACTGGCCACCAGCAGCGGCTGGGCCACGGACGTGTCCCGGATCGCGTCGGCGTCGGCCTCGGTGCCGTAATGCACCAGGTCCAAGTCGATGGCGGCGGACCACTGGGCCAGCCGGTCGGCGGCGCCGGGGAGTTCGAGCCAGGGGGTCAGCAGGCCAGGCTTCTGGGCGCCTTGGCCGGGAGCGACGAGTACGAGCACTCTTTCACTCTCTCCTGTGGACACGGGTCTCGGCCGGTGGGGACCGAGACGAAGAACGGGGAGGGTAATTGTGGACCCTCGACAAAAGGTGCCCGCCAGCTTACGGCTGACCTCCGAAGTCGGCGAGACGCCCCAGGATCAGGGCGACACGCAGAGTGAATGCTGAGCGGACATCCGACGGTGACCACCCGGTGACGTCCGTCACACGTCGTAGCCGGTAGCGGACGGTGTTGGGGTGCACGAACAGCATCCGCGCCGCGCCCTCCAGGCTACTCGCCTGCTCCAGATAGACGCTGAGCGTTTCCAGCAGCGCCGACCCGGCCTCCTCCAACGGTCTGTAGATCTCCTCCACCAGCAGCTCTCGCGCGACCGGGTCGCCCGCCATCGCGCGCTCCGGCAGCAGGTCGTCCGCGAGGACCGGGCGGGGGGCGTCGGGCCAGGCGGCGCACGCTTTCAGGCCCGCCATCGCCGCCTGTGCCGAGCGCGTCGCGGCCAGCAGGTCGCCCACCACGGGCCCCGCGACCACCGGACCCGCCGCGAACGGCCCGATCAGCGACTTGGCGGCCTTCAGCGGATCGTCCGAACCCCCGGTGATCACCACCAGGCGACTGCCGAGCACCCCGGTGAGCACCTGCAACTTCGCCTGCCGGGAGGCGCGCCGGATGGCCTCGACGGTCAGTTCGCTGTCGCCGTCCGGCGCGGTACCCAGGACCACGGCCACATGTTCGGGAGAGTTCCAGCCCAGCGCCGCGGCCCGGGAGACGGCGCCCTCGTCCGCTTCTCCGGAGAGCACCGCGTTGACGACGAGCGACTCCAGCCGGGCGTCCCACGCGCCGCGCGCCTCGGCGGCCTGCGCGTACACCTGCGCGGTCGCGAAAGCGATCTCCCGCGCGTACACCAGCAGCGCCTCGCGCAGCACCGCCTCGTCGCCGGGTGCCGCCACCTCGTCGATCGCCGTCTCGACGACCTCGATCGTGGTGCGGACCATCTCCACGGTCTGCCGCAAGGTGATCGCGCGCGTCAGTTCCCGCGGCGCGGTGCCGAACACGTCGGTGCTGATGGCCTGCGGCGTCTCCGGGTGCCGGAACCACTCGGTGAAGGCCGCGATGCCCGCCTGCGCGACCAGGCCGATCCAGGAGCGGTTCTCCGGCGGCATGGCGCGGTACCAGGGGAGCTGCTCGTCCATCCGCGCGATGGCGGCGGCGGCGAGTTTCCCGGAGGACTGTTCCAGGCGGCGAAGGGTGGCCAGGTGGGGGTGCTGGGGTGGTGGATCTGAGGCTTCGGGCACGGGACAAGCCTGCCTTACCGGATGCCCGTGCCGGGCGCGGGGGCGCGAGGGGGACCCGTCGAGGGGCCAGGATCGGCCCTCGACGTCGGCGCGGCCGTGGAGTACAGCGGGGGCGCCTGCAGGCCGGCGCACGGCGCGCTCCGCCGTCTGCGCGCCGGTCGGGGGCCGTGCCCCGCCCGCCGCCTCCGCGACTACCGTGGGGCGCATGGCACAGGTGGTGTGGCGGGCCGAGGACAGGTATCCGGGCGGTGACCCGAGCGCCGGGATCGACACCCGGCACGCCTTCTCCTTCTCCGGTTTCTACGACCCCGGCAACACCGGCTTCGGACTGCTGGTGGCCTGCAACGAGGAGCGACTCGCACCCGGCGCCGGATTCGACACGCACCCGCACCGAGATGTGGAGATCGTCACCTGGGTCGTCGAGGGCGAGTTGGAGCACACCGATTCCACCGGGCACGCCACCGTGGTGCGCCCCGGCGATGTGCAGCGGCTCGGCGCCGGCAGCGGTGTGCGGCACAGCGAGCGCAACGCGGGCACCGCTGAGCTGCGCTTCGTCCAGATGTGGCTGGTTCCGGGCGTCTTCGGCACCGCACCTGAGTACGAGGTGGTGCGGGGCATCGCGGACAGCACCCCGTTCGCGCTGCCGCGCACCGAGGCCGTGCTGCACGTGCGCCGCCTCGCCGACGGGGAGCGCGCGGCGGTGCCCGACGCCGCGTACTGCTACGTCCATGTGGCGCGCGGCCGGGTGCTGCTGGACGGCGTGGCGCTGGACGGCGTGGCGCTGGGTGCGGGCGACGCGGCACGGCTGACCGGGGAGCAGCAGGGCCGGGAGCTGCGCGCGGAGGGCGGGGCCGAACTGCTGCTGTGGGAGATGCATGCGGAACCCGCCTACGGTTGAGCCCCCACCCCGCCTGCCACCGAGCCCGCGCGGCACGCAGGCGGTCGGCGGCCGGCCGCGTACGCCGGCATGAGCACGCCGTCACGAGCGCGCCGTCAGATGTACGCAGTCCCGTGTACGCACGCATGTACGCACTCCCGCGTGCGCCGTCGTGTGTTGCCGCCACGCATGCGCCGTCGTGTGCCTGCTGCCTCAGCCCGAAAGCTCCGCCAGCACCGCGTCCGTGAACGGTGTCCACGCCTCCACGGCCCAGGGGCCGAAGTCCCGGTCGGTCAGCACCACACAGGCCGCGCCTGCCCGCGGGTCGACCCACAGGAACGTGCCGGACTGGCCGAAATGCCCGAAAGTGCCGGGTGCGGACGTCTCGCCCGTCCAGTGCGGGGACTTGCCGTCGCGGATCTCGAACCCCAGGCCCCAGTCGTTCGGCTTCTGGTGGCCGTAGCCGGGCAGCACGCCGCTGAGCCCGGGGAAGACCACCGAGGTCGCCTGCCGCACCGTGGAGGGGTCCAGCAGGGCGGGGGACTGCAGTTCGGCGGCGAACCGGGTCAGGTCGGCCAGGGTGGAGAAGCCGTCCTTGGCGGCCGAGCCGTCCAGTTCGGTGCCGGTCATGCCCAGCGGATCGAGCACGCCCTCGCGCAGGTACTGCGCGAAGGGCATCCCGGTCGCCTTGGCGAGGTGGTCGGCCAGTGCTTCGAATCCCGCGTTCGAGTAGATCCGGCGGGTGCCGGGCTCGGCCATGGTCCGGTGCTCGTCGAAGGCGAGCCCCGAGGTGTGCGCCAGCAGGTGCCGGACTGTCGAACCCTCGGGCCCGGCAGGCTCGTCCAGTTCTACGGCGCCCTCCTCCAGTGCCATCAGCGCCGCGTAGGCGGTCAGCGGCTTGGTGACCGAGGCCAGTGCGAAGCGCTGCGCGGCCGGGCCGCGTGTTCCGGCCACGGTCCCGTCGGCGCGTACGACGGCCGCCGCGGTTGTGGGCACCGGCCAGGTCTCGATCATCCGCAGGCTGTCCATGGCACCGAGCCTAACGGCGCCGAAGTGCCGCCGATTCCCCCCCTTGCTTCGAGTGCACTCCAAGTCCGTAGCGTTCACTTGTGACCATGACGCAGCCGGAGAAACCGCCGACATCGCAGCCCCAGGCACCGGCACGGTGCGCCGAGGCTCCCCGCACCGGCCGACGGTCCGACGGGCAGCACCGCTACACCATCAGCGAGGCAGCGGAACTGAGCGGACTGAGCGCGCACACCCTGCGCTGGTACGAGCGGATCGGCCTGATGCCGCATGTGGACAGGTCCCACACCGGCCAGCGCCGCTTCTCCGACCGGGACCTGGACTGGCTGGACCTGGTCGGCAAACTCCGGCTGACCGGGATGCCCGTGGCGGACATGGTGCGCTACGCGGAAATGGTGCGCCAGGGCGAGCAGACGTTCGGCGAGCGCAAGGCCCTCCTGGAGGCCACCCGCGAGGACGTGCTCGCCCGGATCGCCGAGCTGCGCGACACCCTCGAGGTCCTCGACTACAAGATCGACCACTACTCGCGCAGCACCGACGATCTCCCGGCGATCCGCGCGGTCATGGCCTCGGCCGCCGCTGACGCCTCCGCCGAGCGGCGATCCCCGCACTCGGCCGCGGAAGCGTAGCCGCGGCCGTCGGCCCGCCGGTGCCCGGGCGCGCGAATGCGCTCACGGCGCGCGCCGGCATCCGGCAGCCCGGGGCCCGGCGTGCCCCAGGCCACGTGCGCCTGCATCGGCGTCCGGCCGCCCGGTACCTGCCCGGCGTCCGGACCACCCGTCCGCAACCCGCTCGGCGCGCGTGCCTCAGCGGACGGCGGCGCACTCCCGGGAGGCGGGGGCGCACCGGACCGATCCGTAGGCGCGCAGCGCGATCGAGGCGAAGTTGTCCAGCGAGTCGGTGCCCGGCTTCAGATAGCCGCTGTGCCCGTCGGCGTCGGCCGCGGTGACGACCCGGGCTCCGAACCCGGTGTCGGCGGGGTCGGTGCCGTGCCCCAGGCCGAGCAGTCGCACGTGCGGCACGCGGCCGATCCAGTCCTCCGCAGCCCGTGCCGCCCACACCGGCACCCGGGTGTGCAGGTCCGCCACCGAGTCGGCCCGCATCCCGGGGGAGCCGAAGACGATCAGCCCGGCGGCCTCGGACCGGTCGAGCCGGGCCGCGGCCCGGCCGCACACGACCGACCCGTAGCTGTGGCACAGCACCGCGGGAGCCGGAGTCCCGTTTTGCGCCAGCCCGTCCAGGAAGCGCACCAGCCGCGGTGCTCCGGCGTCCGCGAGCTTCCCCGTCGCGGCGTCCGGGCCCAGGCCGACCGGTGTGGTGTAGCCGACCCAGGCGATGACGGCGCTGCGGGTGTGCGGGGCGCGCCGCACCATCCGGTCGTGCAGCGCGGCGGCCATCCCGGCGGGCCTGCCGTAGCGGTTCCCGCCGCCGCGGTCGAAGCCGGCCAGGTCGATGTCGGAGCCGGGTACGACGACTGCGGTCCTGGTGGCGTGCGCGAGGTCTCCGAAGACCTCGGCGACCTGGCCCCGGCCGCGTGGATCGAAGGCCAGGATCCGTCGTCCGGGGGCGAGCAGCCGGGCGTACCGCCGGACCTTCCTCCGGGCCTCCCGGTGGTCCTCCCGGGTCAGTTCCTCAGCCCGTGCCCGCGCCGACTGCTTCCGCTGCTCCCGCTTGAGCGCCAGCCGGTTCGCCTGATACCTCACACGCAGGGGGACGCCGTCCAGATTCCCCACCGTCATCGCATGGCGCCGCACCAGCCCCCGCCGCTCGCTTCCGCTCAGCCCCGCGAAGAATCCGGCGACCCGTTCGGGGTCGGCCGTTGCGGGGTCCGGCAGCGGGCGCCCCAGCGCACGGTCCGCGCGCCAGGCGGCGGCCCCCGGCGCGGGCCCGGTCACCGGGGTCTGCTGCGTGCCGCTGGTCACCCCCACCGTGGTGGCGAGCACCGCTCCCACGAGCGGGGCGACGAGCAGAGCACGCGTGCGGCGGCGCTTCATGGGCCTGTCCCTCCTCCCGCCGCCCGAGGAACCTCCGGAGGCGGCAGAAGGAGCGTGCGGCTCCGGCCGTACGTGGGGCGTCACACTGCGGAGCCAACCGACGGGTGCTACCCGGGTAGGGGGTGGCGCAGGGCGCGCCGGCCCGCGCCCGGCGGGCCGCGGATGCCCCGGGCCGGTGGGGCAGAGGACCGCCGGGCCCCGGGCCGGCGGAGGCACGGGCCCGCGCAGCCGCGGGCCGGCGGAGCTACTGGTCGCCCGGCGCGACCAGCCCCGACTCGTAGGCGAAGACGACGGCCTGGGCCCGGTCACGCAGCCCCAGCTTGGCGAAGACGCGGCTCACATGGGTCTTCACCGTCTGCTCGGCCAGCACGAGGAACTCGGCGATCTCGGTGTTGGACCGTCCGCGGGCCACGAGTTCCAGCACCTCGGTCTCCCGTTCGGTGAGTGCCTTCAGCCGCAGTTCGGACGCCGGGGGACGCCCCCGCCGCGGGCCGCTCCCGGACCGCTGCCGGGCGAACTCGGCGATCAGCCGCCGGGTCACCGAGGGTGCCAGCAGAGCCTCGCCCTCGGCGACCACCCGCACCGCGGCGATCAGGTCGGCCGGCGGCGCGTCCTTGAGCAGGAAGCCGCTGGCGCCCAGCCGCAGCGCCTCGTACACATAGTCGTCCACGTCGAACGTGGTCAGCATCAGCACCTTGGGCCGGTGGGTGACCCCCGGGGGCGGGTCGAGGAGCTGCTCGGCCGCCTCCAGGCCGTTCAGTCGCGGCATCCGCACGTCCATCAGCACCACGTCGGGGTGGGCGCGGCGGCACAGCTCGACACCGGCCGCGCCGTCGGGCGCCTCGCCCACCACGTCGATGTCGCTCTGGGCTGTCAGCAGTGCGGCGAAACCCGCCCGGACCATGGCCTGGTCGTCGACGATGACCAGGCGGGTCACCCGGCCGGTCGGGGAGACGCCGGACGCGCCGATGACGTTCATGCCGTGGGGGTGCCTTTCATACGGTCGGGTTGGAGCCGGTGTGCTGCGGGTCGGGTGCGGGCTCGGAGGCCCGGTCCTGCTCCGCGTCCCGCGCCCCGGCCCCGGGGGGCGCCTCGTCGTGCGGTCCGGGCGGAGCGGAGGGGGGCGGGTGCAGCGGCAGCCGGGCCGCGACCCGGAACCCGCCGTCGGACACCGCACCGACCTGCAGGTTCCCGCCGACCAGCCGTACCCGTTCCCGCATCCCGACCAGGCCGTGCCCGGTGCCGGTCGTCTCCAGCGGGGCCGCTTCCGGTTCCGGCGAGGCGCCGTTGACGACCAGTACGGACAGCCACCCTTCGTCCGGCACCGTCACCGAGACGCGGGTCCGGGCGCCGGGCGCGTGCCGCACGACGTTGGCGAGCGCCTCCTGGACGATCCGGTACGCCGAGAGCGTCACGGTCGGCGCCGGAGCGGAATCCGCCCCCGTCGCACCGGTGCCGTCTCCCGTCCGGGTCCCGTCCCCCGCACCGGGCAGCGAGAGGTTCAGCTCGGTGGGCACTCCGGCGCGCACGGTCGCCTCCACGAGCTGCTCCAGCCGCTCCAGGCCGGGCTGGGGGGCGCGTTCACCGCGGGTGGTCTCGCTGCGCAGGACGCCGAGCAGGCGGCGCATCTCGGTCAGCGACTCGCGTGCGGCGGCGGCGATGGAGCCGAACTCCTCGCGCGCCTCCTGTGGCATCTCCGCGATCCGGTAGGGCGCGCTGTCGGCCTGGACGGTGATGACGGACATGTGGTGCGCGACCACGTCGTGCAGTTCCCGCGCGATCCGGGCGCGCTCCTCCAGCAGGGTGCGCTGGGCGCGTTCGGCCTCGCTGATGTGCTCCTGCTCGGCCAGTCGCCGCTGCGCCTCGGCCCGCTCCCGCAGGGTGGCCCCGAGCAGCAGCACGGCGCCGCTGAGCACGATCAGCAGGACGTTCGTCCCCTCGCTGCGCTCGGGCGCGGCGAACCCCAGTGCGAGCGAGGCGGACACCGTCACGAGCCAGACGGCGAGCAGCGTGCGGCGGCCCTCGCGCAGCGCCAGCGCCAGATACAGCACCAGACAGCCCACGATCACCATCGGCGGCCACGGCCAGGGCCGTCCGGCGCCTCCGCCCGTCACCAGCAGTACCAGGGCGCCGGCCAGGTCCGCACCGAAGACGATCCACCAGGCGGGCAGCGGGCGGGTCACCGCCAGGAGCAGGGGCGCGGTCTGCGCCACGCTCAGCGCACCGGCCCAGCCGCCGGGTACCGCGAAGTCGTGGGAGAGCACCTGGGCGGTCACCGGGAGGAGCACGATCGTGAAGCCGGACGCCAGCACATAGGGCAGCAGCCGCACGGTGCGGGAGGCCGCGTGCCCCAGCAGCGGCTCACGCGAGGCGGCGGGGGTGGCCAGTGCGAGGGCGAGTGAGCGCAGGTGGCCCCACAGCGGGGAGAGCGCGGATCCCGGGGTCACAGCTCCGCCAGCAGCTCCGCCTTCTTGGCGGTGAACTCGTGGTCGGTCAGCAGTCCGGCGTCGTGCAGCTCGCCGAGGTGCCGGATGCGTTCGGCGACGTCCGCCGGGTTCGAACGGGGCGGCTGCGGCGTGGGGGCCGAGCAGACGCTCTCAGCATCCCGCACCGGCCCGGCCGCCCGTACCGCCTCCAGGACCGAGGCGGCGAAGGGCAGGGACTCGTAGACGGGGCCGTAGCCGAGACCGAACACCACGGAGGCCGGGTCCTGGTCGGCCTCCGCGAGGATCTCGGCTCCCCGCGGGCGCAGTCGCAGATGGCCGCCGGGGCCCTCGGGCGAGCTCCACTCGACACTCTCCAGCTCGCCGACGGGGAAGTACTGGTCGCCGGCCTTCCATTTGGCCGTCGAGGCACCCGTCCAGAACCAGCGGAAGCCGACTCCCGTGCCGTCGAAGGACGCCTTCCCGTCGTACGCCTTGAAGCTCTGCGGGGCGGAGGGTGCGGCGACGAGGTGGTCCTGGGCGGGTTTGGCCGCCTCCGCGGGCAGGGCGGCTCGCAACTCGGCCGCGTAGCGGTCCGCCAGCGGCTCGCGCTCGGCGGGCAGCACCAGCCGGTAGGGGTCGCTGCTCTCCTTGAGCTGTCCGGCTGCCGCTTCCAGCAGCGGGTCCGCGCCTTCCCGGGGCACGGCGCGCAGTACGACGGTGCCGCGCTTTCCGCCCGGGGTCAGCTCGACGGTGCTCAGCGCCTCGTACGGGATACGCCGTTCCCCGAGCACCTGGAAGAGCTTCGGCGTGCGAATCCCCCGTTCGAAGCGGATGAGCACGGAGTCCGTTGTGAACTCCCAGGTGGAGTGAATTCCAGCCAGTACGTCACCCATGTGGGCCATCGTATGCGGCGGTCGGCTGTCCGTCCCCCCTCCGCCGCTCTCCGTGGCGCTACGCGCGCAGATTCGGGCGTGGGATGCGACCCGGCGGAGTGCTGCGGGCGCCGTGCGTGCCGTCAGGAGGTACCAGGGACCAGAGAGCACCCAGGGTCGGAGGAGGCGCAGACGATGTCCTGGTAGGCGCCGGTGCCGATCGCGGCGAAGTTGGCGAGGCTGCCGGTGTGCGGCACGAAGTAGCCGGTGTGGCCGACGGCGCCGCGGGCCGACAGGTGCCGGGCGCCGAAGCCGTCCGCCACCGGGTCCGCACCGTGCCCGAGCCCTCCGACGTCCAGGTGGGGGACGTCGGCGATCCAGTCGTCGCCGTCCCGCATCGCCCAGACGCGGGCGCGGGTGCCGAGCTGCGCCGCGTTGTCGGCGCGCATCCCCGGGCTGCCCGCGACGGCGATGTCGGTGACGCTGTCCGGCAGCCGGCGCGCCGCCACCCCGCAGACCACCGACCCGTAGCTGTGGCAGAACAGTGCGACCTCGGGAGCGGCCGCGGCCGAGGTCGCGGGCAGGGCGCGGACCAGATCGTCCAGCCGTACCGCGCCGTCCTCGGCGTCTCCGCCCGAGGCGGCGTCCACGCCGAGCCCGGCGGGCGCGGTGTAGTCGGCCCAGGCGATGGTCGCCGTGTGCACGCCGGGGCGGGTGGCGTGCTGCTGCTGTTGCAGCGCGTCGGCCATGCCGACCGGCGCCGCATACTGCCGCGCCGACTTCTCGAAGGTCAGCAGCTCGGTGTCGACGCCGGGGACGACCACCGAGACCCGCCGGGCGTCGCGCAGGTCGCCGAAGACCTCGGCGGCCCGGCCGCGCCCCGTCGGGTCGAAGGCGAGGATCTGCCGCTGCGGGCTCAGCATCGAGGTGAAGCGGTGCATCCGGTGCTCCGCCTGGCTGCGGCCCTCCTCGGTCAGCCGCTCGTCCCGCATCCGCTTGCGCTCGGTGTCGCGGGCCTGGAACAGCGCGGTGCGGTTCGCCCGGTAGCGCAGCTCCAGGGGCGCGCCGCCGAGGTTGCCCACGACGAGCGGGAAGCGTGTGGCGAGGTCCCGCTGCTGGGCCCGGCTCAGTCCGGCGAAGTATCGGGCGATGCTGCGGGGCGGGGCGTCGGGGGCGGGCAGGGGGCGCCCGGCGAGGGATGCCTTCTTCCAGGCGTGCACCGCCGCGGCGCGCGGACCGTCCGCCGCCTGATGCTTGCGCACCGCCGTCCAGCCGGAGGTCGCCAGCAGGACGAGGACGACGGCCAGGGCGAGCACCGCACGCCAGACCGTGATGCCCGGGGCGCCTGGTGCGGGGACGCCGAGTCCGGACAACGGGTTGCCTGGTGCGGGGAAGTAAGTCACTGGGGCGACACCTTAGGAGATGCCGATGAGCGGTCCCGCATTCAGGAACCCCGGGTGAGTCATCTCACGTTTCGTACTGTGCGGTCGGGCCGGAGTGGCGTGTCCGTACCGCGCGGCGGTCACGGTGTGCAACTGCCGCCCTGGGGCCGGGTGTCGGGCTCAGCTCCGCCGTCCCCAGTCGGAGGCGAGTGCGGGCCCCAGTTGCGCGATGTAGTCGCGGGTGACCTCGCGTGCCGTCTCCAGCGAGGCGTCGTTGCGCATGCTCCACTGCCGGGCGGCGGTGCGCATCACCCCGGTGAAGGCGGCGACCAGCACCCGCGGCCGGGGGTCCCGGTCGGCGTCCACCCCGGTGCGCCGGGCGATCTCCTGGACGAGCTTCTCCTCCATCAGCAGCGAGTGCCGCAGATGTGCGGCCAGCAGGGCCGGGGTCACCTCGATGACCTGGCACATCTTCAGGTGGAGAGTGAGCGGGGTGATCTCCTCGACGGCCACTCCCACCTCGTCCCACACGTCGTCGAGGGTGCTGCGCAGGCACTCCAGCGGCGGCTCGGCCACCGGGCGGGCGCACACGGCCTCGTAGTAGATGCGCTCCACCATGTTCTGCAGGAAGAGCGCGACCTCCTCCTTGTTCGCGAAGTAGCGGAAGAAGGTGCGCTGGGAGACGTCGACGGCCTCGGCGATCTGGTCGACGGTGGTGGACTCGTAGCCCTGCGTGACGAAAAGTTCGTGGGCGGCCACGATCAGCGCGTCTCTTGTGCGCTGTTTCTTCCGTTCGCGCAGCCCCGTCAATGCCGCTTCCTCTCTCCGGCGATGCGCTCACGATGCGTGAGTGCCAACTGTCATTTACCGACTAATAATTTAGTTTGTCAATTGTCAGCGGCTGTCATTATCCTCCGGCCATGACCACCCAGACCAGCACCGTCGCGGACGACGCGCCGGATCCAGCACCCGCCGACGGCGGCGGCCCGGAGCCCCGCAGCGGGCTGCGCGGACACCCGTGGCTGACCCTCGTCACCGTCGCCTTCGGGGTCGCGATGGTCGCCCTCGACGGGACGATCGTCGCCATCGCCAACCCCGCCATCCAGCACGACCTCGACGCCTCCCTGGCCGACGTCCAGTGGATCACCAACGGCTATCTGCTCGCGCTCGCGGTCTCGCTGATCACCGCGGGCAAGCTCGGCGACCGCTTCGGGCACCGGCAGACCTTCCTCGGCGGCGTGGTCGGCTTCGCCGCTGCCTCCGCCGCCATCGGCCTGTCCGGCAGCGTGGCGCTCGTCATAACCTTCCGGGTGCTCCAGGGCCTGTGCGGTGCTCTGCTGATGCCGGCCGCGCTGGGCCTGCTGCGTGCCTCCTTCCCCGCCGAGCGGCTGAACGCGGCCATCGGCATCTGGGGCGCGGTCATCGGCGCCTCGACGGCGGCCGGGCCGATCGTCGGGGGGCTGCTGGTCGAGCACAAGGGCTGGGAGTCGGTCTTCTTCATCAACATCCCGGTCGGCGCACTCGCACTGGTGATGGGGCTCGTCCTGCTGCTGGACCGGCGGTCGAAGGACGCCCCCCGGTCCTTCGACCTGCTCGGCATCCTCCTGCTGTCCGGTGCCATGTTCTGCCTCGTCTGGGCCATCATCAAGGCGCCGGACTGGCACTGGGGCGACCCCCGGACCCTCGGATTCCTGGCCGTCTCCGTGCTGGCCTTCGGCGTCTTCGGCTTCTGGGAGACCAGGGTCGCGGAACCGCTGCTGCCGATGAGCATGTTCCGCTCCATACCGCTGACCGCCGGAACCGTGCTGATGGTGCTCATGGCCTTCGGCTTCATGGGCGGCATCTTCTTCGTCACCTTCTACCTGCAGAACGTCAACGGCCTCTCGCCGGTGGACAGCGGGCTGCGCCTGCTGCCGCTCACCGCGATGATGATCGTCGCCTCACCGCTGGCCGGCGCCGTCATCACCAAGGTCGGCCCCCGCGTTCCGCTGGCCGCCGCCATGATTCTGGCGGCCGTCGCCATGTTCGGACTCTCCACCCTGGAGGCGGACAGCGGGATGGGCGTCACCTCCCTGTGGTTCGCCCTGCTGGGCCTCGGGCTCGCACCGGTGATGGTCGGCGCCACGGAAGTGATCGTCGGCAACGCGCCGCTGCAGCACGCGGGTGTCGCGGGCGGGCTCCAGCAAGCGGCCATGCAGGTGGGCGGCAGCCTCGGCACGGCCGTGCTCGGCGCCGTGATGGCCTCCCGGGTCGGCAGCGAACTGCCCCGCAAGTGGGCCGAGGCCAAGCTGCCGCCGCTGTCGGGCGAGAAGGAGGCCGCCCTCAGGGACGCGGCCGAGGTGGGCATCGCACCCGTGCCGAAGGGGACGCCGGAACGGATGGCGGAGGCGATCGAGCACGCCGTGCACGGCGCCTTCGTCTCGGGCATGGGCCTGGCGTTCGTCTGCGCGGGCATCGTCTCGGTCCTGGCCGCGGGCGTGGCCGTCTTCACCAGCCGCGGCAAGAACGACGCCGGGCCCTCCGTGCACGTCTGAGGAGGGTCCTGCCCGGAGGGCCGCACACGAGGCCCCTGGGGAACTGCCTTCCGGAGCCGGTTGCCGGTTGCGGGGTACGGAGCGGGTCCTCGGCGAACCCTGCCGACCCGCCGACGGGAGGCCGGGGCGCCCCGGCCTCCCGGCTCCAGGACCCTCCCGGCTCGGTGGACCCGCGCTCGACACGTCCCGCTGCTGTCTCCGGCCGCTGCCACGTACGGACCGAGCACAGCGTGGCGGACCGGATCGTTTCCCGGCCCGGTGTCGCCGGTGACGGTGGACAACTCGCGAGTTGTGGACAACTCCACCACCTGTCCCGGTGAACCGGGCCGTTTGCCCTTGGCTGCCCTTCCGCGGCGCGGACATGCTGGTCACACGCCGGGCGACGACGTGCCCGGCCTTCAGCGGGGGAGTGATCAGCCGTGCAAGGCATGTTCGGACGAGGTCCGAGGAGGGCGGCCGGAATCCTGGCCGTGACCGCGCTGGCGGTGGCGCTGACAGCCACCGCGCAGCCGGTGGGGGCGCAGCCCCAGCAGCGGGCGGCGGCGCGGGGCTCCGCCGTGCACCACCAGACCGCCGAGAGGAAGGCCGCGCCCAGGCTGGGAGAGTGCGGACCGGGGGAGCTGTGTCTGTGGGAGCGTACGGAGTTCAAGGGCGAACCGCGCGTCCATGAGCTGCGTGGTATCGACATCGAGAGCTGTACGCCGCTGAGGGGTGGCGCCTCGGCCACCTCGGCGGCCAACCGCACCGGCCGCCCGGTCACGCTCTACCAGAGCGAGGAGTGTGCGGAGACGGCCGAGTTCCACACCCACCCCTCGGGATCCTGGACGCCCGAGCTGCCCTATCGGGTGCGGGCCTTCAAGGTCTGGGAGCACTGAGGTGCGCACCGGGCGCGCGGGGCACTCGACCGCGTTCCCCAGTCCGGTGGCCGGGTGCGGTCCAGGAACGGACCGCACCCGGCCACCGGAGCCGGGCCGGGAGCCTGCGGGCTCCCGACCGACAGGACCTGGATCAGGCGTCGCCTCCGGCGGTGCCCGGATCGGCCGCCGCGACCTCCAGCAGCCGGTAGCGGTCGATGGCCTGCTTCAGCGCGGAGCGGTCCACCTTCCCCTCCTTCGCCAGTTCGGTCAGTACGCCCAGCACGATCGACTGCGCGTCGATGTGGAAGAAGCGGCGCGCGGCACCCCGGGTGTCGGCGAAGCCGAACCCGTCGGCGCCCAGCGACTGGTAGGTGCCCGGCACCCAGCGCGAGATCTGGTCCGGCACGGCCCGCATCCAGTCCGAGACGGCCACCTTGGGCCCCTCGGCCCCCTGCAGTTTGCTGGTGACGTAGGGGACGCGCTGTTCCTCGTCGGGGTGCAGGAGGTTGTGCTCCTCCACCTCCACGGCGTCGCGCCGCAGTTCGTTCCAGGAGGTCGCCGACCACACATCGGCCTTGACGTCCCACTCCTCGGCGAGGATCCGCTGCGCCTCCAGCGCCCACGGCAGGGCCACACCGGAGGCCAGAACCTGCGCGGCATGGGTGCCTCGCTCGGCAGCCCGATAGCGGTAGAGGCCCTTGAGAATCCCCTCCACATCCACGTTCTCCGGCTCGGCGGGCTGCTGGATGGGCTCGTTGTAGACCGTCAGGTAGTAGAAGACGTCCTCGCCCTGCGGATGCTCGGCGCTGGAGCCGTACATCCGGCGCAGCCCGTCCCGGACGATGTGGGCGATCTCGAACCCGAAGGCCGGGTCGTAGGCGACCACTGCGGGGTTGGTCGAGGCCAGCAACTGCGAGTGGCCGTCGGCGTGCTGGAGTCCCTCGCCGGTGAGCGTGGTGCGCCCCGCGGTCGCCCCCAGGACGAAGCCCCGCGCCATCTGGTCAGCCATCTGCCAAAACTGGTCGCCGGTCCGCTGGAAGCCGAACATCGAGTAGAAGACGTAGATCGGGATCATCGGTTCGCCGTGAGTGGCGTAGGCGGAGCCCGCGGCGATGGTGGCGGCGGTGCAGCCCGCCTCGGAGATGCCGTCGTGCAGCATCTGTCCGGTGGACGACTCCTTGTAGGCCAGCAGGAGTTCCCGGTCCACGGACTCGTAGAGCTGCCCCAGCGGGTTGTAGATCTTGGCCGAGGGGAAGAAGGAGTCCATTCCGAAGGTGCGGTACTCATCGGGTGCGATCGGCACGAAGCGCTTGCCGATCTCCTTGTCCCGCATCAGGTCCTTCAGCAGCCGCACGAACGCCATCGTGGTGGCGATCTGCTGGTGCCCGGAGCCCTTCTTCAGCGTGGCGTAGGCCTTCTCGTCCGGAAGCCGCAGCGGCTTGGCCCGGTTGACCCGGGTCGGCACATAGCCGCCGCACTCCTGGCGGCGGTCGTGCATGTACTGGATCTCCTCGGAGTCGCGGCCGGGGTGGTAGTAGGGCGGCAGACCCGACTCCAACTCGCTGTCCGGGATCGGCAGGTGCAGCCGGTCGCGGAACCCCTTCAGATCGTCGACCGTCAGCTTCTTCATCTGATGGGTCGCGTTGCGGCCCTCGAAGTTCGGGCCCAGCGTCCAGCCCTTGATCGTCTGCGCCAGGATGACGGTCGGCTGTCCCTTGTGCTCGGCCGCCGCCTTGTAGGTCGCATAGACCTTGCGGTGGTCGTGGCCGCCCCGGCCCAGGTGCAGAAGCTGGTCGTCGGTCATGCCCTCGACCATCTTGCGCAGCCGCTGGTCGCCGCCGAAGAAGTGCTCCCGGATGTAGGAGCCGCTCTCGGTCGCATACGTCTGGAACTGACCGTCCGGCGTCGTGTTCAGCTTGTTGACCAGCACACCGTCCCGGTCCTGGGCCAGCAGCGGGTCCCAGGAGCGGTCCCACACCAGCTTGATCACGTTCCAGCCGGCGCCGCGGAAGTAGGACTCCAGCTCCTGGATGACCTTCCCGTTGCCCCGGACGGGCCCGTCCAGCCGCTGCAGATTGCAGTTGATGACGAAGGTGAGGTTGTCCAGCCCTTCGCGGGCGGCCAGGGAGAGTTGGCCGAGGGACTCGGGCTCGTCCATCTCGCCGTCGCCGAGGAAGGCCCACACCCGGGACTTGGAGGTGTCGGCGATACCGCGGGACTCCATGTAGCGGTTCATCCGCGCCTGGTGGATCGCGCCGATCGGACCCAGGCCCATGGAGACGGTGGGGAACTCCCAGAAGTCCGGCATCAGCCGCGGATGCGGATAGCTGGGCAGCCCGTGCGGCGCCTTGCTCTTCTCCTGACGGAAGCCGTCGAGCTGGGCCTCGCTGAGCCGGTCGAGCAGGTAGGCGCGAGCGTAGATACCGGGGGAGGCGTGGCCCTGGAAGAAGATCTGGTCCCCGCCGTCGCCCTCGTCCTTGCCGCGGAAGAAATGGTTGAAGCCCACGTCGTAGAGCGAGGCGGAGGAAGCGAAGGTGGCGATGTGACCGCCCACCCCGATCCCGGGCCGCTGGGCACGCGAGACCATGACGGCCGCGTTCCACCGGGTCGCGTTGAGGATCTTGCGCTCGATCTCCTCGTTGCCGGGGAAGAAGGGCTCGTCCCTGGTCGCGATGGTGTTCACATAGTCCGTGCTGCGCATCTCCGGGACGGCGACACGCTTCTCGCGGGCGCGCTCGATGAGCCGGAGCATGAGGTAGCGGGCGCGTTCCCGTCCGCGCTCGTCGACGGCTGCGTCGAGCGAGTCGAGCCATTCCTGGGTCTCTTCAGGATCGAAATCCGGGACCTGGCTGGGAAGGCCGCCAATGATGATCGGGTTGCGATCGGATCCGGAAGCCACGCTGTTCCTTCGCTGTATCGGTCGGATGGTGCTCGGGGCCGGGCGGCGGCGGACGCCCTGGATCGTGCTCAGCGGAGCGGCGCGCCGCCTCCATCGTGGACCGCCGCCGCTGTGACGTCATCTCTACCGATAAGTAACCCAGCGCCTTTCGAGGCGGGCCGGAAAGGGGTGTACGCAGGTGCAACGACGCGGTCGACCTGCCACCTTACGCCCGTTCCGGGGCGAGGTCCGCGCTCTGCACCGACCACCCCAAACGTACGTTCGGCCCTGCGGGCACCCTTGCGGCTCCCCCGGGTCAGCCGGGGCAAACCTGGCAGATCCTGGCGGCTGCAATGTGGCCTGAATCACTCTCGATCAGGCATTGTGGTATGAGACGTCAACGTTTGGGCGGGATGGAAGGCCGGGTACTTGCGTGATCCGGCCCGCCCGTGTGGACTACGGCCCATGCCTCGCGTACGCGCGGGGTCGCAACCCCATATTCGTAAGACATGACTGGAGGCAATCCGTGAGCGCGACCGCGGACCACGCGGAGGAGCGGACCAACCCCGCCGCAAGGCTGGGTTTCCAGCCCGGACAGGTGGTCCAGGAGATCGGCTACGACGACGACGTCGATCAGGAGCTCCGCGAGTCCATCGAGGAGATCACCGGCGCGGAACTGGTCGACGAGGATTACGGCGATGTGGCCGACGCCGTGGTGCTGTGGTTCCGCGACGAGGACGGCGACCTGACGGACGCGCTGGTGGACGCCACCACGATGATCGACGAAGGTGCCCCCGTCTGGCTGCTGACCCCCAAGACGGGCCGCGAGGGCTACGTGGAGCCCAGCGACATCGGTGAGGCAGCCCAGACCGCCGGGCTCGCCCAGACCAAGAGCTTCAACGCGGCCAAGGACTGGACGGGCAGCCGTCTGGTCACTCCGAAGGGATCCCCGAACAAGCGCTGACCGGCGCTTGCGCCCCGCATCGGTACACCACGGACGGTGCTGCGCGGAGACCGAGCCCGTTTCGGGCCTCCTTCCGCGCCGGCTGCCGCCGACTACCGCCTCACGACCGCTTCCGGTGCGTGTCCGACGCGTTCCGACGCGAACGAACCGAGCCCCTGACCGGCCCCCGGCCGGCGGGGGCTCGGTGCATAGGGTGGGGGCGACCGTTTCCGCCCACCGAAGGGAACCCGCCATGGCGATCGAGGCCGGCACCAAGGCACCCGACATCGAGCTCAAGGACCAGCACGGCCAGACCGTGCGGCTCTCGGACTACCAGGGCGAGAAGAACGTCGTCCTGCTCTTCTACCCGTTCGCCTTCACCGGCGTGTGCACCGGGGAGCTGTGCGCCCTGCGGGACGAGCTTCCCCGCTTCGTCAACGACGACGTGCAGCTGCTGGCGGTCTCCAATGACTCGCCGTTCGCGCTGCGCGTCTTCGCCGAGCAGGAGGGGCTGGAGTACCCGCTGCTGTCCGACTTCTGGCCGCACGGTGCGGCGTCGCGCGCCTACGGAGTGTTCGACGAGGAGAAGGGCTGCGCGGTGCGCGGCACCTTCATCATCGACAAGGAGGGCACCGTGCGCTGGACCGTCGTCAACGGGCTGCCCGACGCGCGGGACCTCAAGGAGTACGAGCGGGAGCTCGAGAAGCTCTGACGGTCGGCCGGGCCGTCGCGCCGGGGCGCGCCTCCGGGCGCTCCGGCAACGCTCGGAACACCCCCGATTCCGCTCGGTAAGAGGGCTGTGTCCCGGGGAACCGCTCACTAGGATCGAATCGTTGATCCGACGGCATCCGAAACGGGGGCACGCGGTGTCCTCACGAAACAACTGACCAGGAGGACTCGTGGGAGTCAGCCTCAGCAAGGGCGGCAACGTCTCGCTGACCAAGGAAGCGCCCAACCTGACCGCGGTCATCGTCGGTCTCGGCTGGGACGCCCGTACGACCACCGGCAGCGACTTCGACCTCGACGCGAGCGCCCTGCTGACGAACGCGGAGGGCAAGGTCGCCAACGACCAGAACTTCGTGTTCTTCAACAACCTCAAGAGCCCCGACGGCTCCGTCGAGCACACCGGTGACAATCTCACCGGCGAGGGCGAAGGCGACGACGAGGTCATCAAGGTGAACCTCGCCGGAGTGCCGGCCGACGTCGAGAAGATCGTCTTCCCCGTCTCGATCTACGAGGCGGAGAGCCGCCAGCAGAGCTTCGGCCAGGTGCGGAACGCCTACATCCGCGTCGTCAACCAGGCCGACAACGCCGAGCTGGCGCGCTACGACCTCAGCGAGGACGCGTCGACCGAGACGGCGATGGTCTTCGGTGAGCTCTACCGGCACGGTGCGGAGTGGAAGTTCCGTGCTATCGGCCAGGGCTACGCCTCGGGTCTGCGCGGCATCGCGCAGGACTTCGGCGTGAACGTCTGAGGGAAACCGCAGGGCATGCGCCCACCGGCCCGGTCGACGGGCCGCAGGGCGCCCCTGCCGGAGACCGGCAGCCACGGGCGCCGCAGACTTCCGTGCCCCGGAGGTGTGCGGCGCCCGGTGGTACGGAGAGACTGGACGCACTGTGGCGCGGGCCGCACGGCCGAGCCACCAGCCGGGGAGAGGACCAGAACACATGAGCGTCACGCTCGCCAAAGGGGGAAACGTCTCCCTCTCGAAGGCCGCACCGAACCTGACCCAGGCGCGGGTCGGTCTGGGCTGGAAGGCCCGATCCACCACGGGCGCCGACTTCGACCTCGACGCCAGCGCACTGCTGTGCTCCGGCGGCCGGGTTCTCGGCGACGAGTACTTCATCTTCTACAACAACCTCAAGAGCCCGGACGGCTCCGTCGAGCACACCGGCGACGAGCTGGTCGGCGGCACGGGCAGTGACGACGACGAGACGGTCCTGGTGGACCTTCCGCTCGTGCCGACGCAGGTGGACAAGATCGTCTTCGCTGTCTCGATCTACGAGGCCGAGGGCCGGCACCAGACCTTCGGCCAGGTCGCCGAGGCGTACATCCGCGTCGTCAACCAGGAGGACGGCATCGAGCTGGCCCGCTACGACCTCACCGAGGACGCCTCCTCCGAGACTGCGATGATCTTCGGAGAGCTTTACCGCTACAGCGGGGAATGGAAGTTCCGTGCCGTCGGTCAGGGGTATGCGTCGGGCCTGCGGGGCATCGCTCTAGACTTCGGCGTCAATGTCGCCTAGACGACTCATGTCGACTGGACGACTTCGAGGTCGCAGTCGTCAAAGGGCCTTCGCCCTGTTGTGAACCTATGCAGACCGGACAGCGGATTGGGAAGCCAGTGCTCCTGAAAACCTTTGGCTGGTCCTTCGGCGTCACCGCCGTCGGACTGGCCGCAGCGGCGTTCTTCTGGGGGTGGGAGGCGTTCGCCCTCGTGGCGATCCTTTCCGTCCTGGAGATCTCCCTGTCGTTCGACAACGCGGTCGTCAACGCCGGCGTGCTGAAGAAGATGAATGCCTTCTGGCAGAAGATCTTTCTCACCGTCGGCATTCTGATCGCGGTATTCGGCATGCGGCTGGTCTTCCCGGTCATCATTGTCGCCATCAGTGCGCAGGTCGATCCGATCGAGGCCGTACGGGTCGCGCTGGACAACCCCGACCGCTATGAGCAGTTGGTCACGGACGCGCATCCGGCCATTGCCGCGTTCGGTGGGATGTTCCTGTTGATGATCTTCCTCGACTTCATCCTCGAGGAGCGGGAGGAGACCTGGGTCGGCTGGCTGGAGCGCCCGCTCGCCCGGCTCTCCAAGATCGACGGGCTCTCCGTCTGCATCGCCCTGGTCGCCCTGCTGGTCACGGCGACCACGCTGGCCACCACCGCACACCAGCACGCCGGGCACGCCGACAAGTCGGGCACGGTGCTGCTCTCGGGTGTCGCCGGACTCATCACCTACCTGATCGTCAACGGACTCTCCGGCCACTTCGAGGACAAACTCGAAGAGGAGGAGGAGCGCGAGCACGAGGAGGAAGAGCAGGCCAAGAAGGCGGGGAAGCAGCCCTCGGCCGTCGGGCTGGCCGGCAAGGCGGCCTTCTTCATGTTCCTCTACCTCGAGGTCCTGGACGCGTCGTTCTCCTTCGACGGTGTCATCGGCGCCTTCGCGGTCACCAACCAGATCTTCTGGATGGCGCTCGGCCTGGGCATCGGCGCGATGTACGTCCGCTCGCTCACGGTCTACCTGGTGCGCCAGGGCACTCTGGACGATTACATCTATCTGGAGCACGGCGCGCACTACGCCATCGGCGCCCTCTCGGTGATCCTGCTCGTCACGGTCAAGTACCAGATCAACGAAGTGATCACCGGCCTGGTCGGCGTCGTGCTGATCGCGCTCTCCTTCTGGTCCTCGCTGCGCCGCAACCGCGCCATCGAGGCGGCCGGGGGCGACGGGGACGGCGGGAGCGATGGGGAGGATCCAGAGCAATCCGAGGTCACCGCGCGCGTGTGACAGGCTGCTGATTGAGGAACGCTCCCAGCGGGGCGGCTTCCGTGACGGTGCGGGCCGAAGGGGTCCGCGCGGGCGTCCCGGAGCCGCCCCGCTGCAGTGAGTCGGGGCTCGAGCGCGAGTGGGGGTGCGGGATGGTCTCCCTGTGGGAGAACTGGCGGCGGGGTGTGGGCATGTCCCGGCGCGGACCCAAGTTCGACAC
This sequence comes from Streptomyces sp. NPDC006925, assembly GCF_042869575.1. Taxonomy (NCBI): domain Bacteria; kingdom Bacillati; phylum Actinomycetota; class Actinomycetes; order Kitasatosporales; family Streptomycetaceae; genus Streptomyces; species Streptomyces sp. NPDC006925. Next base: position 76,095 of record NZ_JBIAGB010000002.1, read on the forward strand.
GGTCGGCGGTCCTTCGACGTATGCGATGGAGCTGACCAAACGGCACGCGGAGCTGTCGCTGACCAAACAGGGTGCCGACACCGGCAGCCTGCAGGTCAACCTCTCCTGGCGGATGCGCAGTTCGGACGTGGAGGGGGTCGGCCGGCGGACCGGCGGTTCGCTCCGGCACCCGCTCAGAGCGTTCAAACCGACCGTGGTGCAGGCCCACACCCAGGGCGTCGTCAACGTCGACCTGGACCTGGCGTGCATGTACGAGCTGACGGACGGTACCAAGGGCGTCGTCCAGCCGCTCGGCAACTTCCTGGGGGACTGGAACGCGCCCCCCTACATCAAGCTCACCGGTGACGACCGGTTCGGCTCGCCCTCCGGGGAGACGCTCTACGTCAACCTCGATCACCGGGACGAGCTGAAGCGGCTGCTCTTCTTCGTCTACATCTACGACGGCACCCCGGCCTTCGACCGGACGCACGCGGTCGTCACGCTCATCCCCAGCAACGGACCACATGTGGAGGTGGGGCTGGACGAGCGCGCTCCGCAGGCCCGCTCGTGCGCCGTGCTGCTGATGGAGAACGTCAAGGGCGAGCTGAAGGTGCGCCGCGAAGTCCGCTACGTCTACGGCTTCCAGGCGGAGCTGGACCGGCTCTACGGCTGGGGCCTGCAGTGGGGCCGGGGCTACAAGACGCAGAAGGTCTGAGCCCGACGACAGGCCCCGGCCCGCCGCCACCCGCCGGACCTCCGCCGCGACGCCCTGATGCTGCGACGCCGCGCCCCGACGCGCCCCGACGCCGCGACACCTCCGTGACGCGGGTGCGGCGTGCATGTGGCGGGGCCTCGGCCGGTCCGCACCGGCCGGTGCCCCGTCGTGCCGTACCCCGGCGCCCCCGATGCCGTAGGGCGCCGAGGCGGAAGCCCTCGCCAGCAGGGACGCTGCCCGCGGGCCGCGCCCGGCGCCGGCCGGCCGCGCTCAGCGGTTCAGGAACTGCGGGCCCTGGGGCGGCAGCGCGAACGCCGGGTCCGGCTGCGGGTAGCCATAGGTGGGCTGCGGGTAGCCGTAGGCCGGCTGGGTGGCGGGCGGCTGCTGGGGCGGATGGTGCGGTGGCTGCGGGAAGCCGTAGCCGGGCGGCTGCTCCGGCGGGGCCGGGACGCCCGCCACCCCCTGGGGCCCGAACGGTGGCGCGCCGGGCGGCGGCACCTGCGCCGTGACGGCCGAGGCCGACACGCCGGCCGGGTCCGGCTGCGGCTCCGGGGGCTCCGGCGCGGGCGGCTGCGGCGGCGGCGCGGGGTCCGGCCCGGGCACGGGACCGGGCCCGGGGGTGGGCCCCGGCGGCGGACCGGGCGGACCCGGCGGCACCGGCTCGGGGCCGGGCTCCGGCGGCGGCCCGGGTTCCGGGTGCGGCTCGGGCGGTACCGGGTCGGGCTCCGGGAAGCCCGGCTCGGGCGGCGGCTGGGGCACCGTCCCGGCGGGCGAGCCGAGCCGGAAGTCCTCGGAGCCGAGGGTGTCGGGCCGGGGCGTGTGGGCCACGGTCGCGTCCGGATCGTGCTCGGGGGAGTGCGGCTGCGGGTCGGTGCGCTGCCCGGATCCGGCCTGGGCGGCCTCGCTCTCGTCGACGGTGATGCCGAACTCGGTGGCGAGGCCGACCAGCCCGGTGTCGTAGCCCTGACCCAGCGCGCGGAACTTCCAGCTGTCTCCGCGCCGGTAGAGCTCGCCGCAGACCATGGCCGTCTCGCCGCCGGTCTCCGGTTCGATGTCGAAGCGGGCGAGGAGCGCTCCGCCGGGCCCGGGCTCGGTTCCGCCGTCCGGGTTGGCCGCGTCGTGCAGCAGCAGCCGCAGTTCCCGGACCGCGGCGAAGCTGCCGCCGTCCGCGGAGGCGGCCAGCAGCACGCGGTCCACGGAGGCGTCCAGCGCACCCAGGTCGGCCTCGACGGTGTCGCGCAGCCCTTCGGGCTCGCGTTTCTTGGCCAGGTGCCGCACCAGTCCCGAGGGGTGGCGCGGCTGGTTGTAGAAGATGAAGTCGTCGTCGGAGCGGACCTTGCCGTCCGGGCCGAGCAGCAGAGCCGAGGCATCGACATCCGGTACTCCGGCGCCGGGGGCCCAGCAGAGCACGGCGCGTACCGTCCTGGACTCCAGCGGGATGTTCGACCCCTTCGTCATCGCGTGCGTCATGTCTTCATCCTGCCCCCGGACGGACCCCCTCGACAACGCGGGATGTGCCGCGGTGGCGACGGGGCGTGGTCGCAGGGGCGCCCGGCGGCTCCGGAGCGGGGGCCGCGGGCGGCCACTGCCGAGGCAGGGGAACTCATGACCGACGCTCGAACGTACGATGAGCAGCGACGCGGCACCACGGCGGCCCCGGCAGGACCACCGCCACCGCGTGACGCCACAGGTACGCCGGAGCGACGCGCACGGGCGCCGGGACGGCGGGACGGGGATATCCATGCGGCATTTCAGGCATCTGACGCCTGAGCGCCGAAGCGCGCTCTTCCACCGTGAGCCGGCCGAGTTCACTTCCGAGGCGGACGCGGGCACCCTCGCGATCGCGCTCGGCGCCACTCTCTACAGCCCGGCCACCAGGCCCGCGCTCGCCGACGACGTGCTCAAGCAGGCGGCACGCGGCGTGGTCTCGATGGTGCTCTGCCTGGAGGACTCGATCGCGGACGCCGAGGTGCCGCTGGCCGAGGCCAACCTCGTCGGCCAGCTCCGGGAGCTGGCCGACCGGGCCGCGGCGGACGAGTTGCCGTTGCTGTTCGTCCGGGTGCGGGAGTCCGGGCAGATCACCGGCCTGGTGCGCAGGCTGGGTCCGGCAGCGCGGCTGCTGTCGGGTTTCGTGCTGCCCAAGTTCACCGGGGACCGCTCGGTGCCGTTCCTGGAGGCGCTCACCGAGGCGGAGGCGGCGTGCGGGCGGCGGCTGTTCGCGATGCCCGTCCTGGAGTCGCCCGAGCTGCTGCACCGGGAGACCCGCACGGATGCGCTCGCCGGGATCGCCCGCGCCCTGGAGAAGTACCGCGAGCGGGTCCTCGCGCTACGGCTGGGCGTCACCGACTTCTGCGCCGCCTACGGGCTGCGGCGCACGCCGGAGATGACCGCCTACGACGTGCAGATCGTCGCCTCGGTCATCGCGGACGTGGTGAACGTGCTGGGCAGGGCCGACGGCACCGGCTTCACGGTGACCGGCCCCGTATGGGAATATTTCCGGCAGCACGAGAGGATGTTCAAGCCGCAGTTGCGGCGGAGCCCCTTCCTGAGCGGTCGCGCCGAGGACGTGCGCGCCGCGCTGATCGAGCACGATCTGGACGGTCTGCTGCGCGAGATCGAGCTGGACCGGGCGAACGGCCTGCTGGGCAAGACCTGCATCCATCCCTCGCACGTGGCTCCCGTCCATGCGCTGTCGGTCGTCAGCCACGAGGAGTTCTGCGATGCGACCGATGTGCTGCGCCCCGAGCGCGGCGGTGGCGGAGTGGTCCGCTCCGCTTATACGAACAAGATGAACGAGGTGAAGCCGCACCGGGCCTGGGCCGAGCGCACACTGCTGCGCGGCGAGGTCTTCGGGGTGGCGCGCGAGGGCGTGAGTTTCGTGGAACTGCTGGCGGCGGGAGTCAAGTGAACGCGAGCGTACGGGAGGCCGGTGCGGCCGTGACGGAGGCCGGGACCGGCCCGCACACCGCGGCGGGGTCGGACCCGCAGGGGTGGACGGGCACCTGGGTGGCCGAACGGCTCGGGGTACGGCTGGAGGACGAGGGGCTGCGCGGGCTCCTGGGCCTGGCACTGCGGCGCAACCCCAAGCGCGCCCATCTGCTGGTCTCCACCGTCCTGGGCAAGCATGTTCCGCAGCGCCCCTCGGCGGTCCTGGGCGCGGGCCGCCGTCTGGGGGAGCGGGTGCGTGAGCGGCTCGGTGCGGCGGAGGCCGCCCGCTCCGTGGTGCTCGGCTTCGCGGAGACCGCGACCGGACTCGGACTCACCGTCGCGCACGGCATGGGCAGCCGGGCGAGCGCACTGCACTCCACGCGGCGCCCGGTGCCGGGGGTGGCCCGGTACGGCGGTTTCGAGGAGGAGCACAGCCACGCCACCTCGCACCTGCTGCTGCCCGAGGACCCGGACGCGCTGCGCACCGACGGGCCGCTGGTGCTGGTGGACGACGAGCTCTCCACCGGCCGGACGGTGCGCAACACCGTCGCGGCGCTGCACGCCGTCCACCCCCGCGACCGGTATGTCGTGGCCGCACTGGTCGACACGCGTGGGGGCGCGGACGTGGCGGCGCTGGAGAAGTTCGCCGCCGAACTGGGCGCCCGCATCGACGTGGTGGCGCTGGCCGCGGGCCGGGTAGGGCTCCCCGACGACGTGCTGGAGCGCGGCCGGGAGCTGGTCGCTGCGCACCGCGACGCACCGCACCCGGCACCGCCGCCGGAGGCGCGGGGCGCCGTGCGCCGGGTGGAACCGGGCTGGCCGCAGGGGGTTCCGGACGGCGCGCGGCACGGCTTCGGGCCGCGCGAGCAGCTCCGCCTGGAGGCCGCGTTGCCGGGCATGGCCGCGCGGGTGCTCTCCGCGCTGGACTGCGTCGGGGCGGCGCCCGCGGACGGCGCGGCTCAGCCGGACGGCCCGGACGGCGCGCCGCCCCGCGTCCTGGTCCTCGGCAGCGAGGAGCTGATGTACGCGCCGCTCCTGCTCGCGGCCGAGCTGGAGCGGCGCACCGAGGGGCGGGCGGAGATCCGTTTCTCCACCACGACCCGCTCGCCCGTCCTGGCCGTCGACGACCCCGGGTATGCGATACGCACCGCGCTGCGTTTCCCCGCACACGACCTGCCGCACCACGGCGGACCGGCCGGCACGGACAGTACGGACAGCGCGGACAGCGCGGACAGCGCGGACGACGGGACCGGCCCGGACGGTCCGCACGGCCCCGTCGAGCGCTATGCCTACAACATCGCCGGCCAGGGCTTCGACGCCGTCGTCGCGGTCGTGGACAGCGTGGGCGACACCCCCGCGCTGCACGCCCCCGGAGGGCTGCTGGACCAGCTCGCCGGATGTGTCCCCGAGGTGGCGTTGGCCGTCGTCCCCTCCTACGTCCCGGACGGCACCGGCCCGCGCCTTCCCGCGCCGCTGCACGGCCCGGCCTTCTCCTCGTACGCGCACGACGAGGTGGCGTGGCTGCTGCGCGATCTGTCCGACGTCGAACTGGAGGCGCCCACCGAGGAGCGCGAGGAGGCCATCCAGGCGGGCGGCGCGCACTACGCGGAGTCGCTGCCCGTGGAGTACCAGCCGTCCGCGGAATACCAGCGGCTCTTCCACGACGCGCTGGAGTCCGCGGCCGAGCGGCTGGCCCGCGCGGTCGGCACCGTCACCGACACGGTGCTCGCCGAGCGCGGGCCGCGCCCCGTGCTGGTCTCGCTGGCCCGGGCGGGTACGCCCGTCGGGGTGCTGATGCGCCGCTGGGCGCGCTACGCGCACGGTCTGGACCTGCCGCACTACGCCGTCTCGATCGTCCGCGGCCGCGGCATCGACACCAACGCGCTGGCCTACCTGGCCGCCCACCACGACCCGGCCGATGTCGTCTTCGTGGACGGCTGGACGGGCAAGGGCGCCATCACCCACGAGCTGGCCCGGGCCCTCGCCGCGCACCCCCGGTTCGACCCGGAGCTGGCGGTGCTGGCCGACCCCGGCTCCTGCGTGCGCACGTTCGGCACGCGGGAGGACTTCCTCATCCCCTCCGCCTGCCTCAACTCGACTGTCTCCGGACTGATCTCCCGTACCGTGCTGCGCGCCGACCTGGTGGGCCCGCACGACTTCCACGGCGCGAAGTTCTACCGCGAGCTGTCCGGGAGCGACCTGTCGGGGCACTTCGTGGACACCGTCTCGGCGCGCTTCCCCGCGGTCCGGGCGGACGCCGCCCGGGACGCCGCGGCGGCGGCCTCCGCGGACCGCACACCGACCTGGGCGGGCTGGCGTGCCGTGGAGGAGATCAGCGAGACGTACGGCATCGGGGACGTGAACCTGATCAAACCGGGCGTCGGTGAGACCACCCGGGTCCTGCTGCGCCGCGTCCCGTGGCGCATCCTGGCGCGGCGCGGCGCGGGCACCGACCTCGACCACGTACGGCTGCTGGCCGCCCAGCGCGGCGTGCCCGTCGAGGAGGTCGACGCGCTGCCCTACCGTTGCGTCGGCATCGTCCACCCCCGCTACACGCGCGGTGCGACCGGCGCCGACGGGAAGGCGGCACGATGACACCGGCGACACCGGACCCGGGCATCGGCATGGGCACGGCCGCAGGTCCGGACAGCGGCACGGACGCGGGCCCGCACCGGGGCCCGGGACCGGTCCCGGGCGCGGGAAGCACCCTGGTCGCCAGCGATCTGGACCGCACGCTCATCTACTCCGCCGCTGCGCTGGAACTGACCATGCCAGACGCCCGGGCACCCCGGCTGCTGTGCGTCGAGACGTACGAGAGTCGTCCGCTGTCCTTCCTGACGGAGGACGCCGCCCGGCTGCTGACCGAGCTCGCCGACCGCACCGTCTTCGTGCCCGCCACCACCCGGACCCCCGAGCAGTACCGCCGGGTGCGGCTGCCCGGCCCGCCGCCCCGCTACGCGGTCTGCGCCAACGGTGGCCACCTGCTGGTCGACGGGGTGAGCGATCCCGCGTGGCGGGAGCGGGTGCGCGAGCGGCTGACCGCGTGCGCCCCGCTCGACCTGGTCCGCGCCCATATGCTGCGGCAGGCCCGCCCCGAGTGGCTGCTCAAGGAGCGCGTCGCGGACGGACTGTTCGCCTACCTGGTGGTCGACCGGGCGCTGCTGCCCGGCTCCTGGGTCCGGGAGCTCGCCGACTGGGCGGGCCCGCAGGGCTGGAGCGTCTCCCTGCAGGGGCGCAAGGTCTACGCCGTGCCGAACCCGCTCACCAAGAGCGCCGCCGTCGCCGAGGTGGTCCGTCGGGCCGGCACGACGCGGACCTTCGCGGCGGGCGATTCCCTGCTCGACGCCGATCTGCTGCGCTTCGCCGACACGGCATGGCGCCCCGCACACGGCGAACTCGCCGACAGCGGTCTGCGACTGCCGCACCTGCGGGTGCTGCCCGACCGCGGCGTCCTGGCCGGAGAGGCCGTACTGCGCGGGATGGGCTCCGCGCTGGCCGAGCCGACCGGAACGGAGTCGGTGACGGCTCAGCCGGTCACGACAGACCCGGTCACGACAGACCCGGTCACGACAGACCCGGTCACGACAGAGCCGCTTACGACGAAGCCGAGCGGGCCGGAGCCGAGCGGGGCGCCCGCGGTGGTGCCGGAGGGGTGACCCGGCCCGGTCAGCGATCGCCCCGCTGCCCGCCGTCGCCGCCCCTCTCGACGTCGGCGTCCTGCTGCCCGCCGTCGCCGCCCGGATCCGGCTCGTCCTCCCCGCCGGAGGCCCCGCCGTCCTCCGCGCCGCCGAAGAGCGAGGCCCGGCGCCGCAGCTCCTCGCCCCGCAACCGGGCACGGGTCCGCTGCTCGTTCCGGTCGTGCTCCCGCCGGGCACGGGTGACCTCGTCCACATGGCGCTGCTGCCAGTACGGATTGTCGTGCGGCAGGGCGCTGCCCACGCGCCCGTACATCCCGAAGACGAGCAGCAGCAGCCCGACGACAAAGCTGAACAGCACGTTCTGCAGCTCGAACGCGAGCATGTTGAAGCTCGTCTCCAGCAGCGCCAGATTGACGAATCCGCTGAGCAGGAACAGGCCGCCGAAAGTGATGTTGAGGCTGGAGGCGAAGTTCCCGCCGCGCACCATCCCGGCGAACAGCAGCAGGCCCACGACGACGGAGAGCACGCTGAGCGCGCCGTTCGTGCTCAGGCCGCCCACCTGGTCGCCACCGGTGTCGAAGAAACCGATGTTGTCGGTGAGGCCCAGGATGCCGAAGAGCGTCAGGATGACCCCGACCAGGGCCGAGCCCAGGCGATAGATCCGGCTCAGCTTGTGGTGCACCGGCATGTGCTCGTCCAGGGCCCGGCGCCCGCGCGGCAGCACGCGGCGAGGGCGGGAGGCACGGGCGGGGGACGGCGACGCGGCCACGGGGACCCCCTCGGGGCGGCTGGAAAGCGCTCGGCTGTCCCCTCCAGCATCAGCCCGCTGCGACCCCGCCTCAACAGCGACGCTCGGTGACGGCCCGGGCGCTCCTGGCGCGGCCCGGCAGCTCAGGGGGCCGGGGTCCGCCGCCTCAGTTGCCCGACGCGCGCTCCTGGCGGATCTGGTCGACCACCTGCTGCACCGTCTCCTTGACCGCGTCCAGCTCGGTCAGCAGGTGCCAGTAGTCCGGGTGGCGGCCGGTGAGGGAGGCGACCGCGCGGTCCACCCGCTCCACCGCGTTGTCCAGCGGCTGCGCATGCCGGGGATCAGGGGTGGCGCGCCCGGCCATCGCGAGCCGCTGCGCGTCGCGGATCGCGAAGCGGGTGCGTTCGACCTCGCGGCTGTGGTCGAAGGAGACCTCGTTGAGCCGCTGCAGCCGGTCCCCGGCGGCCTTCACCGCCTCGTCGGTGGTGTTCAGCAGCGCCCGTACGGTCGACAGCAGCGCCGTCGCGTCCGGCCAGCGCTGCTCCTCGCGGGCCGTGCGGGCCTCCCGCAGCTTCTCGCCGGCCTGCCGAGCCGAGCGCTCCGCCTGCTGCGGCACCTGCTGCAGGTCCTGCCAGCAGGCGGCACTGAACCGCCGCCGCAGTTCGCTGAGAACCGGCTCCACCTTCCCGGCCCGGTTCTGCAGTGCCTCGGTGCGGGTGCGCAGGGAGGCGATCCGCTTGTCGATGTCGGCCGCCTGCTGCGGCAGCCCCTCGGCCTGCGCGCGGATCGCCTCGGCTTCCCGTACGACCTGGTCCGCGCGCTGGACGGTCTCTTGAACCCCGTGGGTACCCGCGCCCTCGTTGAGCTTGGTCAGCTCGGGCGAGAGCGCCGCCAGCCGCGCCGCGAGGTCGTCGGCGCGCAGCCCCTCGGCCCGCACCGCGTCCAGCGCGTTGCTGGCGCCCAGCAGCGACTGCCGGGCCCGCTCGACGGCGGGTGCGAGGCGGGCGAGCTGGTTCTCCGCGCTGCTCAGCAGCGGGCCCAGGCTCTGCGCGAACCGGTCCAGGTCGCCCTTGGCCCGCTCCAGCTCGCCACGTGCCCGGTCCAGCTCGGCGCGGGCACGGGAAGCGGCGGCGCCGTCCAGGTCGTCGCGGTCGAGGTCGTGGGAGTCGACCGCGGTGATGTAGTCGTGGCTCACGCTGTCGATGCGCCTGCCGAGCTCGGCGAAGTCGGCCGCGGCCTTGCGGCCGGCGGGCGAGCTGTCGACGGCGCTGATGGTCTCTATGGAGATGCGCAGCTCGCGCTGGGCCGTGTCGAGTTCGTAGAACGCGGCGGCGGCGGAGTCCTTCGCGGTCTGCGCGTCGGCCCGGAGCTGTTCCGCGCGGCCACTGCCCCAGCCCCAGCGGCGGATTCCACCGCCGTTCATCGCCGTCACGTAACCTCTCCCCGTATGTGCCTGTGACTCCTGGACCGGTGCTCATTCTCCCACCTGGGCTCAACGAACACACGAGCTGATTCGTTCGCGGGGTGCTCCCGCACCTCACGTTTGCGTGGTCTGCCACCAGGCAAGGTACGCTGTCGACCCGCACGTGCTCCGGGCGCATAGCTCAGCGGTAGAGCGCCTGCCTTACAAGCAGGATGTCACTGGTTCGATCCCAGTTGTGCCCACACCATAGACGCAGGTCAGGGGCCCACCGACAAAAGTCGGCGGGCCCCTGACCTGTTCCCGGGCAGCAGGGCCGCCGCCTCTTTGGTCGTCGCCCGGTCACGAGCGGGGCCGGATGGGGCGGCCGCGGCTGCGTCGGACCTTCTCCGCGTTCACACCGTGTCCGGTGGGCCGGTCGGCGTGGTCTGCCCCACGGCACTGTGGTGCATCCGGCGGCCGGGCCTGCAGCCGAACCGCGTGCGCCTTTTGTCGGATCGACCGGCACGGCCCGGTCGCTGCCGGTGATCTTCGAGGGCCGGCGGCTCGGTTTCGGGCAGCACGCTGCCGTCGCCAGCGGTCAGGGAGTGCCGCGGCGCCGGTCTGCGCGTTCACCGATGGGCGGCCAGTACTGCCGCGAGACCTTCTTGCAGGTCCTTGACGAAATGTTCGGGAACCTCCAGCGACGGGAAGTGCCCGCCGCTTTCGGGTGCGTTCCAGCGGACGATCTGCCGGTACCGCTCCTGTGCCCAGGGGCGGGGACTCTTCTCGATGTCGCGGGGATACATGGTGATCGCTGACGGGACGTCGACCCGGAGTTCGGGATCGAGCGAGTTGTGGCTCTCGGAGTAGATGCGGGCCGCCGATGCGCCGGTCCGCGTCAGCCAGTACAGGGTGACGTCGTCGAGAATGCGGTCCCGCGACATCGTCTCGAAGGGGCTGTCCTCGGTGTCCGACCATTCGGCGAACTTGTCGAGGATCCAGGAGAGGAGTCCGACCGGCGAGTCGACGAGGGAGTAGCCGATGGTCTGCGGCCGGGTTGCCTGCTGCTTCGCATACGCCGCGCGGTGGCGCCAGAAAAGGCGGGTCTCCTCGGTCCAGGTGCGCTCGACCTCTGTCAGTCCGTCCGTCGTCAATCCGGGCGGTGCCTCCGCGAACGTCGTGTGGATGCCGAGGACGTGTTCCGGGAACCGGCCGCCGAGGACCGTGGTGATGTTGCCTCCCCAGTCGCCGCCGTGGGCTGCGAAGGTGCCGTAGCCGAGCCTTTCCATCAGTTCCACCCATGCGGCTGCGATCTTCTCGGTTCCCCACCCGGTGGTGGTCGGCCTGTCGCTGTAGCCGAAGCCCGGGAGGGAGGGGGCCACGACGTGGAACGCCGGCGCGTCCGCGTTCTCCGGTTCCGCCAACTCGTCCACCACGTCGATGAACTCGGCGATGCTGCCCGGCCAGCCGTGCGTCACGATCAGCGGCGTGGCGTCTGCGCGCGGGGAGCGGCGGTGCAGGAAGTGGATGCCCAGACCGTCGACGGTCGTGCGGAACTGGCCGATCCGGTCGAGCCGCGCTTCGAACGCCCGCCAGTCGTATCCGGTGCGCCAGTAGTCCACGACATCGACGAGGTCGGTGAGGGGGACGCCCTGTTCCCAGCGGCCGGGGCCGGGCGCGGCGCGCTGGACCGTCTCGGGCTCCGGGAGCCGCGCCGCGGCCAGCCGTGCGCGCAGATCGTCGAGGTCGGCGTCAGGTGCGTGGGCTTCAAATGCTTCGACGTCGCTGGTCGGACGGGGCATGAGACCTCCTGGCCATTACGGAACCGGCTAAGACGGTTCTAGCATGGCGGCGCATCGACCTGCAACCGGCTAGGGTGGTTCCATGCGCGCTGGGTTCCCTGACTTCCGCCTCGGCAATGTGCTGGCCACCAGCTTCACGGCGACTCTGACGGAGCGTCATGGCGACGCCGTGGAGCGCATTCCCACCCCGCAGCGGCTCGTCGACTGGCTGGCGGTGTACGGCCTCGCCGTGGACTCCTGCACCACCGCCCAACTCGAACTCGCCCGGGAACTGCGGGAGTCGATCGATGTCGCCGCGACGGCGGCCGCACTCCAGGAGGCTCTCCCCGCATCCGCCGTCCACGTCATCAACGGCTGCAGCGCTCAGGGGCGGGCTGCCGCGATCCTCACGCCCGAGGGCAAGCGGCAATGGCAGCTCAGTTCGGCTTCCCGCGTGGAAGATGCCCTCGGGGTGATCGCCGCCGACGCGATCGAGATCATCGCCGGTGAACGAGACGGAAAATTGGCCTTGTGCGCATCACCGACCTGTCGGGCCGCCTTCTTCGACGCAAGTCAGAGTCGCACCCGTAAATGGTGCGACATGAACACGTGCGGGAATCGTCAGAAGAAGGCGCGCTTCCATGCCAGCCGGCGGAAACACTCCGGATCGGCGGAGTGAGCGTCGCTCGGTCCATCGGCGGAGCGTGCCCCGTCCTGCGGCGCCCTGACCGGGCCAAGAGCGTCGGCAGAACGGCGCCGATGTACGGGTGAACGACGCGCACTTCGTCGTTCGGCGCGGGCGTGGCGCGGGCGTGGCGCCGGGGTTGGGGGCCGGGCTGAGGCTGAGGCACGGGTCCCACCGGGCCACAGGTCCTAACGGGCCACAGGTCCCGTTCGGGCCACTGGGCCGTGTCTGACGATTCGCGTCGTTGCCCGGAGGGTGGCCTCGCAACGCCGGGTGCATGCTCGCTCTGTGCCGGGCGTGGGCCTTCGTACTGGGTGAACTCGGGTCTGCGTCCGGTGCGACGCCATGCACGCACTCTCGCCTCAAGGACACCGATCCGGCCGAGATCCTGCGCGCCGTCCACCTCGTGGCCTCCGGCCCGCCCATGCTCCACCCCCACGGCCGCCCGTCGCCTCATCGACCGCTACCACCACTCCGGCCGCCCCCGGGCCGCCGCCCGCGCCCGCCTCGACGCGCTCACCCCGCGCAAGCACGACGTCCTGGCCCTGCTCGCCCGCGGCGACATCAACGGCGGGATCGTCCTCGCCGCATGCGCGAAAGCACCGTCAAGGCCCACGTCAGCCGTATCCTCACGGCCCTGGATGTCACCGAACGCGGCCAGGCGGCGCTGCCGGCCCGGGACGCGGGGCTCACGTGAGGTTCGCCCGGGCCGAGGCGGTACGGGCGCGGGCGAGGGGACTCACCGCCGCCCGCCCGACGACGAGGGCGTCTTGAGGCGCGGCTCACGCGCGGTACCCGGCGTCGCCGCCCTGCCCGGTCGGCCGTCGAGCGGGGACCGTCTCGGCCGGGCCCCGCGGCTCGCCCTGTCGAGGGGCGGGCCGCGGGACCGTACCGCGGAGCTGCGGCCGTTTTCAGCTTTGCCGCACGGTGGTGGCCCCGACCACGGGCTTCTCCGCGGTCACCGTGAGGTTGCTGAGGAAGCGTCCATCCGAGTTCGGCACGTAGGCGTAAGTTCCTCTGCCGACATCGTGCTTGAGGATCACGGTCCGCAGGTATCCCTGGTAAAGGAATGCCTTCTTGCCGGCCGGGACGGTGAAGCTGATCGATTCGGTAGTCGACTTGTTGTACTGGGCGGTGAAGGAAATGCTCATACCCAATTGCATGGACGCCTTGACGACTTCGGCGCTGACTTCGACCGAAAACGTGGAGGAGAAGGTGATCGTGGAGCCTACGCTGAATCCTTCGGTGACGGACCTGATGTAGGTGGCCGAGGCGGTCGACTGCGTATTGTCGATGGAGCCGATGTTCTGTAGATCGGGCGCATACAGGACAACGGCGAAACGCTCGTCGGACCCCGACTCGTAGACCACGGACTGGTCGAACGTGTCCTTGGTCGCACTCGGTCGCGCTTGGAAGATCGTCACCTCGTCCTCGTCGTTGGGCTCGGGAGTCGTGGCGGGTACCGCGCTCTTGTTCACCATTCCTGGATCCTCCGTCTCGGTGTCGAATTCTGAAACAGTACCGGGAATGTGCTACGGAAAGAGATTCCTGTCGTCCTTCACCTGATCGATTACCCGTGTTCTGTTGGGCGGATCGGCATCCACATCGTATACCGAAGGGTAGACGATGGAACGGGAATAGAACTCCATGGTGGTGTCATGCCTGATCTCCGACTTTTTCTCCTTGTATCTCTTGACTTTCAGGTGCCACTTGATCGAGATGACTCCGAGCCCGGTGTTCGTGCCCGAAGCCCCTTGTCCGCTCGGCTCCTTCACCAGGAAGAGGAGGAGTTCGCGGAGTTTCCCCTTGTTCGCCTTGGTGGTGTCGTAGTCCGCTTCGCTCTCGTCGGTGTACGGGAGGACCTCGGACGAGACGAAGGCCTCCAGGTCCTCCTTGCTGACACCCCCCGTCACAGCGGTGTGAGCCATCAGCGCGTTCTTCTTGAACTGGTCCTTGACGGCCTGGGCGGACGAATACCTTCCTTCGTATTTCTCCTTGCGGTAGTTCGCCAATCCCCATCGCCGGTCGCTCTGCTCGCCCTTCCTGCATTCGGGTCTCCGGTTCTTCACCTCCATGCTCTGCAACTTGTCGAATCGCCCCTCGTTGACGAGTTCAGCCAGATAGCCGGCGCATTTCCCGGCCACCCGGTCGGTGCCGGGGATCCATGTCGCGGCACCGGCCGGAGTGATACCGCTCTGCGCCAACTCCGCAAGGAACTGGATGCCGGACGGATTGCTCCTGGCGAACTGCTCGACGAAGTCCGGGGCCTCCACGGAGACGCCGGCCAACTGGCTGATGAACTCCCTGCTCTGGGGGTTCTCGTCCAGCAGGTACTCGTAGAAGGAGGCCGCTCCCTCGTGCCCGAAAGCCTCGCGGGTGGTGTAGCTCGTATCGGAAGGGGAGATGCCGCAGACCGCAGAAGCGAAGAGCTGGGCTTCCTGCGGCGCCGCTTGCTGAAAGTCCTCTTCAAAACGCCTGCCAATGAAGAATGCCTGATTTTCCCCGCCGTTCGGCAGGTCATTACGGACCTGCTCGATGAACCGCTCGAGGTTTTCATCATCGGTCAGCTCACAGGTCAGTCCGATCGCATGCAAATTATCCTTGAGTGACTGGACCGAGGCCTTCGTCGGTTGACCCTTGCTGATGTCCAGAGGTTCCTCAAATACATCGTTCGGCTCGCCTGGACCGTCTGAAGCACTCATTTTTCCTCCTCCTTCTCCGCAGTGACCAGGGTCACCCTATGTCCCAGAGCGGCCGAAAGATCCCAAAAAAACCTTTCTCCGTTCGATTCACGCGAACGGATGGAATTGACATCAGTCGAGTCGAATCCGTGCACCCCGGCGGGACGCGGATTCGATCAAAGGGACTCTTGGCCGCTTCTGATAATTGATCTTGTGGTTGGTCGTGGTGAGTTGACGGATGCGGCGTGGGAGCGGATAGCGCCGTTGTTGCCGGGGGCGGATGGTCGTGGTCGTCCGTGGCGGGATCACCGGCAGGTGGTCAACGGGGTGCTGTGGCGGTTGCGGATCGGTGCTCCGTGGCGTGACCTGCCGGAACGCTATGTGCCGTGGCAGACCGTCTATGAACGTTTCGCCCGCTGGGAGGCGGACGGAACCTGGGCCCGTCTGCTGGAGGAGGTCCAGGTCCGTGACGACGCGGTCGGGGCGGTGGCGTGGAGGGTCTCGGTGGACTCGACCGTCAGCCGGGCCCACCAGCACGCCGCCGGAGCCCGTGAAAGGGGGCGCCTGGCGGGGACGAACTGGAAGATCCGGCATCTGCGGCGGCTCGCCAGGCACTCGGCCGCTCCCGCGGCGGACTGACGACCGAGGTCCATCTCGCCGCCGACGGCCGGGGCCTGCCTCTGGCCGTCGTCGTCACGCCCGGACACATCAACGACTCCACCGTCTTCGACGAGGTCATGGATGGCTTGAGGGTGCCCCGGGCCGGACCCGGGCGGCCCCGTTGCAGACCGAGGCGGTCACCGCGGACAACGCGTACTCCTCCCGGGCGATCCGCCGGACCCTGCGGCGCAGGGGCACCCGGGCAGTGATCCCACAGCGGTCGGACTGGAAAGCCAACCGTGCGCGGCGCGGACAGCGCGGCGGCAGGCCACCCGTCTTCGACCGCGAGGTCTACAGGGCCCGCAACGTGGTCGAACGCTGCTTCAACCGCCGCGAGCAGTTCCGCGCGATCGCCACCCGCTTCGACGAACTCGCCGCCCGATACAAGGCCGGAGTCCACCTCGCCGCACTCATCCTCTGGCTCCGCGAACGCGAACCCACCCGAGATCCTTTGTCAGACAAGACCCGGGCCCCGCTCGAGAGCGTAGTGGAGCTGTCCGCCCACAGCGGGCGGTTCGACCGGTGCGTTGCGAGGTGGAAAGGCCGTCCGCGGGAGCCCGTCCGCAGGGAAACGACGCAGGTTCCCGCCGGGCGCCGCCGGGCGCCGCCGGCCCGGCCTGGTCGGCGGGTCGTCGGCTCGGGGGCGGTCGGCGCCGGGGGAACCCGGCGGCCGACTCCCATGGCGTTGCGGTGTCACTCGCGGCCCCCACCTGCCCGGAGCGCCGGCCCGTCGAGGCCACCGTCCGGATCGCCTCCTGTGCGCAGCCACTCCGGCAGCAGCCGCTGCACCCCGGGGAGTGCCATGACCCGCGCCAGGCCCCCGGCGACCGTGAGCGATCCGGCGACCCACGGCAGGGATTCCGGGATGCCGGACGCCTCCACGAGCGCCGGCAGCAGGACGGCCAGGGCCACGGCTGTCTGGAGGACGGTGCGTATGACGCGTTTGGTGTCCACCTGCATCGGGTCACTCCTCCGTGGTGAGTGCGTCCGCCAGCCTGTCGAGGGCGGCCCGGGCGCCCGCTTCGGCCGCGGCCTGGATCTCGGCGGCGGTCAGTCCGCCGCCTTCCGCGAGTTTCGCGAGGACGGCGTCCCGGGCCGCGCCCTTGGCGGTCAGTTCGGCGACCGCGTTCTCCAGCCCTTTCACGCGGCCCCGGGTCTCCCGTGCGACTTCGCCGATGTGGATGAGGACGCTCTTGGGCTTCCACTCGGGGTTGGTGTCGCTGCCCCAGGGCACGGTCATCTGGCCGTCGAGTTCCCACACTCCGTCGTAGAGGTCTTTCTGGCTGGGCATGTCGTCCTCCTGGCTGCCCGTCGCCCAGGCGCGCATCGCCGCGCGGCTGTCGAACCGGGCGAGATTGGTGTCGATGGGGTCGCTGGTGTACTGGTGGAGCAGCCACGGGTGCTGGATGCTCGGCTGTCCGGGGCGGCCGTTGTACTGGGCGATCCACAGCCCGTCGCCCGCGAACGAGGACGTGTCGCGGTTCAGCCAGAAGTCGACGTTGCAGTAGAGCAGGACCCGGTGTCCGCCCGCCTTGCCCTGCACGTATCTGATCCAGGCGTCCTTGTCGGCCGAGGAGACGCCCGAGTCCTCCCAGTCGAGGGCGAGGACGTCCCCGGCGCGCAGGTTGATCTTCGAGAGGAAGTAGTCGGCCTGCGCCTTCATGCTGCCGGGTCTGACGAAGTGGTAGAAGCCGGTGACCAGCCCGGCGTCCCGGCCGGTCTGCCGCTGTGCCACCCACTTGGGGTTCGTGTAGGACGTCCCCTCGGTGATCTTGATGATGACGAAGTCCAGCCCCCGCGTGCCGTAGTTCTCGGACTGGTACGACGCCACGTCGATGCCCTTGATGTGATCAGCCATCGTCCGCTCCCGGGCCCGGCGCATAGGTGATATTGCGGACTTTCCCGCGAATCGACCGATCGAAGCTCCCAGGAGCGCCTCTTCCTGTCCGATCCGGAGGAAACCGCCCTGGTGCGGCTGGTCCACGGCGGTGGCCGAGTGCTCCGTACCGTCGGCAGACTCCGCCGCACCGCCGCACCGCCGGGCAGCCAGAAGCGATCGGCCAAGGGCGTTCATCAGTTGGTATGAACTGCTGGGGTGGCTGCCGGGCTGTCGGGCCGCCGCGGGCTGGGATGGTCGGCATGAGGGTGACGAGAGCGCGCGGACGCGGACCGGCGGGCCGAGCGGCGGTACTGCTGCCGGCAGGGCTCGCCGTACTGGGAGCGGCGACCGGGAGCGGCGAGTCGGCCGCGGCGGCGGAGCGTCCGCGGCCGGTCGTCGCACCGTACTACTCCCAGGGCTGGGGTGATCCGCCCGATCCGGGAGCGGTCCTGCGGAAGACGGGAGCGGACGGGTTCACCTTCGCGTTCATGCTGAGCGCGGGCGGGTGCGAGCCGCGCTGGGACGGGGTGCGGCCGCTGAGCGGCGGGGCGGACGAGCGCGCCCTGTGGGCGGTGCGGGTCGCGGGTGGCCAGCCCGTCGTCTCTTTCGGCGGCGGCAGCGGACGCAAGCTGGAGCAGGACTGCGCCGACGCCGCGGCGTTGGCCCGGGCCTACCGGAAGGTGATCCGCACCTACGGGTTGCGCGCGATCGACATCGACATCGAGACGCGCACCTACGAGAGCGCCGCGGCCCGCCGCCGGACGGTGGAGGCGCTCAAGCGGGTCAAGGCCACCCATCCCGGACTCGCCGTCCATGTGACGCTGCCCAGCGGCCGGAGCGGGCCGGACGCCCGGCTGATCGGGACCGCAGCGCGGGCCGGACTGGAGCCGGACTCCTGGACGATCATGCCGTTCGCCTTCGGGAGCGGGCCGCCCACCACCGCGAGCGGTGTGCAGCAGGCGCGCGAGCTGGACATGGGCCGCGCCACGGTGCGGGCGGCCGAGGGGCTGGCCGCGCGGCTGCGTGCGGCGTACGGCTACGACGCGGCCACCGCCTACGCGCACAGCGGCATCTCCACCGTGAACGGCATCACGGTGCATCAGGAACGCGTCACCGTAGCGGATTTCCGCGCCATCGCGCGCTACGCGCGCGAACGGCGGTTGGCCCGGCTGGCGTTCTGGTCGGTCAACCGGGACCGGCCGTGCGGCACGCTGCCCTATCCGGCAGCCGACCGCTGTTCGGGAGTCGCCCAGCGGCCGTGGGCGTTCACCCGGGCGTTGACGGGAGCGCGGTGGTGACGGTGGGCTCCTCGACGGCGTCGCCGCCGACGCGCATCGCCGGGAGGGTCGCGAAGATCGGCAGCACCGGGAACGTGGTCGGGCCGGGCAGCAGGGAGCCCGCGGTGGACACCTCCGGCTCCGGTTCCGCCGCGCGGGCGCTCTCCGCCCGCTCCTGTTCCGGCGCGGCGTCGGCGTCGGTGTCCGGCTCACGCCGTATCAGGTAGGCGGCGAGCCCGCCCGCCAGGAACAGCGCCAGCACCGAGACGGCCGTGCCCAGCCAACTGGCCCCCAGCCACTGGGCGCCGAGGTAGCCCAGTCCCACGCTGTAGGCGGCCCAGGCCACCCCGGCCAGCGCCGACCAGGGCACGAACTCCCGTGCCCTGCGGTGTGTCACGCCCGCGGTGAGGCTGACGACCGAGCGTCCGGCGGGTGCGAACCGGGCGAGCACGACGAGGGCGCCGCCGCCCTGCGAGAGCGCGCGGCCGAGCTGCTCCTGCGCCGAGGTGAGTCTGCGGGAGCGGGCGACGGCCCGGTCGAAGCGGTCACCGCCCCGCCAGGCCAGCCGCCAGGCTGCCAGGTCGCCCAGCACCGAGGCGCAGGCGGCGCACAGCATCAGCAGGAGTACCTCGACCGGCTGGCCGCTCCCGGCCGCGCTGCGCGCTGCGGCGCTGGGCAGGTCGGCGGCGTCCGCGGCGGTGGTCCCGGCGGCCGCTGTGGACGCGGCGATCACCAGGACGCCGCTGGGCAGCACGGGCACGAAGACATCGAGCAGTACGGACACGGCGATGACCACGTAGATCCACGGGGATCCGGTCACCGACCCCAGGATTTCCGGCACTGCTGTCCCCGTTTCTTCCCCTGCCCGGTCTCTCGCCGTTCGGCGGTCTACCGCCGTACAGCGTACGCCCGGATCCCTCGCTCAGGGGCGCTGGGGGCGTGCCGCGACACTCCTGCGGCTCCGCCGGACACCGATCTCACAAGATCGGACCAGCGGAGCACCATGCGGCAGTGGAGGCCGGGATGAGAGTAGGGATGCGCACCGCGGGAGCGGTGGGAGCCGCGGCCGCCGCGGCGGTGGCGCTGCTCGCCGGGAGCGGGACGAGCACGGCCGGGGAACGGGCCGCGGACGGCGTCCCGCCGCGTGCGGCGGCCCCCGGCGGGCGCGCCGGTCCGGACGGTGCCGCCCATGCGGCGCCCGGCGGCGCCGCCTCCCGGCGGGCGGCCGACGGCCCCCATGGCGTCGACGGCACGGACAGCACGGCCCACGCCGCCGACCGGCAGCCCTTCCAGCAGCCGTTCCTGGTGCGCGAGGACCAGTTCTCGCCCGCGAACGCCTTCATCCGTCCCGACGCGATCACCTACGACCAGGCCCGGGTCCCGGCCGGGGCCGGTATCACGGTGGCGCGGCGGGCCACCCGGCACGGCACCACCGTGTGGTTGCGGGTGCGCGGCCTGCTCCCGGACCGCACCTACGGGGCGCATGTCCACACCCGGCCGTGCGGGGGCCGGCCCGGTGACGCGGGGCCGCACTACCAGCACCGCCGGGCCCCCCGGCAGCCCTCCACCGACCCCCGCTACGCCAATCCGCGCAACGAGGTGTGGCTCGACGTCACCACCGACTCCGCGGGCCGGGGCAGTGCCGTCTCGCGGCACGGTTGGACCTTCCGGCCGGGCGGGGCCGGATCGGTCGTGCTGCACGAGCGGGCGACCCGGACCGGGCAGGGGCACGCGGGTGCGGCCGGTGCCCGGCTGGGCTGTTTCACGGTCCCGCTCAGCGGCGGCTGATCCGCTGAGCGGCGACCGGGTGTCCCGCCCGGGTGTGAGCGGGGGTCAGCCCGCTCCGCCCGTGGTGGAGTCGGCCTGGTCGAGCCGGCCGGCGAAGACGCGCTCCAGGCCGGAGCGCGGGGTGCCGTCCGGCGCGGAGGTCGCCGGGCGCGCCTGGTGGAGCGCGTAGGAGGCGTCGCGGCCGTGCAGGGTCAGCGTCATCAGCATGTTGCCGAACCAGGGGCCGCCGGTGCGGCGCCACCGGAACGGCGGCTTCTCGGTGCGGGCGTGCCGTTCCAGGGCCTGCCCGAGCCGCCGCCCGGCCCGGCTCCAGCCGAAGCGGAAGCCCGAGCGCAGCACCGCGGGGATGTCGTTGTGTATCGGCGAGCAGGTGAGCTGCACGACCCGGGACCGCCGGCCGCCCCCGGAGACCTTCAATCCGTCCAACTCCGGCTCGGTGACGTAGGCGTGGTGCACGTCGCCGGAGAGGACACTGACCGAGGCGGGGGCTTCCTGGTCGGCCGCCACCCGCTCGATCAGTTCGGTCAGCGCGCGGAAGGAGCGCGGGAAGGCCGCCCAGTGCTCCAGGTCGGCGCGCTGCCGCAGCTTCTCGCTGAACCGCGCCCAGCGCGGTCCGCGCGCCCCCGAGCACAGGGCGTTGTTCCAGCTCTCCAGGCCGTGCACGGCGGGCGGCAGCAGCCACGGCAGCGAGGTGCCCAGGACCAGATGGTCGACGGCGCCCGGGCCGCCGTCGAGCACCTGCTCGTGCAGCCAGTCCAGTTCTTCGTCGTCGAGCATCCGCCGCTCGTTCTCGGGCAGCACCCGGCCGGCCCGGGTGTCGATCATCACCAGCCGGACCCGGCCGAAGTCCCGGCGGTAGCTCCACCGGGCCGCGGTCGGGTCCTGGTCGGCGCGTTCGGCGAAGGCGCGCAGCGGCGCGGCCCCGTCGTCGGCCTGCCGTACGGCGGCCAGGACCGGGTCCTCGGCGAGTTCGGCGGGGGAGAGGTTGCCCAGGTGCTGATGGACCCAGTACGAGGTGAGACCGCCCAGGATGCGCTCGCGCCACCAGTCGGTGGCGCGGATCTCGCGCTGCCACGCCTCGCTGGTGTTCCAGTCGTCGATCACGTCGTGGTCGTCGAAGATCATGCAGCTCGGGACGGTGGACAGCAGCCAGCGCACCTCCGGGTCCAGCCAGGACTCGTAGTACAGCTCGGTGTATTCCTCGTAGTCGGCCACCTGTCCCCACGGCGGCTCGGCCAGGTCGCGGTCGCGGGCGAGCTTCGCGCGGACCCGCTCGGAGGTCTCGTCCGCGTAGACCTGGTCGCCCAGCAGGAGCAGTACGTCCGGACGCGGGCCGCCGGAGAGCATCTGGTGGGCCAGCGCGTCCAGCGCGTCGGGACCCATGGGGTCGTGCCGGGAGTCCGCGGGGCGGGCGGCCCAGCGGCAGGACCCGAACGCCATCCGGAGCGGGGCCGTCTCCTCGGGGGCCGCCTCGGGCGGCGGCAGGGTGCGGATGGTGCTGGTGGGGAAGGACGAGTCGGGCAGTGGCCAGACCTGTTCGCCGTCGAGCGTGACGCGGTAGGGGGTCTCGGTGCCCGGCTCCAGTCCGACGACGGTGATCAGCGCGTAGTGGTGTCCGGCGACCTGCCAGGTGCGGGCGGAGCCGCCCGCCGTCGTGCCCTCGCAGTGCACCTCGGCCCGGCTGGGTCCGGAGGTCTCCACCCAGACGGTGGCGGTGTCCTGGTCGACGTAGCGCAGCAGCGGGCCCAGTCGGAGGCCGGTCATGCGCATCTCCCTCGTCCGTGTGGCACCCGTACGGTGCGGGCCTTGGACCCGCACCGTACGGAACGAGGGAGCTGTCCGACCAGTTTCCGGCAGCTTCCGGCCCGGACGCCGGAGGCTGCGGCAGCGGGCCGGAGTCCGCGGATCAGCAGCCGGAGAGCACCTTCTCCAGGGCCGCCTTCTCCTCGGTGTCGGCGGTCATGCCGTAGGTGTCCTTGACCCAGACCCACATGCGCGCGTAGGTGCAGTGGTAGCCGGAGGACGGCGGCATCCACTCGGCGGGGTCCTTGTCGCCCTTTTCCTGGTTGACGTTGTCGGTGACCGCGAGCAACTGGGCGATCTCCAGGTTGTTGGCCAACTCCTCGCGCTTGTCCTGGGTCCAGCCGGAGGCACCGGAGCGCCACGCCTCGGCGAGCGGGACGACGTGGTCGATGTCCAGGTCGGAGGGCTCCGTCCAGGTCTCGCCGTCGTAGGGGCTGGTCCAGCTCCCCTTCGTCGGGTAGCAGTCGTCGCCGGTCTCCACCCCTTCGCCGTCCCGCTTGAGGACGGCCTCGCGGGTGTTGCAGTTGTCGCCCTGGCTGCTCCAGTGCGGGAACTTGTCGCGCGAGTAGCCGTCCATCGAGCCCTCGGCCTGTTCGGACAGGCCGTCGAGCATCGTGCGCGCCTCGGACGCGCTCGGCGGTGTGGGTGGCTCGGCGGCGGCCGGGGAGGCGCCCAGGGTGAGGGCCACCAGCAGGCCGCTGACGGCGGCGGCGAGGACGGCCAGGAGCGCTGTCCAGCGTCGACGCGCGTAGCGGGTGAGGGTTGTCCGGTGTGTGTGCGCCATGCGAACTCCCGTGATGTGGGGGGAAGTCGAGCAGTTCTGCGAGAGTCGTTGCTTCGGACCGTGCGGCACACAGCCTGGCGGTCGTGTGCACGTCACATCAAGAGCCTGCCCGGGAATCCGCCTCCGGCCACCCGCGATACACCCATCCGACGGACGGCGTACGGGAGTTGGTCACCGCGGCCGCCGCTGCCCCGACACCGGCGAAGCGGGCCGGCGGAGCGTCGATCGCACCTGTGGGCGGGCATCGCGTAGAGTCGGATGCGTCTGAAGGGGAGTAGCTCTTCGCCGGACCGTCGACACACTGGCCCGCCGCGCGCGGACCCGGCGCCCGGAGCGTGACGTCCGCCACAGGTGGCGGCGCCGCGCCAGCGAGACCTTCGGCCCGCAGTGTCCGCACCCGTGCCCCGTGCACGGACAGCCATGACGCTGCCGTGCCGAAGTGTGTGCTCGCGCCGGTGCGGCAGCCCGACCACGGAGGACCCCGTGCTCAGCCTCTCCGTCGCCGCCGTCGTGTTCGGCGTCGTCTTCCTCGCCGAGTTGCCGGACAAGACAGCCCTGGCCGGGCTGATGCTCGGCACCCGCTACCGCGCCTCCTACGTCTTCGCGGGCGTCGCCGCGGCCTTCCTCGTGCACGTCACGCTCGCCGTCGCGGCGGGCAGCGTCCTCACCCTGCTGCCGCACCGGCTGGTGCAGGGCATCGTGGGCGTGCTGTTCCTGCTGGGCGCCGCGACCCTGCTGTTCAAGAAGGACGACGAGGAGGAGCCGACCCGCACGCCCGCCGACCAGTCGTTCTGGAAGGTGGCCGGCAGCGGCTTCATGCTGATCCTGGTCGCCGAGTTCGGCGATCTGACCCAGATCATGACCGCCAACCTCGCCGCCCGCTACGACGACCCCCTCTCGGTGGGCCTGGGCGCCGTCCTCGCCCTGTGGGCCGTGGCCGCACTGGGCATCCTGGGAGGCCGCACCCTGATGAAGTACGTCCCACTGCGGCTGATCACCCGGGTGGCAGCGCTGCTGATGCTGGCGCTGGCCGCCTTCAGCCTCTACGAGGCGCTCGCTCCCTAGCCGGAGCGCCCGCCGGGCCGGTCGGGTCGCGGACCGGTCCGGCGGGCGGGCCGCCGCCGGAGCCGCCGTGCCGCAGTCGCAGCCGGGCCCCCGCCGGCCACCGCGGGGCCGCCGCGCCGTCCCCCGAACGGAGGCGGCCGGCGGGCCGGGCGCCGCCCGGCACGGCACCGTGGGCGGTATGAGCGGGGAACACGCGGCACCGGCGCCCCGCGGGGTGCTGCTGCCGATCGGGGCGCTCCTGCTCGGGATGCTGCTGGCCGCACTCGACCAGACGATCGTGGCGACGGCCCTGCCCACCATCGTCAGCGACCTCGGGGGCATGGACCACCTCTCCTGGGTGGTGACCGCCTATCTGCTGGCGGTGACGGCGGCCACCCCGCTGTGGGGCAAGCTCGGCGACCAGTACGGGCGCAAGCGCCTCTTCCAGGCCGCGATCGTGATCTTCCTGGTGGGCTCCGCGCTGTGCGGAGCGGCGCAGGACATGCCGCAGCTCATCGGCTACCGCGCCGTGCAGGGCCTGGGCGGCGGCGGGCTGATCACCCTGTCCATGGCGATCGTGGGCGACCTGGTGCCGCCCCGGGAGCGGGGCCGCTACCAGGGCCTGTTTGGCGCGGTGTTCGGAGCGACCAGCGTGCTCGGACCGCTGCTGGGCGGCTTCTTCACCCAGCACCTCGACTGGCGCTGGGTCTTCTACGTCAACCTGCCGATCGGCGCCGTCGCGATGGCGGTCATCGCGCTCGCGCTGCACATCCCGGCGCGCTCCGAGCGGCACCGGATCGACTACCTGGGCACGTTCCTGATCGCGTCCGCCGCCACCTGCGTCGTGCTCGTCACCTCGCTGGGCGGCACCACCTGGCCGTGGGACTCGGTGCAGGTCTACGGGCTGGCGGTGCTGGCGGTGCTCCTGCTGGGCTGTTTCGTGCCGGTCGAGCGGCGGGCGGCGGAGCCGGTCCTGCCGCCGGGCCTCTTCGCCGTGCGCAACTTCAGCCTGTGCGCGGCGATCAGCTTCGTCGTCGGGTTCGCCATGTTCGGCGCCATGACCTATCTGCCCACCTTCCTCCAGGTCGTGCACGGGATCACACCCACCATGTCGGGCGTGCACATGCTGCCCATGGTGCTGGGGCTGCTGTTCTCCTCCACCCTCTCCGGACAGCTGATCACCCGCACCGGGCACTGGAAGGTCTTCCCGGTGCTGGGCACGGCGGTGACCACGGTCGGGCTGCTCCTGCTGCACCGGATGACCCCGGACAGCTCACAGTGGGAGATGGGCGGCTACTTCGCCGTCTTCGGCCTCGGCCTCGGTCTGGTGTTCCAGGTGCTGGTGCTGGTCGCGCAGAACGCCGTGGGCTACGCGGACCTGGGCGTGGCCACCTCGGGCATCACCTTCTCCCGCTCGGTGGGCGCCGCGGTCGGGGTGGCGGTCTTCGGCGCGCTGTTCGCCTCCCGGCTGGGCGGCGAACTCTCCGCTGCGCTGCGCGGCAGGGCCCTGCCCGCCGGGATCAGCCCCGACACCCTGCGCCGCGACCCGCAGTCGATCGGCCGGCTGTCGCCCGGCGCCCGGCGCGGGGTGCTGGACGCCTACTCCGCCTCCATCACGGATGTCTTCCTCTACTCCGCGCCGCTGGCCGCGCTCGCGTTCGCGCTGACCTGGCTGCTGCGTCAGCAGCGGCTGCGCCGCAGCGTGCAGGTGCCGGACGAGAGCGAGACGCTGGGCGCCTGCCCGGTCGAGCGCAGCTCGGCGGACGAGGTCACCCGGGCCCTCTCACGGCTCAGCACCATCGAGGGCCGGCGCGGCCTGTACGCGGAGATCGCCCGCGGTGCCGGACCCGATCTGGCTCCCGCCGCCGTGTGGATGCTGCTGCGCGTCCATTACGACGGTCCCGTCGAGCCCGCGCTGCTGGAGGACTCCGGGTCGGTGCCGCCGCACGTTGTCGCGGAGGGGGCACGGCAGTTGGAGGAGTGCGGGCTGGCGACCCGGGCCGGCCTGGAACTGGTGGCCACGCCGCGCGGCGAGCAGGCGGCGCGGGCCCTCGCGGACGCCCGGCAGCAGGAGTTGGCCGATCTGCTGGGGGACTGGTGGACGCCCGACCGCCCCACCGACCTGACGGAGCTGGTGCGCGAACTGACCGCGGAGAGCGGCCGGTCGCAGCCGCCCGGGTGAACCGCCCGGCCGGGGCGCCCGCGCGGGTCGCGACATCGGCCGACTCGTCCGCCGTGGGCCCTTTCCCGCCCTGTCGGCTTTTCCTGTGTGCTTGACCCTGACCGACCCGGACCGCGTATCGTCCAGCGTTGGACAGTTACTGGCGATTCGGGCACGGCGGCCGTGAACCGGACGGCGTGCTGGTGCCGGGGGAGGGGAGCGGGATGGCGGGGGACGGACCATGTCCCGGGTGCGGTCGGAGCGCGGCGGAGTGCCCGTCCGCCGACCGGCCCGGTTGCGGCGGCGGAGCCGGGCAGGAGGGCGGCCCGGCGGTCCGGGAGCCGGTCCCGGGCACCGCCCGGGAGCCCGCGTCCGCCGACCCGTTGCACATCCGCCCCTATGTGCGCCTGCTGGGGAGCGACCCCGTGCGGGCGCCGGACGGGGAAGCCCCGGGTGAGGGTCAGGACGGTGCTCCGGCGGGCGCGCCCGAAGGATCCGGTCCGCCGCCGGTGCCGGACGCCCGCGCGGACGCCCATGTGCCGCTGCCCGACCTCGCTCCGCCCGCGGCCCGGGGCGCGCAGGAGACGGCCGGACTCCCGGACGCAGCAGGACCGGACGGCGCGGACGCCGCAGGACCGGACGCCGCGGGCACCGCAGGACAGGACGGTGCGGATGCCGCGGACGCCGCAGGGTCCGACGCCGCGATAGCCGCGGGCCTCCACCGCGCGGAGCGCCCCGCGGCCGACGGGCCGGCTCCCGTACGGCACCGCCGGATGGCCGAGCGCCGCAGACCCAGCACCGCGGTGTTCGCCGGGGTCGGGGTGGCCGCCGTGCTCGGCGGCGGCCTGCTGACCACCCAGCTGCTGACCGACGACGGCAGCCGCGCCGCGGACGGCCGCGCGCTGCGCCACACGCCGACCGGTGCGCCCGACGAGGACCCGCACCCCGCCTCCCCGTCCGCGACCCCGACGCCGCAGCGCGAGCGCCCCGCGCCGTCTCCCTCCCGGTCGAGCGCCCCGGCGTCCCCGCGCGCCGACCGCGACAGCGGCAAGCACACGGCGAGCCCGTCGCCCTCCGGGGGTGGCCGGGAAGAGGCGGCGGAGCCGACGGGCCGGTCCGAGGGGCGGGAGCGAGGGCGTCGGCGCCCGGAGCATCCGGAGCGCCGCTCGGGGAAGACGCTGCGCCCCGGCGACTCCGGCGTCGCGGTCGTCGAACTCCAGCGCAGGCTGAAGCAGGCCGGCTACTACGACCTGCGGGCCGAGGAGGACGGCGTGTACTCCTCGCGCGTCCAGGAGGGCGTCTTCCGGTACCAGGCGCACTACCGGCTGTGGGACGACGCCCCTGGTGAGTACGGTCCCGCGACCCGCCGCCACCTGGAGGCCCGCACCTCGGGGTGAGCCCGGGCCGCGCCCGGACTGGCCCGGAGCCGCTCCCGCTTTGTATGATGAGGAAACAAATGGTCCCGCCCGTGCCCCTCGCCTGACGGAAGGGGCGTCCCTGACCGGCGGGCGGGCCATCTGTCCTTCCTCGCCCATGAGCCCGCCAAGCCGCCCGCCCCGCGCGAGCCCCGCGCGCCGACCGCGACCCCGGGAGCCTTCCGCATGCCCGCACCACAGCTCACCGTCCGCGCGCTGCTGCTCGACATGGACGGCACGCTCGTCGACTCCGACGCCGTCGTCACCCGGGTCTGGCGGGGCTGGGCCGCCGAGCAGGGACTCGACCCCGACCACGTCATGTCGGTCGCGCACGGCCGCCAGGGCCATCTGACGATGGCCACCCTGCTGCCGGACCGCCCCATGGAGCAGAACCGCGCGGAGAACCGCGTCCTGCTGGCCCGGGAGACCGCCGACACCGAGGGGATCGTCCCCGTGCCCGGCGCCCCCGCCTTCCTGGCGGCGCTCCGGGACCTGCCGCACGCCCTGGTGACCTCCGCGACGGCCGAGCTGGCCGCGGCCCGGATGGCGGCCGCGGGGCTGGCCATGCCCGCGGTCCGGGTCACCGCCTCCGACGTCGGCGCCGGGAAACCCGACCCCGAGGGCTTCCTCAAGGGCGCCGCCGAGCTGGGCTTCCCGCCGCACGAGTGCGTCGCCTTCGAGGACTCGGGCGCCGGTGTCGCCGCGGGCCTGGCCGCCGGGATGCCGGTCGTCGGCGTCGGCCCGCGCGCCGCAGAGCACGGCCCCACGGTGCACGTCGCCGACCTGGACCGGGTGCGCGCCACCCGCCTTCAGGACGGGCGCGTGCGCCTCACCTTCGAGGGCTGACTCACTTCTTCGGCGGCGCCTGCTGCACGACCTCGAAGGACCAGGTCTCCGAGCCGGTCGCCGCGGGCTTCGGCCGCTCGGCGCCCCCGCCGCCGGACCCCGCGCCCTCCGCGCCGCCGTCGTCGCCCTTCGCCCGCTGGTGGGCCCCCTTCATGGGGCCGTTCATCCACGCCTGGAAGGACTCCTCGTCCCGCCACCGGGTGTAGACGAGGTAGCGGTCGCTTCCCTCCAACGGACGCAGCAGCTCGAACCACTCGAATCCGTCGGCGCTCTCCACGAAGCCCTTGCGCGCGGCGAACCGCTGCTCCAGCACCTCCCGCTGGTCGTCCGGTACGGTCAGCGCGTTGATCTTGACGATGCTCATGGGCCCATCCTGCCGCACCGCCCCGGGCCGGCTCACCGCCCGGGGACGCCCCGGCTGCCGGGGCGTCCCCGCCCCCCGGCAGCCGGGCCCCGCAGGCTCCGCCCGCCCCGTGCGCCGGCTGGTCCGGTGCGGACGGTCCGCGCGCCGGCCGGTCCCGTGCGCCCGCTCCTGCCGTCCCGGTGGCCGGGCGCGCGGAGATGTCAGGTAGCGAGTAGGTTTCTCGCGTCTGAACCTGAGGGCTCGCCCTCGGGGGGTGGAGCGGATCCGGGTGTCCGCGGGGGAACGCGGACGGAACACCGGCGGACAGGACGGAGACGGCGGGGCGTGGCGGCGGAAACGGTGGCGGACGGCGAGGGGCCGGACCGGGGCGGCGAACGACACCTGTCCGGGGGCGGGCCGTTGGGGAAGCTCCCCGGGCCGTGGGGGCGGCTGGGCTCCCGCGCGGGAATGCTGCTGGCGGGGCTGTGGCTGCTGGCGCTGGCGCTGGCCGTCCGGCAGGCGGCCGCCGTGCTGCGGCTCCCCAGGGACGAACGCCTCGTGGACCTGTTCTCCTGGACCGGCGACAACGGCGTGCTGCGGGTGCACGGTTCCCTCTACGACGGGGGCGCGGCGTTCACCGGGACGCCGTTCGCGGGCCTGGTGCTCAAGCCCCTCACCCGGGCCGCCGAACAGGGGCTCGGCGTGGTCTGGACGTTCGGCACCCTGCTGCTGGTCGCCGCCGTCGGCGCCGTGGCCGCCCGGACACTGCCCGGCCCGGTCTCGCGGCGCACCGCGCTCTTCGCCCTCCCGGCCGCGCTGAGCCTGCTGGTGCTCTCGGTCCCGGTACGCAACACCTTCCACCTCGGGCAGACCAGCATTCTGCCGGTGCTGCTGGTGCTGGTCGGCTGGCTGGCGGGCGGCGCGGACCGGCACCGGAAGCAACACGGCCCGGCGGGCGGGCCGTTCGCGGGCCCGCGCGGGCAGGCCGCGGTGGCGCTCGCCGGAAAGGCGCAGGGCGTACTGATCGGGGTGGCCGGCGCGCTGCAGCCCGCCACCCTGCTCTTCGTCCCGCTGCTGTGGCTCACCGGGCGCCGCAGAGCCGCCGTCTCGGGCGCCGGGACGTTCCTGATCTGCACCCTGGCCGCCTGGGCGGCCATGCCGGACGACTCATGGACCTACTGGATCCACCACGTCGCGGGGGTCGGCCTGGGCGACGCAGCGGACGCGACCGCCAACCAGTCGCTGCACGGAGCGCTGCTGCGCGCCGGACTGCACGGGGCGCCGGAGGCGGTGCTGTTGGCGGTGCTGGTCCCCGCCGTCGGGTGGCTGGCGCTGCGCCGGGCGGTGCGGTACGCGCGGGACGGGCAGCTCCTGCTCGCCGCCGCCGTGGTGGGATGCGCCGCCGTGGCCGCCTCCCCGACCGCCTGGCAGCACCAGCAGCTGTGGGTGCTGCTGGCGCTCGTGGGGCGCGTCGGCCGCCGCACCGGGGACCGGCTCGTGTGGCCGGTCTTCGTGGTGATGGTGATGACGCTGGACGGCAGCGCGCTGGTCCCCAAGATCGCCGCGTTCGGCATGCTCGGCGAGAACGCGGTGCTGCTCGCGGCCCTGCTGGCCTCCTGCGTCGTGCCGTTCCTGCTGCGGGAGGCCCCGGCCTGGGCGGCGCCGCAGCCCTCGGGCCCGCTCAGCCGCCCCAACCTGATGCTGGAGCTGCTGCTCATCCGGGTCGGCTACTGGGCCTACTCCTACGTCCGCGGCCACGCGCCCGACTCGCGCTCCCTCGCCGAGGGGCACGGGGACCAGATACTGGCCGCCGAGCGGTTCCTGCACCTCGATGTCGAGCACAGCCTCAACAAGCTGGCCGCGCGCACGGAATGGCTGCGGGAGGCCGGGGACACCTACTACACGACGTTCCACTTCCTGGTGCCGATCGTCCTGCTGGGCTTTCTGTACGTGCGCCGGGCGCCGCAGTACCGCGCGGCGCGCACGGCGCTGAGCTTCGCCACCCTGCTGGGGCTGGCGGGCTTCTGGCTGTACCCGCTGGCACCGCCGCGGCTGATGCCGGGGCTGGGCTACATCGACACGGCGCACGGTCCGCAGGACCTGTCCGACCCGGACTTCGGCGCGCTCACCCAGCTCTCCAACCAGTACGCGGCGATGCCCTCGCTGCATGTGGGCTGGTCGCTGTGGTGCGCGATCGTCGTCTTCCTGCTCACCCGGAACCGCTGGCTGCGGGCGCTGGGCGCGCTCTATCCGCTGCTGACCACCTTCGTGGTGATGGCCACCGCCAACCACTATCTGCTCGACGCGGTGGGCGGGGTCGCCGTGGTGACGGCGGGCTTCTACGGCCAGCGCCGGTTCGCCCGGATCCGGGGCACGGGGAAGCGGGCCGGGGGCCGGTCCGCCGACGCGTCCGCCGACCGACCCGGCCGGGGTGCTGCCGGGGGCGACGGGACCGACGACGGGCCGCCCGGCACGCGGAGCGGTCCCGAGGCCCTGCCGGACGGCCCGGACGGTCCGGATGCCGTCAGCGGTGCAGCTTCAGCCCCTTCACCGCCCGGTCCACCGAGTTCCGGGGACCGTAGAGCGCCAGCCCGGCGAGACTGAGCTTCTCCGCCTCGACGGCCCGCACGGCCGCACGGTTGTCCGCGTCGTTGCCGGTGGCGAACATCTCGTCGGTGTAGACGGCGATCGCCAGTCCGCGGGAGAGTGCGCGCCGGTGGGCCGCGGCAAGCCCTTCCCGGTCGGCGGCGAAGCACAGCACGGGCTCGCGGAGCAGCGGAAGGTAGCGGTTGCCCGAGCCGTCCTCGTACGGCTCGCCGGTCACCTCGCCGGAGACGCCGGCGATCCCGCTGGCCAGGAACGCGGTCACATTGAGTTTCTGCCAGTCCGCGAGGTCCGGGCGGACCAGCACGGCGGCCTTGGTGTCGAAACGCATGCGCCCACTCTGCGTGCGGCCGGCCCCGGCCGTCTTGAACGCCGGTGCGGCGGCGGCGCGGCGGCCGGCCGTCGGACTGGCAGACTGTGACCTGGGGGAACGCGTCGCGAGGCGGGATGTGAAGGAGGGCCGCGGTATGGGTGAGGGCTCCGGGCCGACGGGCGCAGCGCCCGGCGACTGGGTGCGCTACTGGCGGGCGCCGGACCGGCCGCTGGAGGCCATGCGGGCCCACTTCACCGGCCATGTCTTCCACCGACACAGCCACGACGCGTACTCCTTCGCGGTGACCGAGACCGGAGCCCAGCGGTTCCGCTGCCGCGGCGGGGACCACACCAGCGCCGAGGGCATGGTGATGGCCTTCAACCCGGACGATCCGCACGACGGCGAGTCGGCGGGACCGGCCGGCTTCACCTACCGCATCGTCCACCTGGGGCCCGATCTGGTGCGCTCCGTCCTCACCGACGCCGTCGGCCGGGACGCCCCGATGCCGTTGTTCCCCGAGCCGGTGCGTACCGACCGGGTGCTGCGGACGGCGCTGCTGCGGCTGCACGCCGCCCTGGCGGGCGGGCCCGCCGCGAGCGCGCTGGTCCGGGAGGAGCGGCTCACCGAGACGGTGATCGCGATGGTGCGCCGCGGCGCGCGCACCCCGGCCCACACGACGGCCCCGCGCGTCGGTTCGGCGGCGGTGCGCCGGGCCCGGGAGCTGTTGGCGGAGAGCTGGGACCGGGAGGTTCCGGCGGAGCTGCTGGCGCGGTCGGCCGGTTGCAGCAGGTTCGCCCTCTACCGCGCCTTCCGCGCGGAGTTGGGGATGCCGCCCAGCGACTTCCAGCGGCAGCTGCGGCTGCGGGGCGCCCGGCGGATGCTCTCGGAGGGCGCCACAGCGGCCGAGGCCGCCGCGGTCTGCGGGTTCGCGGACCAGGCGCATCTGCACCGCTGGTTCGTCCGCTCCTACGGCGTCACACCGGGCGGCTACGCGCGGGCCGGGGGTGTGCCGCGGCCCGGCTGCCGGCCCGGGGTCAGCGGTAGTCGACCCGCAGTTCCTTGATGCCGTTGATCCAGGCGGAGCGGAGGCGGCGGGGTTCCGGTCCGGCCAGCCGGATACCGGGGGCGAGATCGGCCACGGCCTGGAAGATGAGGTCGATCTCCAGCACGGCCAGGCTCTTGCCCAGGCAGAAGTGCGGGCCCCCGCCGCCGAAGCCGAGGTGCGGGTTGGGGTCGCGGGTGATGTCGAAGGTGCCCGGGTCCGCGAAGACCTCCGGGTCGTTGTTGGCCGAGGAGTAGAAGAGGCCGACCCGGTCTCCGGCCGGGATCCGCACCCCGCCCAGCTCGGTGTCCCGGGTGGTGGTGCGCTGGAAGGAGACCACGGGCGTCGCCCAGCGCACGATCTCCTCGGCCGCCGTTGCGGGCCGCTCGCGGCGGAAGAGCTCCCACTGCTCGGGGTGGGTGAGGAAGGCGTGCATGCCGTGGCTGATGGCGTTGCGGGTGGTCTCGTTGCCCGCGACGGCCAGCAGGATCACGAAGAACCCGAACTCGTCCGCGCTGAGGTTGCCTTCGCCCTCGGCCGCCACGAGCCGGCTGACGATGTCGCCGGCGGCCCCGGCGGGGCACTCCTTGCGGGCCTGGGCCATCGTCATGGCGTACGAGATGAGCTCCGCCGCCGAGCGGGTGCCGACCTCCTCGGTGATGGCGTACTCGGGGTCGTCGTAGGCGACCATCTTGTTGGACCAGTCGAAGATGCGGGAGCGGTCCTGCTGGGGGACGCCGATGAGTTCGGCGATGGCCTGCAGCGGCAGTTCGACGGCGATGTCGGTGACGAAGTCGCCGCTGCCGCCTTCCCGGGCGCTGCGCACGATCCGGTTGGCGCGCTCGCGCAGGGCGGCCTCCAGCGCCCGGACGGCGCGGGGCGTGAAGCCGCGCTGCACGATCTGCCGGACCCGGGTGTGTTCGGGCGGGTCCATGTTGAGCATGATCAATTTCTGGATGTCGATCTGCTCGCGGCTCATGTGCTCGGCGAACCGGATGACGGCGGTGTTCAGGTTGGAGGAGTAGAGCTCCGGACGGGTGGAGACCTCTTTCACGTCCGCGTGCCGGGTCACCGCCCAGTACCCCTCGTCGTCGAAGCCCGCCACGCCGCGCGGCTGCCGGACCCACCACACCGGCGCCGTCTCGCGCAGCAGGGCGAACTCGGGCAGCGGGACGCGGTCCTGGTAGACGTCCGGGTCGGTGAGGTCGAACCCGTCGGGCAGCGCGGGGCAGGAGGACATCGGCAGCTCCACTCCATCGTCGGCGTGCTGACGGCGGCGTCCGCGGCGCGCGTGGGTGCCCGGGGCGGTGGCGGCGCACGGGTACGCCGCCCGAGCCCTCCTGACGTTCCGTCAGAATCGCCCTGAAGGTAGTAACGGGTTCCACAGGAGGCAAGAGGCGCGGCCCGGTTCCCGTGTACGGAGCGTGCAAAGGTGTGTGCTGCGGGGTGCGCAAGACCCTTGCGCCCCGGCGAGTGGGCTCCGCACACTGTCCCGGAGAACTAGAACGCGTACTAGTTGTGCTGGTGGGGAGCCAGCCGGGCTGGAGAGGACGAGTCATGGCCGCCGAACCCGTCATCGTCGAAGCAGTGCGCACCCCCATCGGCAAGCGCTCCGGCGCCCTGGCCACCCTGCACCCCGCCTATCTGCTGGGGGAGACCTACCGCGAACTCCTGGACCGCACCGGTCTGCAGGCCGACTGCGTCGAGCAGATCGTCGGCGGCACCGTCACCCACGCGGGCGAGCAGTCCATGAACCCGGCCCGCAACGCCTGGCTGGCCGTCGGCCTGCCCTACGAGACCGCGGCCACCACCGTCGACTGCCAGTGCGGCTCCTCCCAGCAGGCCAACCACATGGTCGCCAACATGGTCGCCGCCGGGGTCATCGACGTCGGCATCGGCTGCGGCGTGGAGGCCATGTCCCGCGTTCCGCTGGGCAGCGGGTCCAAGCACGGTCCTGGCAAACCCTTCCCCGACGAGTGGCACGTCGACCTGCCCAACCAGTTCGAGGCCGCCGAGCGCATCGCCCGCCACCGCGGCCTGTCCCGGGAGCGGGTCGACGCGCTCGGCCTCCTCTCCCAGGAGCGCGCCGCCACCGCGTGGGCCGAGGAGCGCTTCAAGCGGGAGACCTTCGCGGTGCAGGTGCCCACCACCGAGGAGGAGCAGGCGGCCGGGCAGGGCATGTGGTGCCACGTCGACCGCGACGAGGGGCTCCGCGACACCTCCATGGAGGCCCTCGCCGGGCTCAAGCCTGTGCTGCCCACCGCTGTCCACACGGCCGGCAACTCCTCGCAGATCTCCGACGGGGCCGCCGCGGTGCTGTGGGCCTCCAAGCGCATGGCGCGGGCCCTGAAGCTGCGCCCCCGCGCCCGGATCGTCGCGCAGGCCCTGGTGGGCGCCGATCCGCACTTCCACCTCGACGGGCCCGTCGACGCCACCCGCGCGGTGCTGGGCAAGGCCGGGATGTCCCTCGGGGACATCGACCTCGTCGAGATCAACGAGGCGTTCGCCTCGGTCGTGCTCTCCTGGGCCCAGGTCTTCGAGCAGGACCTGGCGAAGGTCAACGTCAACGGCGGCGCCATCGCCCTCGGTCACCCCGTCGGTGCGACCGGCGCCCGGCTCCTCACCACCGCACTCCACGAACTCGAACGCGCGGACAAGGAGTTCGCCCTGATCGCCATGTGCGCGGGCGGCGCCCTGTCCACGGCCACCATCCTGCAGCGGCTGTAGGGTGCGGCGGCTCCGGCGGACGCAGGGCCCGCGGCCTCCGACGGCTGCGGGACCGGCGGTGCCCGGCCGCGGCTACCGGGCCGGGTCCGCGGTGTGTGCCGGGGCGGTCGCCATGCGCAGCAGTGTCTCGGCGGCGGAGCGGGCGTGCTGTGCCGGGGTCGGTGAGTCGGTGATGGAGGCGTTGCTCATCGCGCCGTCGAGCAGCACGGCCAGCTGAGAGGCGAGCCACTCCGGCTCCGCAGCTCCGGTCTCGTGCGCCAGGCCCCGCAGATAGCCGCGGACGGCGCCCTTGTGCTCGCGTACCGCGTCGACCACTCCCTGGGAGTCGGCGCCCAGTTCGCCGAAGGCGTTGATGAACGCGCAGCCGTGGAAGTCCGGACCGTCCACCCAGTCGTAGAGCCAGTCGAAGACCGCCAGTACCCGCTCCTCGGGGTCGGTGTGCCGGGACACCCGCTCCTCCAGTGCGTTCCTGGCCCACCTGTCCCGGCGGCGCAGATACGCCTCCACCAGCGCGCCCTTGGACGGGAAGCACTTGTAGATCTTCTTCAGCGAGACGCCGCTGGCGTCCCGGACCCGGTCCATGCCCACGGTCTGCACGCCGTGTGCGTAGAAGAGCGCATCCGCCGCGCTGAGGATGCGCGCCTCGGTCGTGGCGTCGCTGTCCATACTCCCCGTTCTCCCCACGTCTTGAGAACCTCCGTTCTCTACGATACTGTCTTGCCCGATCGGAGAACGAGCGTTCTCCGATCGTCAACGGGGAGAACGGGGGACCCGAGCGTGGTCGAGCACCCGCTGCGGTACGCGGCGCGCTCGGGTGAGCCGGCGGGGACCGGGCCGGATGCGGTCCCGGTCGTCGCCGGCCCGAGCGCAACGGCGCCGCCGACCGGGCCGAGCGCCCTGCGCAGCCCGCCGCGAAGCGCTGCGCTGCGGGGCCGCCCTGCGCGCGGGCCGCGTACGCGCGGACCCCTCCCAGCACGGAAGCCGGCTCCGGTGACCCCCCGCTGAGCGCACCGGACGTCCCGGGCCACGGCAGCGGGTCGCGCCGCCGGGAGCAGAGCCGCGAGCCTCCGCGGACCGCGGGCTCGCCCTGAGACCCGTGTTCCTGCCCGTCGGGGTCGGGCAGGAACACGGGGCCTCACCCCGCCGATGATCCCCCGGATCCCGGTGGCGGCGCGGAGGCCGCGCCGCCTGCCCGTTCGCTCGGGCCCGGGGCCGGCTCCGCGAACACCGGCGCCGCCTCGAAGGCGGCGCGCCGGGTGGCCCGGCGCAGCGCGCGCAGCACGGTGCCCCCCAGGGTCAGGGTGAGCACCACGGTCAGCAGCGCCCTGGGCACGTCCCAGCCGAGCGAAGTGGCCAGCACGTAGGCCCCGTACCGGGCCAGGTTCTCCGGCAGCGGATCACCGGGCACGAACGAGAGGCCCGAGCCGAGGCCCGCGATGTAGGGCCAGCCCTGCAGATTCATGATCAACCCGTAGAGCAGTGCGGACACCGCGCCGTAGCCGGCGAGCAGCACCCGCTCCCGGCCGCCGCGCAGCGTGGCCGGGGCGGGCAGCAGCCCGGCGCCCATGGACACCCAGCCCATCGTGAGCATCTGGAAGGGCATCCAGGGGCCCACCCCGCCCGTCAGCAGCGCCCCGGCGAACATCGAGACGGCACCCAGCACGAACCCGAAGCCCGGTCCCAGCACCCGGCCGGAGAGCACCATCAGGAAGAACATCGGCTCCAGGCCCGCCGTGCCCGCCCCCAGCGGCCGCAGCGCGGCACCGGCCGCCGCCAGCACGCCCAGCATCGCCACGGCCTTGGCGTCCAGCCCGGTCTCGGAGACGGTCGCCACGGCGACCGCCAGCAGCAGCGGGAGCAGGGCCGCGAACAGCCAGGGGGCGTCCCGCGAGTGCGCCAGCCCGGACGCCCGGTCGGCCAGCAGGGGCCAGGCGAAGGCCGCCACACCGGTGGCGCTGGTGAGCACCAGCGCCACCACCGACCGCGGGCCCAGCCGCACCGCGCGCACGGCACGGTCGTCGCGCCCGGCCCGGTCTCCGCGCTCGCTCCGGTCGTCACGACGGTCACGGCCGCCGCGCCCGTCACGGCCGGTGTCCGGCGCCGCGGTACGGCGGCTCACAGCGCCTCCCGCACCTGGCCGACCGTCAGCCAGGGCTGCGGGGCGAGAATCTTGGAGACCTGCGGGGCGTAGGCCGGTGAGGAGGTGATGACCTCGTCGGTGGGCCCGTCCGCCACGGTCTCGCCCTGTGCGAGGACGACGACGCGGTGCGCCAGCTCCGCCACCAGCTCGACGTCGTGGGTGGCGAGCACGATCGCACGGCCCTGCGCCGCCAGCTCGCGCAGCAGCACCACCAACCGGGACTTGGCCGCGTAGTCCAGCCCCCGGGTCGGTTCGTCCAGCAGCAGCAGCGGTGGCCGGGCCGTCAGCACGATCGACAGCGCCAGGGCCAGCCGCTGTCCCTCGGACAGATCGCGGGGGTGGGTGCTGTCCGGCACTCCGGGAAGCAGCCGGGAGACCAGCGCCCGGCAGGTGCCGGGTGCGGCGTCCGCGTCGGCGTCCGCGGTCCGGCACTCGCGGCCGACGGTCTCCGCGTAGAGCAGGTCGCGCGGCTCCTGCGGGACGAGGCCGACGTGCCGCAGCAGTTCGGCCGGCCGCGTGCGGTGCGGAGTCCGGCCGCCGACGGAGACCTGGCCGGAAGTGGGCCGGTGTATTCCCACGAGTGTGTTCAACAGGGTCGACTTGCCCGCGCCGTTGCGCCCCATCAGCGCCGTGGTGCGCCCGGCGTGCAGCGTGAGGGAGACCTCATGCAGAGCGGTGACGCGGTCGCGGACCAGGCCGAGCCGGGAGACCTCGGCGACCGGTCGCCTCCCTGCCGCCGGGGAGTCCGCCGCCGCGGGCGCGGCAGTGGGCGCGGGCCGGTCCGCCAGCCGTCGGCGCAGCGCGTCCGCGCGGCGGCGCGCATCCCGTACCGACAGCGGAAGCGGGTTCCAGCCCGCCAGTTCGCCCAGCTCCACCACCGGGGGCCGCACCGGGGAGACCGCCAGCAGGGCGGCCGGATCGCCGATGCGGGCCGTACCCCGGTGGTCCGCGCCGCCGCCGGACGGTGCCGCAGCGGGGTCGGAGGTGCCGGGGGCGCCGAGGACGGAGGCTCCGGAGCCAGGGGCGTCCGCGTCCGCCGGTCCCGCCCCTCGGCCCCGCTCGCCGTCCGGCGCCAGCAGCAGCATCCGGTCCGCGTACTGCACCACGCGCTCCAGCCGGTGCTCGGCCATCAGCACAGTGGTGCCCAGGTCGTGCACGAGCCGCTGCAGCACGGCCAGGACCTCCTCGGCGGCGGGCGGGTCCAATGCCGAGGTGGGTTCGTCGAGGACGAGCACCCTGGGATGCGGGGTGAGGACCGAGCCGATGGCCACGCGCTGCTGCTGGCCACCGGAGAGGGAGGCGATCGGGCGGTCCCGCAATTCGTTGAGGCCGAGCAGGTCGAGGGTCTCCTCGACCCGGCGGCGCATGGTCCCCGGCGGC
Source organism: Streptomyces sp. NPDC006925 (assembly GCF_042869575.1). NCBI lineage: Bacteria > Bacillati > Actinomycetota > Actinomycetes > Kitasatosporales > Streptomycetaceae > Streptomyces > Streptomyces sp. NPDC006925. The sequence continues at coordinate 114,858 of NZ_JBIAGB010000002.1, forward strand.
AGTCCCAGGGACTCCATGCCGTAGGCCAGTTCGTCCTCGACCGTGTCGGTGACGAAGTGGGCCAGCGGGTCCTGGCCGACCGTGCCCACGACGTCCGCGAGTTCGCGCGGCTTGTGGGTCCGGGTGTCGCGGCCCGCCACGGTCACCCGGCCCCGCAGGGTGCCGCCGGTGAAGTGCGGTACCAGGCCCGCGACGGTGCCCAGCAGGGTGGACTTGCCCGCCCCGCTGGGGCCGACGAGCAGACACAGCTCGCCCTCGGGTATGTGGGCGTCCACCACCGGGAAGGCGGGGCCGTCCGCGCCGTCGTGGACGACGCTGACCTGCTCGAAGGTGATCACCGGGTGCTCTCCTCCTCGTGCTGCCGGTCCCGCAGTGCCCGCGGGATCCGGGCCCTGGGGGCCGTCCGCGCGTACGGTCCCGCCTCCCGCTCGTGCGGTTCGCGCCCGCTGCCGTCGACGGTGCTGTTGGCGCGGGCGCCGCTGCTGTCGCTGGTGCGGTCCGTGCGGGTGTGGCTGCTGTCGCTGGTGGGGTCGCCCTTGCCCTTGCCCTTGCCTTTGCCTTGGTCGTCTTGGGCTCCGGTTGCTCGGGGGCGTTCGGTGGCCGGTGCGGCCCGGTGCGCCTCGGCCATGGGCGCACGGCGGGCGCCGGCGGATGCGGGGCCGCCGCCGGGCCGGTTTCCGGGGAGGGCCGGTACGGGCGCGAGGAAGCCCGGCAGCAGGCCGAGCAGGACGGCGGCAGCGGGCCAGAGCGGGAACGGGGGAGCGGCCAGCGGGACGGCCGGCGGGTTCATCGGGTCCGGCAGCGCGCCGGCCGCCGCGGTCAGCAGCGCGGCGACGGCGGCACCGGACGCCGACACCAGCCAGGCCCGGACTCCCCAGCGGTCGGGGCGGTACCGGGTGCGGGCTGCCCGCCTGCCGCCGAGCCGCAGCCCGGCCAGCGCGAGGACCAGGCCCGCCAGCAGGAGCGGCAGTCCGAACCCGGCGCCCGCGGCGGCCAGCAGGCCGTAGGTACCCGCGCACACGCCGAGCAGCCCGCCGAGCGTCAGCGCCGTGGTGGTGCGGCGCACCGCGGCCGGAACGCGCGCCGTCCGGCCGTAGCCGCGCGCGTCCATCGCCGCCGCGAGCGCGACCGAGCGCTCCAACGCGCCCTCCAGGACCGGCAGCGCGACCTGCGCCACCCCGCGCAGCCCGCGGTCGTCCCGCCCGCGCAGCCGCCGTGCCGCGCGCAGCCGCCGTACGTCGGCCACCAGGTGCGGGGCGAACGTCATCGCCACCACCACCGCGACGCCCGCCTCGTAGAGGGCGCCGGGCAGGGACTTCAGCAGCCGCGCCGGGTTGGCGAGCGCGTTCGCGGCGCCGACGCAGACCAGGAGCGTCGCCAGCTTGAGCCCGTCGTACAGCGCGAAGACCATGCCCTCCGCCGTGACCCGTCCGCCGATCCGTACCCCACGGGCCCAGTCGGGCAGCGGCACTTCCGGGAGTTCGACGAGTACGTGGCTGCCGGGGATGGGGGAGCCCAGGAGGAAGGCGAAGACGAGGCGGATGGTGAGGACCAGCAGGCCCAGCTTCAGGAACGCGGTGTAGGAGCGGGCCCAGGGCGCGTCGGTGCGGCGGGCCGCGACGACGTAGCCCGCCACCGCCATCAGCAGTCCCAGGAGGAGGGGATTGCTGGTGCGGGAGGCAGCGGTGGCCAGGCCCAGGGCCCAGAGCCACCACGCCCCCGGGTGCAGGGCGGTGCTCCGGGTGGAGAGCGGTGCTCGCACAGGAGAGCGGGTCACGGGCCCGGTACGAGCCCCGGGCTCTGCCCGGCGCTCTGTCCCCGACTCCGTGCCCGGTGGTGTCCCTCGCCCCGGCCCCGACGCCTTCCCGGGCCCCGGTCCCGGTGCCGGTCGGGGACGGGTGCGGAAGCCGAGGACGGCGCGCACTCCGGAACGGACTCCGGGGCGCGCCGTCCGCCGCGGGGACGCTGCCGCCCGGGAGAGCACTGCTCTGGATGTGGAGCGGGGCATCGACTAGCGCTTTCGGCGGCGGGCCTGCCACAGTGCCGCGGCGCCGAGGATCGCCACGGCCGCCGCGCCCGCCGCGACGCCCGCAGCGGTCGAGGCGCTGTCCCCCCGGCCGCCGTCGGCCTCGCCGTCCGCGCTCCGGCCCTCGGCGTCCGCCGTGCTGTCGCTGTCGCCGTCCTCGCTCCTGCCGCTCCCGCCGCTGCCCTTCGCCTGCTCGCCGCATCCCGTCGCGGGGTAGCCGTCGATGGCGCACAGCAGGGCGTCGGAGTTGTAGCGCAGCGGGGACGCCACCTTGGCGAGGGCGTCGGCCGCGGTGCCGTTCTCCGGTATGCGGGCGCAGCCGGTACGGGCGCCGGGCGGGTCCTCGGACTCGCCGTCCGGGGCGTCGGCGCGGGTCCCGAAGTCGATCCGCACGGCCACCCGCTTGCTGTCCTTCCCGGCCTTCGTCCCGTCGCAGGCGGCGGCGAAGTGCACGGCGCCGCGCGGCTTGTCGGCCTGTCCGGAGTCCTCGCTCAGCGCGAACCGGAAGCCCAGGACGTCTCCGTCCTCGGGGCGCTGGGTGGCCGGTCCCTCGGTGGCGTACGACCAGGAACCGCCCCCCTGCCGCTGCCAGAAGGACCAGTACCGGTAGCCGCTCGACTCGGCGGCGGGCTGCCGCGCGGTCGAGGCGTGCGCCTCCGGGGACGGCAGCAGGAGGAGACTCGCGAGCGCCGCGAGGCCCGCGAGCGCGGCCGTCGCGGTCGCGCCCCACCGCGGCGCCCGGCTCCGCACCGCCGCCGGCCCGCCCGTGGCCGTCCCGTCGTGCGGGGCGGTCCCCGGCCCGTGGCCGGCTCCTCCGGCCGTTCCGGTCCCGTTGCCGCTCCGGCCGACCGTGCCGGGTCCGCCGCGCCCGGCGGCGATGCGGGCCCTCACGGCTGCTGCCTCTTGCGGCGGCCGCTGAGCAGGATGCCGAATCCGGCGCCGACGGCGAGGCCGATCAGGACGAAGGCCCAGATGGGGATGGTGGCGCCGGAGTTCTTCTTCGCGGCGGCGTCGTCCTCGGGCATCTTGGCGGGCTTCGGGCCGGTGCGGTTGAGACGGGCGAGGAGATCGGTGCCACCGAGCTCGGTGGGGTCGCCGCCCGTGGCGCGGGAGGCCAGCATCAGGGAACTGATGGCGGCCGGGTCCTTCCGCGCCTTGTCCCACTTGCCGAGGTTGTCGGCCAGCCAGGACAGCGAGGAGGCGGCAGCATCACGGTGTCCGCCCGCGGCCAGCGCGACGACGGCGTCCGCGGTGTTCGCGTAGTCGGGCTGCTCGTCCGAGGAGCCCGGGGCCACCGAGGTGAAGTGACCGCCGTTCTCCTTCAGCGTCGCCGCCAGGTGCGCGGCACCCGCGCCCGCGGCAGCCTTGCGGCCGCCCGGGACGCTCTTCCCGCTCTCCTGGTCCGCGCCCGAAGCGCACTTCAGCGGGGTGACCGGGGTGTTCTCGGCGTCCTCGGCCGGTGGTTCGGGCAGCGCGCCCTCGCCCAGCGCGGCCAGGACGGCGGCCGCTGTGGCGTCGTTGTTCGGTGCGAGCCTGCCCTTCTTGTCCGGCTGGTAGGCGAACGCGCCCTGCGCGCCCGGGGCGTCCTCGACTCCCTTCGAGCCGCAGGTGAGCTGGAAGGACAGCAGCGCGTCGTATGGCGAGTCCCCGCCCTCTGCCGTGGTCTTGGCGGGGTTCCGGCCCGTGGCGTGCAGCGCGCCGATGACCAGCGAGGTGGAGTTGGCGTCCGAGTCGGCGTGCGGCGCGAAGCCCCAGCCGCCGTCCCCGTTCTGGACCGAGACCAGCCACTCCAGCCCTTCGCGCACCGCGTCGCTCCGGCCGCCCACGGCGGCGAGCGCCTGGACGGCCAGCGCGGTCGCGTTGATGTTCGCCGGAGTGTCGTCCGGGTCGCACTTCTTGCCGGGTTCGGCGCGGTACGCGGCGAACGAGCCGTCGGCGCACTGCTGGCCGGTGAGCCAGTCCACGGCCTTCCGCGCGGGGACGGCTTTCGCGCCGTCCAGCGCGAGCAGCGCCATCGACTGCCGCCACACTCCGTCGTACTTGGGATCGGCCGTTCCGTAGAGCCCGTCCGGCAGCTCGGACGCCGTGGTCCGGGCCGGGGATACCGCGGCGGATGTGGCCGGTGCGGCGGCGGATGCCACGGGTGCGGCGGCCGCGCTCAGCACGGTGGCGGCGGCGAGGACCGTGGCGCGGCGGCGGCGCGGTGACATTGCGAATGCCTTTCGATGACGGGAGCGGACCGCAGCCGGGCACGGCCGCCCCGCCGGACGGACGCGCGACTGCGCGGCCCGCACCACGGTGCACCGGGCTCGGCTCCGTATACCTCGACGGGCCGGTGGCCTGGGCGGCCACAGGAGCCCGCCTCCGCACGGGCGCTCCGGCTCGCGGTCGGCCGTGCCGCGCGGCGCACGCCGTTCGGATCGCGGGAGGCGATCTGTGTCGGACGTACGCGACGGTGTGGCGGACCGCTCACGGTTGCGGGTCAGCGCCGGATTCGCACCGGCTTCCCCCGGGCGGAGGCGTTGTCTGGCTGTCGGCCACTGTAGCCGGGTGGCTCGCGCGGCTGTCGGGTCGGCCCGGTCCGCGGGCTGTGCGGGCACGGTGGTCGGCCCGGTCCGCGGGCCGTGCGGGCAGGGCGGTCGGCCCGGTCCGCGGGCGTGGGCGGCGGGCCGCGGCCCCGTGGCGCCGACCCGGTGACGGGGTTTCCAGGACGCCCGGCGATGTCGGCCGCCGGCACGGTCGGTGGCGAGGCCGTGGGGCAGCCGGTGACGGGGCCGCCGGGTCAGCCGGTGGCCCGGTAGGCGACGGGGTGGCTGCCGGGGACGGCCTCCGCGTGGCCGAGCTTGACCAGTCGGCGCAGATGGGCCTCGGCCTCGGCGACGGCGATGGTGCGGGAGCCGAACGGGATCTCCTCCCAAGGGCGGTTCCAGCGCATGGACTCGGCGAGTTGCCAGGGGGTGAGGTCCCGCTGCGTGAGCAGTGCTCGCAGATCCGAGAGGCGCTCCGCGTGGTGAGCGGTGAGCGCGTCGACACGGGCCTGCGCGTCCGAGAACGCGTACTGGTGCGCGGGCAGCACCTCGGCGGGCCGCAGGCCGGCTATCCGATCCAGGGAGTCGAGGTAGTCGCCGAGCGGGTCGCTGCTCCCGTCGTCGTCCGGTTCCTCGTAGAGGCCGATGTGCGGGCTGATCGTCGGCAGCAGATGGTCTCCGGAGAAGAGCCGCCCGCCCGGTCCCGCCCGTCCCGGGTGCCGCTCCTCCAGGTGCAGGCACACATGTCCGGGCGTGTGCCCCGGGGTCCAGACCGCGCGCAGCCGCCGGCCCGGCAGGTCGACCAGTGCGTTCGGCTCGATCCCCCGGTCGGGCAGCGCGGCCCGCCTCCCCGGCGGCCGCCCGGCCCGGCCCTCCGCCAGGGCCGCGCGCAGCGGCGCCGTATGGGTGTCGGGGGCGCCGGCAGCCGCGAGCTTCTCGACGAGATAGCCCAGCCACCGGCTCGGGTCCACCTCGCGGGTCCGGCGGACGACGGCGGCGTCCGCCTCGTGCAGCGCGATCCAGGCCCCCGACTCCTCCCGTACCCGTTCGGACAGGCCGTGGTGGTCGGGGTGGTGGTGGGTGACGAGTACTCCGTGCAGCGCGTCCACCGAGGTGCCGCACGCGGCGAGGCCGTCCCGGAGCGCTCGCCAGGAGGACGGGTCGTCCCAGCCGGTGTCGATCAGTACGGGACCGGCGTCCGTCTCGATCACGTGGACGAGGGTGTGGCCCAGAGGGTTGTCCGGAATGGGTACCGGGATGCTCCATATCCCGCCTCCGTGCTCCGTGACCTGCGGCTCGTTCGTCATGGACGGCAGCTCCCCCGATGGTGTGCGCGAGCGGGACGGTTGGCGGGACGGCAGAGGCATTGTTCCCTGGAACTAGAACTGGTACTAGTTCTGATGCGCTGTCAGCAAGGTGTCGGGCGTCACACGTGGACGCCGGGTGCCCCGGTACGCGCGCCACGGCCACCGGAGGGTGGCCGGAGGAGGGAGGGCACGGTCATGACGGACAACCCCGGCGGCCCCGAAGGCCCCGACAACCCCCATGGCCCCGAACACCCCGGCGGCCTCGGCGGGAATCCCGGCCCCGGCGGGAGTCCCGGCCCCGGCGGGAGTCCCGGCCCCGGCGGGAGTGCCGGCCTCGCGTACACCGAGCACCGGCAGCTCTACCTCGGCGGCGCCTTCACCGACCCGGCGGGCGCGGGGACGATCGAGGTGGTCTCGCCGCACACCGAGCGGCCCATCGGCCGCGTGCCGGCCGCCGCACGCGAGGATGTCGACCGCGCGGTACGGGCCGCGCGCGAGTCCTTCGACTCCGGGGTGTGGGCCGGGCTGCCGTTGGCCGAGCGGATCGCGGCCGTCGGCCGGATCCGGGACGGGTTCGCCGCCCGCAGCGAGGAGATCGCCGACCTCGTCAGCGCCCAGAACGGCAGCCCCCGTACCTCGGGGCTGCTGGTCCAGTCGCTGGCCGCGATGATGGTGTGGGACTCCGCGCTGAAGATCGCGGCCGACTTCCCGTACGAGGAGCGGCGGGCCGGGGCGCTGGGGCCGCTGCTCGTCCGCCGGGAGCCGGTGGGGGTGGTGGCGGCCGTGGTCCCGTGGAACGTGCCCCAGTTCACCGCCGCCGCGAAGCTGGCCCCCGCGCTGCTGGCCGGCTGCTCGGCGGTGCTGAAGGTCTCGCCGGAGACGCCGCTGGACGCCTACCTGCTCGCCCGGATCGTGGACGAGGCCGGGCTGCCCTCGGGCGTGCTGTCGATCCTCCCGGCGGACCGCGAGGTGAGCGAGTACCTCGTGGGGCACCCGGGTGTGGACAAGGTGTCCTTCACCGGCTCGGTGGCCGCCGGAAAGCGGGTCATGGAAGTCGCCTCCCGCCATCTGACCCGGATCACACTGGAGTTGGGCGGCAAGTCGGCCGCCATCATCCTGCCCGACGCCGACCTGGACGCGGCGGTCGCGGGCATCACCCCGTTCGCCTGGATGATCAACGGCCAGGCGTGCGTGGCCCAGACCCGCGTCCTCGCACCCCGCAGCCGCTACGACGAGATCGCCGAGCGCTTCACGGCCGCCGCCGAGGCGCTGACCGTGGGTGATCCGCTGGACCCGGCGACCGAGGTCGGCCCGCTGGTCGCCGAACGCCAGCGCCGCCGCTCCCTCGACTACATCGCCCTCGGCCGCCGGGAGGGCGCCACCGTCCTGGCGGGCGGTGGGCGTCCCGCGGGCATGCCCACCGGCTGGTACGTCGAACCCACCCTCTTCGGCGACGTCGACAACGCGATGCGGATCGCCCGCGAGGAGATCTTCGGCCCCGTGGTCTGCCTGCTGCCCTACGAGGACGAGGCCGAAGCGGTCCGCATCGCCGACGACTCCGACTACGGCCTCTCCGGCAGCGTGTGGACCGCCGACACGGAGCACGGGATCGACATCGCACGCCGGGTGCGTACCGGTACCTACTCCGTCAACACCTTCAGCCTCGACATGCTCGGCCCGTTCGGCGGCTACAAGAACTCCGGTATCGGACGCGAGTTCGGCCCCGAGGGGTACGCCGAGTACCTGGAGCAGAAGATGATCCACCTGCCCGCGGAGGGATGACCCGAGCGGGCCCGCGGACCCGCGGACCCGCGGACCCGCGGAACCCGCGGGAACCCGCGGAACCCGCGGAACCCGCGGAACCCGTAGAGCCCGGCCTCCGGCGGGCACGCCGACCCCGCAGAGTCCGTGCACACCCGCGAAGCCCGCGCGGCGCCCCGCCGCAGCCCGCGCGAACACCCGAGGAGGGGAGGGCCGATGACCGATCGCTGGCATGTCGAGGTGGACCGGGACCTGTGCGTCGGGTCGGGGATGTGCGTGAGCAGCGCACCGGAGGCGTTCCGGCTGGACGCGGCCCGCCGCTCCCGCTCCGTCGCCCCCGACCGGGAACCGGCCGAGGAGGTGCTGGCCGCCGCCGAGGGCTGCCCGGTCGAGGCGATCTCCCTCACCCTGGCCGGGACGGGCGAGCCGGTCTTCCCGCCGGAGGACTGACCGGAGGGCGGGGTGCCACCGTCCCCGCGTGCGGGTGTCCCCGCGTGCCGGTGTCTCCGGCACGGCGTCCGCGTACGTCGGCTCGTACGTCGGGTCCTGTGTACGTCGGTCCCGGGCGCGGACATCTCCCTGCACGGATACCCGCGTGTGTCGATACCCGCGTACGGCGCGGATGCCCGCCGAACGGCCCGCGTGCGCGAGCGGCTCCGCAGCCGGGCGGCTCCTCTCCCGGCTGCGGAGGACTCGGGGCGCGGGGGCACTCCCGACCGCGAGGGCCCGCATCGTCAGTCGGCGATCCCGCTGCCCAGGGCGAGCGCGGCGAACGTCGCGAGCCAGTGATCCGTGGTGAAGTCGCCGGACACGGCTGCCGGGAGGCCCGCGGCCAGGTTGGCCTCGGCCGCCGTGGTGAGCGCGGCCGTCCGCGGGTCGCCGGGCGGAAGGGCGGCGGCGATGCCGCGCAGTGCGGCGGCCCGGCTGAGGCAGAGCCCGAGCAGGTGCCCGAGCTGCGGGTCGGCGGTGTCCGCGACGTGCGGGGGCGGCAGGAAATCCGGCCCGGTGGCGTGGTTCAGCTCGGGCAGGAAACGCCCCAGCCATGCGGCGAACTCGTCCCCCGGCAGCACGCGGCGCACCGCGTCCGCCTCGCAGAGCAGCGGGGAGAGGAAGTCCTGCCCGGACGGCTCCCACCGGGTGGCCGCCCCGTGGTCGGGGAGGTACCACGCGCGGATCTTCGCCTCGACGGGCGCCAGGAGCTGTGGCTGTCCGGCGCGTGCGGCACTGTCCAGCAGGAGGCCCAGCGCGAACGCGCTGTTGGTGTGGGTGCCGTGCCGTACCGGCCGGGTCGCCTTCGGCAGCCACTCCAGGACCAGGTCGGCGACGGTCTCCGCGGCGGGGGCCAGCGCCGCCCGCCACCGCCGCCGCGCCGCCGGAGCACCGCTCTCGTCCCGGGGCGTTGCTCCCCCACCGGCCGGGTGCTCCGGAGTGTCTGCGGCGCTCTCACTCGTGAGCGCCAGCAGCCAGGCCCAGCCGTAGGGCCGCTCGAAGGACGGGTGGGTGCGCAGGTAGGACGTCTCCACCGCGAGCGCGTCGGGGGTCAGATGAGCGTCCAACGCGCGCACCACTGCCGCGCGTCGCCTCTGGTCGCCACTCCGCCACGGTGTCCGCAGCAGGCGCAGCAGCAGCCAGTGCATATGGACCGAGGAGTGCCAGTCGTAGGCGCCGTAGAAGGCGGGATGGAGCAGCCGGGGCGGGAGGAGTTCCTCGGGCCCGGCGAACAGGTGAGCGGGCGCGTTCGGATACTCGCGGGTGATGTTGGCCAGTGCCACTTCGGCGAACGCCGCCGCGTGGTCCGGCAGGGCCGGGTCCGCTGCCGCATCCGGTGACGTGCTCAATGTGTGGCCCCTCCCGGTTCGCGCAGGTCGGTGGTGGTGCGGGCGGCCGCCTGGAGCAGCGCGGCCAGCCCGGTCACGGCGTCGGCCACGGAGAGCGAGGGCGGGGCCGGGTGGCGGTCCGCCACCTGCTGCGGGGAGAACGGCAGGTGTACGAAGCCGCCCCGCACGTGGGGGCGTTCGGTCGCGAGCAGATGAGCGAGGCCGTAGAAGACGTGGTTGCAGACGAAGGTCCCGGCGGTCTGGGAGACCGATGCGGGAACCCCGGCGGCCCGCGCTGCGGCCACGCATGCCTTGATCGGCAGGGTGCTGAAGTATCCGGCGGGGCCGCCGGGTATGACGGGTTCGTCCACGGGCTGTCGGCCGGCGTTGTCGGGGATGCGCGCGTCGTCCACGTTCACGGCGACGCGTTCGACGGTGAGGTCGGTCCGCCCGCCGGCCTGGCCGAGGCAGAGCACCAGTTCCAGGTCGGGCCCCGCGGCGTCCACCGCGGCGCGCAGTTCCTCCAGGGCGGTGCCGAAGACGCAGCTCAGTTCGGTGGCCGTGATCTCGACTCCGTCCGGCGGGCCGGCGGCCAGCAGTTGGGCCGCCTGCCAGGAGGGGTTGACCTCCGCGCCGTCGAACGGCGCGAATCCGGTGACCAGGACCCTGGTGGAAGAGGTGGATGACATGTGCTCAGCTCCGCCCGGCGCCTAGAACGCGAAGAGATAGATGATCAGGATGTTGCAGGCCAGCATCGCTCCGGCGGTCGGCACCTGGGCCTTGATCGGCCCGTACTGGTCCTTGAGTTCGAGGAGCGCGGCCGGGACGAGGTTGAAGTTGGCCGCCATCGGTGTGCACAGCGTGCCGCAGAACCCGGCGAGCATGCCGACGGCGAGCACGGCGGCCGGATTGCCGTCCATCTGCTCGATCAGCACCGGCCAGCCGACGGCGGCGGTCATGACGGGGAAGGCCGCGAAGGCGTTGCCCATGATCATGGTGAAGACGGCCATGCCCACGCAGTACAGCGCGACGGCGGCCAGCTTCTGCCCGTCCGGCAGCACCGACTCGGTGACCTTGCCGACCTGGTCGCCGACGCCCGCGGCCTGGAATATCGCGCCCAGCACGGCGAGCAGCTGCGGCAGCAGCAGGGCCCAGCCCATCGACTCCAGCAGTCCGCGGCCGGCGTGCAGCGGCACGCTCGGACGGCGTTCGCGCAGCACCCACATGCCCACGCCCAGCGCCAGGACGGCGCCCAGGCCGAGCCCCAGGATGGTCTCGCTGCCCTCTTCCAGCAGCGGGGTGCCGCCGATCCGCCACTTGTCGGCGAGGACGGCGCAGACCATGGCGACCAGCGGAATGGTCAGCGCCGGGATGAACAGCTTGTTGCCGAAGCGTCCGGCCAGCCGGGCGCGTTCGCCCTCGTCGGTGGTGTCGGGCTTGCCCTTGCCGGTGAGGTTGAACCCGCCCAGGCAGATGAGGACGAGGACGGCCACGCCCAGCGGTTCGGCGGGCAGGGACTTCTCGTTGACCCAGGTGCTGTAGAAGAAGCAGGCGCCCAGCAGGCCCCAGAACGCCGCGGTGCCGTGGCGCTTGGGGTTGGTGCGGTCGAAGACCATCTGCGCCGCCATGGCGAGGAAGACGGCTCCGACGAGCCAGAAGAACCACTCGGACTTGATCACTTGGCAGCCCCGTCTTCCTCGCTGCGGCCGTCCTGCGTGTCCGCCCGCTCGACGGCCAGTTGTGCGTTCGCGGTGACCAGTTCACGCTCCAGCGCGCGGTCCAGCCGCAGCAGCCGTCCGCCGTGGATGAGGAAGGCGCACGCGGCGCTGGGTATCGCCCACAGGGCGAGGTGCAGCGGTTCCAGATGCGTGTCGTAGGTGCTGTTGACCAGGCCGGTGATCAGCAGGATGGAGCCGATGGCCAGGAAGCAGTCCTCGCCGAAGAACAGGCCCACGGTGTCGGTGCCCGCGGAGTGCGAGCGGACCTTCTCGCGGACCTTCTCGGGCAGCGGCCGTCCGCCGTTGCGGCGCTCGGTGGCGGCTTCCGCCATCGGCGCGATCATGGGGCGGACGCTCTGCGCGGGCCCTGCGATGGTCTGCAGGCCGACGGCGGCGGTGAGCTGCCGCAGGAGCAGGTACAGGGTCAGGAAGCGCCCTGTCGTGAGGTTGGTGCCGAGTTTGCCGATGAGCGTGCGGGCTTGCTGCTGGAGGCCGTTGCGCTCCAGCAGGCCGATGACGGGCAGCGTGATGGCGAAGATCGTCACCGAGCGGCTGGACGCGAAGCTCTCGCCGAAGGTCCGAAGGATCTCGACGGGGGAGAGCTTGCCCAGCAGTCCGGTGACGATCCCCGCCACGCCGACGACGAGCAGGGGGTTACGGCGCGTCGCGAAGCCGAGGACCACTACGAGGACGCCGAGGAGAACGATCATCTCGTCCGCCTTCCGTGAGCGAATTCCTCGGGAGGCTAGGGGATTGTTCAACGATCCGACAAGAGTGAGGCACCTCACTTATCTGGAACGTGACCCTCCGGTTGCTGTGCGGCCGGAGCCTTCGGTGCGCGGACAGCGGTGGCCGGAAAGCGCGCCGCTGCCCGCGCACCGCGCCTGCGCGGCCGAGGGGGCTGGGGGGTGTCCGGGTCCGCGTGCCACGTGCGGGCCCGGTTCGTCGTAGGCGGGCCGGACCTCAGGCGTCGGCGTCCGCCGCCTCTTCGGGGTAGGCGTCCAGCAGCTGCCGCAGCGAGTCCGCCAGGTAGGTGTCCAGCAGCCGCTCGGCGCCCGTCGCGTCCCCCGCCTCCAGGGCGCGCACGATCTCCTGGTTGCGGGTCAGGTACGGGTCGTGGAAGCGGCGCAGGTCGCCCATGATGTGGAAGGCGAGTCGCAGTTCCGCCAGTACGCCGCGCATCATCTCGTCGGTGCGGGCGCTCCCGGCCAGCCCGGCCAGCGCCTGGTGGAAGCGGATGTTCGCGGTGGAGCACTCCTGCCACCGCCCCTCGGCCGCGGCCCGCTCGCCCGCCGAGACGGCCGCCCGCACCTCCGACACGTCGTACGGCGGCGCGCCCAGCCCCCGTACGGCGGCGCACTCGATCAGGTGGCGCACCCGGTAGATGTCCTCGATGTCGGTGTCGCTCAGCACCCGCACGAAGGTGCCCCTGTTGAGCCGGTGCACGAGCAGCCGCTCGTGGGTCAGCAGCCGGAACGCCTCCCGCAGCGTGTTGCGCGAGACGCCCAGCGCGGTGCAGATCCGCTCCTCGGAGAGCCGGATGCCGGGTGGGAAGGCCCCCTGGGCGATCCGTTCGCGCAGGATCGCCGCCACGCGCTCGGCCGTGCTCGTGCGGCCGAGCAGCCCCCTGTCGGCGGCGAGCGCCGACAGGGCGGCGGAGGGGTCGGCGGTCATCGTGGTCTCCCTCGGGTGGACGGGCGCCGGCCGGTCCCGGATGCGGCGGGTGACAGGGGTGTCGCGGAGTGCGAGACCGCGAACCTCTTGCCGGATTGTTCAACAATCGCTTACGTTGCTGCCGATGGACCGGAAGATCGACCTTAACGCCGACCTCGGTGAGGGCTTCGGCCGCTGGCAGCTCACCGACGACGAGGCCCTGCTCGCCTCGGTCACCAGTGCCAATGTCGCCTGCGGCTTCCACGCCGGCGACCCCGTCACCATGCGCCGCGTCTGCGAGCTGGCCGCCGAGCGCGGCGTCCGCATCGGCGCCCAGGTCTCCTACCGCGACCTGGCCGGCTTCGGACGCCGGGCGATGGACGTGCCCGCCGCCGAACTCGCCGCCGAGGTCGCCTACCAGATCGGCGCCCTGGAGGTCTTCGCCCGCGCGGCCGGCTCCGCCGTCGCCTACGTCAAACCGCACGGCGCCCTCTACAACCGGGCCGTGCACGACGCGGAACAGGCAGCCGCCGTCGTCGCGGGGGTTGGGATGTCCGGGGCCGCGACCGGTGCGGGCGGGCCGCTGCCCGTACTGGGGCTGCCCGGCTCCCGGCTGCTGGCCGCCGCGGAGCGGGCCGGACTGCCCACCGTCGAGGAGGCGTTCGCCGACCGCGCCTACCGGGCCGACGGCACCCTGGTGCCGCGCTCCGAACCGGACGCGGTGCTGCACGACCCCGAGCAGGTGGTCAAGCGCTCGGTGCGGCTGGCCCGGGACGGGGAGATCACCGCGGCCGACGGCACCGTCCTCGGCACCGCGGCCCGCTCGCTCTGCGTGCACGGCGACACCCCCGCGGCCGCCCGGCTCGCCGAGCGCATCCGGGCGGAACTGGCCACCGCGGGCGTCCAGGTCCGGGCCTTCGCATGACCGCCCCGGCCGACCCGACCGCCGCCCCCGACCCGCCTGCCGCAGCCGGCCCGGCCGCCGTCGCGGACCGGGCCGCCGTGCCCGCCCCGCCGGTGATCCGCCCGGTGGGCAGCAGCGGACTGCTGGTGGAGCTCGCCACCGCCGAGCAGACGGAGGCCCTCCACGCCGAACTGCTGCGCCGCCGGGCCGACGGCAGCCTGCCGCCCGTGGGTGAGATCGTGCCCGGCGCCAGGACCGTGCTGCTCGACGAATTCGGCAGCAGCGCGCAGGCCCGCCGGCTGGCCGCGGAACTCCCCGGCTGGCAGGTGCCGCCGCTCACCGCCGGGAGCGAGGCGGTGGTCGAGATACCCGTCCGCTACGACGGCCCCGACCTCGCCGACGTCGCCGCGCTGTGGGGCGTCGCGCCGGAGGAGGTGGCCCGGCGGCACGCGGCCACCGAGTTCCGCGTCGCGTTCTGCGGGTTCGCGCCGGGCTTCGGCTATCTGACCGGGCTGCCCGAGCCGTACCACGTACCTCGCCGCGCCACCCCGCGCACCAGAGTGCCCGTCGGTGCCGTGGGACTCGCCGGTGCCTACACCGGTGTGTATCCCCGTTCCTCACCCGGCGGCTGGCAGTTGATCGGAACGGCGCCCGAGACGGTGCTGTGGGACACCGCCCGTACCCCGGCGGCGCTGCTGGCTCCCGGCACCCGCGTCCGCTTCGTCCCCCTGGACGGAGACCGGCCCTCGGACACGGGCGGCCCTCCGGACCGAGAGGAGCGGCCGTGACCGCTGACGGCGGACTGGAGACCGTACGGGCCGGAGTCCTCACCACCGTCCAGGACCTGGGGCGCCCCGGGTATGCGCACCTGGGGGTACCCCGCTCGGGCGCGCTCGACCTGACCGCGCACCGGCTCGCCAACCTGCTGGTCGGCAACCCGGAGAGCGCCGCGACGCTGGAGACCACCCTGACCGGCTGCGCGGTGCGGGCCCTGGCCCCCACCACGGCCGTGGTCACCGGGGCGCCCTGCCCGGTGACGGTCGACGGGCGACCGGCGTCCTGGGGGCAGCCGGTCCGCCTGCGGGCCGGTGCGGTCCTGGAGGCGGGCGCCGCCACCCACGGAGTGCGCTCCTACCTGGGCTTCGCCGGAGGCGTCGAGGTCGACCGGGTGCTCGGCAGCCGTGCCACCGATCTGCTCTCCGGGCTCGGTCCTGCCCCGCTGAGCGACGGGGCGGTGCTTCCGCTGGGGGCGGCGCCCTCCCCGGCGGGGGGCCGCGCCGTTCCGGACGCGGCGCCCTGGCGGACCCCGGGGCCCGAACTGGTGCTGCCCGTCGGCTACGGGCCACGGGACGACTGGTTCACCGCCGAGGGGCTGCGCACGCTGGTCACCGGCACCTACCGGGTGTCGGCGGCCAGCAACCGGATCGGCCTGCGGACCGAGGGCCCGGCCCTCGCCCGCCGCAGGGAGGGGGAGTTGGCCAGCGAGGGCATGCCGCTGGGCGCGATCCAGGTGCCGCCGGAGGGACGGCCCGTGCTCTTCCTCGCCGACCATCCCACGACCGGCGGCTATCCGGTCATCGGCGTCGTCCCGGCGGCGGCGCTCAGCGCCGCGGCGCAGGCCGCGCCCGGTACGGCCGTCCGCTTCACGCCGGTGCGTTCCGGGTCGGTCCACGGATCCGCCGGGGTCCCGCCGCCCCGCTGACGTACGGGCAGCGGCGTGTGCCGGGCCGGTCCCGGGGAGCTGCGGGGCCGGTCAGTCCCGGGGGGCGGTCACCTCGATCAGTCGGCACACCGTCTCGATGTCGATCTTCACCTGGGCGATCGAGGCCCGGCCCGAGAGCCAGGTGATGAGCGCCGAGTGCCAGGTGTGCTCGATCACCCGCACCGCCGAGAGCTGCTCGGGGGTGGGCGGATCCTGCAGGCCCATCGCGTCCAGGATGATCGCCGTGGTCAGCCGCGAGACCGTGTCCACCTCCGGACTGACCGAGCGGTCCGCGAAGTTGAGGGCCCGCACCATGGCGTCCGCCAGTTGGGGCTCCCGCTGCAGGGCGCGGAAGGCGCGCATCAGGGTCGTGGCCACCCGGGCCGCTGCCCCGGTGTCCTCCGGCGGGTGCTTGTGCAGGGTCGCGTGCATGTGCTGCAACTGGTCCTGCATGGTGGCGACCAGCAGATGCACCTTGGAGGGGAAATAGCGGTAGAGGGTGCCGAGCGCCACGTTCGAGGACTCCGCGACCTCCCGCATCTGCACCGCGTCGAACCCGCCGCGGCGGGCGAGCTGTGCGCTCGCGTGCAGGATGCGGCGGCGGCGCGCCTCCTGGCGCTCGGTCAGCGGCGCGGCGGGGGACAGGTCCGGCAGGGCGCCGGCCCCGCTCCGGGGCTTGGGTCTGGGCTGCGGCGGTGTCGGCATCGCGTTGTTGGTCCCGTTTCCGTGGCGTTCTGAAGCCCTGTGGGGAGCCGTGCATTCTTGCAGGCGCCGCCGAGGTGGCGCGAATCACCTGCCGCGGCGGCTCGCCCGAAGTGACTGGCCGGTAAATTCTTGAGTCCGGGCACGGGTCCGCGGTGTACGCGCACGGGATCCGGGCCCTCCCGAAAGTGAATCCTGAAACTTGTTCTAGGTTAGCGCGAGCGGCTACGCTCCGGCGGAACGCAGTGACGAAGGGGGCCGCGAGTGAGCGCAGAGGCCGTAACCGACCGCCCGCTGCGCATCGCGCTGCTGACGTACAAGGGCAACCCCTTCTGCGGCGGCCAGGGCGTCTACGTACGCCATCTGTCCCGGGAGCTCGCCCGCCTCGGCCACAGTGTCGAGGTCATCGGAGCGCAGCCCTACCCGGTGCTCGACGATCCCGGCCGGCCCGAACCGCCGCCCGGCTCCGTGCGCGGTGACGAGCGGCCCGCGGCCGCACCCGGCCGGCTGACCCTCACCGAGCTGCCCAGCCTCGACCTGTACCGCCAGCCCGACCCCTTCCGCACCCCCCGCCGGGGTGAGTACCGCGACTGGGTGGACCTGCTGGAGGTCGCCACGATGTGGACCGGGGGCTTCCCCGAGCCGCTCACCTTCTCGCTCCGCGCCCGCCGCCACCTGGCCGCACGGCACGGCGAGTTCGACGTCGTCCACGACAACCAGACGCTCGGCTACGGCCTGCTCGGCGGCCCCCGCGCGCTGGGCGCACCGCTGGTGACCACCATCCACCATCCGATCACCGTCGACCGTCGCCTGGAGCTGGAGGCGGCCACCGGCTGGCGGCAGAACGCCTCGGTGCGCCGCTGGTACGGCTTCACCCGCATGCAGCGCCGCGTCGCCCGCAGACTGCCCTCGGTGGTCACCGTCTCCGGCTCTTCCCGGCAGGAGATCGCCGACGATCTCGGGGTGGCGCGCGAGCGCATCGACGTGGTGCCCATCGGCGCCGACACCCGCCTGTTCGCCCCCGACCCGGGGGTGCCCGAGGTGCCGGGCCGCATCGTCACCACCTCCAGCGCCGACGTTCCGCTCAAGGGCCTGGTGTTCCTGATCGAGGCGCTGGCCAAGGCGCGCATACAGTGCCCGGAGGCCCATCTGGTCGTCGTCGGCAAATGCCCCGAGGAGGGGCCGGTCGCCGACGCGATCGCCGTCCACGGGCTCGCCGGGGCCGTCGAGTTCGTCAAGGGCATCAGCGACGCCGAGCTGGCCGGGCTCGTCCGCTCGGCGCAGGTCGCCTGTGTGCCCTCGCTCTACGAGGGTTTCTCGCTGCCCGCGGCCGAGGCCATGGCGACCGGCACCCCGCTGCTGGCCACCACCGGCGGAGCGATCCCGGAGGTGGCCGGGCGGGACGGCGAGACCTGCCTGGCGGTGCCGCCCGGGGACGCCGGGGCGCTGGCGGACGGCCTGGTGCGGCTGCTGGGCGATCCGGAGCTGCGGGCCCGGCTCGGAGCGGCCGGACGGCAGCGCGTGCTGGAGAAGTTCACCTGGCAGAAGGCGGCGCTGCGCACTGTGGAGTGCTATCGCGCGGCCATGGGGGAGCCGTCCAGCCGGACCCGGCCACCCGCGGTACATCGGCCCGCGGAGGCGCCCGCCGCCCTCGCCCAGAGCCGGTGAGCGGACAGCCGTACCCGGACTCCGCCCTGCCCCCGCACCCTGTTCGCCGCACCCTGCCCCCGCCCCCAGACGCTGATGTGGAAGGCTGATCCTCCGTGCTGACCGTGGACTTCTCCCGATTCCCGCTCGCCCCCGGCGATCGTGTGCTCGACCTGGGCTGCGGGGCGGGGCGGCACGCCTTCGAGTGCTACCGGCGCGGCGCCCGCGTGGTCGCGCTCGACCGCAACGCGGAGGAGATCCGCGAAGTCGCCACCTGGTTCGCGGCGATGGCCGAGGCCGGTGAGGCGCCCGAGGGCGCGACGGCGACCGCGATGGAGGGCGACGCGCTCGCTCTGCCTTTCCCCGACGACAGCTTCGACGTCGTCATCATCTCCGAGGTCATGGAGCACATCCCGGACGACAAGGGCGTCCTGGCCGAGATGGTGCGGGTGCTCAGGCCCGGCGGCCGGCTCGCCGTCACCGTGCCGCGCTACGGCCCGGAGAAGGTGTGCTGGGCGCTGAGCGACGCGTACCACGAGGTCGAGGGCGGCCACATCCGCATCTACCGCGCCACCGAACTCCTGGCCCGGCTGCGGGAGGCCGGACTGCGCCCCTACGGCACCCACCACGCGCACGGACTGCACGCGCCGTACTGGTGGCTCAAGTGCGCGTTCGGCGTCGACCGCGACGGGGACCGGGCCGCCCTGCCGGTGCGCGCCTACCACAAGCTGCTGGTGTGGGACATCATGAAGCGCCCGCTGGCCACCCGCGTCGCCGAGCGCGCCCTCGACCCGCTGATCGGCAAGAGCTTCGTCGCCTACGCCACCAAACCTCATCTGCCCCCGCTGTCCCGGCTCCCGGGAGCCGGCGAGCCGACGGGCGCAGCCGCCGGCCGGCAGGTGCCGGACGAGTCCGCCGCGGCGGCCAAGTGACCAGCCCGGAGCGGACCGAGCGGCTGGTGCTGCCCGGCGTACTGACCGCCGAGCAGGCCGGGGCGACCGTCGAGGGCATTCTGGCCGGACAGCGCGCGGACGGCGCCCTGCCGTGGTTCCGCGGCCACCACCTCGACCCGTGGGACCACGTCGAGGCCGCGATGGCGCTGGACGCCGCCGGGGAGCACGAGCGCGCCGCGGCCGCCTACGACTGGCTGGCCACCCACCAACTGCCGGACGGCTCCTGGTACGCGGCCTACGCCGACGGGGACGCGGCCCGCCCCACCGACCGCACGCGGGAGACCAACTTCTGCGCGTACCCGGCCGTCGGCGTGTGGCACCACTACCTGTCCACCGGCGACGACGCCTTCGTCGACCGGATGTGGCCCATGGTGGTGGCCGCCGTGGAGTTCGTGCTGCGCCTCCAGCAGCCGGGCGGCCAGATCGGCTGGAAGCGCGACGAGGACGGCACCGCCACCGCCGAGGCGCTGCTGACCGGTTCCTCCTCGGTCTACCAGGCCCTGCGGTGCGCGCTGGCGCTGGCCGAACGCCGGGAGGAGCCGCAGCCGGACTGGGAACTGGCCGCCGGATGGCTGGGGCACGCCGTCCGCCGCCACCCGGAGCGGTTCCTGGACAAGAGCCGCTACTCGATGGACTGGTACTACCCGGTGCTCGGCGGGGCGCTGCGCGGGCCCGCGGCCAAGGAACGCCTCGAGGAGGGCTGGGACCGCTTCGTCGTGCCGGGACTGGGCGTGCGCTGTGTGGTCCCCAACCCGTGGGTGACCGGCGGGGAGAGCGCGGAGCTGGCCCTGGCGCTGTGGGCGACGGGCGAGTCGGACCATGCCCTGGACATCCTGCGCTGGATGCAGCACCTGCGGGCCGAGGACGGCATGTACTGGACGGGGTACGTCTTCGACGACGAGGTGATCTGGCCCGAGGAGCGGACGGCCTGGACGGCGGGCGCGGTGCTGCTGGCCGTGGCCGCGCTCGGCGGGGACGACGCGACGGTGCAGGTCTTCCGCGGCGACGAACTGCCGACGGGGCTGGAACCTGACTGCTGCTGACCGCGGCCGGGCCACGGTCCGCACTCGGCGGGTGCGCCTCCGCGCCGCTCCGGTCCACCCGGTCGGCCGCGGATTCCCGGCTGAGCACCGTCTTCCGGTTGACCGCCGTCTTCCGGCCGCCTGTCGCCGTTCGTCCGGTCGCGGCCGCTCAGTCGGCCGCGACCGGCAGCGCTGACGGGTCCGCGGCGGCACCGGCGAGCCGGCCGAGGATGGCCCGGCGCGCCCGGCGGTAGGGACCGACCCCGGCGGGCTGCTCCTCGTCGTGCAGGAGCGAGTCGGCGTTGGCGGCCTCCAGCAGCGCCATGACCTCGAAGGCGAGCTGCGGGATGTCCGTGTCCGGTGCCAGCTCGCCGCTGTGCAGGGCCTCTTCCAGGGTGCGGGTGACGAACGCGGACCAGGCGGTGCGGGCCTGCACGATGCTGTCGTGGACCCGGCCCCGGCGCGCGTCGAACTCGGCGGCGACGGAGAAGAAGAAGCAGCCGCCGGGGAAGACCCGCTCCTCGGAGTAGGCGAGCCAGCGGTCGCACAGCCGGACGACCCTGGCGAGCCCGGCCGGTGCCTCCAGCGCGGGCCGCACGACGTGGTCGGTGTAGATGGTGCGTGCGGCCTCCACGGTCGCGAGCTGGAGCTCCTCCTTGGAACCGAACAAGGTGAAGACCCCGCTCTTGCTCAGCTCCAGCTCCTTCGCGAGCCGCCCCAGCGAGAGCCCCTCCAGCCCCTCCACGGAGGCGATCCGCGCGGCGCGGTCCAGGACCAGCCGCCGGGTCTGGTTGCCGCGTTCGACGCGTCCGTCGAGCCGTGTCGCCGCCACGCTCCTCCGCCCTCCGTCCGCGCTGCGCCGGTGTGGTGCAGCGCCGTCCAGTGCTGTTCCGGTGCCGGGCAGTGCCGGTCTGCCGGGCAGTGCCGGAACGGCAGCCTACTCGCTGGACGACCGTTCGGTCACTGTATGAGGGTGAGAGCGCTGCGCGCGCCGCGGAACCCAGGCGGAGGACTGGTAGGGCTTGTCGGGTGGCGCCCCTCGGCATGGCCTTCGGCGTCGTGCCCCACCCCCTGACTCGCCCCCGACATCGGTGATCTTCCGGGGTCCAGCGGGACGGGGCTCCTCGAGAGCACCGGCGCGGCCATCGGCCCTCCCCTTCCGGCCCTTGGTGCGATTGCTCCTGGCCGATCCCGGCCCCCGCCCGCCGGTGTGCGGGAGGGAGCCGGTCAGCCGTGCAGGGCGGCGAGGAGCAGCGGCAGTGACGCCCGGAACTCCCGCGACCAGTAGGCGGGGTCGTGGGTACCTGCGTAGAAGCGGGTGGTCAGCCGGGCGCCCGCCGTCCCGAGTCGGGCAGCCAGCGTCTCGTTCTCCTCTCGCATGATCGCCTCGGTCGGCGAGTACACGTCCTCCGGGAACGGGTTCTCGGGGTCCTCCAGGCCGGGGACGTGCTCGTCGGGTTCCGTCCCCGGCGGGTCGAGCGGACCGAGCCGGCCGTCTCCGCAGGAGAGATGGACGGGGACGCCGCGGAGCCGGTGCGCGAGACGGACAGGGTCGGGCGCCTCCCAGATCCGGCGCTGCCGTACGGGGTGGCCCCACAGCGCGAGCCAGTCGAGGCCGAGGTAGGTCATCCCGGCCCGGACCGTGTGCGGGTGCTGGAGCGGGTGGACGTAGCCGCTGTAGGCGGCTGCGGCGCGGAACAGGCCCGGCCGGAGGGCGGTGTAGGAGAGGGCGCCGAAGCCTCCCTGCGACTCCCCGGCCACGGCGCGATGTGGCCCGGCGCCGAAGTGCCGTTCCATCAGGGGCATGACCTCGTCGAGGTGGTAGGTGGCCACCCGGGGCGGGCCGCCGGCGCCCTGGTTCCACCAGTCGGTGGCGAAGCCGTACAGCGGCATGTCGGGCATGACGACGAGGGCGTCCCGCAGGTCGGCCAGCCGGTGGATGCCGTGATGCCGGGTCCACATCAGATGGTCGCCGTCACCCCCGGGCAGCAGGTAGAGCGTCGGCCAGCGTGCCCCGTTGCGGCGCCGGTGCCAGCCCCTCGGGGTGAGCAGCCGGACGGCTCCCTTTCCGCCGAGGGCCGGGGAGCAGAGCATCAGGTCGGTGATGCGGTCGCCTACGTCCTCCGCGTGCACCACCTGTGGCCCGCGGCGCCCGGCGCCGGTGGGCAGGGGGGCGGCGCCGGCCGGACCGGCGGGGGCCAGTACGCCGAGCGCGGCGAGCGAAGCGAGGACGTGGCGTCGGGAACTGCCGGGTGTGGGCGGAGCCATAGGAGGTCCTTCAAAGGGACTCGGAGGGAGTACGGTCGTACTCCCGAATATGAACCGAATCCGGCCCCGACGGCATCGGGGACACACCCCGGATTCGGCCCTGGTGTCCCGAGTCGGGAATCCACCGCATGAGCGGGGGTTTGCGACGACCGCCGACGAAGGCCTCGACCACCTCGCGGGACGCCTGGACCGGTTTCCCGACTCAAGGCGCTACGCGTTCAACTCGGCCAGCACCCGCAGCGTCACCGGGTCCGCCGCCGTCACCAGCAGGTCGGTCACCGGACCGGCGCGCCACAGCTCCAGCCGCTCGGCCACCCGCTCCCGCGGCCCGACCAGGGAGATCTCGTCCGCGAAGGCGTCCGGCACGGCCTGCACCGCCTCTTCGCGGCGCCCGGCGGCGAACAGGGCCCCGATGCGCTCCGCGGCCTCCCCGTAGCCCATGCGCGCCATCAGGTCGGCGTGGAAGTTGCGGCGGGCGTGTCCCATGCCGCCGACGTAGAAGCCGAGCATCGCCTTCACCGGCAGCAGCCCCTCCGCCACGTCTTCGCAGATCCGCGCCTGCGCCATGGGCGCCACCAGGAACCCCGGCGGTGCCTCTGCCAGTGCGTCGTCCCAGGCGGCGGCCCGGGTGGGCGACCAGTACAGCGGCAGCCAGCCGTCCGCGATCCGGGCGGTCTGGGCCACGTTCTTGGGGCCCTCGGCGCCCAGCAGCACCGGAAGGTCCGGTCGCAGCGGGTGCGTGATCGGCTTGAGCGGCTTCCCGGTGCCGGTGCCGTCCGAGCCCGCGTACGGGTGGGAGTGGTAGCGGCCCTCCAGCCGGACGGGCTCCGCGCGGCGCAGCACCTGCCGCACGACGTCCACGTATTCGCGGGTCAGGGTCAGCGGTGAGGCCGGGAAGGGGCGGCCGTACCAGCCCTCCACCACCTGCGGGCCCGACAGCCCCAGCCCCAGCAGCATCCGGCCGCCGGAGAGGTGGTCGAGGGTGAGCGCGTGCATCGCGGTGGCGGTGGGCGTGCGGGCCGCCATCTGCGCGACCGCGGTGCCCAGCCGGATCCGTGAGGTGTGCGCGGCGATCCAGGTCAGTGCGGTGAACGCGTCCGATCCCCAGGACTCGGCCGTCCATACCGAGTGGTAGCCGAGGTCCTCGGCCTGCCGCGCCAGTTCGAGATGGCGGGGGTCGGGCCCGCGCCCCCAGTAGCCGAGCGCCAGTCCGAGCCGCATGTGCCGTCTCCCCTTCCACCGGCCGAAGTTGACAGCGAGTCAGCCCGCTGGTCCGGCAGCGTACGGCAGCGGCCCCCCGCCCGGAAGGGCGGGGGGCCGCTGGTGCGGCGCGGAGCCGAGGGCTCAGCCGCGCTGGATGTTGGAGGTGTCCTGCAGGACGCCGCGCCGGCCGTCCTGTGTCTGCGCGATCAGGGCCTGACCCCGCTGCTCCACCGCGAGGTACCAGGTGCCCGGCGCCAGTTCGGCGATCGGCTGCGGCGAGCCGTCCTCCGGGAAGAGCGGGCGCGCCATCGGGACGGCGAACCAGAACGGCTGGAAGTTCGGGTCCGGGGCGCCCGCTGCGGCACCCTGCGGGCCGCCGAGGGACTGACCGGGGCCCGGCTGGCCCGGCTGGGCACCCTGCGGCTGGCCCGGCTGCTGCCCGTAGGGCGGCTGGCCCTGACCGGGCTGCTGCCCGTAGGGACCCGGCTGGCCGCCCGGGTAGCCGTAGCCGCCACCCTGCTGCGGGTACTGCTGGCCGTACGGCGCGGGTCCGCCGGTGTTCGCGGGCAGCAGCGGGGCCGCCAGAGCCGGCACGACCGGCGTGATCATCGCGATCACCGCGCCGATCAGCAGCGAGATCAGCGCCAGAATGGCGCCGGCCCCCATGTCGGCCTGGTCCGGTGCGACAGCCATCTTCCAGACTGAGGACCACAGCGCGACCAGCAGCAGCGTCACACCCGCCTGCGGGAGCGAGACCGCACCGAACTTGCGGCCCTCCGGCAGGAAACGACCACCGACCAGCAGACCGGTGCCGATGAGCCCCGCCAGGAAGATCGACGGGAGGGTGAGCTGGAGAAGGTCCGTGTCCCAGGCGTTGGGCATTTCGGGGCAGGACGAGCCATCGCAGTCTGCGGAGAAGAAGTCGAGGAACGAAGCGATGAACAGCAGCACCGCTGCTCCTATCACCGCGCCGTCGCCTCGGGTGAGCGAGCGGATGTTCACGTGGGGTCCTTAGTCGGTCTTGTCATGGTTGAGGTCTGCCGGGGGTGAGCACCCCATCGTACGGACGACACTACGGGTAGACCCCCGGGGTTCGCCTGTCGGTTCCACGTTTCCCCCACCCCTCAGGTGAGGAAAGCGGAGATTCCGTCCGCGACCCCCCGGGCGGCCTTTTCCCGCCACTTCGGGGAGGTGAGGAGTGCGGCGTCGGCCGCGTCCCGCATGTTGCCGCATTCGAGGAAGACTTTGGGGACGGTGCTGAGGTTGAGACCGCCCAGATCGTCCCGGGTGTCCAGACCTTCGCCATTCCCGAGGTAGTTGGCGGGGCGTTCGCCGGTGGCCTTGCGGAAGGCGTCGCGCAGGTCGGTGCCGAGCCGCCGGGAGGGGCCCGCGATGGCCCGGGTGTCGGCGTCGCCCCGGTGCACGGATGCGGGAAGAATCACATGGAAACCGCGGCTGCCGCCGGGGGCGCCGTCCGCGTGGAGGGAAACGGCGGCGTCGGCGTGCGCCCGGTTCCCTTTTTCCGCGCGCTCGTCGACGCACGGTCCGTACGGCTCCTCGCCGTCATGGGTGAACTTCACGGTCGCTCCCCGTTTCCGCAGCTCTGTGCGGACGCGGTGCGCGAGAGCGAGAGTGAACTCGGCCTCGCTGTAACCGGAATTGGTCGCGGTGCCCGTGGTGTCGCATTCCTTCTTTCCCGTGCCGATGTCGACGGAGCGGGAAATCTTGCCTGGCTGGTCGCGATTGTGGGGGTTGTGACCGGGGTCGATGACGATCACCTTGCCGCGCAGCGGGGTCTTGCCGTGCGGGTGCGATCCGGAGTGCGGTCCGCCGTCCTTGCTGCGGCTGTCCGCACCGCCGTGCTTGCTGCCGCTCGTGCCGCTCTTCTTGCCGGAGCCCTTCCCGGCGGTCTTCCCGGATCCCTTCCCGGCCGAGGACCCGGATCCCTTCCCGGCCGAGGAGGAGCGCGAGGGCTTGCCGCTCCTTCCCGAGTCGCCGCCATGGCCGCCGGACATCCCGCACCCGGCCGCCCCTGCGCACACGACCCCCGCGACCAGCAGGGCCGTCGTCCGCCGGGCTGTCCGCCGCCTCACGAAGCGCATCCATTCGACACAGGCGTAGATGGTAGAGCCTGCCTCGCGCGGACTCCGAGGCCCCTCCCGCCTCGTCACCTCCGCCGCAGCACGCGCAGCGACCCGGTGGCGGGCCCGGGGGTGTAGTCGCCCGAGGCCAGGGCCCGTTCGTGGATGTGGTGCGGGGCCTGGCCGCCGTCGGCCGGGTCGGGGAAGACGTCGTGGATGACCAGCAGCCCGCCCGGTGCCAGATGCGGCGTCCAGCCCTCGTAGTCCGCGGTGGCGTGCTCCTCGGTGTGGCCGCCGTCGACGAAGACGAGCCCGAGCGGCGTGCCCCACAGGGCGGCTGCCCGGGGCGAGCGGCCCACCAGCGCCACGACGTGCTCCTCCAGCCCCGCAGCGTGCAGCGTGCGGCGGAAGGCGGGCAGCGTGTCCATCCGGCCGACGACCGGATCGACGACCTCCGGATCGTGGTACTCCCACCCCGGCTGCTGCTCCTCGCTGCCGCGGTGGTGGTCGACGGTGACGGCCGTCACGCCCGCCTGCCGCGCGGCGTCGGCCAGCAGCAGGGTGGAGCGGCCGCAGTACGTGCCGACCTCCAGCAGCGGCAGCCCGAGGGTGCCCGCCTCGACCGCGGCAGCGTACAGCGCGAGCCCTTCGTCCAGCGGCATGAAACCCTTCGCCGCCTCGAACGCGGCCAGGGTGCCAGCCTCGGGTACCTGAGGGCTCATCACACGTTCCTCTGCTGTTGTCCGCCGTCGTCTGCTCTGGTCCGGTGCCGCAGATGTGCTCGCTCGCGACCGGGGTGCTCGCCGGCGCAGGGGCGTGGTGCGCCCGCGCGCGGCGAGGACGCACGCCCGGCGTGCGCCCGTCCGGTGCCATGCTGCCCTACCGCCGTCACCCCTCCGGGCGACAGGTAGCCTCGACGGACTGTCGATCCGGGAGTGCGGCGGCGCCGGTCCCGGCACACAGGGGGAGTGGAGTGACAGGAAGCGACATGTCCGCGGAATCCGCCGCGGCGCCCGCCGCGCGTCGCCGCAGGAGCCTGGCGCTCCTGCTCGGGATCGCCGTACTGGCCGGCGCCGGCCTGAGCACCTGGGCCACCGGGACCTGGCCCTTCGACCGGCAGAGCTACTGCTGGGGTGCCTGGGAGGCGCGCGAGGGCGACCGCGTTCCCCGCGTCCTGGACGAGACGTCGGAGGACGAGGAGCGCAGCGGCGAGCAGTCGGCGCCGCCCCGGAAGGGGCGGCGCGCCACCTGCTCGGTGACGCTCCGCGACACGAGCGGCGCCGGGTACGACGAGCGGGTCGAGGCCGAGGTCGCGACGGTGCCGCGCGGTGCGAAGGAGCGGCGCGCCTGGCTGCGGACCTACCTGGACGCGGACTCGGCGCCGCTGCCGGACGGCCTGCCCGGCCTGGTCGGCAGGGCCCGCGCCGTCTTCGTGCTCCCCGAGGAGTGCGACAGCGCAGACGGGTTGCCCACCGCGGTGACCGTCGAAGGAGCCAGGACCTCTCCGCTGACCGCCTCCATGGGAAGCGAGGAGGAGGTCGCCGACCTGCTGCTGTCGCTGGCCGGCACGGCGGCCGACACGTCGGGCTGCGCGCCGGAGGAGCCGTTCGAGGCCGTCTCACCGCTCGCCCGGGCCGGCGCCGACGACGGCCTCACGGCGCAGGGCGGCGAGCTGTGCCGGATCCCCGGGCTCCGGTTCGACCTGGACAAGGACGACCACTACGACGCCGGAGTCGGTGCCGTCCGCGACGATCTGCAGACCTGCTCGGTGCTCGACACCGCGGACGTGCGCAAGCCTGTCCGGGCCGCGCTGTTCGCGGCGGTCTCCCGGCCCCGCCTCACCGCCCTGTTCACCGGCCTGGCGGACGAGGGGTCCCCGGGCAAGGGCTGGCGCGGCACGGGCGAGATCGGCGAGGAACACGGACTGCTGACCGCCACCTGCGCCGGCCGGCCCACCGTCTTCTTCCTGCAGTTGGACGCCTTCCTGGCGGCACACGCCGATCCCGACCCGCGGCGGGCGTTCGCGGCCGCCGCCAACTCCGTCGCCGACCGCCTCGGCTGCCCCGCGGTGGCACCCGGCTCATGAGTGGCGAACAGCACAGGGAGAGGGACCAGATGTCCGAGGAGAAGCAGGGCTCCGCGCAGGGCGCCCGGTCCGGTCCGGAGCCGGCACCCGACACCGAGCGGCCCGCCCCGCGGCAGGACTCCGAACCGCGACGGGACCCCGAACCGAACCCCGAACCGGACCCCGCTGAGCCCGAGCCCGTCGCTGAGCCCGAGCCCGCCGCCGGGCCGGGCCCCGAGTCCGCCGCGACGGCGGAACCGCGTCCCGCGCCGCGGCCGTCGGGGCGGCTGCGGCGCCTGGTGCGGGGCAGGTCCGGCGCAGCCGTGATCGGTGCAGTCGTGGGTGCGCTGCTGGCTGCGGGGGGCCTGGCCTGGCAGGCCGGGGAACTGCCCTTCGTCTCCCGGGAGAGGTGCTGGGGCGCGCTCTCGGCGGACACGGTCGACCGGCTGTTCTCCGACGGGGACATCCGCACCCGGGAGCTGTCGCTCAGAAGCGCCGGCCGCCTGGGTGAGTACAGCACCGAGTGCCGGCTCCAGCGGTGGAAGGACGACGAGCTCAAGTGGGAGATATCGGCTCGGGTCGAGCAGCTCGCGCAGTTCGACGGCAGGGGTGCCCGCGAGTGGACGCGCGAGTTCCTCTCCCCGGCCATGGTTCCGCTGGGCGGCGACCTCCCGGGGATGGTCTCCGCCGGGCGGGCCTGGATGGCGCTGCCCGAGTCCTGCGTGGGCGGACGGCGGGACGAGCCGCCGACCGTCGTCTCGCTCTCCTCCGGCCGGCTCGGCTCCTCCGACAACGACGATCCGGCCGAGCGGCGTCGCTATCGGGCCGCGCTGGCCGACGCGGTGGTCGAGCTGGCCAACGGCGTGCTGGCGGGGAAGAAGTGCCGGGGCAGCTATCGGGAGCCGGGTGACCTGGCCCGGGTCGTGGAGCGGCAGCAGCCCGGCGAGTACCCGAAGGACCGGCTGTGCGGACTGAAAGGCGTCCGCGCGCCGTCCTGGCTGACGGGCAAGGGCGACTACGCGCGCGCGATGCGGACCACCGGCGACACCTCGGGGCCCGCCCACTCGTGCGAGTACGGCAGGGACTTCGACCTGGACGGCGTCCGGCTCACCACGATCGAGGACCCGCGCCTGGCGTCGTTCGTCGTCCCGCTGGGCTACAGCGGGAACCCGCGGTTCCGCGGCGACGGGTTCGGCAGCGTCTTCGGCGACATGAGCGTCTACGTCGCCACCTGCCAGACCGGTCCGGTGGCCTTCCTGGTGCAGCGGGAGGATTCGCTCGTCAGGGGGGACGACCCGACGGTCGAACTGCTGCCGGACTACGTCGCGGCCGAGGCGAAGCGTGCCGGATGCGGCCCGGTGCGGGTGACGGGACCGGAACCGCCGAAGTAGCCCCCGGCTCCCCGCCCGGCCTCCCGCCCGGAAAACGAGCGCGAGGGGCCGGGCGGCAGCTGTCACACTACGCGCATGCCGCAGACCGCACCGCCGACGAGCTCCCGCTCCATATCCGGCTCCGCAGCCGCCAAGGCGCCCCGCCTGTGGGCGGTCGTGCTGGCCGCCTGCGCCGGCCAGTTCCTCGTCGTGCTCGACGTCTCCGTCGTCAACGTCGCCCTGCCCTCCATGCGGGCCACCCTCGCCCTCTCGGAGACCGGGCTGCAGTGGGTGGTCAACGCCTACACCCTCACCTTCTCCGGCCTGATGCTGCTCGGCGGACGGGCTGCCGACCTCTTCGGCCGCAAGCGGGTCTTCCTGGCCGGACTGGCGCTGTTCACCGCCGCGAGCCTGGCGGGCGGCCTGGCCCAGGAGCCCTGGCAGCTGCTGGCGGCCCGCGGCATCCAGGGCACGGGCGCCGCGATCCTGGCACCCGCCACCCTCACGCTGCTGACCACGTCCGTACCGGAGGGCCCGGCCCGCACCAAGGCGGTCGCCACCTGGTCGGCGGTCGGCGCGGGCGGCGGCGCGGCGGGCGGCCTGGTGGGCGGGGTGCTCACCGATGCGCTGTCCTGGCGCTGGGTACTGCTGATCAACGTCCCGGTCGGCGTGCTGGTACTGGCGGCGGCTGCCTGGTGGCTGACCGAGAGCCGGGAGGACTCGGTGCGGCGCCTGGACGTGCCCGGCGCGCTGCTGGTGACGCTGGGGCTGGGCGCGGTGGCCTACGGCATCGTGCGCACGGACAGCGCGGGCTGGGCGGCGGCCGGTTCGCTGGGGCCGCTGGTCGGCGGACTGGTGCTGCTCGCGCTGTTCGTCGCCGTCGAGGCCCGCTCCCCGGAACCGCTGGTGCCGCTGCGGCTGTTCCGCAGCCGGGCCGTGTCCGCCGCGAACGCCGCCATCTTCATCAACGGCCTCGCGATGTTCGCCATGTGGTACTTCCTCTCCCTCTACACCCAGAACGTGCTGGACTACACGCCGCTGCAGGCGGGCCTGGCGCTGATCCCGCACTCGATGACGATCGTCCTCGGCTCCAAGATCGCCCCGTTCCTGATGGCGCGGACGGGGGACCGGCTGCTGGCCGTCGCGGGTGCCGCCATGGCGGGCGCGGGCTACCTGTGGCAGAGCACCATGGACGCGGACGGGGCCTACGCGACGACGATCCTGGCACCCGGTGTGCTGATGGCACTCGGCGCCGGGCTGGCCGCCACGCCCCTGGCGACCATCGCCACCGCGACCGACGACCCCGGCGAGGCGGGCCTGCTCTCCGGGCTGTTCGGCACCGGCCGCACGATGGGCGGCGCGCTCGGCCTGGCGGTGCTCTCCACCGTCGCCGCGGCCCGCACCGACGGGCGGCACGACCCCGCGTCGCTCGCCGCCGGATACGGCAGCGCCTTCCGGGCGGGCGCCGTACTGCTGGGCGCGTGCGTGCTGTTCATGCTCGTCGCGCTGCCCCGCACGGTGCGCGACCGGACCTCCCCGGCGGCCGATCCGGCGGCCGACCCGGCGTCCGCCGAGGCGCCGTAGCCCGCGCTGCGGCCGACGGCGGTGAGCGGCGGCCGAAGCGCTGCGGCTCCGGCCCGGCGCCCGCCGGACGCGCGGCGATCGCCCGTCACAGGCGGCGCCCGCCGCCGTGCTCGGAGCCGGCGGCGGCGCTCAGAGCCAGCCGTTGCGGCGGGCCGCACCGAGCGCCTCCGCCCGGTTGCGGGTGGCGGTCTTGCCGATGGCGGCGGACAGGTAGTTGCGTACGGTCGCCCCCGACAGGTGCAGCCGCTCGGCGATGTCGGCGACGGTCGAGCCGTCGGCGGCGGCCGACAGCACCTCCCGCTCCCGCTGGGTGAGCGGATTGGGCCCCGCGCTCAGCGCCGCCGCCGCGAGCGACGGGTCGATGACGCGTTCGCCCGCCAGCGCCCGGCGGATCGCCCCGGCCAGCTCCTCCACGGGCCCGTCCTTGACGAGGAAGCCCCGGGCACCGGCCTCCATGGCGCGGCGCAGATAGCCGGGCCGGCCGAACGTCGTCAGGATCAGCACCGCGCAGGAGGGCAGCCGCTCGTGCAGTTCCGCCGCCGCGTCCAGCCCGCTGCGGCCGGGCAGTTCGATGTCGAGCAGCGCCACGTCCGGCTCCGCGTCCAGCGCGGTGGGCACGATGTCGTCGCCGGAGGCGACCTGCGCGACGACCTCCATGTCCTCCTCCAGGCCGAGCAGCAGGGCGAGCGCGCCGCGCATCATGCCCTGGTCCTCCGCGAGCAGCACTCCGATCACTGTGCCGTTCCCTCCTCGCCCGGGGCCGCCGCACGGTCCGCCCGGTGTCCGCTGTCGCCGGTCCCCGCGGCCTCCTCCGCATCCTGCGGCAGTTCGGCCACGACCCGGAAGCCGTGCCGTCCGTCGGCGCCGCTGTCCAGCGTCCCGCCGGCCGCTGCCAGCCGTTCGGCCAGCCCCTTCAGCCCGGTGCCGCGCCGCGCCGCGCCGGCTGCTCCCGCAGCGGTGTCCGCGGGGCCGCGCCCGTCGTCGGTGACCGTCAGCCGTACCCGCCCGGCCGCCGCGCGCACCTCGATCTCGCACCGCGCCGCGCGGCTGTGCCGCACCGTGTTGGTGACGCTCTCCCGCACCACCCAGCCCAGCAGGGCCTCGGTCTGCGGCGGCAGTGGCGGACCCGACCGCCGTACGACGGGCTCGATCCCCGCCGCCTCCAGCACCGAGTCCGCACGTTCCAGCTCGGTGCTGAGGCTGCCGTCCCGGTAGCCGCTGACCGCCTCCCGGATCTCGGTGAGTGCCTGCCTGCCGACGGCTTCGATGTCGGCGGCCTGGGCCAGGGCCGCCTGCGCGTCGCGCTCCGCGAGGCGCCGCACCGCCTCGGCCTTCACCACGATCACCGACAGGGTGTGCCCGAGCAGGTCGTGCAGATCCCGGGAGAAGCGCAGCCGCTCCTGCTCGACCGCGCTGCGCGCCAGTTCCTGGCGGGTGGTCTCCAGCTGTCGCACCGTGTCGAAGAGGCTCAGCACGGCCGCGGTGACCAGCCCGGAGAGGAAGGTGCCGTAGCCGATGGACACCGCGTGCGCGAGGTCGCCGTGTCCGTGGTCCCAGTAGGTGAGGGCTCCGGCGACACAGCTCAGCGCCAGCACTCCCAGCGTCAGCGGCCTGCCCCGCAGCCGGCGCACCGTTCCCGCGGCGAGCGAGAGCAGCGGGAAGAACATCATCCAGGAGCCGCCGTACCCCAGGGCTGTCGCGAAGGTGACGGCCGTCAGCCCGGCGAGCCCGTACAGGGGCGCGTGCCCTGCGCGGCGGCGGGGGGCGAACGCGGCGAAGACCACGAAGACGTAGAGCGAGTTGAAGGCGAGCAGCGCCGCTCCGCCGAGCCATGGATTGCCGGAGCGGCCCTCGATGACGTGCGAGAACGCGCCCAGTCCCATCAGGAGCCAGGGCAGGAAGGCGTATCTGCCCGGGCCGCTGCCCTTGGCGGCCCACCGGCTGCGCCGTGCTGCGTTCCTGTCACCGGGCCGCTCGACTGCGGCCGGCCCGGGATCCGTCCCTGTCACACTCATGGCTGCGGTCATGTCGTCGACGGTACGACGCACGGTCGTGAGCTGGGCAGATGCAAATGTGGGAGGCCGGTCGGGACAAATGTCACCGGCGTGGTGCCCCGGCCTGCCCGGGCCGCGCCGGGGTTCCTTCCGGTCACAGGTCCGGTCCGGCCCCGGCCCCCGTCATCTGACGTGACATCAGCTCTTCCCTTGCCCGGAAGGCTGCGTTATACAGGGGTCGATCGGTTAGAACGTGTTCCACCTGTGTTCCGCCTGTGTGCGGGTGCGTTCACCGGGGGTGACCGACGCCCGTACCCGAGAGGAACCCCGCAGAATTCCGAGGCCCCAGAGGCCCCAGAGGCCCCAGAGGCCCCAGGGAACCCAGAACCCAGAACCCAGAGGACCCCGAGGAGCAAGGAGCCCAGCACCCGATGCCCATCGACGTAGCCAAAGCCCTGGCGGCCGAGCCCCGCAGCACCGAGATCGCCTGGGGGCACAAGGACATCCAGCTCTACCACCTCGGTCTCGGCGCGGGATCGCCCGCCACCGACCCGGCCGAGCTGCGCTACACGCTGGAGAGCCGGCTGCACGTCCTGCCGTCGTTCGCCACCGTCGCGGGAGGGGGCATGGGCGTGGTCGGCGGGCTCTCGGCGCCCGGTATCGACGTGGACCTGGCCGCGGTGCTGCACGGCACCCAGTCCGTCACCCTGCACCGCCCGATCCCGGTGGACGGCCGGGCCACCTCCACCGCACGGGTGGCCGACGTCTACGACAAGGGCAAGGCCGCGGTCCTGGTGCTGGTCACGGACGTCGCCGACGCGGAGGGGCCGCTGTGGACCACCGAGGCCCAGATCTTCGTACGCGGCGAAGGCGGCTTCGGCGGCGAGCGCGGGCCCTCCGGCCGTCTGGACGTCCCGGAGCGGGAACCCGACTTCGCCGTCGAGCGCCCGGTCCGTGAGGAGCAGGCGCTGCTCTACCGCCTCTCCGGCGACTGGAACCCGCTGCACGCCGACCCCGAGTTCGCCCGCCTCGCCGGGTTCGACCGTCCCATCCTGCACGGGCTGTGCTCGTACGGGATGGCGCTCAAGGCCGTCGTGGACGGGGTGCTGGACGGCGACGTGACCCGGGTGGCCTCGTACGGGGTGCGGTTCTCCGGAGTCGTCCACCCCGGGGAGACCCTGCGGATCCGCGCCTGGCGCCTGACGGAGGGGCGCCTCCAGCTGACGGCGACCGCCGCCGAGCGGGACGATGCGCCGGTGCTGGGCGACGCCGTGCTCACCCACACCTGACCCGCATCCGACCGCATCCGATCCGCATCCGATCCGCACACCCCGATCAGCGCCTCCGGAGGGAGCCGACATGCGCGCAGCAGTACTGGGCGAGACCGGGCAGGACAGACTCGATGTGCTGGACGACATCGAACCGGCCGGATTCGGCCCCGGCAAGGTGCGGGTCCGGATCAGGGCGACGGGGCTGTGCCACTCCGATCTGTCGGCGATGAGCGGGGTGCTGCCGCAGCCCGCCCCGTTCGTGCCCGGACACGAGGGGGCGGGCGAAGTGCTCGAGGTGGGGGAGGGGGTGACGCGGGTCGCGCCGGGCGACCGGGTCGTGGTCTGCTGGCTGCCCGCCTGCGGCGACTGCCCTGCCTGCCGCCGCGGCCAGCGCCACCTGTGCCTGGCCGGGTTCATGAACGCGGGCACCCCCAACTTCCGCCGCGCCGGGGCCGGAGGCGCAGAGGTGTTCGGCTTCGCCGGTACCGGCACCTTCGCCGAGGAGGTCGTCCTCGACGCGCCCTGCGCGGTGCCCGTCCCGGACGACGTGCCCTTCGAGATCGCCGCGCTCATCGGCTGCGGCGTCACCACGGGCCTGGGTGCGGTCTTCAACACCGCACGGGTGGAGGCCGGTTCCTCGGTGGCCGTCGTCGGCTGCGGCGGGGTCGGCATCAGCGTCCTGCAGGGGGCACGGGCCTGTGGTGCCGCGCAGATCGTCGCCGTCGACCCGGTGGCCGGGCGCCGCGAGGCCGCGCTGCGCTTCGGGGCGACGGAGGCGGTGGCGCCCGACGGCCTCGCCGACGCCAAGCGCCGGGTGACCGGCGACGAGGGGTTCGACCACGTCTTCGAGGTGGTGGGCAGGTCGGCGACGGCCCGCACCGCCTACGACGCCACCCGGCGCGGCGGCACCCTGTGCGTGGTGGGCGCGGGCGCCGCGGACGACGAGCTCCGGTTCAGCATGTTCGAGCTGTTCTTCGACGAGAAGCGCATCCTGCCCTCCCTCTACGGCGGCGGTGACGTGCTGCGCTCCTACGACCGCGTGGTGGCGCTGTGGCGGGCGGGCCGGATCGATCTGGACGGGATGATCACTCACCGGGTGCGGTTGGAGGAGATCAACGAGGCCATCGACCAGATGCGTACCGGAGAGGCACTTCGCACCAGCATCTCCCTCTAGGGAGGGGCTTCCTGGAGCGTGACCCGCCTTCGGGCGGGCCGTTCGGGGCGGGGGGCTGCGCCGGAGCTTCCGCCACCGTGAGCCGAGCCATGGAGGGGACCGTATGTCCGTACAGGGCAGTGCGCAGGATTCTTTGCAGGAGTGCCTGCGGGGCAGGACCGCCGTCGTCACCGGTGCGGGGCGCGGGTTGGGGCGCGCCGAGGCGCTGGAACTGGGGCGGCTGGGCGCCCGGGTCGTCGTCAACGACCTGGCTGCCGCGGCCGGTCCGGGGCCCGCTTCCGAGGCGGCGGAGCCGGCGTCGGCGGACGGTGCGGCCCCGGAGCCGCCCGCCGAGGCGGTCGCCGCCGAGATCCGGGCCGCCGGCGGCGAGGCGATCGCCCACCACGGCGACGTGGCCGACTTCGCGCAGGCCCGCGAACTGGTCCGGCTGGCCGTGGACACCTTCGGTCCGCTGGAGATCCTGGTCAACAACGCCGGGTTTCTGCGGGACCGGATGGTCTTCTCGATGAGCGAGGAGGAGTGGGACGCGGTGATCCGTGTCCACCTCAAGGGCCACTTCAACACCACCCACTTCGCGGCCGCGCATTGGCGTGCCGCGGCCAAGGCGACGGGCGGTGCCGTCTACGGACGGATCGTCAACACCTCGTCCGAGGCGTTCCTGGTGGGCTCGCCCGGCCAGCCCAACTACGCGGCCGCCAAGGGCGGGATCGTCGGACTGACCACCTCCTCGGCGGCCGCACTGGCGAAGTACGGGGTGACGGCGAACGCCATCTGCCCCCGCGCCCGCACCCGGATGACCGAGGACGCCTTCGCGGGCTTCGAGGTGCCGGACCGGGGTCCCGACCCGCTGGCGCCGGAACATGTCTCACCCCTGGTGGGGTATCTGGCCTCGCCCGCGGCGGCCCGGATCACCGGGCAGGTGCTGGTGGTGCACGGCGGCATGGTGGCACTGCTGGAACGGCCCCGGGTGGCGGCCACGTTCGAGACCGCCGCGGAGCTGTTCACCGTCGGGGAGCTGGACGGGCTGCTGACCCCGTACTTCGCCGAGCGCTACCCGCAGGAGACCTTCGCCGCGGTCGAGGTGCTGAGCCTGCGGAAGGGCTGAACACGGGCTGCGCACCCGGCGGGGCCCCGGCCTCCACCGGTCGGAAGGTGGCCGGGGCCCCGCTGTGTGCCGTTGCGCCTGTGCGGCGCCGGCCGACGGCCTGCCGTCGGCTACTGCGCGGGCTCGGGCCGACGGTGCCGGCCCTGCGCCGGTACGGTCTGCTCCTCCCGTGCGGCGGCTTCCCCCCTGTGCTTCCCCCGGTGAGTCCCCTCGCCGGCCGTCTGCGTGGTGCTGGGCGTCTCGGTCTGGGTGTCCGACATCGTGATGTCACTCCGTCAATCTCTTGCTCTGCCGTCGTACCCGGCGGAGTTTATCGAGCCGGGGCGACGTCCTTCAGAGCGTTTCATCCGCTGGTCACGCCGTTCCGCTGGGCAGTGGGGCCTGCTGGAGCGGGACCGGTTTCCGCGCCGCGTCCCCCAGGGCCCCGAACGGCGCCGTACTGCCTGCGGAAACCCTTTTGCCCACCAGCGAACCCAGCAGTCCGGAGGGTGGCCCTCCGTGATCGTGATGTTGTAGAGCCGTGACGTCCCCGGCGGGCGGAGCCGTGGGCTCCGGTCGCTCGGGCGGGCGCGGCGCGGCGCGCGGCGGCTCTGCGTCTGGTGCGGCGGGCACCCGCACCGCGCGCGGGTCCGTCGGGGCCGGTGGAGCCGCCGGTGCGGGCACGGGCTCGGGAGTGGCCTGGGGTGCCTCCGGTTCGGGCAGCGGGGCCCGCATCCGGGCCAGTCCGCACGGGTTGTGCACCGTCGAGCAGGGGACGCGCAGTTCGCCGTCGGCCGTCCACAGGCCGTGCCCCGCCAACCAGCCTGCCGGGCTCGCGAGGTGCCGCACTTCGCGCAGGCCGGGCCGCCACACGGCGAGCCAGGTGCCCTGCGGCCCGTCCACGCGCAGCGCCACGGCGCACCGCTCGGGCAGCAGCGGCTGCCCCGGCTGGACGGCGATCGGCGTCAGCCGGGTGCCTCTGGGGTGCAGCGCCTCGGGGAACCGGACCGGGCGGTGGCTGCCCAGCACCCCCCAGCCCAGCCGCGGCTCGCCGGGGGCATCCGAGCGGACGAGCAGCAGGCCGCTGTCCGGGTCGGCGAGCAGCAGCCGGTCGTCGCTCCCCTCGGCGATCTCCAGCAGCGGGGAGGCCTCGCCGTCCGCACCGAGGTCCACCGCGAGGGTCCTGGTGGGGCCGCCGCCGTCCGGCCCGGCGGTGTCGAGCGCGAGCATCCGGCCCTCCCGATCCAGCCACGCGCCTCCCGACCAGTGGCCGCGCAGCCGGGCGAGCCGCGCGGGCGGCCGGGACGAGCCGTCGGTCACCAGCCACACACCGGTGGTGCGGCCGTCCGGCTCCCGGGCCAGCGCATAGGCGCGCGTCCCGCACGGCGCCGGGGGCAGCAGCCGCAGCGCGTCCGTCTCCACGGTGCCCAGCCGTCGCTCGCCGGTCTCCTGGCCCGAGGGGTAGAGCAGCGCCAGGGAGTAACGTCCCTGCGTCCGGCGGGCGATCAGCACCCGCCCGTCCGACAGCGGCAGTACGCCGCTGTCCGCGTCCTCCGGCTGCGCCACGGGGAGCGGCACCGCGTACGGCTCCGG
Source organism: Streptomyces sp. NPDC006925 (assembly GCF_042869575.1). Classification (NCBI taxonomy): domain Bacteria; kingdom Bacillati; phylum Actinomycetota; class Actinomycetes; order Kitasatosporales; family Streptomycetaceae; genus Streptomyces; species Streptomyces sp. NPDC006925. Next base: position 152,285 of record NZ_JBIAGB010000002.1, read on the forward strand.
TCCGTCGAGAGTCCAGCGCTCCGGATACCAGAGCTCCGTCCCGGCGTGCGCGGTGAGCCGGGCGGCGTAGGAGCCGTCCGCCGCGACCGTGAAGCTCTCGTTCATGACCCTGGCGGCACTCACCGTCATGTTGCGGTCACCTCCGGTCACGAAGCTAGGCCCCGTATTCGTGCGCGGACAGCGGGAGATGAACCGCTTCACGCGTACGAGTGACCGAATTCGTGTTCGTCCGCGGGGGGTCCGGCAGCGTCGAGCCGCCCGCTCCGCGGCCGGTGCCGGGCGCCCGCACGTGTGCCCACCGGGCTGGGAGCGCCGCTGCCGCGGACAGGTAGCCTTGCCCCCGTGCCAGCACAGCCCACACTCTCCGAAGTCATCGCCGCGCTCGACACCCTGTGGCCGCGCGACCGCGCCGAGCAGTGGGACGCCGTCGGCACCGTCTGCGGCGACGTCTCCGACCCGCAAGCACGTGTCAGCCGGGTCCTGTTCGCCGTCGACCCTGTGCAGCAGATCGCCGACGAGGCCGTCGCCAAGGGTGCCGAGCTGCTGGTCACCCACCATCCGCTCTATCTGCGGGGCACCACCACCGTCGCGGCCGACACCTTCAAGGGCCGCGTCGTGCACACCCTGATCCGCAACGGCGTGGCCCTGCACGTCGCGCACACCAACGCCGACACCGCCGACCCCGGCGTCTCCGACGCGCTCGCCGGGGCGCTCGGGCTGCGCGTGTTGCGGCCGCTGGTGCCCGACCCCACCGACCCCGCGGGCCGGCGCGGGCTGGGCCGGATCTGCGAGCTGGAGCGCCCGCTGCCGCTCGGCGACGTCCTGGAGCGGGCCGCCGCCGCGCTGCCCGTCACCGCGCAGGGCCTCCGGGCCGCGGGCGACCCCGCCATGCCGGTGGCGACGATCGCCGTGTGCGGCGGCTCCGGCGACAGCCTCTTCGAGACGGTGCGCGCCGCGGGCGTCGACGCCTATCTCACCGCCGACCTGCGCCACCACCCTGCCTCCGAGGCGCGGGAGCACTCCCCGCTCGCCCTGCTGGACGCCGCGCACTTCGCCACCGAGTGGCCCTGGTGCGAGCAGGCGGCCGCGCAGCTCGACGCCGTCGCCGAGCGGGAGGGCTGGGACCTGCGCACCGAGGTCTCGCGTACCGTCACCGACCCGTGGACCGCGCACGCGCCCTCGCTGCCGCAGGAGTCACCGCTCTCCCGCCCGGCCACGGGCCAGCAGACCGCATCGACCGACCACGACCTCACTCCGGGAGCCCCCAACTGAACGCCGCGCCCGCCGATCAGATCCGCCTGCTCGACGTCCAGGCACTCGATACGCGCCTGACGCAGCTCGCGCACAAGCGCAAGACCCTGCCCGAGCACGAGGAGATCCAGCGGCTGGACGCCGACCTCGCCCAGCTGCGCGACCTGCTCGTGGCCGCGCAGACCGAGGAGAGCGACACCACCCGCGAGCAGACCAAGGCGGAGCAGGACGTCGACCAGGTCCGCCAGCGCGCGGTCCGCGACCAGCAGCGCCTCGACTCGGGCGCGGTGACCAACCCCAAGGACCTGGCCAACCTGCAGAGCGAGATCGCCTCGCTCGCCAAGCGCCAGAGCGACCTGGAGGACGTCGTCCTGGAGGTCATGGAGCGCCGCGAGTCCGCCGCCGAGCGCTCCGCCGAACTGGGCGAGCGGGTCGAGTCCGTCGGCGCCAAGGTCCAGGACGCCACCGCGCGCCGGGACGCCGCGCTGGAGGAGATCGACGCCGAGCTGACGCGGGTCCGCAAGGAGCGCGAGACGGTCGCCGGCGCCGTCCCCGGCGAACTGCTCAAGCTCTACGACAAGATCCGGGAGCGCGAGGGCGGGGTCGGCGCCGCCAAGCTCTACCAGCGCCGCTGCGAGGGCTGCCGGCTGGAGCTGAACATCACCGAGCTGAACGAGGTGCGCGAGGCGCCCGCCGACGCGGTCGTGCGCTGCGAGAACTGCCGCCGCATCCTGGTGCGCACCCCGGAGTCGGGGCTGTGAGCCCGGCGGTCGGCGGAGGCGTGCGATGAGCGGGGGCCAGGCGCGCCGCACCTTCCTCGTCGAGGCCGACGGCGGCTCGCGCGGCAACCCCGGCCCGGCCGGATACGGCGCCGTGGTCAAGGACGCCGCCTCGGGCGGGACCCTCCGCGAGACCGCCGAGTTCATCGGCCGGGCCACCAACAACGTCGCCGAGTACCGGGGCCTGGTCGCCGGGCTGCGCGCCGCGCACGAACTCGACGCCGACGCCGCGGTGCTGGTGCGGATGGACTCCAAGCTCGTCGTCGAGCAGATGTCGGGCCGCTGGAAGATCAAGCACCCGGACATGCGGCCCCTCGCGGCGGAGGCCGCCGCGGTCTTCCCGCCGGACGCGGTCAGCTACGAGTGGATCCCGCGCGAGAAGAACAAGCACGCGGACCGGCTCGCCAACGAGGCGATGGACGCCGGGAAGCGCGGCGCGCGCTGGGAGCCGGACGCGTCCCGCGCGGAGCTCGACACCGGGCCCGGCGCGGACCGGAGCGGGTCCGGCTCCGGCGGGAGCACGGGCAGCGCGGCGACCGTGCCCTCCTCCGCGGCGGACGACCGGCCCGGCACGGCGGGAACCGCCGCTCCCGCCGCCCGCCCGGGCTGGGGGCCCGACCTGGGCGCCCCCACCACCTTCGTGCTGCTGCGGCACGGGGAGACGCCGCTCACGCCCGAGAAGCGGTTCTCCGGCAGCGGGGGCTCCGACCCCGAACTCTCCGCGGTCGGCCGTCAGCAGGCCGCCGCGGCCGCCGAGGCGCTCGCCGCGCGCGGCACCGTCCAGGCCGTGGTCGCCTCGCCGCTGCGCCGCTGCCAGGAGACGGCGGCCGCTGTCGCGGACCGCCTCGGGCTGGGCGTGCGCACCGACGAGGGGCTGCGCGAGACCGACTTCGGCGCCTGGGAGGGCCTCACCTTCGCCGAGGTGCGCGAGCGCCACCCCGAGGACCTGGACGCCTGGCTCGCCTCCGCCGGGGCCCGCCCCACCGGAGGCGGCGAGTCCTTCGAGGAGGTCGCCCGGCGGGTCGCGGTGGCCCGGGACAGGCTGCTGGCCCGCTACGCCGGTCGCACCGTGCTGCTCGTCACCCATGTGACCCCGGTCAAGACACTGGCCCGGCTCGCGCTGGGCGCCCCGGCCGAAGCGCTGTTCCGGATGGAGCTGTCGGCCGCTTCCCTCTCCGCCGTCGCCTACTACGCCGACGGCAACGCCTCGTTGCGACTGCTGAACGATACGGGGCACCTGCACCCGTAGCGGGGCACGGCGGGGCGTAACGGGGCAGAACGGGGTGCCCGTGCGGTGTGCCTAGCCGGTGCCCCGGTGCCGGCCCCCGCGCGTCCCGCCGCGGGGTGCGTGCTGGGGCAGTTGGTCCGCGTAGCCGGCCTCCGTCCACACGTGGGTGCGGAACTCCTCCGGTGTCAGCACACCGGGCCAGGGTTCCCCGCCGGGGCAGAAGACGGCTTCACAGCCGTAGCAGTAGCGGGCGGGCGCCCAGAGCGCGTCGGCCCGCGCCGCTCCGGCCGACTCCGCGTCCTGTTCCTGCCGGTCCCCGCGCACCACGACGACGGTGCCGACGAAGCACACGACGGCCAGCAGGATGCCGCCGCCGAGGTGGAGCGGTTTGTCCTGGTCCATGCCCGTCCAGGCGAGCGCCACGCCCATCCCGGTGAGCACCATGCCCTCCAGGAAGTGCATGCAGCCGTCGCCGGTCTTCTCCGGTCCTTTGGCCAGCCGGGTGCCCAACTCCTTGCGGAGCGCGCCCTTGCCGGTGCGCGCCTCGGACACGGGCCGGGTGTCGCCGCTGCCGCAGCCGGGGCATGTCGTCCCGTCGCCGCCGGGCACGCTGTCAGTCGTCATGCGGGCAACCTACCGGCGCCCGCGGCGGCCCCGTGCCGGGAGGTCGGCTGCGACGTCCGCCGGTCTCCGGACCCCCGCCCGCCGGGGGCTCGGGAGAAACACCTGGGTGAGGCGAGACGTATCGTCTTGTCAAGGCCCCGGACGTGCCGTACCTTCGTGCCCATGGGTTCCCTGTGAGACCGATGGCGCCGACCGCGTAGAGCACCGCTCCGCCGTCGCCGCGCTCCGCCGTGCAGTCATTCACCTCGTTCCGGCCCGTCCCGGGCCAGGAGGGACCGACCCATGCGCACCTCACAACTCACCCTTCGCGGCGTCACCAAGCGCTACTCCGGCCGCACCGTCCTCGACCAGGTCTCCTGCACGCTCAAGCCGGGGGAGAAGGCCGGACTCATCGGCGACAACGGCTCCGGCAAGTCCACGCTCCTCAAACTCCTCGCGGGCCGGGAGCACCCGGATCACGGCGAGTTGACCGTGACCGCCGCGGGCGGCGTCGGCTATCTGCCGCAGACCCTACCGCTCCCGCCGACCGCCACGGTCCAGGAGGCCATCGACCTGTCGATGGCGGACCTGCGCGCGCTGGAGGCCGAGCTGCGCCGGGCCGAGCGGGCACTCGGCGACGGCGGCAGCCCCGACGCGTACGCCGCTCTCGTCGAGCGCTACGAGGCCCGGGACGGCTACGCGGCCGACCACCGGGTGGAGACCGCCCTGCATCACCTCGGCCTGCCCGGGCTGCCCCGCGAGCGCCGCATCGGCACGCTCTCCGGCGGCGAGCGCTCCCGGCTGTGCCTGGCCGCGGTGCTGGCGGGCCGCCCGGAGCTGCTCCTGCTGGACGAGCCGACGAACGACCTGGACGACGGGGCCGTCGCCTGGCTGGAGGAGCAACTGCGGGCACACCGCGGGACGGTGCTCGCGGTCACGCACGACCGGGTCTTCCTCCAGCGCCTGACCACGACGATCCTGGAGGCCGACGGTGGAAGGATCACCCGCTACGGCGACGGCTACCCCGGCTACCGGGCCGCCAAGGCCGCCGACCGCCGCCGACGGCTGCAGGAGTACGAGGAGTGGCGCGCGGAGCTGGCCCGCAACGAGCAGCTGGCCACCGGCAACGCCGCCCGCCTCGACGGCGTTCCGCGCAAGCTGCCGCTGGCCAACTTCGGCCACGGCGGCTTCCGGGCCCGCGGCCGCGCACACGGCGCGATGGCGCGTATCCGCAACGCCCGCGAGCGCGTCGACCGCCTCCGGGCCGATCCGGTGGCGCCGCCGCCCGACCCGCTGTCCTTCACGGCCCGTATCCGTACCGCGGCGGCCGGGTCCGGCGAAGCCGCCGAACTCACCGGAGTACGGGTGGGAGACCGTCTCCGCCTGGACTCCCTCACCCTGGGCCCCACCGACCGGCTGCTGGTCACCGGACCGAACGGCGCGGGCAAGACCACCCTGCTCCGGCTGCTGGCCGGTGAACTGCGGCCGGACGAGGGCGCGGTACGCGTGCCGGGCAGGGTCGGCCACCTGCGCCAGGACGAGACGCCGTGGCCGCCCGGCCTGACGGTGGCGGAGGCCTTCGCGCTGGGCCGTCCCGGATCCGCCGACGAGCACGCCGACGCGCTGCTCTCCCTCGGCCTCTTCCGCCCGGCGGAACTGGGCCTGCGCGTCGGCGGCCTCTCCTACGGCCAACGTCGGCGCATCGACCTGGCCCGCCTGGTCGCGGACCCCGCGGACCTGCTCCTCCTGGACGAGCCGACCAACCACATATCCCCCGCCCTGGTGGAGGAGTTGGAGGAGGCCCTGGCCGGATACCCGGGCGCTGTGGTCCTGGTGACGCACGACCGGGCGCTGCGCGGGCGGTTCGAGGGGAGTCGGCTCGCGCTGGACGGGGGTGTGGTCGCGGTGTGAGACGACGGTCGGGGTGCCGGGACGGGGCGCGTGTGTACGCCGTGGCGCAGACGGCGGTCATGCGGTGACGGGCGGCCCCGGCGCAGGCGGCGGACGTGTCCGGTCGGCGCCCGTCGGCCCGGGGAACGTCCCGGCCCTCGACCAGCCCCTCCGCCATCAGCGCCTCGGCGTCCGTGCGCGTGGGGAACGTCCGTCTACCGGCCCGGCCGTACCGCCGCCGCCTCGGCGGCCAGCGCCCGGACCGACTCCCAGTCCCTGGCCGCGAGCGCGTCGGCGGGCAGCATCCAGGTGCCGCCGACGCAGCCGACGTTGGGCAGCGCCAGATAGTCGGCCGCGTCGGCGGCGGTGATGCCGCCGGTAGGGCAGAAGCGGGCCTGCGGCAGCGGGGAGGCCAGGGACTTCAGATAGCCGGTGCCGCCTGCCGCGCGCGCGGGGAAGAACTTCATCTCCGTCACGTCGCGCTCCAGCAGGGCCATCACCTCGGAGGCGGTCGAGACGCCGGGCAGGAAGGGCACTCCGGAAGCCCGCATGGCCTCCAGCAGTGTGTCGGTCCAGCCGGGGCTGACGAGGAAGCGCGCGCCCGCCGCCACCGCCGTCTCCACGTCCCGCGGACCCAGCACCGTGCCCGCGCCGACGACGGCCTCGGGGACGGCGTCCGCGACGGCGCGGATCGCCTCCGGTGCCGCGCCGGTCCGCAGCGTCACCTCGATCGCGGGCAGGCCGCCGGCCACCAGCGCCCGGGCCAGCGGGACGGCGTCCGCAGCGTCCTCCAGCACGACGACCGGGAGGACGGGGGCGAGGTCGAGCACGGAAGGCGCGGAAGTCATGCCCGTATCGTGCCCGTGAGCAGCATGCTTCGCAACGGACGTTGCGGCATGTGCAACCAGGCTGATCCGGGGGTCAGAGCTCGGTGACGACCACATCCAGCGCCCGGGCGTCCGGATCCTCGTCGCCCTCCACGGCGTAGCCCAGCTCGCGCAGCGTCCCGGCCAGCGCCGCGGGGGTCTTCGGCGCCGCGCCGGACTCCAGCAGCGCCCGCACGATGCGGCCCTTGGTCGCCTTGTTGAAGTGGCTGACCACCGACCGCTTCTCCACCCCGTCCACCAGCCGGGACTGCAGGACCCGCACGGTCGCCGTGCGGCGCGCCAATTCACCCTTGGGCTTCCACATGCTCGCGTACGCCGACGAGCGCAGATCCAGCACCAGCCCGCCGCCCGCCGCCTCGGGCAGCACCGACTCCGCCGGGCCGCGCCAGAAGGCGCCCAGCGCACCCGTGCCCGGCAGCTTCACACCCGCGGACAGCCGGTAGGAGGGGATCCGGTCGGTGACCCCGACGGCCCCCCACAGCGCGGAGAAGACCAGCAGCGAGCGCGCGGCCCGCCGCTTGGCCGCCGGACTGAGGGTGGCCAGTCCCAGCGCGTCGTAGAGCACGCCGGTGTAGATCTCCCCGGCGGGACGGGTCGGCGCGGTCCGCAGCCGGGCGTTCTTGGCGACCTCGCCGCGCAGCCCCTCGCCGATCCCCAGCACGCCGCGCGCCTTCTCCTCGTCGGCCCGGCAGAGCGCCATCAGCTCCTCCAGTACCGTCTCCCGCGCCGGGTTCAGCCCCGGAAGGGAGAGCGAGTCCAGGTCCAGCGGGCGCCCCCGCGAGCCCTCGGCCTTCCCCTCGGACGGCGGCAGCAGCACGAGCACGGCACTTCTCCTCGGTTCCTCGGTACGGCGCCCGCCTGCGGCGCCGGTGGTGCGATCCCCTCCGGCCGCCGGAGGGGACCCCAGCGTACGGGCCCGGAGGCGGAACACCGCCGCGGGGCACTCACACGGCGTGCGGGAACGAGAAGACCCGGTCCGGGTCGTACACGGCCTTGACCTTGGCCAGCCGCTCGGCGTTGGCACCGTAGTAGGCCCGCCGCCAGTCGCGCAGCGCCGGGTCGGGGCAGTTCTGGTAGGCGAACCCGCTGGCCCACGGCCGCATCGCAGCGTGCGTGGCGTCCAGCCAGCCGCGGTGTCCGGCCACCGTCTCGGCGCCGGAGGCGTCCGGCCAGGCGACGGCGTACTGCGCCAGGAAGCGGGCACTCCGGTGCACGAACGCCGTCGCGTCCGGGCGGGGCCGGTTGACGGCTCCGCCCAGCGCGTCGAGGACGACGCTTCCGGCGCCGCCGTCGCGCAGTTCGGCCACCCGCTCCACCCGGTCGAGCAGCGCCCGTATCCCGGCGTGCGGCAGCGGGCGGGTGTAGAAGTCGGAGCGGGCGGCGTACGACTCGCGGGCCACCCTGCCCCGCTTGGTGCGGCCGGGCAGGGTGCCGCGCTGGTGCGCCTGGGCGAGCGTCCAGCCCGAGACGCCGCCCAGCACCTTCAGCGCGTCCAGGTAGCCGTGCCTGCGCAGCGACAGGTCGGCGGTCGTGCCGATCCGGCCCGCCAGCCGGTCCAGTTGCGTCTCCACCTCGCGGCGCGCCCCCAGCGACAGCCCGCCCAGCCGCACACTGCCCGGCCGCCCGCCCGCCGGTGCCGACAGCCGCAGATGCGACCAGATCTCCTCAGGCGCCACCGGCGCCCACCGCTGCCACTCGCGCACCACGGCCGCCGCCCGCGACCAGGGCCAGGAGAGGAAGAACGTCTGGCAGGCGGGCGCCACATGGGTGCGGAAGTCCAGCGAGGTGACGACGCCGAAGTTGCCGTTCCCCGCGCCGCGCAGCGCCCAGAACAGCTCGGCTTCGCCTGCCCCGCCGTCCGCGGACACCTCGCGCAGCGTGCCGTCGGCCGTGACGATGCTGGCCCCGGTGAGGCTGTCGCAGGTCAGTCCGTAGACGCGGGCGACGGCGCCGATCCCGCCGCCCAGCGCCTGCCCCGCGATCCCCACGGTCGGCCCTGACCCGGCCGGTATCGTCCGCTTGTGCGCCGCGAGGCCGGCGTGGACGTCGATCAGCTTGGCCCCGGCGCCCACCGTGGCCCGGCGCCCGGAGGCGCGCACCCCGGCGAGCCGCTGCACGTCGATGACCAGCCGGCCGTTGCCGCTGGACCAGCCCGCTGACGAGTGGCCCCCGCTGCGTATCGACACCGGTATCCGGTTGCGCCGTGCGAACGCCAGGCATTCGGCGATGTCGCCGGGCCCCGCGCAGTACGCCACCGCGGCCGGGCGCACCGCGTCGAACCGCGGGTTGAACAGCTTGCGCGCCGCGGTGAAGTCCCGGTCGCCGGGGCGCAGCAACGTTCCGTCCAGCCCGCTGCCGAGCGCCCTCCACGCCGCGCTCGTGGTGTCCGCGGCGGTCCCGGCGTTCGCCGTGCTCGCGGGGCTCGGCGGGCTCGCGGGGCTCGGCGGGCTCGCGGGGCTCGGCGGGCTCGCGGGGCTCGGCGGGCTCGCGGGGCTCGCCGTGCTCGTCCCACCGGCCGTGTCCGCGGTCCTCCCCGCGTCCCCCGAATCCTCAGTGTTCCCCGCGTTCCCTGCGTTCCCCGCGTCCGCTGTGTCCGTCCCGTTCCCCGGGCCCGTTTCGCACTCCGTCATCCGCGTCCCCCTGGCCGCTGTCGCGCTCCCCGCCGCGCTCCGCGCCGCTTCGTCGTCCCGGTCCCGCGGCAGTCCGCGCCCCGCCCCCGCCGCCGTTCCCGGCATGTGCGCCGCCCCTTGCTCCGCTCGTCCCGCCGCTCCTCGACGAAGATCCACTCCGCCGTGGGAGGGGACGGATCGTCGGGTGACGTGGTTCCTTCCGGTAACCGGAGTGCGGACCGGCGGCGCGGGCCGGCAGCGGACCGTGCGGCGGTGCGTCCCGCCCCGCGGGCGGGTGAGCAGGGCCACCGGTGACGACCGGCCGCGCCGTACGGCGGCGGAGTGCGGGTGGCGGTCACCCTGGAAGCCAACCAGTACCACCGCACCCCCGCCAGCCAATTCTGGTTACAGTCGGCGGCATGACTGATGTGACCGGCTTTTCCGCGCGTGGCGATGTAAGGCCCCCTGCCGTGGCGGGTGGCGAGAAGGAAACCCTGCTGGCGTTCCTGCGGTATCTGCGCGAGGCGGTGATCGCCAAGGCCGCCGGACTCACCGACGAGGTCGGCCTCGCCCCGGGCGTCCCCTCCGGGACCAGCCTGCTGGGCCTGGTGCGGCATCTGACCTTGGTGGAGCGCAACTGGTTCGGCCATGCCTACGCCGGGCAGGGCGAACTCCTCGACGACGACGCGCCCCCCGAGGCGGGCGAGACCGGCGAGTCGCTGATCGCCGCGTACCAGGAGGCGATCAACGCGTCGGACGCGATCGTCGCCGACTGCGACGACCTCGACCGGCCCGGGGCGCGCTCCCTGCGCGAGACCCCGCCGCCGACGCTGCGCTGGATCCTCGTGCACATGATCGAGGAGACGGCCCGGCACGCGGGGCACGCCGACATCCTCCGCGAGCAGACCGACGGCGCCACCGGCCGCTGAACCGGGGCCGGACCCGCCCCGCCGAACGAGGGGCGGCCGGCCGGCGGCGCTCAGAACGATCCGAACGCCGGCCGTCCCGCCGGGGTGTAGGTCTGCATCGTGACGCCCGAAGGCAGCGCTTCGGCGGTCTCCAGCGCGAGCGCCGCGGGCACGCCGCCCTCCGCGAAGAGCCGATGGCCCCTGCCCAGCACCACCGGGAAGACCAGCAGCCGGTACTCGTCGATCAGGCCGTGCGCCATCAGCGACCGGGCCAGCACGCCGCTGCCGTGGATCTGCAGATCGCCGCCCGGCTGCTGCTTCAGCTCCCGCACGGCCTCCACCACGTCGCCCCCGAGCACCGTGGTGCCCTGCCACGCGGCGTTCCGCAGCGTGGTCGAGGCGACGTACTTGGGCAGGGAGTTCAGCCGACGCGCGATCACCGGGTCCTCCTCGTCGCCGACCTGCGGCCAGTACGCCGCGAAGATCTCGTAGGTGCGCCGCCCCAGCAGGAAGGCACCCGCACGGGCGAACCAGTCGCCGATGACCTCGCTCATCCCCTCGTCCGCGTAGGGCACCACCCAGCCGCCGAGGTCGAACCCGTCGCGCGGGTCCTCCCCGGGACCGCCGGGCCCCTGCATCACACCGTCGAGCGACAGCATCGTGGTCAGTGTCAGCTTGGCCATGGTCCTCGCCTCCGTGTTCTCCCGCGTGCCCCGGCGCCTCCGGTCCCCGCGTGCCGAGGGCCCCGGTCTCTCCCGCTGCAGGAGAGACCGGGGCCCTCGGCGGAAATCATCGGTGACGGGCGGCCTGCCTCACACGACCGGCGCGCCCTCCTCGGCCGGCAGGGTGTCCATGAACGAGCTGACGGAGAAGACCGCGCGGCCCGCGCCCGCCGGACCGTAACCGGGAGGCGAGGAGAGCCCGTGCCGCTGCATCGCCGAGCGGTAGGCGTCCAGCAGCCGGATGTGGTACTCCAGCGGGGCGCCCTGCGGGTTCGACTTGCCCAGCGGGGTCGTCGGCTCCGGGCACCAGGTGGTGAAGCGCGGGGTGATGCCGTGGGACATGAAGAAGTCCAGGCCCTCGGTGGTGGAGGCGATGGCCTCGTCCACCGTGTCGAAGCCGTACGGCGCGGCCATCTCCACGCCGGCGACGAAGTTCGGGATCACGTTCCGTGCTCCGAAGACGTCCGCCGAGTCGAGCACGCGGCGGTGCCACTCCTCGCGGCCGACGTAGCGCTCCTTACCGGGGCAGTACAGCTCGAACAGCCGCTTGTCCCACACCTCGAAGTTGGGGTGGTAGATGCGGATGCCGTGGTCGTGGAACCGCTTGACGTCGTCCTTGGGCAGCGCCTGGGCCACGACCTTGCCCGTCCAGCGGCCCGGGAAGCGCTCCTCGATGGCCTGCGCGTACTGCCCGTAGAAGTCCGCCTCGTCCTTGCCCTGCACCTGCGAGGTGATGGAGCCGCCGGTGAGCGTGTAGGCGTGCGAGGCGCCGAGCGTGTCGTGGTCCGAGATGATCTGCAGCGCCTCCAGCACCTCCTCGACCGGCTTGACCCCCGTGTACGGGCGCCCGGCGGCCTTGTGCTGGCGCCAGTTGTGGTTGATGTCGCAGTACTGGCACTCCTCCTTGGCGCCGAAGTACTGGCACACCCGGAAGACCGTCAGATAGATCAGGTAGCCCCACTGGATGGTGGGCGCCACCTCCATCACGGACTTTCCGTTGGCGAGCGTGTGCCGGTAGTAGTCCGGCATCGGCGGCAGGCCGACATCCGCGATCCGCCGCCCGTCCAGGTAGAGGCCGAGTGCGCCGTCCTCACCGGCTCGCACCCGGTAGGGCGAGCTCGGGTTCACCCGTACGGAGACGACGGTGCGGCTCAGGTCGTACGGACCGCCGGTCAGCACGACCTCCTCCGGCGGCCGCCGCAGCGCGGCCTCGCCCAGCTCGGGCAGGGTGCGGTGGTCGAAGGAGAAGATGAAGTACGACTTCGGCTTGATCTCGCCCGTCGCCTTGTCGGCGGTGTCGCTGAGCGCCGAGTCGTCGAAGGCCATCCCGCCGCGGAGCAGGTCCTCCTTCAGCACGGCCTCCCGCGGAATATGCGGAAAGCGCTCCATGAGGTCCTCGACCAGAGCGGTGCGGTTGCCTTGCTCCTGTGGGACCTGCTGGCCCTGCTTGCCCCGCCCGGACGGCACGTGCGACGGCATCGGCAGGGGAGTCGGCGTTGGCGGCATGGTGTGATCAAGCTCCTCACTTCGCGGCCCGTGGGCGTACCCGACGGTACTCCGGTGCCCGAATCGGCCGCACACCTGCCTCTTGTTCCGTACGCCCGGCCCCGCGTCCGGCGGGTTCACCGGATCTTGCCGCGGGGGCTCGCGGGCCCGTTCCGCGCAGGCTCGCCCGGTTCTTGCGGCGGAGGGTCACCGCCATACGTCGGGGCCGCCGCCGCGCCACTCGATCAGGTTGGGGTCGTCGAGTTGGATCTCGGCGGGGTCGAGACCGGCGCGGCGCAGGAACTCGACGACGTCCTCGGGCCGGTGCGCGAAGCCGAGGCTCTCGGTGTGTGCGGTCACTTTCCGTCCACCGGTCTGCGACGGAGGGTGGACGACGATCGGAGGGGTCATAGCTCCAGAGTGCAACTTTGGCCAACGGCCCGCACCCGTGGCAGCGGCCCGCACCCGTGGCAGCCGTCCAGGACCGGGGGCAGCGGTCCAGGACCCGGGGGAGCGCGGACGGGACGCGGCGGCCGCACGCGTCCTCGGGAGAGAGGACGGGGCCGGATGCCGCGGGCGACGGACGGCCCGCCGGTCGTCGTTCCGGAGCCGTTGTCAGTGGCCGGTGGCAGACTCCTGGACATCCGTAACCATCATGCTGGCTGCGTGTGGACGGAAGGCCCCGCCGACAGCGCGGCGGGGCCGCTCGGCGGACGAAGGAAGGAACGCACATGGCGGGAGCGGCGGGCAAGGGGAGTGCGGCGAAGTTCCGGGCCGTCACGGCGCTTCAGCGCCATGTGGTCAATCCGCTCTCCCGACGGATGCCGGGTCAGACCCTGCTGGAGACCACGGGCCGCAGCAGCGGTGTCCCGCGCCGCACCCCGGTCGGCGGGCGCCGCGAGGGGCGGCGGTTCTGGCTGGTGTCCGAACACGGTGACCGGGCGCAGTACGTGCGCAACATCCGCGCCGACCCGCGGGTGCGGGTCCGGGCCTCCGGCCGCTGGTACACCGGGACGGCCCGCCTCCTCCCCGACGACGACCCGTACGCCCGCCTCGCCGCGCTGCCGCGGCTGAACAGCGCCGTGGTCCGCGCGGTGGGCACCGATCTGCTGACCGTCCGCGTCGACCTTGACGCGGAGTGACCCGGCCGATCCCGGCCGATCCCGGCCGATCCCGGCCGATCCCGGGCGACGGGGGCGCGGGTCCGCGTCCGCACGGCGTCCCGGAGCAGTGCACAGAGCGAACCCGCGCACCGCAGAGAGGGCCCACCATGCAGCAGTCCGCGGCCGTCCCCGACCAGTACCGCCGTGCCGTCACCTTCCGGGCGCTGCACGAGGGTCCCGACCCCTTCGTGGTGCCCAACCCGTGGGACGCCGGGACCGCGCGGGTCCTGAGCGGGCTCGGCTTCGCGGCGCTGGCCACCACCGGCGCGGGCCTGGCGCATGCCCGCGGACTGCCGGACAGCCGCGTCACCCGGGACGTGCTCCTCGACAACGCCAGGGCCGTCGCCGAAGCCACGCCGCTGCCGGTCTCCGCCGACCTGGAGAGCGGCTTCGGCGAGACGCCCGACGACGTCGCCGAGACGATCCGGCGCGCCGCCGCGGCCGGTCTGGTCGGGGGCTCCGTCGAGGATTCCACCGGCCGGGACGACGACCCCGTCCGTCCCCTGGGAGAGGCGGCCGAGCGGGTCGCCGCGGCCGTCGCCGCCGCCCGGGAACTCGACTTCCCCTTCACCGTCACCGCCCGCGCCGAGAACTTCTTCCAGGGACGGCCCGACCTGCCCGACACCATCCGCCGCCTCCAGGCGTACGAGGAGGCGGGCGCCGATGTGCTCTACGCGCCCGCGCTGCCGGACGCCGACGCGATCCGCGCGGTCTGCTCCTCCGTCGGCCGCCCGGTGAACGTGCTGATGGGATCGCCCGCCCTGCGGCTGAGCGTGCGTGAACTCGGTGCGCTGGGCGTGCGCCGGATCAGCGTGGGTTCCGCGCTCTCCCGGGCCGCGCTCGGCGCCGTCGTCCGCGCGGCCCGGGAGATCCAGGAGCTGGGCACCTTCACCTTCGGCGCGGACGCGATCCCCTACGCCGAGGCCAACGCACTGATGACACCCGCCGCTCCGGCCGGGCCGGGGGAGTGACCCCGACCGTCGGGGAGACGCGAGCCGCAGCCCGACGGGGGACATCGACGCGGCCCTTTGCGGCTTCGTGCCAACCGGACGGCGATGGGCTGGGCGGGGCGGACGGTCAGCGGTCCGAGCACCATCAGGAACAGAACGCACACGGGGGGCCAGTGACCTTGAGGGAGGGCTCGAGCCCGGCCGGGCTCGCGGGCAGCCGAGCGCCCTGCTCCACGTGCCCGCGGCCTCCGGGTGGGCGGGGAGGCGAACGGCGGGCCTGTCTACGATGTCGGGCATGGCGAAGCGCAAGGTGCAGCGGCGGGCGCGGGAGATTCTCGGCGGGAAGCCCGCGGCGCTGGTCTGGTGCGAGCTCCACAAGCCCCTTCCCGTGCCGCCGAAGGATGTGCACCGTGCCGTCGGCAAGGGGCGGTTGAAGCCGGGGCACCACTGGCTGCTGTACGTCGGCGCCGTCGTGTTCTTCTTCGTCGTCGTGCCGATGATGCTGATCGACAAGCTCGGCAAGAAGACCGCTCGCACACCGGGGACGGGGAGCGCGGGCCCGCAGCGTTCCACCCGCGACCGCGGCGCTGCGGATGATCGCGTGGACGATCCGGCCGACGGCGTCTTCGACGGCGACTGGAACCTGACCGCCGGCCGGCTGCTGCTGCGCTGGTACGGCCACTCGCCCAACCCTCGTCGACTGGTCATGCTGGCGCACGACCGCATCTGCCTGGCCGCCTCCCCGCGCCGCAGGTTGTCACCCATGAAGGCCGGGGACTTCCTGCCCGTCGCGGAGTTCCCCCTCGACGCGGCCCGGCTCGAAGGCGAGGCGGGCCAGCCGCGCGGGTTCGCCACGTTCAGGATCCGCTTCGCCGACGGATCCTGGATCCAGGTCGGCCGCCTCGGCGAGCCGGAGGACGCCGACCACTTCCTGCGCACGATCAGCGCCTGATCGACCGCTGCGGCCTGTCCCGCTCCGCCCCCCCGTCCGGCCTCGGTCCGGCAGGGGCTCCGCACCGGTTCCGCGACATCCGCGGCGCCGCACCTGCGCCGCACCGCTGCGCCGCACCACTGCGCCGCGCCGGTGGCAGCGGTGCCGCACGTCTGAAGCCCCTCCGGGGACCGATGGTCCCCGGCGGAAGGGGCCGGCGGTGCCGAGTCCGTACCCCGTTCGCCCGGCGCCGCGTGAGGAAACGGCCGACAAGGTGGTCATGGACACGCACAGTGCGTCTCCTCGTGGAAGGGAACCCGCCATGGCACTGCACCAGCGACCGGGACCTCGCACCGACCGGGACCTGACGAACGGCTCCGCCCCCGTCCCGGACCCCGGCACCTCCGCGGTGCCCGGGCATCCGGCAGCCGGATCCGCGGCTCCGGCCCGTACCGCGGCCGCCGCTCGGCTGCTGACGGCGCTCACCTTCCTGTGGGCCTTCGGCGACAAGACCTTCGGCTGGGGCTACGCGACCCCGGCCGGCAAGGGCTGGATCGACGGGGGCTCACCGACCCGGGGTTTCCTCAGCGGCGTCTCCGCAGGTCCGCTGGAGGAGGTCTTCCATTCCTGGGCCGGAGCGGCGTGGGCGGACTGGCTGTTCATGCTGGGGCTGCTGGGCATCGGCGTCGCACTGGCGAGCGGGGTGGCGCTCCGGGCCACCGCGGTCGCCGGAACGCTGATGATGGCGCTGATGTGGGCCGCGGAGTGGCCGCCCGCGCGTCACCTCTCCGACGGGGCGCCGAGCATGTCCACCAACCCGCTGGTGGACTACCACGTGCTCTACGCGGCTCTCCTGATGGTTCTCGCGGTGACCTGCGCGGGTCGTACCTGGGGCCTGGGGAGCTGGTGGGAGCGGCAGCCGCTGGTGCGCCGGAACCGTTGGCTCCGCTGACCGCCGAGGGGGAGCACGACGCGGACGTGTACCGAAGGGGCGGCCGACCACGGCCGCCCCTTCGGCGTTCCGTCGCACCCCGCCGCGGCGTTCGGACCCTGCCGCCACGCGCGCCCTCCGGACCGACGTGCCAGGTGGGGCCGGTCGGGCCTGGCCGATCCGCCCCGCCGCGGCGCGTCCTGTCGAGGAAGTCCCCGCGTGTCTGCGGTGAGCGGGCGAGCCGGGACGACGGAGCTGCTTGAGGACGGACGACGCCGCCACGACGCGGAAGCCGGTCGGGGGTCTTCCTGCTCGACGACCACGAGGTGGTACGCCGAGGGGCGCACGACCTGCTGGACACCGAATCCGCCCTGACGGTGGTCGACGAGGCCGGCACACCGCCGAGCATGCGCCGGCCCGCATCCCCGCGCTGCGCCCCGACGTCGCGGTGCTGGACGTGCGACCGCCGGACGGTGAGGGGGTGAGCGTCTGCCGGGAGCTGTGTTCCCGGATGCCGGAGCGGGCCTGCCTGATGCTGACCTCGTTCGACGACGAGGAGGCGCTGCCGGACGCCATCCTGGCCCGCGCGTCGGGCTGCGCGCCGAAGCAGATCACCGGTACGGACCCGGTGTCCGCCGTACGGACCGTGGCCTCGGGACAGTCCCTGCCGGACCCGGACCCGGACCCGGACCCGGACCCGGACCCGGACCCGGACCCGGACCCGGACCCGGACCCGGACCCGGACCCGGACCCGGACCCGGACCCGGGCGCGGCGGCCCTGGTGAGGGCCCGACTGCGCGACGAGCCCACGCAGGAGGAGCAGCAGCCGGGACTTGCCGCCGCTGACCGAGCGGGAGCGGGACATCCTCGCTCTGGTGGACGAGGGGCTGACGAATCGCGAGATCGGCCGCCGCCTCTGCCTCGCGGAGAAGACCGTCAAGAACAATCTCTCCCGGCTGCTCGCCACGCTGGGCGCGGGCGTCGAACGCCGGGTGCAGGCGGCGGTGCTCGCCGCCCAGCTGTCCGGAGCCGCGACGGACGGTGCGCCGGGCGGCCCCCGGCGGCCCCCGGCGGCGCCGGCGGTACCGACCCTGCCGCCCGGGCTCCGCCCGCGCGGGCCGGATGCGCCCGCGAGCCACGGCGCGCGGGTCTTCGAGAGCACGGCGGCGCGGGGACGGCGGCGGCAGCCATCTGGTGCGGCGGCCTCCGCTGCCGACCGGCGACGGCGACCGGTGACGGCGGCCCCTGGCGGCGGCCCGTGGCGGCGGACGAGCGCCGGTCGGGGACCGGCCGCCATCGTGGAACTGGCCTCCGCCGGTGCGGATTCGGCCACCGCCGACGTGGTCGGACGGGGTCAGGCGTGCGGGACGACGGCCACCGGACAGCGCGCGTGGTGCAGCACCGCCTGGGCGACCGAGCCGATGTGGGTACCGAAGTGCGAACGCCGCACCCGGCGCCCGAGAACCACCAACCGCGCTCCCTCGGACGCCGACAGCAGCGCCTGCCCGCCGCCGGCCAGTTCGACGTGCTCGACCACCGGGACCTGCGGATAGCGGTCCCGCCAGGGTGCGAGGGCTTCGCTCAGCGCCTTCTTCTCGTACGGGACGGGGCCGTCGGCTTCCTCCATCGCCCCCAGTCCGGTCAGCGCGTACGTCTGGACCGGCGGCAGGTTCCAGGCCCGTACCGCCCGCAGGGTGGCCTTCCGGGCAGCGGCTGCCCGGAAGGCGAACTCCAGGACGTCGGCGCTCTCCTGCGGGGTGCCCTGCTGTCCGACCACCACCTCGGCGTCGTCGGCCGGGCGCGCTTCCGGATCCGTGGCGCGGACCGAGACCACCGGGCATTCGGCCGCCGCGACCACCTGCTGCCCGCACGAACCCAGGAGGAAGCCCAGCAGCCGCCCGTGCCCTCGGGTGCCCAGCACCAGGCTCCGGGCCTGCCGGGTCTCCTGCAGCAGCGCCGGAACCGCCTTGTCCGGGAGGATCGTCGCAGTGCACGGCAGGTCCGGGTGGCGCCGGGTCACCCGGTCCCGGGCCTCGCGCAGGATGGCGTTCGCGGCCCGCTCCTCGGTCTCCCGTTCCTGCTCGACCGGCACGTTCAGGGGCTGCCAGAGCCAGGCGTGCACCAGCCGCAGCGGCGTGCCGTGGAGTACGGCCTCGTCGGCCGCCCAGTCCACCGCGGCCATGCTCTCGGTGGAGCCGTCGACCCCGGCCGTGATCACCGTGTCCGTCATGCTCTTCCCGCCTGTCCTCCGCCGCACGGTCACCCTCCGGGCCGTGGGGCCGATGTGTCGTGACGCTCGTGGTGTGCCGTGGGGCGCGGTGTCGTCCCACGGCTTCAGCATCGGCTCGCACGGGTGTGCGCCGGGAGGGCCGACCGGCCCTGTCCGTCCGGCCGACCGGGCCCGGAGAGCGAGGCGGCCGGCCCGGTCAGGCGGTGCCCGGCCCGGGACCGGGGTGCGGACACGGTGCGGTGGCGGCGGCCCGGCCAGCAGGCGCAGAGCCTCGTGCCGGTCCAGCGGCAGCGTGCGGCGCGGCGCCGGGTCGTCGACGGCATGGCCCTCGGGGCCGGGAGCATCGAGCCCCCGGGTACGGTTTTCTTCACGTCGCACCGGCCGCGGACGGCGCCGCCGCGGTACGCCCGCCCGGCTCGTGCACATGGCCCGATCGGTGGCCGGGGATCAGGCTCCTGCAAGAGTTCGAACGTCGTACAAGCTCAGCAGGGAACAGCTCCTGCGAGCCAGGCCCGCAGGTCCCGCCCACAGGGCCGAAGGCCCCGGTCCGGGCGGCTGCTCGGCCGGGCGGCGGCCACGTGGCCACCGGATCGCCTCGGAAGGAGCCGCTCGGCGGCTTGCCGCGTGAGGTGCCGGGACCGTGCGCTTCGCGATCGGTGCGCGCAGACCGGGACGAGCGTGGTGGGCCGGGCGTCAGGGCACCAGCGCGTGGAGGTCGAGGTCCAGCGGGAACGGGACGGCGAGCTTCAACCGGGCCCGGTGGATGCCGGTGGCGACGTAGGAGCCGGTCATGGCGTCGAGTTCGTAGGTGTGGACCGTGGGGGCGCCGCCCTCGTCCTCGATGCGCCAGAAGTGGGGGATCCCGGCCTGCGCGTACTTGAAGGGCTTCAGCGACCGGTCGCGGTCGGCCGATTCCTCGGAGACGACCTCGACGACGAGTGCGAGGTCCTCGGGTGCGTACCAGGTCCGGTCGGGGTCGTACGCCGCGCTGCTGACCAGGATGTCCGGTTCGGGGCGGCTCTTCTTGTCGAGGCGGACGGTCATCTCCCGCTCGGCCTCGAACCCGCCGGGGACGGCTTGCCGCAGGGCGAAGGTGAGGTTCTCCACGAGCCGGGAGTGCCAGGATCGCTGCGGCGACAGCATGAAGATCAGGGCTCCGTCGATCAACTCGGTGTGCCGCGGCGCCTGGGGAAGATGGTCGAGGTCGTCCGCTTCCCAACCGCTCGGCCTGGGGGGGATCATCCAGTCGGGGAGTTCGGCGGTCACGGCTTCCTCCAGGCGCCTTCAGGAAGATGAGCGGGCCTCGGGCCCGAACTGTGGACACAGGCCACGCGACTGGTGTCAGCGTAGTCGATGCCCTCGCGGGTGGAGTGCGTATGCGCGGGTCGCGGTCGCCGGCCGGATACCAGCCCTGCCCTGGTCAGAGTGCCCGGAGGGGGCGGACGAGTCGGCCTGTACGCCGGGTTCTGTGGCCTCGGCCGCCTCGCGGCGGCCGGGGTGGCGGCCATCCATCTGGGACCGGTGTTGCCACCGGCCTCGTGCGGTCCACCCGCGGACTCGGACGGGTCGCCCTCGAACATCCGCGCAGGGCCGCGTCGCGGCCCCTCTTGACCTTGCTCCGGATGGGGTTTACCGAGCCGCCCAGGTCACCCTGGGCGCTGGTGGTCTCTTACACCACCGTTTCACCCTTACCGGACTGCCGTCCGAAGACGGGTCCGGCGGTCTGTTTTCTGTGGCACTGTCCCGCGGGTCACCCCGGGTGGGCGTTACCCACCATCCTGCCCTGTGGAGCCCGGACGTTCCTCGGCGAGAGCGCTGCACGCCCCCGACGCGGCCGCCCGGCCGGCTCGTCCGCCGTGTGCCCCATCCTACCCGCCGCCCGGCCCGGAGGCGGTGCCCGCCCGGGGGCCCCGGGACCGCCGGGGACCCCGGGCGGTCCCTTCGCGGCTCCGCGGGCTCGGCGCCGCGCGGTCAGCGGTGCCAGAGGTCGTCCGGGCTCAGCTCGTCCGGCGTGCGGTGGCCGGACAGGCCCAGGGTGAGGTGCAGATCGGCGAGGAACGAGCGCAGCACGTGCCGGACGCCGTCCTCGCCGCCGTGCGCCAGCCCGTAGGCGAACGGGCGGCCGAGCAGGACCGCGCGGGCGCCGAGCGCGAGCGCCTTGAGGGCGTCGGAGCCGGTGCGGACGCCGGAGTCGAACAGGACGTCCAGCCCGGTGCCCTCCACCGCCCGGACCACGCCCGGGAGCGCGTCGAGGGAGGCCATGGCGCCGTCGACCTGGCGGCCGCCGTGGTTGGAGACGATCACGCCGTCCATGCCCGCGTCGGCGGCCCGGCGGGCGTCGTCGGGGTGCTGGATGCCTTTGAGGGCGATCGGACCGTCCCAGTGCTGCCGCAGGAACGGCAGCCGGTCCCACGATCTGTCGGTCCCCGTGAACATCGGGACCCAGCGCAGCACCGCGGCGCCCAGGTCCTCCTCCGGGGGCTTGTCCAGGCCCGCCCGGAAGGCCGGGTCCGAGAACGGGATGGCGGTGCCGACCCCGCGGATGAACGGCAGATACGCCTGGTCCAGGTCCTGCGGGCGCCAGGCCAGCGTCCAGGTGTCGAGGGTGACGACCAGCGTGCTGTAGCCGGCGGCGCGGGCCCGCCGCAGGATGCTGACGCACACCTCGTCGTCGTTCGGCCAGTAGAGCTGGAACCAGCGCGGGGCGTTTCCGCTTGCCTCGGCCACTTCCTCGAGCGAGTAGGACGAGGCGGTCGACAGGGCCGCTGTCAGGCCGAGCGAGGCGGCGGCGCGGGCCGTCGCCGTCTCGCCGTCCGGGTGCAGGATCGACTGGACGCCGAGGGGGGCGAGGACGACCGGTGCGGGCATGGCGGTGCCCAGTACCCGCGTCCGCAGGTCGCGGTCGGTGGCGTCGGTGAGCATGCGCGGGATCAGGCGGTAGTGGTCGAACGCCTCGCGGTTGGCGCGGTGCGTGGCGCCGGAGCCCGCGGCTCCGGCGACGTAGCCGAAGGCGCCCGCGTCCAGCCGTTCGCGGGCCGAGGCGCCGAGTCTGGTGGCATCCGTGGTGAAGGGCGGTACCCGGTCCTCGAGGCCGTGCAGGTATATCTCGTTCTGGTAGCCGGCGAAGTTCTCCGGCGGGGGTGCGGGGTCGGTCACGTGCGGGCTCCTTCACGGGTCGCTGCGCGCCGAGTCTCTCCGCCCCGGCGGCCGATGGCCACACCCCGGACGGCACCGGCGGCCCGAACGCACCGGCGGCACCGCAGGCGCTGTCGGTCGTGCAGGCACGGACGGCGCCGCGCGCATCCGTGCGGCCGGCCCTGCCGGTACCTCCATCACCGCGGGGCCGCCCGCGGTGCCGGTGCCCGGCCCGGGAAGCCGCTCAGCCCCGGCCGATGTACGGCATCTTGGTGGCCAGCACGGTGGCGAACTGGACGTTGGCCTCCAGCGGCAGGGAGGCCATGTGCAGGACGGTGCGTGCCACGTCGTCGGCGTTCATGGTCGGCTCCGGGGCGCGGTTCCCGTCGGCCTGGGGGACGCCCTGGGACATGGCGGCCGTCATCTCCGTGGCGGCGTTGCCGATGTCGATCTGACCGCAGGCGACGTCGTGGGCGCGGCCGTCCAGGGACAGGGACTTGGTGAGGCCCGTCATCGCGTGCTTGGTGGCGGTGTAGGCGATCGAGCCGGGCCGCGGGGTGTGGGCGGAGATCGAGCCGTTGTTGATGATCCGGCCACCGCGCGGCTGCTGGTCCTTCATCAGCCGGAAGGCGGCCTGGGCGCAGAGGAAGGCGCCGTGCAGGTTGACGTCCACGACCGCGCGCCAGTCCTCGAAGGAGAGGTCCGCCAGCGGTACGGCGGGACCGAACGTGCCCGCGTTGTTGAACAGCAGGTCGAGCCGGCCCTCGTGCTCCCGTACGGAGTCGAACAGCGCGGTGACGGCGGCCGGGTCGGTGACGTCCGCGGGGACGCACCGGGTGGCGGCGCCTCCGGCGAGCTGCGCGGTCTGCTCCAGCGACGCCCGGCGGCGGCCCGCGAGCACGACCGTCCAGCCCGCGTCGGCGAGGGTGAGGGCGACGGCCCGGCCGATTCCGGAGCCGGCTCCGGTCACCAGGGCCGTGCCGGCGGTCCGGGCCACCCTCTCGGCGGTCGGCGCGGCCCGCTCGGCGGTCCGGGAGCCCGGTGCGTCGCCGGCCTGAGCCGCCTCGTGTGCCCCGTGGGTCGGGTGGTTCTCGCGCGTCATGGGCGCAGCGTACGCGGGCCTGCCCGCCGGGCGATCCCGGCTGCGCGGCGATCCGGTTCTGCGCCCGGGAGGAGAACGGGAGGGGGGAAGGGGACGAGGGGGAGGGGGAACAAACGTGTGGGCCCGTACCGGAATTCCTGGGAGAATGTTCGAGTCCGTGACAATCTCCTGGAGAGGTGCATGACCAAGACCGGCCCCCAGCAACCGGCCGCCGTACCCGCCGACGCCCCGCAGCACCGGCACCACCCGCAGCATCCGCAACACCCGCACCTCGCGGCACCGTCCGCGCGCGGCGCCCGCACCGCCCGGGAAGCAGCGTCCGTCAACGCCCCGGCCGCGACACCCGAAGACGCCACACCCGAGGACGTGCAGACCGACGCCGCGCAGTCCGATCCCCCGGGGTCCGCCTCCACCGGGTCGGGCACCGCCGCGGCCGCCGCCCCCGAACTGACCCGCCGCCGTCGCGCCGGGCTGCTGCTCACCCTCATCCTCGGCGGACTGACCGCGCTCCCGCCCCTCTCCATCGACATGTACCTCCCGGCCCTCCCGGAGGTCAGCGGAGCGCTCCACATCCCGGCCGCCGGCGCCCAGCTCACCCTCACCGCCTGCCTCGTCGGGCTGGCCGTGGGTCAGCTCGTCGCGGGTCCGATGAGCGACCGCTTCGGTCGGCGGCGCCCGCTGCTGGTCGGCATGGGCTGCTACATCCTGGCGAGCCTCGCCTGTGCGCTGGCTCCCACCGCCGCCACCCTCACCGGTTTCCGGCTCGCCCAGGGACTCGCGGGCGCCGCCGGGGTGGTGATAGCCCGCGCCGTCGTCCGCGACCTGTACGACGGGCTGGCCATGGCGCGGTTCTTCTCCACTCTCATGCTGATCTCCGGAACCGCACCGGTCCTCGCCCCCGTCCTGGGCGCCCAGGTGCTGCGCTTCACCGACTGGCGCGGCGTCTTCTGCATCCTGGCCGGGATCGGCCTGCTGCTCGTCCTCGTCGTGCTGCGCAAGCTGCCCGAGACACTGCCGGCCGCACGCCGGCACAAGGGCGGGCTGCCGGACGCGCTGCGCACCATGCGCGGGCTGCTCGCCGACCGGGTCTTCACCGGGTACCTGCTCGCCTCCAGCCTCGCCTTCGCGGCGCTGTTCTCCTACGTCGCGGCCTCGCCGTTCGTCGTCCAGGAGATCTACGGCGCCTCGCCGCAGACCTTCAGCCTGCTGTTCATGGTCAACTCCATCGGGCTGGTCGCCTTCGGGCAGCTCAACGGGAAGGTCCTGGTCGGCCGGGTGTCCCTGGACCGGGTGCTCGCCTTCGGGCTGTGCATGGTCGGCGCCGCGACCGTGGCACTGCTGGTGCTGACCACCGGGGTGTTCGGGCACGCGGGGCTGGCGCCGCTGGCCACCGCGCTGTGCGTGCTGATGTCCGGGATGGGGCTGATCATGCCGAACGCCAACTCCCAGGCCCTGATGCGCACCCCGCACGCGGCCGGCTCGGCCTCGGCGCTGCTGGGCACCTCGCAGTTCCTCGTCGGCGCCGCCGCCTCCCCGCTGGTCGGAGTGGCGGGCGAGCAGACCGCCGTGCCCATGGCGCTGGTCCAGTTCGGTGCCGTCACCCTCGCCGCCCTCGCCTTCGTGGCACTCTGCCGCCCATGGCGCGTACGAGACTGAGGAGCGTGGCCTCCCTGGACGGTGCCGAGGCGCGGCGCCGCTTCCGGGAGAAGGCCGGGCTCGACGACGGACGGCTGGCCGAGCTGGCCGACAGCACCGACGCACTGCCTGCGGCGGGCTGGTGCGCGGGCGCCGTCGTGCTGGCCGGCCGCGGTCCCTGCGTCGCGCTGGAGCACGCCACCGGCTGGGCGCTGCGGTACGCCGCCTGGGATCCCGCCGCCGGGCTCCCGGTCGAGCTGCCGCGCCAGGAGTGGCTGCCCATGCGGGTGGACACGGTCTTCGACCTCGCCTCGCTCACCAAGCTGTTCACCGCCATCGCCGCCGTCCAGCAGATCGAGCGGGGTGCGCTCGCGCTGGACGGGCTCGTCGCCGACCACCTCCAGGCGGGCGCCGCGCCGGTCACCGACCACGGCATCACCGTCCGCCACCTGCTGACCCACACCTCCGGACTCCGTGCCGAGCTGCCCTTCTACGAGCACAACACCGCCGAGCACCCGGAGCTGCTGTGGGCCGAGAAGCCGCTGACCGAGCCGGGCTCCGCCCACCTGTACTCCGACCTCAACCTGCTGCTGCTGGAGAGCGTGCTGTACCAGGTGACGGGCCGGACGCTGGACGTCCTGGTGCGGGAGGGCATCACCACACCGCTCGGGATGCGCCACACCCGCTTCAACCCGCCCCGCCCCTGGCGCAACCGGATCGCCGCGACCGAGGACATGCGAAGACCGTGGGCCAAGCTCAACCGGGGCCTGGTCCACGGCCGGGTCCACGACGAGAACGCCTACGCCATGGGCGGGGTGGCCGGGCACGCCGGGCTCTTCTCCACCGCCCGCGACCTCGCGGTCCTCTGCCGCACCCTGCTGTCGGGCGGCTCCTACGGGCCCGCCCGCATCCTGGCGCCCTCCTCGGCCGCCCAGCTCCTGGAACCGCCCGGCCTCGGCTTCCGCACCGGCGCCCCCTGGTTCATGGGCGAGCTCGCCGGGCCCGGCTCCCGGGGCGCCGGGCACACCGGTTTCACCGGGACCAGCCTGGTGCTCGATCCGGTGACGGACACCTTCCTGGTGCTCCTCGCCAACACCGTCCACCCGGTACGCCGGCCCCCCGACAGTGCTCCGCGCGCCGCCGCGGCCGGCCTGCTGGCCCGCGCCGTGCGGTGAGCGCCGCCGCCGGGCCCTGCGGTCAGCGCCCGGCGGGCCCCGGCGGCGCCCGGCGCCGGAGCCTGCCGCCGGCGGACTTCCTACACTGGAGCAGTGATCGAGCAAGAACTGCGCGGCGCGCTCGCCGCAGCGCTGGACGGGCTGCCCGCGCGGCAGGCGTCGGGCGCCGTCGAGCGGCTGATCGCCCACTACCGCGGGGAGACCCCCACCGGCGCTCCCGTGCTGCGGGACGCCGCCGACGCGGCCGCCTACGCCGCCTACCGGATGCCCGCCACCTTCGCCGCCGCCTCCGCCGCGCTGGCCGAGCTGGCCGAGCGCGCCGGGGACTGGACCCCCGGCAGCCACCTGGACGTGGGCGGCGGCACGGGCGCCGCGGTGTGGGCGGCGGAGCGCGTGTGGCGGGCCGAGCGGGCGGCCCGCACGACGGTCGTCCTCGACTGGGCGGAGCCGGCTCTCGCGCTGGGCCGCGAGCTGGCGTCCGGGGTGGCGGCGCTGCGCGGGGCCGAGTGGCGCCGCGGCTCGCTGCGCGGCGGCGGTGCGGCGGGTGGCGGCTTGCCGGAGCCGGCGTCCGCCGATCTGGTGACCGTCTCCTACGTGCTGGGGGAGCTCGCCGAGGCGGACCGGCACGCCGTGGTGGACGCGGCGGCGCGCGCGGCCCGGGGCGCCGTGGTGCTGGTGGAGCCCGGGACCCCGGAGGGCTATCTGCGGATCCGCGCGGCTCGGGACGCGCTGCTGGGGGCGGGGCTGCGGGTGCTGGCGCCGTGCCCGCACGACGGGGCCTGCCCGCTGGTGCCCGGCCAGGACTGGTGCCACTTCGCGGTGCGGGTCGCCCGCTCCTCGCTGCACCGCCGGGTGAAGGGCGGCGAGTTGCCGTACGAGGACGAGAAGTTCAGCTACGTGGCGGCGGTGCGGGAGACGGTGCCGGGCACCCCCGCGGGCGCCCGGATCGTCCGCAGGCCGCAGCTCCGCAAGGGGCAGGTGCTGCTGGACCTGTGCGAGGACGGCGGCGCCGTGCACCGCCGTCCCGTCACCAAGCGGGCGGGCGCCGACTACCGCGCGGCCCGCAAGGCCGCCTGGGGCGACCCGTGGTGACCGCGCGGCGCGGTTCCCGCCGCCCGGGTCCGCTCAGCAGGCCCGGAGCCGGCTAGGACCGCAGTTCGGCGGTGACGCACTTGACGCTGCCGCCGCCCTTGAGCAGTTCGGTCAGGTCCACCGGCACGGGCTCGTAGCCGCGGTCCCGCAGGGGCGCGAAGAGGCCGGTGGCGGCCTCGGGCAGGAAGACGTGCCGCCCGTCGCTGACGGCGTTGAGGCCGAGGGCGAGCGCGTCGGGCTCCTCGGCGAGCAGCGCGTCGGGGAACAGCCGCGCGAGCACGGCCCGGCTGCCGGGGGAGAAGGCCGCGGGGTGGTACATCACGTCCTCCGCCTCGGGGTCCAGCACGCACAGCGCGGTGTCGAGGTGGTAGTAGCGCGGGTCCACCAGGTCGAGGCCGATGACCGGGCGCCCGAAGAATTCCTGGGCCTCGCCGTGGGAGAGCGGACTGCTGCGGAAGCCGCGCCCGGCCAGCAGCCAGGAGGCGGTGACGGCGAAGTCGCCCTCGCCCTCGTTGATGTGCGTGGGTTCGGTCACGTCGCCGAAGCCGTGCGCGCGGTACCAGTCGCGGTGTGCGGCCGCCTCCCCGGCGCGTTCGGGGTGCGCGAACCGGGCGCCGAGCACGCGGCCGTCGACGACGGTCGCGCCGTTGGCGGCGTACACCATGTCGGGCAGCTCCGGTACGGGGTCGAGAAGCTCGACGGTGTGCCCGAGGGCGCGGTAGCGGTCGCGGAGCGCCTCCCACTGGGCGAGTGCGAGGGGCAGGTCCACGGGCTTGCCGGGGTCCATCCAGGGGTTGATGGAGTAGGTGACGCGGAAGTGGGACGGAGGACACATCAGATAGCGACGGGTTGCGTACATCTCAGGCTCCTCAGGGAACGTGCGTGATGCGGTGCGCCCATGGTGCTCCCTGAGGAGCCTGTTCGTGTGGATTGCCGGTCAAGTACGTGTGAGTGCCCGGCGGCGGGCGGGTCACCTGCGGGACTCCCGGAGCGTGCACAGCAGTTCGCGCTTCTGGGCCTGCGGGTCGTTCCCGCCCGTGGGAGCGCCTGGGCCGCCCCCGGAGCCGCGGAGCCGGCTGCCGGGACAGGTGGCTGCGGACCCCGCCGAACCGAGCATCCTTCCGCCGCGTCCCTTGCTCATGAGCGTCTCCTCTCCTCGTGCCGGACCCTGATCGGGGCGAGACGTATCGTCTCGCCCCGGAGGAAAGGATGAGCGGGACGCTCCGCCCTGTCAAGACGGTTCGTCTCGTCTCGAAGCGCTGCTAGATTCGGGGCATGCCCTCCGCGACCCCGAAGAATCCCGACGTCTCCCGCCGCAGCGCGCACTCCCGCACCGCCATCCTGCGGGCCAGCGTCGAACTGGTCGGCGAGGTCGGGTATCCCAGGCTGACCATCGAGGCGATCGCCGCGCGGGCCGGCGTCGGCAAGCAGACCATCTACCGCTGGTGGCCCTCCAAGGCTGCGGTGCTGCTGGAGGCGTTCACCGACCTGGTCCACACCGAGGAGCACGGCGGTGGCCTGCCCGACACCGGAGACCTGGAGGCCGACCTCAAGGCAGTGCTGCGGGCCACCGCGGACGAGTTCTCCGACGCCGGGTTCGAGGCGCCCTACCGCGCACTGGCCGTCGCCTCGGCCGCCGATCCCGAGCTGGCCGAGCAGTTCGCCGTCCGGCTCCAGGGCCCCGGCCGGAAGCTGTACGCGGAACGGCTGCGCGCCGCGCAGCGTGCCGGGCAGATCGACCCCGCCGTGGATCCCGACCTCGCCGTCGAGCTGCTGCTCGGCCCCTTCCAGCAGCGCTGGCTCAACCGCACCGGCCCGCTCACCCACGAGTTCACCGACGGGCTGGTCGAACTGGTCCTGCGCGCGCTCACGCCGCGGCCCGCCGGGAACTGAACCCCGCACCTCACCGGGAACCGGACCCCGCGCGGCACCAGGGACCGCACGGCGGACCGAACTCCCGGCGCCGACCTCCCCGGCACGCGCCGCCCGCCGTCACGGCTCCGCCCCGGTGGGTGCCAGGCTGCCCGGCCGGTCGGTGACGATGCCCTCGCAGCCCAGCCTCAGCATCCGGTCCCGGGCCGCGCGCGTGTTGACCGTGTGCGACCAGACGTAGGTGATCCCGGAGCGCACGGCCCTGCGCACGTCCCCTGCCTCGGCCCGGTGGTCGATGCTGAGCATCGTCACATAGTCCTTCCAGCGCTCGGGCCGGTCGTCGGCCGCCTGGCGTGCCGAGCGCCACACCGCCGTCAGCAGCCCCTCCTCGTGCGCGGCGGCGGCGACCCGCGGATCGTTGGACTCCACCAGGACCGACCGGGTCAGATGCCGCTCGCGGATCAGCCGGGCGAGCCGCGGCAGCCCCGCGGGGTCCTTCAGCTCCAGCATCAGCAGGATGTCCCCGCCGAACCGGTCGAGGATCTCCCGCGCGGCCGGCGGGCGCTCCGGCCGCCACTGCCCGGGCAGGCTGCTCTTCGGGGTCAGGCGCACCTTCTGCCACGCCTTCCAGTCGAGTGCGCCGACCCTGCCGTGCCGGTCCGTGGTGCGGTCCAGGGTGTCGTCGTGCATCGCCACCAGCGTCCCGTCGCGCAGGCGGCGGATGTCGGCGTCCAGGACATGCGCGTAGCCGCGCCGCCGGGTCGCGGTCATCCCCTGCATGCTGTTCTCCGGGACTTCCAGGGCGCCGCCGCGGTGTGCCGTGACGGTGGTGCCGGACAGCCGGGAGAGCCGCGGTGCCACCGTGCGGCTGACTCCCTGCCCAGGGGGCGAGGGGTCGGCGGACGCGGCCGAGGCGGCCGGTGCGGCCGGTACCGCGACGAGAGCCAGGGTCAAAAACGAGACCATCGGAGCAGAAGCCGCCTTTGTCGCCATGATCCCAAACTAGGGGCGAAGCGGGCGGACCGCCGGGCAGCGCGTCCGGCCGGGTGGCGCCCCGGCGGGTGACGTCCCGACCCCGGCCGCCGGAGCCGCCGCAGGGAGGAGCAGGATGGCAGGGGGACATCGGCGATCCGTGGAATCCGCCTCAGCGCGCCGCGGGGCTGCGTACCCTCGGAGTTCATGGTTCCCGGTCGCGGAGTGAGGCGGTAGATGGAACGCGAGAGCAGGATCGCCCGATGGCTGGGCCGCCGGGCCGGGCACGGCACGAGCGAGCCGTCCGACACCGGCTCCCCGGCGCAGGGCCGCGGCTCGGGGGGACGGCGCTGGGGCGGCCGCGGCAACCGGCCGGCCGCCGCGGCGGAAGCGGCCCAGGACCGCGAAACGCTCCTGCTCGCGGCCGCCGGGGCCGGGTTCCCGCTGGCCCCCGCCGCTCACCCGTCCGGGTACGGCTGCTCCTGTGTCCGGATCGGCTGTCCGACCCCCGGCAGACACCCCGTCTCCTTCGCCTGGCAGACCCAGGCCACCACCGACCGCGCCCAGGTCGAACGCTGGCTGCGGGCCGAACCGGAGGCCAACTTCATCACCGCCACCGGCCGCGCCCACGACGTGCTGGACGTCCCGGCCGAGGCGGGGTACGCGGCGCTGGCCGTGCTGGAGGAGCGGGAGCGGGCGGCCGACCCCGGCGCCGAGCCGGAGCTGGGGCCGGTGGCGCTGCACGGCGGCGACCGGATGCTCTTCTTCACCAAGACCCGGGGCACACCCGAGGACGAGGACGAGTGGTGGCCCTGCGAGTTGGACAGCCACCCCGAGACGATGGAGGAGCACCCCGGACTGCGCTGGCACTGCCGGGGCAGCTACGTGCTGCTGCCGCCCTCGCGGCTGCCCGACACGGCCGAGGGCGTCCGCTGGCTGCGCCCCCCGCAGGACGGGGACGCGCTCCCCGAGCCCCTCGCCCTGCTGGAGACCCTCACCGACGCCTGCGCGGAGTACGCCGTGACGGTGGAGGGCCTGGAGGAGCACACCCCCTGGCCGGTGCGCTGAGGTCCGGCGCCGACCGCCACCGGGCGGCGCCCCGTTCCGGCCGGTGGCCCCGCGGCCCCGCGGGGCCGGTGCGGTGCGCACGCCGCCGCCGGACCGGGGCGCCCCCGGCCCGGCGGGACGGGCTCACTCGCCGCGTGCGGCGGTCAGCCCCTCGATGCGGCTCAGGAAGTCGACCTTGCCGCCGGAGCCGCCGGAGCCGCCGGACTTCCCCCGCGCCCGCTCAGCGGGAACGGTGACGGCCTGCTCCGAGACCCGCACGAAGGTCACCGACTGCTTGGGCGTGCCCGACATCATCGCCTTCACGAGCGGGTCCTTGATCTGCGGCTTGTAGCCCCGCGGCAGCGTCTGCTTGTGGTGGTGCAGAGTGGTGAAGAACACCAGCGCCCCGCCGTCCTTCGTGCGCAGCCCGAACGGCGCGTACTGCGGCGGCTGCGCGGCCCGGTCGGCGAACTCGTTGCGCACGTTCTCACGCTTGAGCGCCTTCTTCCGCTTCTCGCGCAGCGCGGTCGTGTGCCGCCCGGCCGCGAAGTCGTCGCCCGCGCCCTCCTGCAGATAGCGGGTGTAGCGCTTGCTCAGTTCGTCCGGCGGGACGGTCAGCCCGGAGCCGCCCCCCACCGGCACGGTCTTCACCCGGCCGTGCTCGTCCCGCGCGAAGCGGGGGATCCGATCGGGCGCGACGACCGAGAGGTAGGACGCCTTCCACGGCCCGTCGGCCCGCTGGCGCTGGAAGACGAAGAGCCAGCGGCCCTGCCCCTTGCGGTTGCTGCGCGAGTCGGTGACGAAGAACTTCGGCCAGCCCGCCTGTTCGGGGATCAGATAGCGGGTGTCGGTCAGCTTCAGCGGCTGGTAGTCCGGGTTCCCCTTCGGGCGGACCTCCTTGCGGGACTTGAGGCCCGCCTGGTCGATGGCGCCGAGGGCGCCCGTCTCGATCCGGGCGTTCAACCCGGCGTCGTAGGCGGTGTTGGCGCGGTTGTTCTTCGCCACGAAGGTCTTGAGCACCTTCGCCGCCTCGGCTTCGCTCAGCGCGGGGACCACGGCGCTCTCGCCGTGCACGGTCACACAGCCCGTGAGCGAGGCGAGCAGTGCTCCGGTCGTCACGGCCGCTGCCAGCGGTATGCGCGGGGGCTTGCCAGCCCTCAACCCCTTCACCTGTTCCCACCCTCCCGGTGCTGTCGGCGAAGGCACCCTACCCTGCGGGGTCTGGCGTGCCGCGCGGTGCCTGGCCCAGTATGCGCGGCAGGACGAGCGAGGGGGCGTGCATGGTTCAGGCCACGGAGGCCGCGGAATTCGGTACGGCGCTGCGCCGGTTACGGGCCGCGCAGAAGACGGCCAAGGGGGTCTCGCTCTATTCGCGGTACCTCAACCGGCCGCTGGGCAGGGTCTTCGCGGCCGCCGCGTACCGCGCCGGGCTCAGCCCCAACCAGGTGACGCTGCTGAGCGCGGTGTGCAGCTTCGCCGGGGTGGCGGGTGTGGCGCTGGTGCGGCCGTCCTGGGGGCTGGGGGCTGCCGTGTGGGCCGCGCTCTTCGTCGGTTTCGCGCTGGACTCCGCCGACGGGCAACTCGCCCGGCTGCGGGGCGGCGGCAGCCCGGCGGGGGAGTGGCTGGACCACGTGGTGGACTGCGCGAAGATCACCGGTCTGCACTCGGCCGTGCTGATCTCCTTCTACCGCTTCGCGGATCTGCCGCACGAGAGCTGGCTGCTGCTGCCGCTGGGCTTCCAGCTCGTGGCGGTGCTGATCTTCTTCGGCGGGCTGCTCACCGACAAGCTCCGGCCCCGGCCGGACCATCGTGCTGCTGCGCCGCCACCGGACGCCGCGCCGCCCCCGACGCTGCGGGCTGTTGCGCTGCTCCCGGTGGACCACGGGGTCTTCTGCGCCGTCTTCCTGCTGCTCGGCGCCCCGGGGCTGTTCCGCGCCGGGTACGCCGCCCTGTTCGCCTGCTACGCGCTCTTCCTCGCCGCGTTCGCGGTCAAATGGTTCCGGGAGCTGTCCGCCCCGCCTCCGGGGTGACCGGCGCGGAGGGCCCGGAAGGTGCGGCCAGTGCGTCGAGTGCGCGCCGCAGCTGAGTGCTGGAGGTATGCATGGTGTACGGGAAGTAGACGACCTCTACGCCGACCGTACGAAAGTCGGCCTCCAGCTTCTCGCCCTTCGGCGTACCCCGCCAGTCGTCCCCCTTGAACAGCACGTCGAACCTGACCTGCTGCCAGGTCTCCAGCTTGTCCGGCACCGTCTCCACGAACGCCGCGTCCACGAACCGGATGCTGCGGACGATCTGCAGCCGCTCGACGAGCGGGATCACCGGCGGGCGCCCCTTGGCGCGCTCGGCCATCCCGTCCGAGACCACGCCCGCGACCAGGTAGTCGCACCGCGAGCGGGCGTGCCGCAGCAGATTCAGATGGCCGACGTGGAACAGGTCGTAGGCGCCGGGTGCGTAGCCGACGGTGTGGGTCATGTGAAGTCCCCCCAGGACGCATGCCGTTGACCGCGCCGCAACCCTCCCCGGCCGCCGCGCATCGCTGCATGCAACCACAACCGGTGGGAAACAGGCACAGGTTGGCGAAAGCGTGCACGGCAGGCGTTACGCTGCCCCGGGGGAACGAGCGGCGGACCTGTGGGGGGATCCATGGTGAACGGCGACGCGGTGCCCGGAGACGGGGCCGCGCCCGGTGGGCTGCGCGAGGAGGCATCCGGGCGCCGGGTGCTGCTGGTGTCCACCAACTACGCACCCGAGCAGGCCGGCATCGGGCCCTATGCGGCCCAGCTGGCCGAGCACTGGGCCGCGCGCCCCGACTGGGACGTGCACGTCCTGGCCGGTATGCCGCACTACCCCGCCTGGCGTACCGACCCCGCCTACCGGGGCGTCTGGCGGGCCATCGAGGAGCGGGGCGGAGTCCGGGTGCACCGCCGCAGGCACACCGTCCCGCCCCGGCAGACCGCCGCGCGCCGGGCGCTGTACGAGGCGTCCGTGCTCGCCCACGGACTGCTCGCCCCGCCCCGGCTCGGCGGACTGCCCGACGCCGTCGTCGCCCAACTCCCCAGCCTCGCGGGCGGACTGCTGGGTGCCCGGCTCGCCCGCCGCGCCGGAGTACCGTTCGTACCGGTCGTACAGGACCTGATGGGCGCCGGTGCGGCGCAGAGCGGCATCCGCGGCGGCGACCGGGCAGCCGCCCTCGCCGGTGCCGTGGAGCGCCGGGTACTGGCGGCGGCGACCCTGGTGGGCGTCATCCACGAGAGCTTCACCGAGCGGGTCATCGCGCTCGGCGTCCCGGCCTCCCGCATCCGCACCGTGCCCAACTGGACGCACATATCCGCCCCGTCCCGTCCCCGCGAGGAGACCCGCTCCCGGCTCGGCTGGCGGCCGGACGAGACGGTGCTGCTGCACTCCGGCAACATGGGCCTCAAACAGGGCCTGGACGTGCTGATCGAGACCGCCCGGCTGCTCCGCGGCGAGCGGTTACGCGTCGTCCTGATGGGCGACGGCAACCAGCGCCGCCGGCTCGGCCGGCTGGCGGCCCCGCTGCCCGGCGTCGAACTGCTGCCACCCGCCGACGAGGCGGACTTCCCCGAGGTGCTGGCCGCCGCCGACGTGCTGGCCGTCACCCAGCGGGCCTCCGTGCTCGACATGAGCGTCCCCTCCAAGCTCACCTCCTACTTCGCCGCCGGGCGCCCGGTCCTCGCCTCCGTCGCCGGGAGCGGCGGCACCGCCGGCGAGATCCGCCGCTCCGGCGCCGGGGTCCTGGTACCGCCCGAGGACCCCGCGGCGCTCGCCGACGGCCTCCGCGACCTGGCCGCCGACCCCGCCCGCGCCGCCGTGCTCGGCGCCGCGGGCCGCGCGTACGCCACCGGCCACCTGGGGCGCACCGCGGCGCTGGAGCGGCTGACCGCGCTGCTCGAAGAGGCCCGCGCCCTGGCCCCCGCACCCGGCGGCCACCGCACCGGCCCCCACACCCGGCCCGGCTCCCCGCGGGGCGCCGCGGCCGGCGCCGTCCGGCAGCAGGGCGGACCGGCGTGAGCGGCCGCGGCGCACCCGGCCCCGGCGGCGAGCCGGACCCGGCCCCGGCCGTCCACCCTGACGACGAACCCGACCTGCTCCGCGACCAGTTCCGCCAGCTCCTGCGCTACCGCTGGCTGATCGCGCTCGGCATCGCCCTCGGCGTCCTGGGCGGCGGCTGGCTCGGCGTCAGCGGTGCCGACTCCTACACCGCCACCACCGAGATCACCGTCCGGCCGCTGCCCCTCGACAGCAGCGGCGCCTCCTCGGCCGCCGGCGGGACCAGCATGGGATCCGAGCGGCGCACCGCGCTCAGCAGCGTCGTCGCCGAACGCGCAGCGGACACCCTGCGCTCCGGGCGCCGCCCCCAGCAGCTCGCCGCCGACCTCCAGGTCACCAACCCGCCCGACACCCGGATGCTGCGCTTCTCCTACACCGCGCACAGCCCCCGCGCCGCGGCGCGCGGCGCCAACGCCTTCGCCGCTGCCTACCTCGGCAACCGCGAGCAGGACGCCGAGGCGCGCGCGGCGAGCATGGTCGACTCCTACGAGAAGCAGCGCGAGCCGCTGCTGAAGGAGCGCGACCGGCTCGCCGAGGAGATCGCCTCCTCCGGCCGGGAGGGCGCGCTCGACGGCACGCTATCGGCGCACTCCTCCGTCGTCAGCCGCATCGCCGAACTCAACGGCAGCATCAGCGACCTGCGCGCCGAGGACACCACCCCGGGCCGCGTCGTCACCGAGGCCGTCCCGCCCGACGCGCCCGCCGGTCCCGGGCTGCTGCTGATGCTCGGCCTGGGTGCCGCCGTCGGCGTCGGCCTCGGCCTGCTCGCCGCCTGGGTACGGCTCGTCTTCGACCCCGCCGTCCGCACCCCCGGCGATGTCGTGCGCGCCCTGCACGCCCCGGTACTGGGCACCCTGCCGCGCGGGCGTGGGCGCCGCCGCGGGAAGCGGGCCGAGCGCCGTGCGCGCTCCCGTCCGCTGCTGGCCGCCGGCCGGCTCGCCGAGGAGTACCGCTCGGTCGCGTTCCGGCTCGCCTACGACGAGACCTTCGCGCGCCGCCGCCGCGTCCTGGTCGTCCCGCCGCGCGGCGGCATCGACACCGCGCTGGCCGCCTCCGTGAACCTGTCCGCGTCCTTCGCCGAGATGGGCAAGGAGGTGCTGCTGCTGGAGGCCGATCTGCGCACCCCCTCGCTCACCGAGCGGCTGCGGCACGCCGACGGTGTCCGGCCTGGGGGATGGGCCCGCGCTCCCGGGCACGGCACGATCGGCTGGCCCGCCGGGCACCGCGTCCCGATCGACGCGGGCGAGTCGGGCGTCTTCGACCTGGTACCCGGACACCGCGTCAGCAAGGTGCCGCGTGCGCTCACCTCCTCGGCCGTCACCCAGCTCATCGGGCACGCCGACGACAGCGACTCCGTGCTGCTGGTGCTCGCGCCCGCCGTGCTGTCGTACGCCGACGCCATCGCGCTCATCGACCGGGTCGACTGCGTTCTGCTCGTCTGCGACCCGCGCGAGGTGCGGCGGGACGACCTGGCCCGGGTGCGCGAACTGGTGGCCGGCGCGGGCGGCTGCGTGCTCGGTGCCCTCCTCCACTCCGAGGGCACCGGCGGCGACTCCGGGCGCGGCGGCACGTCCGGCCCCGCCGCACCGCCGGACCGGGGCCTGCCCCCGCGCCCCCACCCCGCGGAGTTCGTCCGCGAGGGGGTCGGTCTGCGGGTGCTGGACCGTTGAGCGCTTCCGGCGGCTGAGGAGGGGGATCCGGGTGCAGCACCCCGGCGGCGGTCCGGCGCGGGGGCCGGAGCGGCGGATGCCGCGGACCCGTACCGCGCTGGTCTGCTCCGTCGCCGACCAGGGCGTGGCGGCGGCGACGAACATCGCCGTCCTGGTGGTGGCGGCGCGCCGGTCGGATGTGCACGCCTTCGCCACGTTCTCCCTCGTCTACACCGTCTTCACCGTGCTCCTCGGCCTCACCGTCGCCTACGTGGGCCAGGCCCTCGTCCTGGAGCAGGGCGCGCCGGAACGCGTGGCGCGGGCCTGCCGTTCGGGAGTGGCCTTCACCGCGCTGGCCGCGGCGGCCCCGGCCGTGGTCGCCGCGCCCGTGCTGTGGGCGGTCGGCGGCCGGACCGGCACCGCGCTTGCCGCGCTGGCGCTGGTGCTGCCCCTCGCGCTGACGCAGGAGACCACCCGCTACGCCTTCGCCACCCTGCACCGGCCCCAGTACGCGCTGCTCGCCGACGTGCTGCGGCTGGCGGCCGTCCTGCCCGCGCTCGCCGCCCAGCCGTCCGGCGCCGGTGCGGCGCGGCTGCTGCTGGCCTGGGGGGTCTCGGCGCTGCCCGCGCTCGCGGTGGCGCTGTGGCTGCTGGGGCGGCACACCCGGGGCGCGGGCCAGGACCCGGCCCGCTTCCTGTGCCGGGACCACCTGGGCCGCCGGTTCGCCGTCGAGTTCGGGGTGGGCAACGCGGGCAGCCAACTGGCCGTCATCGGCCTGGGAGTGCTTGCCGACCCGCTCGCGGTGGGCGCGCTGCGGGGCGCCACCACGCTCTACGGGCCGATGAACGTGCTGTTCAACGCCGCCACCGGGTTCGGCCCCCCGCTGCTGAACCGCACCGGCGGCGGACGACGAGCGGCCCGCGCCGCGGCCGCCGCGGGAGGCGTGCTCGCCGCGCTCGCCGCCGCCTGGACCACCGTTCTTCTGCTGCTGCCGGACGGCTACGGGCGCGCCCTGCTGGGCGACACCTGGGCCTCCGCGGCCCGGCTGCTGCCCGCCACCGGCAGCCAGTACGCGGCGATGGCGCTGGGCACCTGCGGGCTGCTGACGCTGCGGGTGCTGCGGCCGCGCACGACGCTGCCCCTCCAGCTCGTCTTCTCCCTCGCCTCCGTCTGCTGCCTGCTGGGCGGCTACCTGCTGGGCGGGGTGCTGGGTGCGGCCTGGGGTCTGTGCCTGGGCTCCGCGGCGAAGGGGGCGGCCAGTTGGCTGCGCGCGGCCCGGCTGCTGCGCACGGCGGGCTCGGGCGGCGTCAGCGCGTTCGATCCGGCGCCCGCTCCCGGCCCCGGGGCGGGCGGCCCTGCCGGTCCCGTGGGTCCTGCCGGACCTGCCGGTCCTGCCGGACCTGTCGGAAAGACGTGACGAGCAGCAGGCACAGCACCGCGATGGCCACCCGGCCCGTGGCCTGGAGCAGCGAGCCGCGCAGCAGGATGAAGCTGTAGCCGGCGACCAGCGGCACCGCCACCGCCGCCACGCTTCCCGGCTCGGCCCGGTCCCGTCGCCTCCGCGGGCCGGGGCCCGCCGCGGCCTCCTCGGCGGTGCGCCGTGCGTAGCGCCGGTCCGCGCGGGCGGCGCCGTAGCCGACGGCGGCGAAGCCCAGCGCCATGCCCAGCGGACCGAAGTCCAGCCACAGTTCGGCCCACAGCGGCGACGAGAGGTTCGGGTAGGGCATCCCCATCCAGGTGCCCACCCGGGTGCCCGGGTCGTGCGGCTTGCCGTCCCACACCGAGCGCGGGACGAAGAACAGCGCGGTGCCCGCCAATTGGCGTCCGTAGCTGTGGCCCTCGCCCGACTCGGCGAAGGTGACGGTGTTGGCGAGCATGCCGGCCTGGTCGTAGTCCTTCATCGTCAGCGGCTCCAGCAGCGAGTCCGTCGCCTGCCGTGGCCGGTCGGTGCCCTCCTCGTAGCGGAACCGGTCCGCGAATGGGAACACCACCAAGGCGACCGCCACTCCGGTCGCCAGCGCGGCCCGGTACATCACCGGGCTGCGCGGGAAGGCGGTGAACAACAGCGAGAACAGCACCGTCAGGAACCAGTACCGCGGGTTGGAGACCGGGTTGTTGACGACGGTGTTCAGGGCCAGCATCACCAGCCACAGCACCGGGACCAGCGGTCTGCGGCGGGCCGCGCGGGAGACCACCAGCCAGCGGGTGAGGAAGAGCAGCGCCAGCAGCGCCGGTACGGTGCCGAACCCGCGCAGGAACGCGGAGCCCGCCTGCGAGGCGGCCTCCGCCCCGCCGAGCGTCTCGCTGATTTCCTGCCGGTTGCTGAAGAAGACGCCCGGCCCGTCCAGTCGGGCGATCAGCAGCCCGCTGCCCGCCAGTGCCACCGCACACAGCGCGTACAGCCTGCGCGGCCGTACGACCGCCGCGGGCCGGTGGCGCTCGTGCATCCGGCTGCGCAGCGGCGGCCGGTGGCGGGCCAGCAGGGCGCCCACGTCGAAGGCGACGAGGCCCGCCAGCACCAGCGCCGAGGCCAGCACGGTGTCCGCGCGCGGTCCGACCACCGGGGTCGGGGTGCTGTCCAGCACCGTCTGGGCCAGCGGTGCGATCCCCATGGCGATGTAGCAGAACAGCCAGAAGGCGCCCTGGATGAGCCGGCGGTGCGCTGTCAGCACCATGGCCGCCAGCCGGGTGCCGGAATAGGCGCAGGTGGCCGTCTGGAGCCAGAAGGCGGCGTCGTGCGGTCCGGGCCCGGGCTGGGTGGCGACCGCCGCGGGCAGTACCGCCACGAGTGCCGCCACCAGTGGGACGGCCAGCGCCCGGGACAGCACCGCGCGGGGCGCCGTCGCGGCGAACCGCTGCCGCGGCGCGGAGGCCGAGGTGCCCGTACTCATCGCCGCTCCCGGGGCCGGCGCCGCCCCGCAACGGCGGGAGGCGGAACCCGTGGACCCCGCGGAGGACGCTGAGGACGCTGAGGACGCTGAGGACGCTGAGCCCGCCGGGGACGCTGAGCCCCCGGAGGACGTGAAAACCGTGAAAGACCGGGGCGAAAGCAGATGTACCGACTAATATCATCGGTACGGCCAGGGGAGGGGACACCGTTGAAGGTGCTGCACATCGTCACGCTGCACACGCCCACCCACGACTTCGGCGGCCCCACCAGGGTCGCCCTGAACCTGTGCCGCGGGCTGCGGGCGCGCGGCGACCAGGCGGCCCTGGTGGCGCTGGGCGACGGGTTCCCCGCGGGCCGGCGGCTGCCGCGCACCGTGGACGGCGTTCCGGCCCGCCTCTTCCAGGCCCGCCATCTGCTGCCGCAGTTCGAGGTCAGCGGTATCACCTCGGCGGCGCTGCTGGCGGCGGCGCCGCGCATGCTGCGCTCTGCGGACGTCGTCCATGTCCACCTGATGCGCGACCTGGTCACGCTCCCGGTCGCGCTGCTGGCCTCCGCGCTGGGCCGCCCCCTGGTGCTGCAGACGCACGGGATGATCGACCCCACCGAGAAGCGGGTGGCCCGGGCCGTGGACGTGCTGGGGCTGCGCCGGGTCCTGTGCAAGGCCGACGCCGTGCTCCACCTCACCGAGCAGGAACGCCAGTTGACCGAGGCGGTGGTGGCGCCGGAGCCGATGGGCCCGGCGTACCGGCTGGTCAACGGTGTCGCCCCGCAGCCCGCCCGCGGCACCCGGCGGGCACCGGGCCGGCCGCCCACGGTGCTGTACTGCGCACGGGTGCAGGAGGGCAAGCGCCCGCAGGACTTCGTCGGGGCGATGCCGACGGTGCTGGAGAAGTACCCCGAGGCGCGGTTCGTGCTGGCCGGGCCGGACACCGGCGCACTGGCCGAGGAGATGCTGGCGCGCGCCCGGTCGCTGGGGGTCGGGCACGCGCTGGAGTACATCGGCGCGCTCGACCACGCGGGTGTGCTCGCGCGGCTGCGGGAGAGCGAGGTGTATGTCCTGCCGTCCATCAAGGACGCCTTCTCCGTCTCGGTGCTGGAGGCCCTGTCGGTGGGGCTGCCGGTCGTCGTCACCCGCACCAGCGGTCTGGCGCCCGACGTGGCCGCGGCGGGCGCCGGGCGGGTGGTGGACAGCGCGCCGGACGACCCGGAGAACGGGCCCCGGATCGGCCGCGCCGTGCTGGAACTCCTGGACGCGGCGGCCGGTGCCGCCGCGTCGCGGGCCGCGTGGCAATTGGCGCGCGAGAGCTTCACCCTCGACGCGGTGGTCGGCACTCTGCGGGAGGTGTACGGGCAGGTGCGGGAACGGGCCGGGGCCGGCTCCCGCCCGGCGCCGACGACGCGCTGACCGCGCCCGGCTCTCCGGCCCCGCCCGGCCCCCCGGCGGCCGCCTCGCGGGCCTTGAGCCCGATCTGCCAGCGGTAGAAGCTCATCGCCAGCGCGTAGTCCAGCCCGGCCCGGCCGTCGAGGAACCCCCGCTTCCAGCCGTAGGCGTAGGCGAAGGACACCAGCGGCTTGAGCGGGGCCCGGTGGAAGAGCCGGCCCTGCCGGGTCTTGGCCTGCCGGATCTGCTCGCGCACCACCGGGTGCGCCTCCAGCCACGCCTCCCAGTCCGAGTACCGGTTGTGCCGCTCGAACCAGGTACGCACCGGATCCAGGTCCCGGTGCTCGATGGGGGAGCGCAGCCGGACCACCGGGTCGGCCAGCGGCTGGTAGTGGCCCTCCTGCTCGCCCATGCCCGGTGCGGCCAAGTCGTCGGGCTCCGGGAAGCGGCAGCGGGTGCGGTCCAGCAGCACCCGCTTGACGATGGTGTACCCGTGCCGGAGCCGGCGTCCGGCGAACCAGTAACCGAGCGGGATGTCGAACGCCGCCGGACGCAGCGTGCGCCCGGGCGGCGGAGTGAAGAGCTGCCGCAGCTCGGCCAGCAGTTCCGCGCTCGGCGTCTCGTCGCCGTCGAGGAAGAGGATCCAGTCGGTCCGCGGGTGAACGTGCTCCAAACACCACTGCTTCTTCTTCGGGTATCCGCCGTCCCAGGTGTAGGGCAGCACCTCGGCGCCCTCCGCCGCGGCGAGCGCGCGGGTGTCGTCCGTGCTGTCCGAGTCGACCACGACGACGTGCGCGAAGTGGTCGATCACCGACCGGACGGTGGTGGCGATGTTCTCGGCCTCGTTCCGGGTCGGTATCGCGACGACGACGGGCAGTTTCTGCACGGGGGCTCTCTCCGTAGCTTTCCTGGGACGGCACTTCTCGGGTTCTCGGGTGGCTTCCGGGGGCGGCCGACGGCGGGTCACTTCCTGCCCGCCGCTTCGAGCAGCGGCTCGAACTGCGGGCACAGGTGCTGCACGGCAGGCTCGGCGTTGTCGATCTCGCCCGCCTTCAGCGCGCTGATCGCGTCCTTCCTGCTCGCCTCGGCCGTGCTGCGCAGCCGGGCGCAGGCGGTGCGCCCGGCCTCCAGCACCGCGGCGGGCTCCAGCCCCTGCGGCACTCTGCCGACCAGATACTCCTTCTCCTTCTCGGTGAACGAGCCGGTGGCCGGGGAGAGCGAGGCGCGCGGCACCTTGGGCACGTCCTTGTTCCTGGGTTCCTTCGGATCCTGCGCGTCCTCCGGCTGCCGCTCCCGCCCGTCCCCGGGCGGCGGCGGCTCGTTCTCCGGCACGGCAGTGGGGCTCCCGCCGCGCTCCGCGCTCTTCTCGGCCCGGGGACGTTCGGCGGCCTCCCCGCCGTCGTCCCCGCCCGCGCCGCAGCCCGCCGTCAGCACCAGGACGGCCGCCACGAGAGCTGCCGCCGCGGGTGCCGCC
Source organism: Streptomyces sp. NPDC006925 (assembly GCF_042869575.1). Classification (NCBI taxonomy): domain Bacteria; kingdom Bacillati; phylum Actinomycetota; class Actinomycetes; order Kitasatosporales; family Streptomycetaceae; genus Streptomyces; species Streptomyces sp. NPDC006925. The sequence continues at coordinate 194,347 of NZ_JBIAGB010000002.1, forward strand.
CTGCGGGCGCTCACGGCTTCCTGAAGGTCAGCGTGAGCTTGGGGCCGGTGCCCCCGGACTCGCGGGCCGCCAGCCACAGACTGTCGCTGCCGCTGCTGGTGAGCGCCAGATCGAGGTTCTCGCCCTCCGCGTCGCTGACCGCGTCGGTGCTGAGCGGAATGTCGTAGGCCGTGCTCCGCTCCGGCGCGCCGTCCAGCGAGCCCAGTTCGGCCGAGCCGACCGAGGGCCGCCCTGCCCAGGTCACCCCGCTCTCGCTCCAGCTGCCGGTGAGAGGGCGGACCTTGACGGTGTCCGCGCTGGCCGCGTAGCTGTCGCCGCTGGTGGTGACGGTGAGCCGGGCCTTGGCCAGCTCCATCCCGTCGGGTGCGGACGGCACGGCGAAGCGCGCGTAGCTCTCGTAGGGGGCGGAGCCGCGGACGGCGAGCTGCATGTGGGTGCCGTAGGTGGAGTTGGCCGAGGAGCCGTTCACATAGGCGTCGGCGCTCGCCTCCCGCTCGACGGTCGTCTCCGAGGGCGTGCCCGGGGTCCGCACCTTCGCGCCCGCCGAGCGGGAGCTGGTGTTGGCGTCCCCGTCGTCGCTCGCGGTGACCCGGTAGGTGTAGTCCGTGCCGGAGTCGGTGGTGGTGTCGGTGAAGCTGACCGTGGGCCGGTCCCAGAACGCGGAGTCGGCCCGGACGGTGCCCACCGGCTCGGAGCCGCCGTTGCGGTAGACGCGGTAGGTGAGGGTGCGGTCGTCCAGGTCGGTACTGGCCGGCCAGGACACCCGCACACCGCCGAGGACGTTGGCCGCGTTCACGTCCTCGGGGACGGTCGGGGCGCCGGTGTCGGGCCCGTTGGCGAACCGGACCAGGCCCTGCTGCGGTGTGTTGCCGTTGCTGGCGATGCGCGAGAACGCGCCGCCCACCCACATGTAGTCCTTGCCGCCGCGGGAGGAGACCACCATGGCGCGCGGCCCCACCTGCTCCACGTTCAGCGGGCCGTCGTCGGTGTCCGGGAACCAGGACAGCAGCGGGGTGGGGTCGTCCACCGACTCGGCGAGCAGATGCTGGCGCTCGTGGAGTTCACCGAACTCGCCCATGCTGGAGCAGTCGTGCGCGTGCGAACTGCTGTAGAGCACCTTCTTGTAGACGGTCACGTCCTGGGTGGCGCCCAGACAGGTGTCCCGCCAGCGCTGCGAGAAGTCGTCCAGGTTCAGCGCGATCCGCCCGTCGAACACGCCGCCGCCGGTGCCCTCGTTGGCGGTGTAGATCCCGGTCCCGTCCACGTACAGGCCCTTGACCACCGAGTTGCGCGGCACGAAGGAGCGCCCGTAGCCGTGCTTGAGCGCGCCGGAGTCCGCGTCCACGACGGCCAGCGCGTGCGAGTCGGTGTTCCGCACGCGGGCGAAGTCGCCGCCGAGCACGACGCTGCGGCCGTCCGGGGTGACCTCCACGGCGCGTCCCGTCGCGTCCGCGTCCGCCTTCCAGGACCGCAGCTCGCCGTCCGTGCTCAGCGCCGCGAACTTGCTGCGGCTCTGCCCGTCCACCGAGGTGAAGGCGCCGCCCAGGTAGACGGTGTCGTCGGTGGCGGCCAGCGCGTGCACGGTCGCGGACACCGACACGTTGAACTCCGGCTTCACCGTGCAGGTGGGGATGTCGATCGCGGCGACGCGGCTGACGTAGGTGCCGTTGACGGCGGCGAAGTTGCCGCCCGCGTAGAGGGTCTCGCCGTCCGGTGAGACGGCCAGCGCCCGGACCGTCGCGGTGCCGCTGCCCACGGTGAAGTCGAGCCCGCAGTCGGTGGGGGCGCCCGTCGCGGCGTCGAACGCCGCGAAGTTGACGGCCTTCCGCTCGTCGGTGCCCGCTTCCGCGCCCGGCGGCCGGACGGCGGAGAAGGTGCCGCCCGCGAAGACGACGCCGTCGGACTGGGCCATGGCCCACACGACGCCGTTCGTCTGCCAGGTCGGTAAGTCGTCTGCCGTCATCGCCACCGGCGGGGTGAGCGCGTGCGCCTGCGGGGCGCCGCGCTCGGTGAGGGCCGGGCCGATCAGCGCGGCGGCCGCCAGCGCCAGGACCGCTGCCGCCGCCGTGACCGTGCGCGGGGCCGTACGTCGTTTCATCTGCTGTTCCCCACTGTTCGCTGGTGCCTCGTGCAGCGCCGCCGCCTCGCGTGCGGGCCTGGGTACTGCTGCGCTCCGGTGTCCTCTGCGGCCCGCCGCGGTGCGCGGCGGGCAGGGTGTCCCGCGGGTGCGGGCGTCAGCCGCGGTCGACGCGCACCGCCTCGCCCGAGAGTTCCGCCGCGAGCGCGGAGATGTCGGCCTCGACCATGATCCGCGCCAGCTCCCCCCACGTCACCCGCGGTTTCCAGCCCAGTTCGGCCTCCGCTTTGGCCGCGTCGCCGACCAGCGCGTCGACCTCGGACGGCCGCTGGTACTTCGGATCGAACCGCACATGCTCCCGCCAGTCCAGACCGCCCGCCCGGAACGCCTCGTGCAGGAACTCCCGTACGGTGGCGGCGACCCCGGTGGCGACGACGTAGTCGCCGGGCTCGTCGGCCTGCAGCATCCGCCACATCGCCTCGACGTACTCCGGCGCGTACCCCCAGTCCCGCACCGCGTCCAGGTTCCCCAGGTAAAGGTGCCGCTGGAGCCCGGCCCGGATCCGGGCGACGGCCCGGGTGATCTTACGGGTCACGAAGGTCTCTCCGCGGCGCGGCGACTCGTGGTTGAACAGGATCCCGTTCACTGCGAACAGGTCATAGGCCTCACGGTAGTTGACCGTCGACCAGTAGCTGAAGACCTTCGCGCAGCCGTAAGGGCTGCGCGGGTGGAACGGGGTCGCCTCGTGCTGCGGGGGCGGCGCCGTGCCGAACATCTCCGAGGACGACGCCTGGTAGATCCGGGTGTCGATCCCGCTGGCCCGGATCGCCTCCAGCAACCGCACGGTTCCCATGCCGGTGACGTCGCCGGTGTAGAGCGGGGAGTCGAAGGAGACCCGCACATGGGACTGCGCGCCCAGGTTGTAGACCTCGTCGGGCCGCAGGTCGCGCAGCAGGTTGACCAGTGCGACGCCGTCGGCGAGGTCGGCGTGGTGCAGCACCAGCGAGCGGCCCTCGTCGTGCGGGTCCTCGTACAGGTGGTCGATGCGTCCGGTGTTGAAGGACGAGGACCGGCGCAGCAGCCCGTGCACCGTGTAGCCCTTTCCGATCAGGAGCTCGGTCAGGTACGACCCGTCCTGCCCGGTGATGCCGGTGATCAGTGCGCTCTTGGCCATCTGCCGTCCTGGTGGGATTGGTGATGCTGACTGGGGATGGGCGGTGAGTGGTGGTGACGAGGGGCCGAGGGAACGAGGGGACGAGGGGCTGAGGGAACGAGGAGGGAAGGGGACGAGGGAGGGAAGGGGGAGCAGCCGCTCCGCGGGAACCGGCCGGGTGGTTTCCTCGTTTTTGTCGGCTACCTCCCGCAATGGGGGTGCCGACTGGCAGAATCCGGCAGCATGGAGCCGACGCCGCACCCCGCCACGCCCGCCCGCCCCCCGGCCCCGGCAGGCGGGCTGCTGCCGCCCGGCGCCCGGGTGTTCGTCGCCGGACACCGCGGGCTGGTGGGCTCCGCCGTGGTCCGCCGGCTGGCCGCCGAGGGGTACGAGGCGCTCACCCTCGACCGCGCGGCGCTCGACCTGCGGGACGCGGAGCACACCCGGCGCCGATTGCGCGCCCTGCGCCCGGACGCGGTGGTGCTGGCAGCGGCCAAGGTCGGCGGCATCATGGCGAACGCCACCTGGCCCGTGCCCTTCCTGGAGGACAATCTGCGCATCCAGCTCAGCGTCATAGCGGGGGCGCACGCCGCGGGCGTGCCGCGGCTGCTCTTCCTGGGCTCGTCCTGCATCTACCCCAAGCACGCGACGCAGCCGATCACCGAAGAGGCTCTGCTCACCGGTGCCCTGGAGCCGACGAACGAGCCGTACGCGCTGGCGAAGATCGCCGGTATCAGCCAGATCCGCGCCTACCGCCGCCAGTACGGGGCCGGCTACATCTCGGCGATGCCCACCAACCTCTACGGCCCCGGCGACAACTTCGACCCGGAGACCTCGCATGTGCTGCCCGCCCTCGTCCGCCGCTTCCACGACGCCGCGCGGGACGGCGCGGAGCGCGTGGTGCTGTGGGGGAGCGGCACGCCGCGCCGGGAGTTCCTGCACGTCGACGACCTGGCGCGGGCCTGCGTGCTGCTGCTGCGGGAGTACGACGACGAGATGCCGGTCAACGTCGGCTGCGGCGCGGACCTGACCATCGCCGAGCTCGCCGGGACGGTGCGCGACGTGGTCGGCTATGGCGGCGCCGTCGAGTGGGACACCGGCCGACCGGACGGTACGCCGCGCAAACTGCTGGATGTCTCCCGACTGTCCGCGCTCGGCTTCCGCCCCTCGATCCCGCTGCGGGAGGGCATCCGCTCCACCTACGAGTGGTGGCTGCGCACCGCCGCTTCCTGACGCCTCCCGTCCGTACCCCACCGGGCGCGCGGACTCCGGCCGGACCGCACCGGCGCGCGGCGCGGCCGCCGGTCGCGGCCGGGGTGCCGGCGCACCCGCGTACGGCCGTGCCGCCGCTCCTCCCCGCTGCGCTGCCCGCGGCCGCATGTCAGTAGGCACCCCGTCCGTCGACCACGGCGCGCACCGTGCGGGCCAGCAGGTCCAGGTCCGTGGTCAGCGACCAGTTGTCCGCGTAGCGCAGATCCAGCGCGAGGCTCTCGTCCCAGGACAGGTCCGAGCGTCCGCTCACCTGCCACGGCCCCGTCAGCCCGGGCTTGACCAGCAGCCGCCGCAGCGCCGTCGAACCGTAGGCGGCCACCTCGTCCGGCAGCGGGGGGCGAGGGCCCACCAGCGACATCTCGCCGCGCGCCACGTTCACCAACTGCGGCAGCTCGTCCAGGGAGGTGCGGCGCAGTACACGTCCCACCCGGGTGATCCGGGGGTCGGCGCGCATCTTGAACAGCGGCCCGTCCACCTCGTTGGCGGCGGCGAGCTGCGGGCGTAACCGGTCCGCGTCCACGACCATGGAGCGGAACTTCCACATGGTGAAGGGCGCGCCGCGGTGGCCCGCGCGGGTCTGCCGGTAGAGCGCGGGACCCGGTGAGTCGAGTCGTATCACCAGGGCGGTCAGCGCCAGCAGCGGCGCGAGGAGCACCAGCCCGAGGACGGCTCCCGTCCGGTCGAGCGCCGACTTGAGGGCGAGCTGCGGGCCGCGCCGCAGCGGCGGGTCGACGTGCAGCAGGTGCAGTCCCGCCGCGGTGGACGGGCGCACCCGGCGCAGGGCCACGTCGGCCAGCCCCGAGGAGATCACCAACGGCAGTCCCGCGTCCTGCACCGCCCAGGTCAGGGAGCGCAGCCGCTGGCCGGACAGCAGCGATCCGGGAGCGACCAGCACGGTGTCGGCGGCGTGCTGCCGGGCAGCGGAGACCACGGCGGTGCCGTCCGGGCCGCTGTCGTCCGGGCCGGGCGGGACGGCCTCCAGCCGCCCCGTCTCCGGTACCCCGCTCCGGTTGCCGTTCGGGCCCACCGGAACGGCTCCGATGACGACGTACGGATGGTCGGTGCGGCTGGCGAGCTGTTGGACCACGCGGTCCACGGCGCTGCCCTCGCCGACGACCAGCGCCCGCTGCACGACGTGGGCCTCCCGGCGCTGGCCGGCGAGATGGTGGTGGGTCAGCGCGCGGCAGACCGTGGTGAGCAGCGGCGCGGGGGCGAGCGCCAGCAGCGCGACGGCGGGCGGTGAGTCCTCTCCCGTCAGTACGCGGACGACGGCGAGCAGCCCCAGCAGGGTCAGCCAGTCGTGCAGGGCTGTCAGCACTCCGCGGCTCTCGCCGAGCCAGCGGCGCTCGTACCGCCGGTGGGCGGCCAGTACCGCCAGCCACGTCAGGGTGGCCGTCGCGGTGGCCACGCCGGTGTGGGGCAGTGCGGCCCGGTGGAAGCAGAGCGCCACCGGAAGGGCGATCCCCGCGGTGTCGACCGCCAGTGCCACCGGCCCGTACCAGCCGGCCTTGTCCCGGTTGCCGTCCCGGTCGCCGTGGACGGCGTGCCGTCCCGGGGCGGTGTCGCTGCTGCTTCTTCCGGCTCCCGGCTCGGCCGGTCTCCCCACCTCGGACACGAACGCAGAGTCGCGCCGCATGAACCCCCCCAGGTACGCGGAACCCCCACAGCGCACCGAAACCCTCCCCAGGCGTACGGGGATGCGCCGACCACCCAGACCTTAAGTCATATGAGCACTCTGCGTGCCCGTGTGTTCACTTCACCATGAGAAGTGCGGAGAGTGTGGAGGGGGTTGTCAGACGGTGCGCGTATTTTGCGGGTGATTCGCCGGGGAATATCCCCTCCGGGCAGCGCCGGCCGCGCGCCCGCCACACGGAGTCCGACGCCGCACCGGAGGTCCCGCCAGGACCGCCCCGGTCCTGGACCGGACTTGACCTTGACGCAGGCGGCAGGGTCCGAGGATGCGGGCATGGACGAGCTGACCGAGACGCACACCGCCCAGCAGCCCCGCACCGTCGTCGTCACCGGCGCAGGCACCGGTATCGGCCGGGCCACCGCACGGGCCTTCGCCGCGCGCGGCGCACATGTACTGGCCGTCGGGCGCCGCCCCGAGCCGCTCCGCGAGACCGCCACGGAGCCCGGTTCCGGTGCCATCACCCCGTACCCGGCCGACCTCACCGAGGAGGACGCCCCCGACCGGATCGTGGTTGCCTCGCTGGAGCTGACCGGGCGGCTCGACGTCCTCGTCAACAACGCGGCCGTCGTCGGAGGCGAGAGCCTGGGCAGCCACACCCGTGCGGGCGTCGAGGCCCAGTTCGCCACCAACCTCACCGCGCCCGTGCTGCTGACCCAGGCCGCGCTTCCCGCGCTGGAGGCCGCTTCCGGGCAGGGCGTGGTGGTCAACATCAGCACCTCCGTCGGTCAGCGCGCCTGGCCGGGCAACCCGCTCTACGCCGCCTCCAAGACCGCCCTCGAACTGCTCACCCGGAGCTGGGCCGTTCAGCTGGCACCGCGCGGTGTCCGGGTGGTCGCCGTGGCGCCGGGTGCCGTCGACACCCCCATCGGCGAGCACCGGGGACTCGACCCCGAGCAGCTCCGCAGGATCCGCGAGTGGCAGATCGCCCGCACGCCGCTGGGCCGCGTCGGCAGGCCCGAGGAAGTGGCCTGGGCCGTGGTCGGGTTGGCCGCGCCCGAGGCGTCGTTCGTCACCGGTGCCGTGCTGCCGGTGGACGGCGGCGCGGTGCTGGCGTGAGGGGGCTGTGCGAGGCGGCCGGGGAGCGCACGCCGGCTGCCCGCGCCGTGCCGCCATCCGCTGTGGTATTAGTCCCTCCGGGAGGGGGCGGTGGCATGCGGATCGGCGAACTGGCCCGGCGGACCGGGACGACGGCGCGGGCGCTGCGCCACTACGAGCAGGCCGGACTGCTCACCTCCCGCCGCGCCCCCAACGGTTACCGCTGCTACGACGCGTCCGCCGAGGTCCGCGTCCGCAACATCCGCCACCTGCTGCAGGCCGGGCTGACGCTGGAGGACGTCGGCTGCTTCGCCGCCTGCCTGGACGGCGACATGGCCACGGCCCCGCCCTCGCCGGAGGGGCTGCGGATCGCCGAGCAGCGGCTCGCCGTCCTGGAGGCCCGGATCGCCGCGCAGGTCGAGGTGCGCGACCGGCTGCGGGCCGCGCTGCGCGGCACGCCGGTGCGGGCGGCGGGCTGACGGAGGCACGCGCCGGGCTCGCGGAGGCGCCGGTCCTCGTGGCCTCGCGCCCCGGGTACGGGGCCGCGCGGCTTCGGGACACCGATCCGCGGACGGCCGGGACGAGGCCCGGCCCCGGCCGCGGTCAGACGGCGTCCGGACGGCCGTCCGGGGGGACGGGGGCCAGCCGGTGGCGGCCCGCACTCCCGGTGACCCGGCCGGCGGTGGGCGGCGGGAAGTGGGTGCCCAGGACCAGGGTGCCGGTGTCGGCGAGGGCGGCCAGCAGGGTGCGCCGGGTGGCCTCGGACTGCCGGGGGTCGATGTCCACGCAGCTCCCGATCCCGGGCTCCGGCAGCTGCACGGGGTGGTGGACGCAGTCGCCGGTGATCAGCGCGGCCTCTCCGGCGCTGTCGAGCCGGACCGCGAAGTGGCCGGGGGTGTGTCCGGGGGTGGGGAGCAGCCGCAGACCGGGGGCGAGGTCGAGGCCCGCTTCCGGGAGGTCCACCAGGTCGAGCTGCCCCGTCTCCTCGACGGGGTGCACCGAGTCGCGGAACATCTGGGCCCGTGCCTCGTCCATGGGGTGTCCGGCCCAGAACTCCCGCTCGGTGCGGGAGGCGACATAGCGGGCGTTGGGGAAGGTGGGTACCCAGCCGCCGTCCTGTGCGCGGGTGTTCCAGCCGACGTGGTCGGTGTGCAGATGGGTCAGGAGCACCAGATCGACGGAGTCCGGCGGGAATCCGGCGGCCGTGAGGCGTTCGGGGTAGTCGGTGCGCAGGTCGTGCCAGGCCGGGTTCGCGCGGGGCTTCCCGTTGCCGATGCCGGTGTCGACGAGGACCCGCAGCCCGCCGACCGAGAAGGCGAAGCTGTGGCTGGCCAGGCGCAGTACGCCGGCGCGGTCGGCGAAGTCGGGCCGCAGCCAGTCGTGCCGGGCGACGACCTCGGCGGTGGCCCCGGGCAGCAGCCAGCGGCCGGTCGGCGCGGGCAGCGGGACCTCGTCCACGCGGTGGACCACGAGCTCGCCCACGGTCCAGGAGGGGACGACCCCGGCAGAGTTAAAGCTAACCGTTTGCATTAATGCACCGTAGTCCCTACGGTGCAGCTAACGCAAAAGATTCGCTTTTGCTGTCGGTGCCCGCACCCCGGCCGCCGGCCTGCCCCAGGCCGACCGCCGCACCGCCGCACCGCTCCGACCAGAGGAGAGCGCTGATGCCGACCGACGGACTCACCCCGCCCGAAGCGGCCCGCTGGGCCGCCCGCACCGGACTCCCGCTGCCCGGCGACCGCCACGCCCAGGTGGCGGCCACCGCCGAGCACATCCACGCCGTCGTCTCCGTCCTGCGCGAACTGGACTTCGCCGACACGCCGCCCGCGGCCGACTACCGCCCCGAAGCCGGCCACCCGGACACCCACCCGGCGGGGGAGCACCATGCAGCCGTATGAACTCACCCTCACCGACGCCGCCGAGCAGCTCCGCAGCCGCGCGCTGTCCCCCCTGGAACTGGTGGACTCGGTGCTGGACCGGATCGCGGCGACCGAACCGCGGCTGGGCGCCTATGTGACCGTCACCGCCGAACGGGCCCGCCGGGCCGCGCGCGAGGCCGGGCACCAGCTCGCCGCCGACCCCGCGGCGGTCCCCCTGCCGGGCATCCCCGTCGGGCTCAAGGACCTGATCGACGTGGCCGGTGAACCGACGACCGCGAGCTCCCGGGTGCGCTCCGGGCACCGGGCCGCCACCGACAGCACGGTCGCCGCGCGGGTGACCGCCGCAGGAGCGGCCCTGGTCGGCAAGACCCACACCCACGAGTTCGCCTACGGCCTCACCACGCCCCAGACGCGGAACGCCTGGGACCAGCGGCGCGTCGCCGGGGGATCGAGCGGCGGTTCCGCCGTGGCGGTGGCCGCGGGGGCGGCGACCTTCGCGCTGGGCACCGACACCGGCGGATCGATCCGGGTGCCCGCCGCGCTGAACGGCGTGGTCGGACTCAAACCGACGTTCGGCCTCGTCCCCCGGCACGGCGTCACCCCGCTGTCCTGGTCGCTGGACCATGTCGGCCCGCTCACCCGCACCGTCGAGGACGCCTCCCTGGCCCTGGCCGTGCTCACCGGAAACACCCCGCGCGACCCCGGCCCGCCGACCGCGCCCGTCCACGACCTCACCGGCCTCCGTGTGGGGGTGCCGGGCAACTACTTCTTCGACCGCGTCGACCCCGAGGTGGAGGCGGCCGTCCGGCAGGCCATCGACCGGCTGGCGGAGCTCGGCGCGCGACTCGTCGACGTCGAGATCCCGATGGCCCGCTACATCCAGGCCGTCCAGTGGGGCCTGATGGTCCCCGAAGCCACCGCGTACCACGAGCGGACGCTGCGCACCGTCCCCGAGCTGTACGCCCCGGACGTGCGGATCCTCCTGGAAGCCGGTGCGCTGCTGCCCGCGGCCGACTACCTGCGCGCCCAGCGGGCCCGCACCCTCATGCGGCAGAGCTGGCTGCGCATGCTGGAGGCGGTCGATGTCGTCGCGGCGCCGACCGTCCCCACCACCGCGGCAGAGGTCGGCCGGGCGGACCGCAGCTGGCCCGACGGCACCGTCGAGAGCGTCTCGGACAGCTACGTGCGCCTCTCCGCTCCCGCCGACATCACCGGTGTCCCCGCGCTGACCGTGCCGGTGGGCCACGACCGGGCGGGACTGCCGATCGGGATGCAGCTCATGGGCCGTCCGCTGGAGGAGGAGGTGCTCCTGCGCGCCGGGCACGCCTACGAGCGGACCCGGCAGCCCGGCGCCCTCGCCCCGGTCGGCCGCGCCCCGGGCGGAGCCGGCACTCACGCGACGACTGTGCTTTAGCATGGCGCCCATGGCCAGAGCGATGGCGCGCCCGGGCGGGCGCAGTGCCCGGGTCCAGCAGGCGGTGCACGACGCCGTGCACGCGCTGGAGGCGGAGGTGGGCCGCGACGCGCTGACCGTGCCGCTGATCGCGGCCCGTGCCGGGGTCACCCCCTCCACCGTCTACCGCCGCTGGGGCGACCTGCGGGAACTGCTCTCCGACGTCGCCGTGGAGCATCTGCGGCCCGAGACGGACCCGGCGGACCACGGCGCTCTGACCGCCGATCTGGCCGCCTGGGCCGAGCAGTTCCTGGACGAGATGGCCTCGCCCCCCGGCCGGGCCGCCATCCGCGACGCGCTGCTCGGCGACCCGGAAGGGGACAACGCGGGCCGCTGCTCGGCCTACGCGGCCGAGCAGATCGACGTCGTCCTCCGGCGGGCCGACGCGCGCGGGGAGCATCGGCTGCCCGACGTGGAGACGGTCCTCGACCAGGTCGTGGCACCGATGATGTACCGCATCCTCTTCCGGCCCGGCGGCCTCGGCCCCGACTACGCGCGCCGCCTGGCGGCCGCGTGCGTGGCGGGGGACCGGCAGTAGCCCCCGCGCCGGTCCCGCCGCCGGGCCGCCGGGCGGCGGGCCGCCCGGCGGGTCAGCCCTTCACGCACACGACCTGCCGCAGCTTGGCGACGACCTCGACGAGATCGCGCTGCTGGTCGATGACCTGCTCGATCGGCTTGTAGGCACCGGGGATCTCGTCCACGACACCGCCGTCCTTGCGGCACTCCACGCCGCGGGTCTGCTCCGCGAGGTCCCGCTCGGTGAAGCGCCGCTTGGCCGCGTTCCGGCTCATGCGCCGCCCGGCACCGTGCGAGGCGGAGTTGAACGAGGCCGCGTTGCCGAGCCCCTTGACGATGTACGAGCCGGTGCCCATCGAGCCCGGGATGATCCCGAACTCGCCGCTGCCCGCACGGATCGCACCCTTCCGGGTGACCAGCAGGTCCAGCCCGTCGTACCGCTCCTCGGACACGTAGTTGTGGTGGCAGGAGATGGTCTCCTCGAAGGCGGGCCTGGCCTTCTTGAACTCCTTGCGCATCACGTCCTGCAGCAGCCCCATCATCAGCGCCCGGTTGTGCCTGGCGTACTCCTGGGCCCAGAACAGGTCGTGCCGGTAGGCCGCCATCTGCGGGGTGTCCTTGACGAACACGGCGAGATCGCGGTCGACCAGGCCCTGGTTGTGCGGGAGCTGCTGCGCCTGGCCGATGTGGAAGTCCGCCAGTTCCTTGCCGATGTTGCGGGAACCGGAGTGCAGCATCAGCCACACCCGGTCCTCGGTGTCCAGGCACACCTCCACGAAGTGGTTGCCCCCGCCGAGCGTGCCCATCTGCTTGGTGGCCCGCTCCTGCCGGAACCGCACGGCCTCGGCGACGCCGTCGAAGCGCGCCCAGAAGTCGTCCCAGCCGGTGGTCGGCAGCCCGTGCACCTGCCCGGGCTCCACCGGCTCGTCGTGCATGCCGCGCCCCACCGGGATGGCCTGCTCGATCCTCGAGCGCAGCCGCGAGAGGTCTCCGGGCAGGTCGTTCGCCGTCAGCGACGTGCGCACCGCAGACATCCCGCACCCGATGTCCACCCCCACGGCGGCCGGGCAGACGGCGCCGTGCATCGCGATGACGGAACCGACGGTGGCACCTTTCCCGTAGTGCACGTCGGGCATCACCGCCAGGCCCTTGATCCAGGGCAGCGTGGCGACGTTCTGGAGCTGCCGCAGCGCGACGTCCTCCACGGTGCCCGGATCCGCCCACATCCGGATCGGTACCCGGGCACCGGGCATCTCCACGTGTGTCATGGTCGTTCAACTCCCCCGTAACAGAACATCGATGAGATCCCATCGAGAAGAGGGGAAGCCCGCTCCCCCGTGCCGGGCTTCCCGGCCCTCATTGTGGGCCGGGAAGCCCCCGCAGGGGCAAAGGTTTTTCGGCGTGCCGGGCGCACGGCCCGGGTTGCTGCGCACAGGGCGGCCACCTACGTTGAATCCTTCACCATGCACAGATCGAACGGGGGTGCGGACGTGACGTTCACCGAATGGGAAGAGGCGAAGGCACACGCGGCGGGCGACACCAGGATGCGGCTGAACGGCTACTCGGCGACCGACCATCCGGGGTGCGGATCGGGCGGCGGCCTGGATCTCGTCGTCGAGGACGACGAGTTGGGCAAGCTCGGCAACCTGGCCTACGGCCTGCGCCAGCAGCTCGGCGCCGACGGCGGGCACGCGGCGACGGCCTCGGGCGAGGCCGCGACCTCGCTGACCGGCGAGGGCCTGGACATGGGCGCGGCACTCGGCGACCTCAACGACGCGTGGGAGACCAAACTCAAGACGCTCAAGGACGCCTGCGGGCAGCTCTCCGACCACCTCGACTACACCAGGGCCGAGCACGACAAGGACGAGGACAAGATCAAGGGAGCGATGTCCTCCATCGCGACGCTGGACGACCGGATCAAGTAGGCACCCGACGGGGGACGGCACTGTGGCCGAGACGGAGAAGATGGGCTTCGCGCAACTGCGCGATCTGAAGTTGGGGAAGCTGCACACCGCGGTCACCGACTGGAAGGCGCTGGTCCAGAAACTGCGCGACCTGCACGACGGCAGCGGGAAGGGGCCGGCGGCCAAGGGCACACCCGACACCACGGCACAGGACTTCCTGGCGGCCGTGCTCGGCGCGGACTGGAAGGGGCAGAACGCCACGGCGACGGGCGAGTTCGCCCACAAGACCGCCGTGCAGTTCCGCGAGCTGCGCAGGGAGGCGGAGGACGTGCACGGGCTGCTGAAGACGGCCCACAGCGCCTTCACCGACCACCAGAGCGATCTGGAGAAGATCGTCGACGACGTCGCCGAGGACAACATCTACATCAACGACAAGGGCCTCGGTGTCGCCTCGGTGCCCCCGCCCGCGGTTGCCGGCGACGCGGAGATCGACCCGCCCACCGACGACCAGATCCGCGCCGCTGAGAAGCGGATCGACCGGGTGCTGTGGGACGCGGGCGAGACCGACCGCATCGTCTCCGAGGAACTGCGGCACATAGCCAACCGCAAGTACGACTTCTCCGGCACGGGCGCCGACAGCGTCAAGAACGCCGACGCGCGCCAGGGCAAGGCCGCGGCCGACTACTGGGCGAAGAAGCTCAAGGGCGGCGACGTCAAGGTCTGGGAGCTGCCCGACGACGAGCTGGAGCGCTTCAACACCGCACTGGAGAACCAGCGGGACAACCCGGCCTTCACCACGCACTTCGCGACCGAGATGGGCGGCGAGGGAACCCTGCAGTTCTGGCGGGACCTGGTCGACCCCGGCCACGGCGACACCCCCGAGGGGGAGCGGGCCACGCTGCTCGACCACATCCAGGGCAACCTGAGCATGACCCTGGGCAACGCCACCCGCCAGGACACCCCCGGGATGCGCGCCTGGGAGACCGAGGTGATCAACGCGGGCACCAAGCAGTTCGGCCACGAGGGCATCATGGCCAAGCCCTACGGTTTCCAGATCATGAGCAGCCTGATGGGCAAGGGCAAGTTCGACCAGGGCTTCCTCGACCGGTACGGCGACGAGATGTACGAGTTCGAGAAGAGCAAGCCGGACGCGCCCTCCGCCTGGGGGCTCGTCGGCATGGGCACCGACCTGGACCCGGGCGACAAGTCCACCGGTGCCGACCCGATGACGGGCTGGCTGAAGGCGCTCAGCCACAACCCCGACGCCGCCACCGAGGTGTTCGACGACCCGGAGAAGGCCGACTACTTCCTCAAGGGCAAGGACCAGGGCGGCCGGACGTGGTTCGACGAGGACCAGCCCGACAGCATGGGACCCGACGACGGGGTCGAACTCCCCTCCCGGGAGGCCCTGGGCGACGCCCTGTTCGCGGCAGGCAGCGGCATGAACCCGGACGACCCGACGGCCACCTACGTCGAGCACACCCGGGAGCACGACAACGTGCTCGACAACGCGCTGGAGCGGCTGGCCGGTCAGAAGGACGAGATGCCCGCCGAACTCCGCGACGACATGGCCAAGCTGCTGGGCAACCACGGAACGGACACCCATATGACGATGGGTGGATCACCGGAGGAGCAGGTGCTCGACCGGGACGACCTGCTGGAGGTCAGCAAGCAGATCTCCCGCGACCCGGACACCTACCAGGTGCTCAACGAGTCCATGAACGCTGCGATGGTCGACGACATCCACACGGAGAAGGAGAGCCCCGGGGACAGCCTCGACCGTTCGGGCCGCACGGTGGGCTTCCTGGAGGATGCCCGCTACAAGGCGATCGGCGACCAGAAGGCCGAGGACCTCAAGGCCGCGGGCTGGGGTCCCAAGGGCACGGGCGGCTATCTGGCCACCGCCACCGCCACTTCGTTCCTGCCCTATGGCAGTGGCCATGTGGCGAACGCGGCGTTCGGTCTCAGCAAGCTCCTCGTCCAGGACGAGAACGCCCGGATCGAGAGCGAGGCCATCGACGACAACAAGCAGGTCTCGCTGCGCCAGGAGTCCCGGCTCACCGGTCTCAAGAACGAGTGGTACAGCGTCAACTCCGACTGGGCGCAGGGCCGCGACGGCTACTCGGAGGATCACGGAGCATGGAACAAGATCAGCGGGGCAGCCGATCACGGCCGCATCAACTCCTCCGAACACCGCGGCAAGCCGTGAGAGCCCCACGCGGCCGGCGGGCTCCGGCACTCCTCGCGCTGCTCGCGCTTCTGCTCGCCGGCTGCTCCGGCGGCCGGGAGTACGCGGTGCCGGAGAAGTTCTGCGGGGTCCGGATGCCGTCCGAGGCGGTGGAGCCGCTGCTGCCCGACGGGGAGGAGCTGCACCGGTCCCTGCGGCCGCTCGACGGGACCGCGACCTCCTGCGGGATGAACGTCGTCGACGGTCCCTCCGTCGTGGACGTCACGGTCACCGAGCTGGACAAGCCGCTCACCGCCGCCGACCGGCGGGTCTCCCTGAAGTCCCTGGAGCACGCGAAGAACGTGCGTGTCCCCGGCACGCACTGGGCCGTGCAGGGGGACCGCCGCATCCACCTGTCCGCGCCGTGCGGTGCCGACTGGGCCGACTCGCTCTCCTTCCGGTTCTCCTTCACCGAGGGGGAGAAGGGCGCGGAGGCCACCCGCCGCAACACCCTCCGCTTCGCGAAGGCGTTCGTCCGCGGCGAGCGGAAGGAGGAGGTCTGCACCGCGAAGTGAGCGCGGTGCGGTGCAGACCTCGGGACCGGTCGGGCCCGGTGTCCGGCGGCGGCCGGACGGGGCCGCGGAGTGCTACGCGGCGTTCGGGAAGCGCTCGCCCAGCTCCTCGAAGACGGCGGCGTTGAGCGCGTAGGCGTGCCGGCACTCGTCCACGACGCGGCGCTTCTCCGCGTCGTCGCAGGGCAGGGCGTCCAGCAGGGCGCGGTATTCGCGTTTGAAGGCGGCGGGGTTGCCGATGGCGTCGAAGACGTAGAACCGGACGCCGTCGCCCTTGCGGGCGAAACCCCAGGTCTTCTCCGCGGTGTCGCGGACGATCTGGCCGCCGGAGAGGTCGCCGAGGTAGCGGGTGTAGTGGTGGGCGACGTACCCGGCGGGCCAGGTGCGGGCGACCTCGGTGACGCGGGCCGCGTACGCGGTGGTGGCCGGCAGCGGGGCGGTCTCCCGGCGCCAGCGGTCCGAGCCGCCGTGCAGATGGGTCAGGTCCCGCTCCAGCGCGGGCAGCCGCAGCAGCTCGCCGCGCACGAAGGGGCCGGCGACCGGGTCCTCGGCCAGGGTGCGGGCGGGTTCCTCCAGCGCGGCGTAGAGGAACCAGAGCTGCTCGGTGTAGCGCCTCCAGGCCCCGACGCCGAGCTCGCCGCCGAGCAGCTCGCTCATGAAGGAGGAGGTCCTGACCTCGGAGTGCTGCGCGTGGGAGGCGGCGCGGAGGAGTGCGGAGAAGTCCGTCGGGGTGTCCTGGGAGGGGGATGCGGTGGACGGCAAGGCTGACTCCAAGGGTGGACGGCAGCGGGCGTGCGGGGCTCCGACACGGTGCGATCCTGCTGCTTAGGTTTACCTAAGTCAAGCAGTTGCCGACACCCTGTCGGAAAACCCCTGCCCCGTTCGTCCGCTACGGAAGCGTCAGGATCTCCACGCCCGTCTCCGTCACCACCAGGGTGTGCTCGAACTGCGCCGTGCGCTTGCGGTCCTTGGTGACGACCGTCCAGCCGTCCTCCCACATGTCCCACTCGTGGGTGCCCAGCGTCAGCATCGGCTCGATGGTGAAGGTCATCCCGGGCCGCATCACCGTGGTGGCCCGCGGGTCGTCGTAGTGCGGCACGATCAGCCCGGAGTGGAAGGAGGTGTTGATCCCGTGCCCGGTGAAGTCGCGGACCACGCCGTATCCGAAGCGCTTCGCGTACGACTCGATGACGCGGCCCACGATGTTGAGCTGGCGCCCCGGCTTGACCGCCTTGATCGCCCGGTGCAGCGCCTCGCGGGTGCGCTCCACCAGCAGCCGGGACTCCTCGTCCACGTCGCCGCACAGGTAGGTGGCGTTGTTGTCGCCGTGCACCCCGCCGACGAACGCCGTCACGTCCAGGTTCACGATGTCGCCGTCGCGCAGCACCGTGGAGTCGGGGATGCCGTGGCAGATCACCTCGTTCAGCGAGGTGCACAGCGACTTGGGGAACTTCCGGTAGCCCAGCGTGGAGGGGTAGGCCCCGTGGTCGATCATGTACTGGTGCGCCACCTCGTCCAGTTTGTCGGTGGTGACGCCGGGGGCGATGTGCTTGGCCGCCTCTTCCATGGCGCGGGCGGCGATGCGCCCCGCGTGGCGCATCTTCTCCACCGTCGCGGCGTCCTGCACCTCGGGCCCGTCGTAGGGCGTGGGTGCGGGCTTGCCGACGTACTCGGGGCGCGGGATCGAGGCGGGTACGGCCCGGGGCGGAGAGACCGTGCCGGGAACGAGGAGTGACTGGCCAGACATGTCCGCGAGTCTAATCCGGGCCGTCCACCCCGCTCCGGGCCGCCACCGCGGTCCGGGCGGGCGCCCTGCTGCCGCGCCCGCCTGCGCGCTCCCGGCCCCGCAGTGCTGCGTCCGGCGCGCGGGTGCGGGACGATGAGGTCATGGCTCTGTTCAAGCGCAAGACGGTCGGCAAGCCCGGAGAGTGGTTCTTCAACGTCGAGACCGGCACCGTCGAGGAGGGGCCGCAGTCGCCCGGCAAGAGCCGGATGGGCCCGTACGCCAGCCGTGAGGAGGCGGCCCACGCCCTGGAGACGGCCCGGGAGCGCACCTCCGAGTGGGAGAACGACCCGCGCTGGCACGACGGCGCCCGCGGCCGGGACGAGGACGAAAGCTGACCCGCGGACGAGCACGAGGGTCGGTCCGAGGGCGAGCCGGAGGCTGATCCGCGGGGGGCGGCACCCCCACCGGATCAGGCCCGCGCCCCGGGCGCTCCGTCCACCGGGCGCTGCCCGGCCGGTCCGCCCCCGGCAGCTGCGTCCTCCGGGGGCTCCGGGCGGTCCCCGTCCTCCTGGGGGCTCCCGGCCGTACGGGAGGCCCGGGCCTCCCGTACGGCCCGCGCGTACCCGCTGGTGCGCGCGTCGTAGGCCAGCAGCTGCGGCAGGGCGGCGGCCAGCAGCGCCACGCCCGCGACGCAGGCCAGCCCGCCCGACCACACGGACGTGCGGACGGAGGTGAGCGACGCCACCCCGCCCGAGCGGACCTGTCCCAGCTGCGGGCCCGCGGAGAAGGACAGCAGTTCGATGCCGGCGAGCCGGCCGCGCAGCGCGTCCGGGACGGTCTGGTTCCACATCGTCGAGCGGAAGATCCCGCTGACCATGTCGAAGGCGCCGGACAGCACGAGGAAGAACAGCACCAGCCACACGTTGCGCACCAGCCCGGCGGCCGTCATGGCCGCGCCCCAGCCCGCGGCGGCCAGCAGCACCGCGCGCCCGTGCCGGTGCACCCGTGAGGACCAGCCGCTGGTCGCGCTCACCAGCATCGAGCCGAACGGCAACGCCGCGTACATCAGGCCCAGCGCCCACTCCGCGTCCAACTGGTCGGCCAGGAAGGGGAACAGCGCGAGCGGGAACGCGAACAGCATCGCCACGACGTCCACCGCGTAGGTGCCCAGCAGGTCCTTGCGGCCCCACGCGTACCGCGCGCCCTCCGCGATCCCGCGCAGTGACGGCTTCGCCGCGTCGTGCCCCGGCGGCGAGGCGGCCAGCCGCAGCGCCATCAGCACGGACAGCAGATAGCTCGCCAGGTCGATCGCGTACGCCGTCTCCAGCCCCGCGTACGCGAGCAGCACCCCGGCCAGCGCCGGGCCCGCCACCCCGCCCACCTGCCAGCGCAGCGCGTTGAGCGCCGCCGCCGCGCTCAGCTGCTCGTGCGCGACGATCCGCGGCAGGAGCGCGTCCAGCGCGGGCCGCTGGATGCCGTTCAGCGCGCTGCTGAGCGCCGCCGCGACATACAGCGGCCACACCATCGGGTGCGGGAGCAGGGTGTTGAGCAGCAGCCCCAGCGCCACCGCGCCCATCGCGATCTCACTGCCCAGCACCAGGGTGCGCCGGTCGAACGCGTCGGCGAGCGCTCCGCCGTACAGCCCGAAGACGATCAGCGGTACCAGCTCCACGGCGCCCAGCGCTCCCACCGCGGTCGCCGAGCCCGTCAGCTCCTTGACCTGGAGGGGCAGCGCGACGAACGTCAGGAAGCTGCCGAAGGTGGTGACCAGGCCCGCGGTCCACAGGATGCGGAAGTCGCGGGACTCCCGCCACGGGGAGAGATCGGGGAGCACGAGGGGGCATCCTTCCGCCGCCCGAACGGCGTCGGCAACCCGATTTCTCCCGCGGGGCGCCGTCGGCGACCCGCTCCGGGTACGGTCCCCGGCCCGGTCAGGCCAACAGCTCCTTGCCGTCGGGCGGCACGGCGTGCGCGAAGCCCTCGCCCGCTGACCAGCGCCGTACCTCCTGGAGCGCCGCCTCCGCCAGCCGGTCCAGCTCGTTGCCCTGCGAACCGGCCAGATGCGGGGTGATCAGCGCGTTCTCGCACTCCCACAGCGGGTGGCCGGGCGGCAGCACCTCGGGCTCGGTGACGTCCAGCACCGCCCGCAGCCGGCCGCCGCGCACCTCCGCGGTGAGCGCCTCCTGGTCGACGACAGCGCCGCGCGCGGTGTTGATCAGGGTGCCGCCGTCCCGCAGCAGTGCGAGCAGTTCGGCGCTCACCAGGCCGCGGGTGGCGGGCAGCAGCGGAGTGTGCACGCTGACGACGTCCGACGCGGCGAACACCTCGGCCAGTTCGGCCTTCGCCGCTCCCAGCGCCGCCGCCTCGGCCTCGCCGACGTACGGGTCGTACAGGAGGACCCGCAGGTCGTGGGCGCGGAGCAGTTCGATGACGCGGCGGCCAATCAGCGAGGCGCTCAGGATGCCCACGGTGCGGCGGTAGTTGCCGAGCGTCGGATCGGGGAAGAGCCAGTCCTCGCGGGCCCGCTGTTGCCGGTAGGTGCGGGCTGAGGGCAGCACCCGTTTGTTCGCCAGCAGGATCATCGCGAGCGTGTACTCGGCGACGGGGACCGCGTTCGCCGCCGCCGCGGTCGACACCTCGATGCCGCGGGCCCAGCACGCGGGGGTGAGATGCCCCCGCACGCTGCCCGCGGTGTGCACCATGGCGCGCAGTTCCGGGGCGCGGGCGAGCGCGGCGGCGTCCAGCGGCGGGCAGCCCCAGCCGGTGATGAGGAGCTCCACCTCGGGGAGGACCCTGCGGGCCGCCTGAGTGGTGAAGTCGCTCAGCACCGGTTCGGCGAGGTTTACCACCTCGCCGAACCGGAGCCGTGTGGCGGGCTTCAGCACGGCCTCCGCCGCCCTCTCGTCCATCGCGAGCGCGGCGACTGGCTTGGTGCGGGGCATTCTGCTCCCGAGGTGTCGGTGGTGGTCAGCGCCCGGAGGTCTGCACACCTTCGACAAACGCCCGCCAAGCGTCGGGCGAGAACGCGAGGGGGGCGCGGGCGGTGTCCTTGCTGTCACGCACTGGGACGATCCCGTCGCCGGACGCGAGCGCCGGGGCCCACTCGACGCAGTTGCCGCCCCCTCCGTCGCTGTAGCTGGACTTGATCCATACGGGCTTCTCGCTCATATGCTTCCCTCACGGTCTCGATGAAGTCCAATGAAGCATGCGGGCTGAGAGAACATGCCCGCAAGTGATCATAGACACCGCGCGACATGGTCACCGCTCCCCTGTCGTCATACGGGCGCCCACCTTGCGGCCCTTCCACATGAACCGAGAGCTGCCCGCTCTCGAAGCCCAGCAGCGTGAAGGGAGTTGCTCTTGCCGCAGCCGCCACGGAGAACGGCAGGACTTGCAGTGTCAGCGTCGGGTATCGCGTGACTGCGTCCCGGAGGAAGCGAAGTTGGGCAGCCATTACGTCCGGCCCTCCGACGTTTGCGCGCAAGCAGGCTTCATGCAGCACAACCCAGATCCGGGGCGATGTCTCTCGGTTCATCGCGTCGCGGCGCCGTATGCGGCCCGCCACCTTGGCATCCAGTTCCCGAGGATCTGCCCCAGGCGTGACTGCCTCCAACGCTGCCCGCGCGTACTCCGGAGTCTGGAGCAGGCCGTAGATGAAGAGGGTTGAGTAGTCCTCGATCACCTCGGCTTCGTGCTCTGCGTCGATGAAGGGCGCGAACCACGACGGATGCTCGCCTTCGATGATGCGGCGAAGCTGTCGTGCGAAGAGTCCTCCTGTGCCGAACACCTTGTCGCACCCCTCCGCGAAGCGCTGCGAGGGGATGAGCGACCCGGATTCGACCTTGCTCACATAGCTCTTGCTGTAGCCCGTCGCGTGCCCTAACGCTTCCTGCGACATGCGCCGGGCTTCCCGGAACCGCAGCACGTCTTCACCGAACGCGCCGCTTGGCTTGTGGTTCAACCTTGGTTTCCCAGGCTGACTCTTCCTCGTGCGTGACATGCAAGTTGCCCTTTCAGACAGGGGCAATCGAACGCTTCCAACGTTGAATACTTCCGCTCAACCCGCGCCATCTTAGATCCTTCCGTGTTCTTCTCACCACAGAAAGTAGCCAGCAACTACCGCAGCAGGTGGGAAGCATGGAGCAAGAGGGTTCTCAGCAGGAGCAGTCGGTGCCCTGTCAGGACTGTGAATGGTTCCGAATGATGATCAGCAGGGCTGCCTGGGACCCGAAGTCGCGGGCTGACCTCGAAGCGCTCTTTGGCGCACATCTGCACCGGAAGCACGCGCCGACCGAATCACGGCTCCGGAGTGTGTGAGATGTGGGCCGTGGGTGACGCGGCGCAGGACAGGAAGACCGGGAGGACGGGGGAGATCATCCAGGTGACGGGACCCGCGCCGTTCATCTACCGGCTCAAGGTCCGGGAGGACGGCCAACCGCCCCTCGTCGTCTACCGGTACGGCGACCAGTTGCAGGCCGTTCACCGGCCCGAGCCCGTCGCCGTGCGTCGTACGTGAAGGGACGCCGCAGGTCCGGCGGGAAACCGAGGCCGCACCTGACCACAACGCTCACCGCAACCCCTACCGCTGGCGGCGCACCAGTTCGTGGAAGAGGCCCCCGGTGTCGGCCAGCAGCTGCGCCGGTGCGCCCTGCTGGACGACCCGCCCCTCCGACATGACGATCACCCGGTCGGCGTCCAGCACCGTGGACAGCCGGTGGGCGATGACGATCCGGGTGGCCCGCAGCTCCCGGGTGGACTCGGTGACCACGCGCTGGGTGGCGTTGTCCAGCGCGCTGGTGGCCTCGTCGAAGAAGAGCAGGCGCGGGCGGCGTACCAGCGCCTGAGCGATCATCAGGCGTTGCCGCTGACCGCCGGAGACGGTGCCGCCGCCGTCGGAGAGCATGGTGTGCAGCCCCATGGGCATGGCTTTGATGTCGTCGGCGACCCCCGCCCTGCGCGCCGCCTCCCACACCTCCTCCAGCGGGAAGGTCTCGGCACCGCAGATGCACTCCAGGATGGAGCCCGCGTGCGGCTGCGCGTTCTGCAGGACGACCCCGCACTGGCGGCGCACCGCCGCCTGGTCCAGCGAGGAGAGGTCCTGCCCGTCGTAGCGCACCTCGCCCGAGACCGGCCTCTCGAAGCCGATCAGCAGCCGCAGCAGCGTCGACTTGCCGCAGCCGCTCGCCCCCACGATCGCAACGAACTCCCCGGGCTCGACCCGGAAGGAGACGCCGTCCAGGACCGGCGGCCCGTCCTCGGAGTAGCGGAACGCCACGTCCCGCACCTCCAGCGCGCCCGAGAGCGTGCCCGGCTGCACGCTGCCGCCGCGCACCTCGGGCAGCTCCCGCAGCACCGGCTTGAGCTGCTCGTACATCGGCAGTACGGCGGCACACGAGATGAGCGCGTTGGTCAACTGCGTGACGGAGGTCAGCAGCAGCGTCATGGCGGTGGTGAAGGTGAGGAACCCGCTGGGGGACAGCGTGCCCCGGGCCGGACCCGCCAGCAGCACGAACAGCAGCAGCATCGCCAGCGGCAGATAGACCGCGTTGACGACCGTGCTCACATTGCGGATGCGCCCGGCCCGCCGCTGCAGCTCCCGGCTGCGGGCGAACTCCGTGGCCCAGGCCGCGTACGCGAACGACTCCGCCGCCGCCACCCGCAGCTTCGGCAGCCCCCGCAGCGTCTGGAACGCCTGGTTGTTCAGCTTGTTGTTGAGCTTGACCAGCCGGCGCTGCCAGCGCAGCTGCCACAGCCCGGTCGCGGCGAACACCACCGCGACGACCGTCAGCACACCGAGCGCCGCGAGGGCGAGCGGCACGCTGTAGGCCAGCAGCAGCACCAGGTTGACCGCGGCCAGGGTGCCGGACTGCACGACGGTCGAGCTGATGCCCGACAGCACCCGCCTGATGGCGCTCACCCCCATGGCGGCGCTGGCCAGCTCCCCGGTGGAGCGCTCGGCGAAGAACCGCGTGGGCAGCCGCAGCAGCCGGTCCCACACCGCCGGTTGCAGACTCGCCTCGATCCGGCCCTCCAGCCGCAGCAGCGCGGTGTTCTGCAGCAGCATGAACGCCGCCGCCACCACCGCCGTGCCCACGAGCCCGAGGGCGGCCTGCACGATGAGGCCCTTCTCCGCGGCCGGTACGTACGCGCCGAGCACCTGCCCGGTGGCCACCGGCACCAGCGCACCGAGACCGACCGCGACGAGCCCGCTCAGCACCAGCGTGAGCAGGTCGCCGCGGGCGCCGTGCAGCGCGAACCGCAGCAGCCGCCGGGCGGGCAGCGGCTGTTCGGGCAGCGGCCGGTAGAACATCACCGCGCGCGATGCGAAGGTACCGGCGTTCGACGGGCCGATCCGCCACCGGCTGCCGCTGCCGGGCTGCACGGCCTCGTACCGGCCGCGCCGCCACAGCAGCGCCACCGGCGCACCGCTCGCGGCACGGTGGCCCACCAGCGGGCCGGCGTTCTCCTTCCACCATTCGCCGGACAGCTTCACCGGGCGGGTACGCAGCCCCGAGGTGAGCGCCAGCCGCTCCACGGGGTCCATGCGGTCGTCCCGGGAGAGCCCTTCGGGAGGCGGCCGCAGGGTGACTCCGGCCGCCTCGGCGACCGCCCGGCACACCGCGAGCGTGCTGTCCTCGGTGCGCTCTCCCGCGCCGCCGGGACCGTTCCGTACGGAGGTGTCGATCGAGGCGAGCAGCGCCTCGTCGGCCTCGGCGCGTACCGTCTCGCCCGCCTCCATCCCGGCGGCCGTGCGGTCCTCGTGGGCGCGCTCCAGCTGGTCTATCCAGCGGTCCAGGGTGGACAGCAGCCGGGCGAGCTGGTCGACCATGAGCTGCCAGGTCGCCCCGTCGACCAGCAGCTCGCCCGCGGTGCCGTACCGCACGCTGCCCGGTGCCACCGGCATCCACAGGATGTCGTCGTCGGTCGCCGGGTCCTGCCCGGCTCCGTGCCGCTCCTGTCCGGGACGGCCGTCCAGCGGCGCCTCGAACAGCGCCCGCAGCCCGCGTCCGACACCCCGCACGAAGGCGTCCTCCAGCGGGCCGAGCCCGCCCTGGTCGCCGTACACCGCCGCACCGGCGGTGCCGTACGTCGGGTACGTGCCGGTGTCGTAGCCGGTGTATCCGCCGACGCCGTACCCCTCCTGATACTGCGGGAACAGCTCCAGCAGCGGTATCCGGCGCAGCACGGCGCCGCGCACCGGGCGTCCCACCAACGTGTGCCGCGGGCCCTGGACGGGGCCGAGCAGCAGAGTGCCCGCCTCCAGCCGTCCCAGGAAGTGCCAGTGGCCCTGCCCCGCGGCGTCCACCGCGAACACGTCCATGGCGCCGCCGGCCACCAGCCACAGCACGTGCGGCCCCTCCAGCGCGGCACCGCCGGCGGGCGTGTGCGCCACGGCCTCGCCGAGCTGCCCGAAGTGCGCGACCACCACGTCGGTCACGGCGTCGGGCACCGTCGCGGTCCCGGTGCCGGGCGCCGCGGGGTGCGTCCCGCCGTGCACCGCGGGGTCGACGGCCGGGTCCACCGCGGGATGCTGCGGCGTGTCCCCGGTCGGATGGGCGTATGTCACCGGATGCCTCAGTGCTCCTCGACCAGTCGCGCGTACGGCCCCCGCGCGGCCAGCAGTTGCTCGTGCCGTCCCCGCTCCACCGCGGTGCCCCGGTCCAGTACCACGATCTCGTCGCTGTCCCGCACGGTGCTCAGCCGGTGCGCGATCAGCACGCAGGCGCAGCCGCGCCGCCGCAGGTTGTCGATGATGACGGCCTCGGTCTCGGCGTCCAGCGCGCTGGTCACCTCGTCCAGCACCAGGATGCTGGGCCGCCGCACCAAGGCGCGGGCGATCTCCAGCCGCTGCCGCTGGCCGCCGGAGAAGTTGCGGCCGTCCTGCTCGACCCGGCTGTGCAGGCCGCCGGGGCGGCGCGCCACGTCCTCGTGCAGCGCGGCGTCCCGCAGCGCCTCCGCCACCGCGTCGTCGGTGATCGAGGGGTCCCACAGCGCCACGTTGTCCCGCACGGTGCCCTCGAAGAGGAACACGTCCTGGTCGACGAAGGAGACGGAGGCGGCCAGCGCCCCGCGCGGCAGGTCCTCCAGCCGCCGCCCGTCGATCCGGATGGCGCCCTCCCACGGCGTGTACAGGCCGGCGATCAGGCGGGAGACGGTGGACTTGCCGCTGCCCGAACCGCCGACCAGCGCGAGCTGCCGACCGGGCCCCACGGCCAGCGACAGCCCGCTCAGCAGCGGCTTGTCCAGCGGGTTGTAGCCGAAGGTGACGTTCTCCAGCGTCACGTGCCCGGCCAGCCGCCGGGTGCTGGCGGGCGGCTCGCGCCGGGTGTAGAGCGGGTCGGCGGGGAAGGTCTCCACGTCCTTGAGCCGGGCGACGTCAGCGGCGAAGTCCTGGATGCGGCCCGCCACCGAGTTCAGCCGCGTCAGCGGCGCGGTGAAGCTGGTGACCAGCGCCTGGAACGCGACCAGCAGCCCCGCCGTGATGGCTCCCTCCACCGCCCGCGTCCCGCCGATCAGCAGGATCAGGGCGCTGTTGAGGGTGGCCAGGGTGGGCGCGGTCACGGCCAGCGCGGCGCTCGGCACCCCCAGCCGCTGCTGCACGTCGAGCGTGCCGGCGTGCCGGCCCGCCCAGCGGCGGAAGTAGCCGTCCTCCCCGCCGGTCGCCTTCATCGTCTCGATGAGCTGCAGACCGCTGTAGGAGATGTTGGTCAGCTTGGCCCGTTCGGCACGCAGCTTCTGCGTCCCGGTGGCCCGCATCCGCACCACCACCCGCATCGCCACCACGTTCAGCAGCGCCACACCCACGCCGACGAGGGTCAGTTGCGGGTCGTAGGTCCACAGCAGCGCCGCGTAGCCCACCACGACCACCGCGTCCACCCCCGCCGCCGCCAGGTCCCGGGCCAGCGTCTCGGCGACGGTGTCGTTGGACTGCAGGCGCTGGACGAGGTCGGCCGGGTTGCGCTGCGCGAAGAAGGTCACCGGCAGCCGCAGCAGGTGCCGCAGGAACCGGGCGCTGCTGAGCGTGGAGGAGATCAGCCGGGCACGCAGCAGGTTGCCCTGCTGGATCGCGGTCAGGACGCCGGTCAGCAGGACGGCGGCGCCCATGGCGGTGAACAGCACCTTCAGCAGCGAGTCCTGCCCGCCGAAGACGAAGCTGTCGATGTAGGTGCGGCTGAGCGCGGGCACCGAGGCGCCGACGACGACCAGCAGGAAGCTGGCCACCAGCGCCGCGAGCATCGTGCCCGAGGTGCCGCGCAGCCGTGCGGGCAGCGCGGCGGTGACGCCCGGCCTGCGGCCGCCCCGGCGGAAGTCCTCGGCCGGCGTGAAGGTCAGCACCACGCCGGTGAAGGCGGAGTCGAACTCCTCCATGGGCACGAACCTGCGCCCGCGGGCCGGGTCGTTGATGTGCACGCCACGGCGGCCGAAGCGGCGGCCGAGCCCGTCGAAGACGACGTAGTGGTTGAACTCCCAGAACAGGATGGCCGGTGCCCGCACCTCGGCCAGCGCCGCGGGCTCCATCTGCATCCCCTTGGCCGTCAGCCCGTAGCCGCGTGCGGCCTTCAGCAGGCTGCTGGCCCGGGAGCCGTCCCGGGAGACGCCGCAGGCGATGCGCAGTTCCTCCAGCGGCACGTGCCGCCCGTGGTGTCCCAGCACCATGGCCAGCGCCGCGGCGCCGCACTCGACGGCCTCCATCTGGAGCACGGTGGGCGTCCGCACGCTGCGCTGCTTGCCCTTGGGCGCCGTGCGCGACCGTCCCGTGCGGGGCGCGGGCGCCGGGCCGCCGCGATGTCTGCGCCGGTGCTGCTGCGCGCGCTGCCGCGGGCCCGGCTCGGGGCTCGGCTCGGGGGCCTGTGCGGGGGCCTGTGCGGGGGTCTGCTGACGCGCGGTCACGGCAGCAGCCAGTCGACGGGCCGCTGTGCCGCGAGATGGACGGCTCCGCGGACCGGCGTCGCGGACTCGGGCGCCGCCTCGGGACCACCGCCCCGGGACCACACATACCCCGAAGCCGACGACGCCGAGCGGTCCAGCCGCACCTGGACGGCCAGCGGGCGGCCCCCGCGGGTGAAGGCGCGCGCCAGCTCCTCGTCCCCCAGGAAGCCGCTGATCTGCTCCCGGCTCTGCGGGGTCCGGCCCACGGCCCGCACCGTGCCGCGCAGCAGGCCGTACCGGTCCGCGGATACGGAGCCCACGGTCAGGTCCACCGTGGCGCCCACCCGTACGGTCGTGCCTTTGTCGGCCGGCACGTAGACCATCGCCACCAGCGGATCGTCCGGCCCCTCGACGCGCTCGACGGTCGCCACGTCCGCGCCCGTGGTCAGCACCGCACCGGTCTCGGCCGCCAGGGACGTGACCCGGCCGCGGGCCACCGCGCGGACGGCGCGTACGCCGCGGGCCGTGTGCACGCTCACCACCGGCGCCCCCTTGTCCACCCGCTGCCCGGCCTCCGCGTGCACGGAGGTCACCTGGCCGGAGACGGGGCTCTGCAGCAGATAGCTGCCCTCTGCACGGGTCAGGACGCCTGGTGCGGTGAGCTTGGACGAGACGGTTCCGGTGACGGCCCACACGCAGCCCGCCGCCATCACCACGAGTGTGACGACGAGGACGAGCAGGCCCTGCGGCCGTGCGAATCGCACCGGAACGTCGAGTTCTTCGGGCGACTGCAACTTGGCAAGCGCCTTCTTGCGGAACTCCACGGCACCTTTCCTTACCTTTCCTTCACGCTTTTTCCGCGATCGTTCACCGGGATGTCAAAAGCGGCACGTGAACGTGCGCATAAGCCCCGGAACGAGGTTCCGGGGCTTATGCATGGCCCCACGTCAGAGGAATTGGGAACACTTCCGTGACGACGCGGGAAAGGTGTCGGTCAAGGACACCTGTCTCCTGGCCGAGAGGTCAGGACTGAGCGCCGAGGGAGACGCCGACGCTCGGGAGGCCGTTGGTGCTCACACCGTTGACGGTGTTGCCGACCAGGCCCTCGGCGCCGTCGACGGTCCCGCCGACCGAACCGAGGGTCTCGTTCAGCAGGCCGCCGGAGACGGCGTCCAGCTCGGCGTCGGCAAGCTCGGCGGTCTCGATCTGGTGACGCATGAATGCGCTTCCCTTCATTGCTTTCGGGATTATGAGGGGGACTCGCCCCGGGTGGCACAAAATGCCGATCAGGGCGCTCATCGACCGGGCGTTGGGCACACCCGGAAAACCGGGCGAACACGAACCGGTAGCACTGGTTCCGCCCGACTGCCCAGAAAGAGAAACACGTCGCCGCAGGTGCCCGCCACTTGAGGCGCCACTCGTCTCAAGATCTCCACATGGTGCACCGCCTGTCGATGAAACGGCACAGCCCTGCCTCGTTGTGTAGCGTTTCCGGAGGGTGGCGTACCGCCCGATGCGCCGCGAGCCGTTCCGCGGGCAGCCGGCGGGCAGCCGGCGGGCAGCCGGCGGGCAGCCGACGGGAACCGGGGGTGCCGCCCCGGCACCCGATATTCTCGGCGGGATGCGTACCGTCCACCGGCGTACCCGGGTCACCACTCGCAACGCACGCTTCCAGCAGTGGCAGGCCCTGCTGACGAACCGCACCAAGCGGCAGCGCGCGGGGGAGTTCCTGGTCCAGGGGGTCCGTCCGATCTCCCTGGCGGTGCAGGCCGACTGGCCGATCAGCGCCCTGCTGTACGCCGAGGGCCGCAGGCTGTCGAAGTGGGCGCACGAACTCCTCGACTCGCACGTCCCCGGCGAGCGCGTCGCCATGGCCCCCGAACTGCTGGCCGAACTCAGCGAGCGCGAGGAGGGCGACGCCGAACTCGTCGCCGTCGCCGGGCTGCCGCCGGACGACCTGTCCCGCATCCCCGTCGGCCCGGCCTTCCTCGGCGTCCTCTTCGACCGTCCCACCAGCCCCGGCAACATCGGAACCCTCATCCGCGCCGCGGACGCCTTCGGCGCGGACGGTCTCGTCGTCAGCGGCCACGCCGCCGACGTCTACGACCCCAAGTCCGTCCGCGCCAGCACCGGCTCCCTCTTCTCGCTGCCCGCCGTCCGCGTCGGCTCCCCGCGCCAGGTGGACGACTGGCTCTCCGGCCGCGGCGTCACCGTCGTCGGCACCGACGAACACGGCGAGACCCCGCTCTTCGACGCCGACCTGACCGGCCCGCTCCTCCTCCTGGTCGGCAACGAGACCACCGGCCTCAGCGCCACCTGGCGACAGCGCTGCGACCGCACCGTCCACATCCCCATGCACGGCGCCGCCTCGTCCCTCAACGCGGCCGGCGCGGCAACGGCAGCCCTCTACGAGGCATCCCGCCAGCGCCGATGAGCGGCCCCGGGACCGGTGCGGCGCGGAACCGGCCCGTCCGCCGGTGCGGTTGACCTGGCGCCCGAACAGGCCGGTAGGGTGCTCGTTTCGTCACGGTAAGCACATGCGCGGAAGGGCTGCGGGACGCCGGTCAAGGACGGTGGGTGCAAGGGGGAGCGGCTGGATGCTTGGAGGGTTTCCCACTCCGCCGGGCAGCACGGCACTGTGCCCCCGAGTCAGTAGGGGCGTCTCCGGTGCCGGGCGCCGTCGGGGCGCTCTGCTGATCGCCGTCGCCTCGGTGCTGGTACTGGCTTCGTGCGCCGGCGAACCCGAGCGGAAGTACGCGGTCCCTGAGCGCCTGTGCGGCCTGGACCTGGGGCAGGAGAACTATGCGGCCCTCTTCGGTCCCGGGGAGAAGCTGGAGAAGGATTCCCTCGCCGAGTGGGGGGAGATGCATGTGACGACGCAAGGCTGTCGCTACCGGGTGGACGGCCTTCCCAGGGTCGACGTGAACGGTTACTGGGCCAAACAGAACGACGAGGTGGCCCCCTCGACCCCGAATGAGCAGATCAAGGCGCACAACACTCCGGAGAAGCCGCGGAGATACAAGGGGTCGTACGAGGTGGCCACCTGGTCCGGTGGGGCTGTTGCCGCTGTGGACTGCCGGCGGGCGAACGGGGATCCGGACAAGGACTTCACCCGGTTTCTGATCGACGTCAGTACGGATGCTCCTCTCGACGAGGATCCGGACCGTGCTCACGAAGTGTTCGGCAAGCTGGCGGAGCTCGTCATGGGGGAGGTCGTGGGGAAGCTGTCCTGCCAGGAGGGGAGCGGGTCGGCAGGGTGAGGTCCGGCTCGTGAGGCCGGCGCGCGGGTGGGCGACGTGATCACCCTCACGAGATGGACGCCGGGTAACCTCCGGCGGGCGATGGCAGGATGCGCCGTATGACTTCTGCTGCCTCGTCCGATGCCAAAGCCGCCGCACCCAAGAAGGACCCCTGGGAGCTGCCCGATGTGTCCGGGATGACGGTGGGGGTGCTCGGGGGTACCGGGGACCAGGGGCGCGGGCTGGCGTACCGGCTCGCGCGGAGCGGGCTGGCCGTCACCATCGGGTCGCGGGCCGCCGAGCGGGCGCAGCAGGCCGCCGACGAGATCGGGCACGGGGTGCGGGGCGCGGACAACGCCGCCTGCGCCCGGGAGTCCGACATCGTCATCGTCGCCGTCCCGTGGGAGGGGCACGCCAAGACGATCGAGTCGCTGCGCGAGGAGCTGACCGGCAAGCTCGTGGTGGACTGCGTCAACCCACTCGGGTTCGACAAGAAGGGCGCCTACGCGCTGAAGCCGGAGGAGGGCAGCGCCGCCCAGCAGGCCGCCGCGCTGCTGCCGGAGTCGCGGGTGACGGCCGCGTTCCACCACCTGTCCGCCGTGCTGCTCTCCGACCCGGACGTCGAGGAGATCGAGACCGATGTGATGGTGCTGGGCGAGGTGCGGGCCGACTGCGAGATCGTGCAGGCCCTGGCGGCCCGGATCCCGGGGATGCGCGGGGTGTTCGCCGGGCGGCTGCGCAACGCGCACCAGGTGGAGTCCCTGGTGGCCAACCTCATTTCCGTCAACCGGCGCTACAAGGCGCACGCGGGCGTCCGGCTCACCGACATCTGAGGAGCGGAGCGGGGTGGGCAAGTGGCGGATCCCCGGCGGCGGCCTGACGGTCGCGGTCGTGATCGCCGCCGTGCTCGCGAGCTGCTCCGGCCTGGGTGAGGACGGCGGCGGAGGCGAGGACGGCGGCGGTGACGGTCACGGGGACGGCCGGGGTGAGCGGTCCGCGTCCGCGCCGCTGAGTGTCGCCGCCGTCGGGCGGATGGCCGCCGAGCCGGGATCCCGCTGCCCTGTCCGCTATGACATGGCGGGAGCGGCGCGCGCGGCGGGCGTGCACGGCGCTGTCGAGGACGGTTCCGTCGAGGGCGAGCTGCCCGACGGCGCCGACTCGCCGCTGGCGCAGTCGGACGGGGCGCTGGTGGACTGCGGCTACCGCCTCGGCGAGGAGCAGGTGCGCCTCTTCACCGTCGGCGTCACCAAGGGGTACGCCGTCAGCGTGCTCCTTCCGCAGATCCAGCACGACGCGGGCATCCCCATGGACGATCTGCTCGACTACGCGGGCCGGGCGCAGCGCGCGAAGGGGGGCGAGGCCCTGCTCACCTCCAGCGGGAACGTCGCCGCGGTGCGGCTGCCGGTCACCGGGGAGGGCGATGTCGCCCTCGTCCTCAGCATCGGCGAGCACCGCACCCGGCTCTCCCGCGACCAGGTCGCGGATCTGGCCACCCGGCTCGCGGAGCAGGCCCGTGGCCGGGCTCCCGAGCAGAGTCCGCCGGCCGGCCGGCGCGGCTGACGCCGGTCCTCCTCTCGTACCGACGCCGCTGGCTCTTTCGTGTACTGACGGCCGTCGGAACCCGGCGGTCCCGGGCCGGGCGCGTCGCGGACATGCGGACCGCACCCCGACCATGATGGGGTCGGCGAAGGCGGGTCGCGGGGCGCGCCCGCCGGGGAGGCACTGATGGCACAGCAGCCCGAACCCGCCTCCGGGCGGGCCGGGACGACGGCGGACGAGGAGCCGTACACGCCGGATCCGCGGCGCTGGAAGGCGCTGTCGGTGTGCCTGATCGTCGGCTTCATGTCCCTCCTGGACGTCTCCATCGTGAACGTCGCGCTGCCCGCGATCGAGAAGGGGCTGGCCGCCTCGCAGTCCGACCTCTCCTGGGTCGTCTCCGGCTACGCCCTCACCTTCGGCCTCGTCCTCGTCCCCTCCGGCCGGGTCGGGGACGCGTTGGGCAGGCGCACCGCCTTCCTCGCAGGGCTGGTCCTGTTCACCGCCGCCTCCATGGCCTGCGGTTTCGCCCAGGGAGCCGGATGGTTGGTGGGGTCCCGCGCAGTGCAGGGCGTGGGCGGCGGGCTGCTGATGCCGCAGATCTCCGGAATGATCCAGCAGCTCTTCCGGGGTGCCGAGCGGGGCAAGGCGTTCGGTCTGCTCGGCTCCACCATCGGCCTGTCCACCGCCGTCGGACCGCTGCTGGGCGGGCTGCTCATCCAGATCTTCGGCGCTTCGGAGGGCTGGCGCTGGGTGTTCTTCGTGAACCTGCCCATCGGCATCGTCGCGTTCCTGCTCGCGCTGCGGCTGGTGCCGCACGCCTGTGCCGAGCGCGACACCGGGCACCGGCACAACCTCGACCCGGTCGGTGTGGCGCTGCTGGGCTCGGGGGTGCTCGCGCTGATGCTGCCCCTGGTGGAGGAGCGGCAGTGGCACGGCCAGGGCAAGTGGCTGCTGGTTCCCGCGGGCGCGCTGCTGATCTGCGCGTTCGTGGGGTGGGAGCGGTACTACCAGCGCCGGGGCAGGGAGCCCCTGGTGGACCTGCGGCTCTTCCGGGACCGCTCGTACTCGTTGGGCGCCCTGCTGGGACTGGTCTACTTCGCCGGGTTCACCACGATCTTCTTCATCTTCACCCTCTTCCTGCAGAACGGCATGGGCTACACCGCGCTGCAGGCCGGACTCACCCTGACGCCCTTCGCCATCGGCTCGGCGACCTCGTCGGCGATCGGCGGCCGGTTCATCACCCGCGTGGGCCGTCCGCTGATCGCCGTCGGGCTGGGACTCGTCCTGACCGGTCTCGCGGGCGCGGCGCTCGCGGTGCACGAGGTGCAGAACAGCGGGGTGGGCTGGGCGCTGACCGGGCCGATGCTGTGGGCCGGGCTCGGCTCCGGACTGGTCATCTCCCCGAACCAGACGCTGGCCCTGCGCTCGGTGCCCGTCGCGCAGGGCGGGGCGGCGGGAGGGGTGATCCAGACGGGCCAGCGGATCGGTTCGGCCGCCGGGATCGCCGCGGTGGGTGCGGTCTTCTTCGCGCGGCTGGCCGACAGCCGCGACTGGGCGACAGCGCTGGACTACGGTCTGCTCACCGCCGTGTGCTTCGTCGCGGCCGCGCTGGTGGTGGCCGTCGCCGATGTCCTGTACGGGCGGCGCGCCGCCCGCCGGGAGGGGTGAGGGACAATGTCCGGTGCGCACGTCCGTGCGTACGCAGCGCAGCACCGCACCCCTCGTTGGAGACCGAGCCATGCCAGCCCCCGCCCGCCGCATCCCCAAAGGTCTCGCGCTCTACGCGACCCTCATCTGCGTCCTGGCCGCCGTCGCGGCTGTGGTCTCCTTCGCCAACGGGAGCTGGCTCGGTGTCGTCTGGGTACTGCTGGCGGGCCTGACCTCGAACATGGCCTGGTACTACCACCGCAGGACGGCCCGGGCCGCGGAGCACCAGGACCTCTGAGGCGGCTCGCTCAGGGGACGAACACGTTCTGGGGTTCGCCCTCCCAGAAGCGGAAGTACTCCAGCCCCAGGTAGGTCTCCGGTTCGGAGACGTCCATACCGCGCAGCAGGGTGTCGACGAAGTCCCAGAAGACCTCGTTGACCTGCGGAATCCACAGGCACCCGAAGACGATCAGCAGCCCGAACGGGGCGAAGGGCTCGGCCTGCTGCCGGGCGCGGGGCGACAGCCAGGGTTCCAGGACGCCGAAGCCGTCGAGCCCCGGCACGGGCAGCAGGTTCAGCAGCGCGGCGGTCACCTGGAGCAGCGCGAGAAAGGCCAGTGCGCAGCGGAAGGCGACGGGGACGTCGTGCATGGCGCCGAGCCAGAACGGTGCCGTGAGCACGGCCGCGAACAGCGCGTTCGTCAGCGGTCCGGCCGCCGAGATCAGGCTGTGCTTCCAGCGGCCCCGGATGCGGCCGCGTTCGATGTAGACCGCACCGCCGGGCAGGCCGATGCCGCCGAGGACGACGAAGAGCACCGGCAGCACGATGCTGAGCACGGCGTGCGTGTAGTGCAGCGGGTTGAGCGTCAGATACCCCTTCGCCCCCACGGACACGTCTCCGGCCCGCAGCGCCGACCGGGCGTGCGCGTACTCGTGCAGGCACAGCGAGATGATCCACCCGGAGACCACGAAGAAGAACACGGCCACGCCCGTCACCTCGGCCCAGCCGGCCCAGACGGCCCAGCCGGAGACCGCCATGACGGCGACGAGCCCGAGGAAGACCGGACTGATCCGGTGATGGTCCGGGTGGGTGGCGGTGCTGGTCATGGGGCCAGACCGTACCCGCAGCGGCCGGACCCCGCGAACCCCGCGCCCGACACCCGCCGTTGGTGCGCAAGGAGCGGGGCATCGACCCGTATCGGACGCTCTGCACCCCGTGTGCCCTGCCGCCGCCGGGTCCGGCTCGGTCCCCGCGCTCCGCGGCGGCCTCGGAGCAGCGCTACGGCGCCCCCGCGGCGGACTTCGGCGCTGCTCCGGGCGCTGCGGGGGACGTTGCGCGGGAGGTCGCGGGGGACGTCGCGGAGGACGCTGCCGGGGGCTCCTCCGCCGTCGTCGCCCCGCGTGCCCCGGCCGCCACCACCCGGCCGCCGCGCCGTCCCGCCAGGGACACCAGCGTCACGCCGCCGATCAGCAGCGCGGCGGCCAGGGTGTCCGGCGCGGTGATGCGCTCGCCCAGCAGCACCGCTGCCGAGGACATGCCGAAGACCGGCACCAGCAGCGAGAAGGGCGCCACGGCCGAGGCGTCGTAGTGCCGCAGCAGGAATCCCCAGGCGGCGAAGCCGAAGAGGGTTGCGACCCAGGCGACGAAGCACACGGCGCCGAGTCCGCCCAGGTCGAGGGAGCGCAGCGCCGCGAGGTCGGCGGCGGGGCCTTCGAAGAGGAGGGAGAGCACCGCCAGCGGCAGCGGCGGGACGAGACTCACCCACACCATCCACGAGAGCGCGTCCGGGGGTGCCGCCTTCCGGGTCAGCACGTTGGACACGCCCCAGGCCGCGGCCGCCGCGACGACCAGGAGGAAGCCGCCCAGCGGGCCGGTCGAGCCCTGCCCCGCACCGGCCACCGCGATCCCGGCCAGCGCCACCGCCATACCGGCGAGCCGCACCCGACCGAGGCGTTCGTGGAGGAACGCGGCGGCGAAGACGGCGGTGAAGACCGCCTGCACCTGGAGGACGAGCGAGGAGAGACCCGCGGGCATCCCGGCGCGCATCCCGATGAACAGCAGCCCGAACTTCGCCACCCCCAGGGCCAGCCCGACGGCGACGATCCAGCGCAGCGCGACGCCGGGACGGCGGACGAGGAAGACGGCGGGGAGCGCGGCGACCAGGAAGCGCAGCGCGGAGAAGAGCAGCGGCGGAAAGTGCCGCAGTCCGACCTCGATGACGACGAAGTTGACACCCCAGACGGCGGTGACGAGCACGGCGAGGGCGCAGTGGAGGGGACGCAGACGCATGCTCTGATCGTCGCGGGCCGGACTGTTCAGTACCAGCACAGGTTTCTTCATGATTGGATTCAGCAATACTGAATCGTCCGCGCCGCTGGACCGCCGTGCCGCCGCGCGGCCGTGCCGACGCGGAAACCGGAGGGGCGCAGAGACATGCTCGACCTGTCCAGACTGCGTGCGCTGCACGCCGTCCACCTGCACGGTTCGGTGGGCAAGGCCGCGCAGGCGCTCGGCTACACCCCGTCCGCCGTCTCCCAGCAGGTCGCCAAGCTGGAACGGGAGACCGGTACCGCGCTGCTGGAGCGGGCCGGGCGCGGGATCGCCCTCACCGACGACGCGCTGATGCTGGTGCGGACCGCGGAGGAGGTGCTCGGCCTCGTCGAACAGGCCGAGGCCGCACTGGAGCAGCGCAAGGGGCACCCCGCCGGCCAGCTGCGGCTCGCCGCCTTCCCCAGCGGCGCCCGCGGGCTGATGCCCCGCGTGCTGGCGCAACTCGCCGCCGACCACCCGCAACTGGACCTGCGGATGTCGGAGGTCGATCCGCACCTGTCGGTGGGGCTGGTGGCCAGGGGCGAGATCGATCTGGCCCTGGCCCACGACTGGGACATCACCCCGATGCCCGCGCCCGAGGGGGTGCGCAGCGTTCCGCTGGGCGTGGACACCTGCGAGGTGCTGGTGCCGGTCGGGCATCCGCTGGCCGCGCTGGACACCCTGGAGACGGCGGACCTGGCGGGCCGGCGCTGGGTGTGCCAGCCGCCGGGCACCGTCTGCCACGACTGGCTGCACACGACGCTGCGCACCGCGGGCCAGGAGCCGGATGTCGCCTACTACGTGGCCGAGTTCCAGACGCAGGTCGCCCTGGTGGCCGCGGGGCTGGGCATCGCCCTGCTGCCCCGGCTGGGGCGGGGGCCGCTGCCCGACGGGGTGGTCCTGCGCCCCCTGGAGCCCACGCCCACCCGCCGGTTGTTCGCGGTCACCCGGGACGGGCTGCTGCGTCGCCCGGCGGTCAGGGTGGCGCTGCGCGTCCTGCGGGAGGCGGCGAGCGCCGTTCCCTCCCCCGCGCGCTGCCAATGCCACCGACAGGGTGGTGTGGACTCGCTCAAAGAGTGACGTTACGGCGTATTCCGGGCCAGAGGCCGCGATGCCTGCTGTTCTGAACCGGTGCGAGTGCACATCTCCCGACGTCCCGCCGACAGGGGCGGAGCAGACGCGGGAAGTGGAAAGGACAGCCAGATGAGGAAGACGGCAACAACCCGCCGCGCACGGGCCCTGACCGTGGTGGCGGCGATGGCGACCGCGCTGGTGGGCATGGCCCCGGTGGCGGCGGTGGCCGGTGACGGGCCGGACGGCGGTCACCACCACAAGCGCGGTTACGTCTGCGACCGGCTGGAGTGGGACCACCGCGACCACCACCACTCCGCGGTCGGCAGCGGCCGGTGCCACGCGATCAACGCCCCGCGTCGCGGCGACATCCG
The DNA here is from genome assembly GCF_042869575.1 of Streptomyces sp. NPDC006925. Lineage (NCBI taxonomy): Bacteria > Bacillati > Actinomycetota > Actinomycetes > Kitasatosporales > Streptomycetaceae > Streptomyces > Streptomyces sp. NPDC006925. The sequence goes on from NZ_JBIAGB010000002.1 coordinate 231,845, forward strand.
CGGACCGTTCACCATCCAGACCCGGCACGGCCACCACAAGGTGCTCTGCGTGAGCAGGCACGGCGGCTCCGGCTACGCCAACACCCCCAGGTGGGTGCGCGGTAAGGACTGCCGCCGCGCCTGACCGGCGGGCATGCCACGGGCCGGGTGCACGGACTCCACCGTGCGCCCGGCCCGTTCGGCGTCCGGCGGTCCGCCCACGAAGCGGCGGCCACCGGCCGGACCCGTCCGCGCTCCGGCCCCCGGCGGCCGTCCCTCGGCACCCACGGAATCCGCCCCTCCCGGTCCCCGCCGGAGGCGCCGGAGCGGCCCGCGCCGACCGTCTGCCCGCCGGGTGCCGGAGAGCCGATGGCAGTATGTGAGGGTGCGCTACCTCTATCGCGTTCTGGGAACCACCCAGGCCCTCCGCCAGGACGGCACCGCCGTGCCGATCGGGGGAGCGCGGCTGCGCGCTCTGCTGACCGCGCTCGCCCTCGCCGGGGGCCGCACGGTGCGCTCCGGCGAACTGGCCGCTTCGGTGTGGGGGGAGGACGAGGACCCGCCGGCCGACGAGACGGCGGCGCTCCAGGCACTCGTCGGACGACTGCGCAGGTCCCTGGGCCGGGAGGCGGTGGGTTCCGGGGAAGGCGGCTACCGGCTGGTGGCCGACCGCGACGACATCGATCTGTACCGCTTCGAGCGGCTGGCCACCGAGGGGGCCGCCGCGCTCGCCGACGACGACCCGGCCAAGGCCGCAGACCTTCTGGACGACGCCCTCGCCCTGTGGCGCGGTCCCGCGCTGACCGACCTGCCCGACGGGGGAGGGGCCGCCGGTGTCCGCGCCGCCGACCGTGCGCTGGGCGCCCGCCGGCACCGGGCCGAGGCGGCGCTCGCCCTCGGCCGGGCCGAGGAAGTGCTGCCCTCGGTACGGCAGTTGGCCGCCGAACATCCGATCGACGAGCCGCTGCAGGCGGTCCTGCTGCGCGCGCTGCACGACGCGGGTCGCACCGCCGAGGCGCTGGCCGCCTACGAGGTGGTCCGCGCTCGGCTCGCCGACCAGCTCGGAACCGATCCGGGCGCCGAACTCCGCGAGCTGCACGCCCGCTTGCTGGCCGACGATCCTCCGGAGGTCGTCCCGGAGCGCTCCGCGGAGCCCGCCGCGGGACGGCCGTCCCGGCGGGCGCCGGGGAATCTGCGGGCCGGCCTGACCTCGTTCGTCGGCCGGCAAGCCGAGATCGCGGCGCTGTGCCGGGAGCTTGGTGCGGCGCGGCTGGTGACGCTGACCGGGCCCGGTGGGGCGGGCAAGACACGGCTGTCGCTGGAGGCGGCGGCGCGGTCCCGCGCGGAGCGCGGCGAGCAGTGGGCGGACGGCGTGTGGGTGGCCGAACTCGCCGCCGTACGCGATCCGGAGGACCAGGGGGCGACGGCGGAGGCCGTGCTCACCGCGCTCGGCGGGCGCGAGACGCTGCTGACCGGCACCACCGCCGAGGGGCTGCGGGCGGCCTCCGACCCGACGGCGGGAGATCCGCTGGCTCAGCTGTCCGAACGCTGCGCGGCCCGCCGGATGCTGCTGGTGCTGGACAACTGCGAGCATCTCGTCGGGGCGGCGGCGCGGGTGGTGGAGCGGCTGCTGGTGGAGTGCCCGGGGGTCAGCGTGCTGGCCACCAGCCGTGAACCGCTGGGCGTGCCCGGTGAGTTCGTCCGTCCGGTCGAGCCGCTGCCGGACCCGGTGGCGCTGCGGCTGCTCGCCGAACGGGGCGCCTCCGCGCGTCCCGGGTTCCGGGTCGAGGACGATCCGGAGGCGTGTGCGGAGATCTGCCGCCGGCTGGACGGGTTGCCGCTGGCGATCGAGCTGGCGGCGGCCCGGCTGCGGTCCCTCACCCCCGGTCAGCTCGCCCGCCGTCTCGACCAGCGGTTCCGGCTGCTCAAGAGCGGGAACCGGACGGTGCTGCCGCGCCAGCAGACGCTGCGCGCGGTGGTCGACTGGTCGTGGGAGCTGCTGGACGCGGCGGAGCGGGATGTGCTGCGGCGGCTGTCGGTCTTCGTGGGCGGCTGCCAACTGGAGCAGGTCGAGGAGGTGTGCGCGGACCTGGCCGAGCGGACGGACGAGGACATCGCCGCCCTCCTGAGTTCCCTGGTCGACAAGTCGCTGGTGGTGGCCGCCCCCGACGACGACGCGGCCGGGATGCGCTACCGGCTGCTGGAGACCGTCGCCGAGTACGCCGCCGAGAAGCTGGACGCGGTGCCGGGCGAACGGGAGCACGCCGAACGCCGCCATCTGGTCGTCTACCGCGAACTGGCCCGCAACGCCGATCCGCTGCTGCGCGGGCCCCAGCAGGTCACCTGGCTGGACCGGCTGGAGCGCGAGCACGACAACATCCGCGCCGCACTGCGCAGGGCCGTCGCCGCACGGGACGAGCACGAGGCGCTGTGCATGATCCTGTCGATGAGCTGGTTCTGGCAGTTGCGCGGCCACCGCGGCGACGCCCGCCACTGGGGGGACGCCGCGCTGACCCTCGGCCCCGACCCCTTCGCCGCCCCGGCCCGCCCCGCGCCGCCGCTGTACGAGCCGTGCACCGCGAAACCGCCGCCCATGAGCGAGGAACAGCTGTGGGAGGCCCGGCGCGGGGCACGGCTGATGGTGCTGGCGGACGCGGAGGAGGGCGTGCGAGAGCTGGCGACTGCGCAGCGGCAGGCGGAGCTGCGCACCATCACTCGGGTCTACTCGCCCGGCATGCCGCAGGTGTGCCGGATCCCCGGGTGCATGTGGTTCTTCGCCTGGATGATGACCGGCGAGGTGGGCAAGCTCGCCGAGCTGTCCGACGCCTTCGTGGCGGGCTGCCGCGAACTGGGCTATGAGTGGGAGCTGGCCTTCGCCCTCCAGCTCCGCGCCAAACTCACCAGCGACCACCCCGAGACCTGGGACCGGTCGGCCGTGGACGCGGCGGAGAGCCTGGAGATCTTCCGCCGGGTCGGGGACGCATGGGGGGAGGCCGAGGCACTCTCGGGCCGTGCCGAGGCGCTCACCGCCCGGGGGGAATTCGCCCGCGCCGCCGAGGACTGCCGGCACGCCATCGCCCGGGCCGACCAACTGGGTGCGCACAGCCAGGTGCCGCAGCTCAAGTCCCGGCTGGGGTCGGTGCTGGTGGAGCTGGACGACCCGGCGCAGGTCGCCGAGGGCGAGCGGCTGATGGAGGAGGCCACCGAGGAATCGGAGCACATGGGCGGCGAAGGCCCCAACTTCGCGGCCGTGCAGTGGGCCATCCATCTCACCCGGCTGGGCCGGACCGCATCGGCGCGGGCGCTGCTGATCCCGCTGGTCGACCAGTTCGCCGAGCGGATCCCCCAGCTCTTCGGGGGGATGATCGAGGGCGTGCTGGCCTGGACGTACGTCGAGGACGGTCACGGCGACGAGGCGCTGGCCATCGTCCAGGAGTCGATCGTCAAGACCCGCGAGGTGGTGGCGGAGGCCATCGCCCCGCACCTGACGCTGAGCCAGTTGCTGACCGCCGCACGGTCACTGGCCCTGCTCGGCCGGGGCGCCGAGGCCGGGCGCCTGGTCGGTGCCTACGACGGCCTCTCGAAGCTGCCGGAGGGGCACTTCCCGCACCCTGTCGAGCGGGAGTCGCGGAAGGCCGCCGAAGCGACCGTGCGGGAAGCGCTGCCCGGAGGAGGAGCGTACGCGCAGGCGTACGCCTCCGGCGCGGGCCTCACCCTGGCGGAAGCCGTCGACCTGGTGCGCGATGCCTGAACCGGAGCGCCGCCGTCCCGGGCGCACCGCGCCCGGGACCGGCTGACGGCTCCGCTGCCGCCGGCCCGGAACCGCTCCGGCCGGGCCGGTCGCGGTACCCGGCACCGTCAGGTCTTCTTGCGGAACTTCGCGATGGCGATCGGCGCCGTGACGACCGTCAGCCCCACCGACCAGATCACCGTCCACATCACCGGGTTGGCGATCTCGCCCTGGCCGAGCATCAGCCCGCGTGCCGCGTCGGCGAGGTGGGTGAGCGGATTGACGTCGGTGAACGCCTTGAGCCAGCCGGGCATGGTGCCGGGCGGCACGAAGACCGAGGAACCGAACTGGAGCGGCATCAGCACCAGGAACGAGACGCCCTGCACGGCCTGCGCCGTGTTCATCGTCAGACCCAGCAGGATGAAGATCCACAGCAGCGAGGCGCCGAACAGCGCGGTCAGCCCGATGGCGGCCAGCATCCCCAGCCAGTGGCCGTTGATCTCGAAGCCGTTCAGGAAGCCCACGGTCAGCAGGACGGTCACGGCGACCAGCATCCGGCCGATCTCGACGACCGACTTGGCTATGAGCACCGACGAGCGGGCGATCGGCATGGCCCGGAAGCGGTCCATCACGCCCTTGCGGAAGTCCTCGTTGATGCCCGTGCCGACCGCCATGGCGATGGACATGCCCATCATGCCCATCATGCCGGGGATCAGATACTGGACGTACTGGTCCCGGTCGCCGCTGGCGCCGTCCCCGCCGATGGCGCCGCCGAAGACGTAGACGAACAGCAGCGTGAAGATGATGGGCATCAGCAGCGCATCCATCATCGACTCGGGGTCCTGCTTGATCTGCAGGGCGTTGCGCCGCACGAGCGCGCCGATGTGCCGCAGATTGGCCTTGAGCCCGATCCGGCCCTCCACCGTGCCGGGCTTCCCGGGCGCGGAGCCGCTGCCCGTCCCGGACCCGGTCGGGGACTCCCCGGATTGGGGCGCTTTGACGGTGGCGGTACTCACGCCGCGACCTCCTCGAGCTCGTTGTCGTCGTCCTGATGGGTGGCCTTCTGGCCGGTGAGGGCGAGGAACACCTCGTCCAGGCTGGGCAGATGGGTGGCGATGTCGGCGAGTGCGAAGCCACGCTCGCCCAGCAGCGCGACCACGGCCGTGAGCTGCTCGTCGCTGACGATCGGGACGCTGACCACGCCCGACGCCTCGTCGGCGGTGGCACCCGCCAGTCCGTCCAGCCCGGCCTGGGCCAGCGCGCCGACCATCCGCTGCAGCTCGCCGGGGTCCGCCGGGCGGACCTCCAGGGTGCGGCCGCCGACCTTCGCCTTCAGCTCGGGCACCCGGCCCTCGGCGATGATCCGGCCGCGGTCGATGACGGTCAGCTCCTCGGCGAGCTGCTCCGCCTCCTCCATGTACTGGGTGGTGAGCAGAACGGTGTTGCCGTCGGCCACGATGTTCTTGACCTCGTCCCACACCTCGTTGCGGGTGCGGGGGTCGAGACCGGTGGTGGGCTCGTCCAGGTAGAGGACCTTGGGGCGGCCGATCATGGAGGCCGCCAGGTCGAGCCGGCGGCGCATACCGCCGCTGTACTTCATCACGGGGCGCCGGGCCGCCTCGGTCAGGGAGAACCGCTCCAGCAGTTCGTCCGCACGGCTGCGGGACTGGGAGCGGGACAGGTCGAGCAGCCGCCCGATCATGTACAGGTTCTCCCAGCCCGACAGCTTCTCGTCCACCGAGGCGTACTGGCCGGTCAGACCTATCGTGCGGCGCAGCTCGCGGGGCTGGCGCACCACGTCGTACCCGGCGACCTTCGCCGTGCCCCCGTCGGGCTGCAGCAGGGTGGAGAGCATCCGGACGAGCGTCGTCTTGCCCGCGCCGTTGGGGCCCAGCACACCCATCACGGTGCCTTCGCGCACGTCGAGGTCGATGCCGTCGACCGCCTTCGTCTCCCCGAAGTGTTTGACCAGCCCGCGGACCTCGACCGCGTTCGTCGTCTTCTCTCGCGTCATGCGGCCAATATGACAGCCGCCACTGACAAACGACCGACAGCCCACCGACAGCACCTCGAAGCGCTGTCGGCGGGCTGTCGCCGTCACCGGCGGACCGCTGCGCGGCGCGGCACCGTCACCGGGCGCCCGCGTGCACGGCGCCGCCGGCGACGCTGTTCCGGCTCACTCGTAGGAGTGCTCCGCGGCCGGGAAGGTCCCGGAGGTGACGTCCTCGGCGAACGCGCGGGCCGCGTCGCCCAGCACCGAGCGCAGCGCGGCGTACTGCTTCACGAAGCGCGGCAGCTTGCCGGGGGTGAGGCCCGCCATGTCGGTCCACACCAGAACCTGCGCGTCGCACTCGCTCCCGGCGCCGATGCCGATCGTCGGGATCTGCAGGGCCCGGGTCACCTCGGCGGCGACCGGTGCGGGCACCATCTCCAGGACGAGCGCGAAGGCTCCGGCCTCCTGCACGGCCTTGGCGTCCCGCATGAGCTGCGCAGCCGCCTCCTCGCCGCGCCCCTGCACCCGGTAGCCCATGGAGTGCACGGACTGCGGGGTGAGCCCTATGTGTGCCATCACGGGGATGCCGGAGCGCGCCAGCAGGCCGATCCGGTCGGCCGAGCGCTCCCCGCCCTCGATCTTGACGGCCTGCGCGCCGGCTTCCTTGACCAGCCGGGTGGCGCTGCGCAGCGCCTGCACCTCCCCCTCCTGGTACGAGCCGAACGGCAGGTCGGCGACGATCAGGCCGCGGCTGGTGCCCCGCACCACCGCGGCCGTCAGCATCGTCATCTCGTCCATGGTGACCGGCACGGTCGTCTCGTAGCCGAGGTGGCAATTGCCCATCGAATCGCCGACCAGGATGACGGGGATACCGGCCTCGTCGAAGACGGAGGCGGTCATCGCGTCGTAGGCGGTGAGCATGGGCCACTTCTCGCCCCGCTCTTTGGCGAGTGCGAGGTCGCGCACGGTCACACGGCGATTACGGGTACCCCCGTAGAGCGTCTGCGGCATGGCATTGACTCCTGTTGTCGTCTCGAAGCGCCCCAACGGCGTCTCCGGATCCAGGTCCATGCTGGCACGCCCCTTCGCGGTCCGGTAGGGGCCCCGTCCGGAAGCGGATCATGGCCGGGGAGGGCCGCGGCCCCGGCGGTGCCTGCCCCACCCGGCACCGGGCGGGAGTCGGCTCGGGGCGTACGGGCGGCTCCGCCGGACGGCGTCGCGAACGGCCCGGACGCCGCTGTGACCGGCTTGCGGGCGCGCCGGGCGCGCCGGGCGGACACCGGCTGCCGCTGCCGGGTGTCCGGGTTGTGTCACAGTCGCGGTCCGGCCCCGACCTGCCGGAACTCCCGGAGCGCTGCGCCTCGTCCTCCTCTCGACTCCGCAAACCGGAATCAGGGCGGGCGGCGGTGGGACCGCAGGGTTCGACTGGATGAAAACCGTTATCGCCTATCGTTCATCGAGCACCAGCACAGGCAAGTGAGGACGGCGGATGGCGCGCGCTTACACGTCGGAGGCCACGTACCGCGAGGACGGCGACGAGCGGCGGGGATTCTGGTCCCGCTGGTCCGGTCGGCTGCCGCGGGGCAGCGCTCCGGGGCGGTGGGGTTCGGGCACCTGGCGGCGCGGCCTGGTCCTCGCGGCGGTCGCGCTGCTCCTGGGGCTGGCGTTCTTCCTGCACGCCGAGGTGCCCAACGCGGTCGGCAACCTGGGCTCGCTGTGGGAGACGTTCCTGCCGTGGGGCGGTCTGCTGATCGTGGTGCTGCTGGTCGCGGCCGTGCTGCGCCGCTCGGCGACCGCGCTGGTCGCGCTGCTGGTGCCCGCTCTGATGTGGGTGAACCTGTTCGGCGGTCTCTTCAGCGACAAGACCGGCGGCGGTGCCGGCGATCTGACCGTCGTCACCCACAACGTCAACGCCGGCAACCCCGACCCGCGGGGCACCGCCGAGGCGCTGGTCGACTCCGGGGCCGACGTCATCGCGCTGCAGGAGGTCTCCTCGTCGCAGGCCGGTTCCTACCGGTCCGCGCTCGACCGCACGCACCCGTACCACAAGCTCGCGGGCACGGTAGGGATCTGGAGCAAGTATCCGCTCTCCGATGCCAGGACCGTCGACATCAAGATGGGCTGGCCGCGCGCGATGCGTGCCACGGTGCGCACTCCGAAGGGCGAGGTCGCCGTCTACGCGGCGCATCTGCCCTCGGTGCGCGTGCAGTTCCGCTCCGGTTTCACCGCCGGGCAGCGGGACGGCAGCGCGGAGGCGCTCGGCGAGGCGATCGCCCACGACCCCGCGGACAAGGTCCTCCTCCTCGGTGACCTCAACGGCACCATGAACGACCGCGCGCTCGCGCCCATCACCTCCCAGATGCGCTCCGCGCAGGGTGCGGCAGGCGACGGTTTCGGGTTCAGCTGGCCCGCTTCCTTCCCGATGGCCCGGATCGACCAGATCATGCTCAAGGGAGCCGATCCCGTCTCGGCCTGGACGCTCCCGGCGACGGACAGCGACCACCTCCCGATCGCGGCGAAGATCGACCTGGCCGACTGAACCGGACGGGGCCGCTCCCGCGGCGGCAGTGGGTCGTTTTGCCCCACGGAACATCTGGCTGCGAGACTTTGTTGCGGAGCAATACATAGGGGGCAGTGCCGCCTCCGCCCACTGTCCGCTCCTTCCCCTTCACACCCCTTCACACTGCTTCACACCGCACCCCTCCGCGCCGGGCCGCCCTGCCGCCCGGCGCGCGGTACTCCCCGGTGCCCGGTACGCGACGCCGCGTCCCGCCGGGGCCCCGCCCGCTTCGAAAGGTTCTCTCCGCATGCCTGTGGCTCTGCTCGCACTCGCCGTGGGCGCCTTCGGTATCGGCACCACAGAGTTCGTGATGATGGGCCTGCTGCCGAACGTCGCCGACGACCTCGGCACCTCCGTACCGACCGCCGGATACCTGGTGTCCGCCTACGCCCTCGGCGTCGTCCTCGGCGCCCCGCTGCTGACCGCCGTCGGCGCCCGCGTGCCGCGCAAGCTGATGCTGCTGCTGCTCATGGGCCTGTTCACCCTCGGCAACCTCGCCTCGGCGCTCGCCCCCGGCTTCGGCACCCTGCTGGCCGGGCGCCTGCTGGCCGGGCTGCCGCACGGCGCCTTCTTCGGCGTCGGCGCGGTGGTCGCGGCCCGGCTGGTCCGGGAGGGCCGGGCGGCCCGCGCCGTGGCCACCATGTTCCTGGGCCTGACCGTCGCCAACATCGTCGGCGTGCCCGGCGGCACCGCGCTCGGCCAGCAACTCGGCTGGCGCGCCACCTTCGTGGTCGTCACCCTCATCGGGCTGCTCGCCATGACGGCCCTCGCGCTGCTCGTGCCCCGGATGCCGCTGGAGCACCAGGGCGGCGTACGCCACGAACTGCGCGCCCTGGGCAACCGCCAGGTCGTCCTCGGACTGCTGACCGCGGTCTTCGGCTTCGGCGGCGTCTTCGCCGTCTACAGCTACCTCGCCTCGATGATGACGGAGGTCACCGGCCTCGCCGAGACGTCGGTCACCTGGGTGCTGGCGCTCTTCGGCATCGGTATGACGCTGGGCACTCTGATCGCCGGGCCGCTGACCGACCGTGCACCGCGCCGCACCCTGTACGCGGCCCTCGGGCTGATGGCCGTGCTGATGGTGGCCTTCCACTTCGCGGCGCCGGTGAAGTGGGCGGCGCTGCTGCTGGTCGGCCTGCTGGGCGCGGTCGGCTTCCTGATCACCACGCCGGTCCAGATGCTGGTGATGCGGGCGGCCTCGCACGCGCCCACGATCGCCTCTGCCTCGAACCACTCGGCGTTCAACCTGGCCAACGCGGGCGGCGCCTGGCTCGGCGGTGTCGTCATCGCCGCGGGCTGGGGCTGGACCTCCCCCACTCTGGTCGGCGCCGTGCTCGCGCTGACCGGACTCGCCGTCGCCGTCACGGCAGGCGTACTGGACCGCGGCGACTCGCGCGTGGTCGCAAGGGCGCAGGAGGCCCCGGTGGAGGTCCCCTCCGCCGGGTAGGGGCACCCGTCCCGGACCCCGCGAGCCGGCGGGGCCGACGGGACGGGATGCCGCCGGTCTCCCGCGGCCGGCGGCAGCTCCGGGCGGGGGCCGTCAGCCCTCCCGCCACCGGTTGGTGATCGGCAGCCGACGGTCCTTGCCGAAGCCCTTGGGGGAGATCTTCGTGCCCGGCGGGTACTGCCGGCGTTTGTACTCGGCCCGGTCCGTCATCCGCAGCACCCGGGTCACCGTCTCCGCGTCGAAGCCCGCCGCGATGATCGCCTCGGCGCCCTGGTCGCCGTCGACGTAGCGCTTCAGGACGCGGTCGAGCACGTCGTAGTCGGGCAGCGAGTCGCTGTCCACCTGCCCGGGTGCCAGCTCGGCGCTGGGGGGTTTGGTGATCGAGCGCTCCGGGATGGGCGGGGTGTCGCCGCGCTCCTCGGCCGCGCGGTTGCGCCACGTCGCGAGGCGGAACACGTTCGTCTTGTAGACGTCCTTGATCGGGCCGTAGGCGCCCACCGCGTCGCCGTACAGCGTCGAATAGCCCACCGCCAGCTCCGACTTGTTCCCCGGGGCCAGCACGATGGGGCCCTCCTGGTTGGAGAGGGCCATCAGCGTCGTGCCGCGCAGCCGCGCCTGGAGGTTCTCCTCCGCGAGCCCGGTGAGGCCCAGCGAGTCCATGTAGGCCGCGAACATCGGCTCGATCTCGACCGTGCGGAAGTGCAGCCCGGTGCGCTCCGCGAGCTCCGCCGCGTCCTCCCTGGAGTGCTCGGAGGAGTAGCGCGAGGGCATCGAGACGCCGTATACGTGCTCGGCTCCGACCGCGTCGCAGGCGATCGCGGCGGTCAGTGCCGAGTCGATGCCGCCGGAGAGCCCGATCAGCACCGAGCTGAAACCGTTCTTGACCACGTACGCGCGCAGTCCGACCACCAGCGCGGTGTAGATCTCCTCGTCGTCGGCCAGCCGCGGTGCCTCGCTGCCGACGGCCTCCGGCGGGTAGGCGGGCAGCGGTTCGGCGGAGACGACGCGGTGGTCGATGCGCAGGCCGTCGTCCACCTCGCCCGACGGCGGGGTGGTGGCAGCCGCCGGCAGCTCCACGTCCAGCACGACGCACCGCTCCTCGAACTGGGGCGCCCGCGCCAGCACCTGCCCGTCCGCGTCCACGACGATCGAGTCGCCGTCGAAGACCAGCTCGTCCTGGCCGCCGACCTCCGCGAGGTAGGCGGTGGTGCAGCCCGCCTCCTGCGCCCGTTTGCGCACCAGCTCCAGCCGGGTGTCGTCCTTGTCCCGCTCGTAGGGCGAGGCGTTGATCGACAGCAGCAGTCCGGCCCCCGCGCTGCGCGCCGCCGGGACCCGGCCGCCCTCCTGCCAGAGGTCCTCGCAGATGGCGAGCGCGACATCGACACCGTGCACCCGGACGACCGGCATGGTGTCGCCCGGCACGAAGTACCGGAACTCGTCGAAGACCCCGTAGTTCGGCAGGTGGTGCTTGGCGAAGGTCAGCACGACCTCGCCCCGGTGCAGCACGGCGGCTGCGTTCTGCGGAGCGCCCGCGGGCTGGCCGTAGTGCGGCCGGGCCTGCGCGCAGCGGTCCAGATAGCCGACGACGACCGGCACCTCGCCGAGCCCCTCGTCGGCCAGCCGCCGGGCGAGTTCCCGCACGGCGGTGCGGCTCGCCTCCACGAACGACCTGCGCAGCGCCAGGTCCTCGACCGGGTAGCCGGTCAGCATCATCTCCGGGAAGGCGACCAGGTGGGCGCCCCGTTCGACGGAGTGCCGGGTCCAGCGGAGGACCGCGGCGGCGTTCCCCTCCAGGTCGCCGACGGTGGAGTCGATCTGATTCAGCGCGAGACGTAGTTGAGCCACGCGCCCGAGTGTAATCGTCGGGCTGACGTTATGGCTCGGGGCACCCGCCCGGTGCGGCCCCTGCCGCCCACGGCGCGGGCCCATGGGCGCGCCCGGGACCCGCCTCCGCCTCGTCCGAAGCCTCCGGGGGGCCGTGCGCGTACGGAGACCGCACCGGGGCGCTACGTGCGGTAGCGAGTGCCGTCCTCACCCCGAACCGGCTGCGGAAGATGTCGTGGCCGTCTCCTCCCCGGGGCCGGTCGGCCTGGGTCGCACGCGGGCAGCCCGGCCGGATGCCCGCAGGGGGTATGCGCCGGTGCTCCGCGTCGGAATTCGCAGGTTTCCTGCATTTATGACGAGGCGGTGGCGGCGTTCGGTCATTGACGTGAACTCGCCACCACACACAGGATGCCCAGCATGTTGGAGGCTCTTGATCTCGACCCTGTCCAGCAGCAGGTCTACGAGGCACTGGTGGACGGCGCCGTGACCGTCCACGAGTTGCGGGCAGCGGCGGGAGTGGGGGCCGCGCGGGTACGGGCCGCGCTCGCCGCACTGGAGAGACTCAACCTCGTGGGGCGCTTCCCCGCGGACCGGGGCAGCAGAGGCGCCGAGCGCTATCTGCCGGTGGCACCGGAGATCGCCTTCGAGTCGCTGCTGCTCGCCCGCGAGGAGGAGATCCATCGTACGCGGCGGCACATCCAGCACCTGGCCGCGCGGTTCCGCGTCCAGGCGGCGGGCCGCGACCCCCTGGAGCTGGTGGAGATCGTCACGGGACGGGCCGCCGTGATCCGCCAGGTCGACCAGCTCCAGCGCAGCGCGCGCGCCGAGATCCGGGGCATCGACCGGCCGCCCTACGCCAACAGCGACCCCGACCGGCTCGACCCGAAGACCGGCATGATGCCGGTGCAGGCCCAGATGCTGCGGCGCGGCGTCAACTACCGGGTCATCTACGACACCGACGGGCTCACCACCTCCCACCGGTTCGACACGGACATCGGCGCGGCGGCCGAACTGGGCGAGGATGCCCGGGTGATGGCCGACACCCCGACGAAGATGCTGATCGCCGACGACTGCATGGCGCTGATCCCGCTGCGCGCCGCGCCGAACGAGCTGGCCAGCAGCGTCGTCGTGCACCCCTCCGGCCTGCTGGAGGTGCTGTGCGACTTCTTCGAGGTGCTGTGGGGGCGGGCGCTGCCGATCTCGGAGTACCTCTCGGGCCGCAGCCCCGGTGCCCCGGACGGCCCGACCGCGCAGGAGTCCAAGCTGCTGGCCCTGCTGGCCACCGGCATGACCGACCAGGTGATGGCCCGGCAGCTCGGCATCAGCTATCGCACCTTCCAGCGGCGGCTGCACGGGCTGATGGGGCGGCTGGGGGCGACGACCCGGTTCCAGCTCGGGATGCGCGCCGCCAGCCTCGGCTGGCTTCCGCAGTCGGGGACATCCGAGCCACGCCCGAATCGCCAAGTATGACCGCTCGTTGGGCAATTGCTCTTCGGCCGGGCGACAGATCGAACCCTTGTCCTGCTCGTGACCATGCCTCTAGCGTGCCGATCGCGCACCCCACATGCGCACCCCCCACACGAGGAGGAACCCTCCCCATGGCAGTGACGCGCAGCAAAGTCGCCCTCGGCATCTCGGCCGCGGTGGCCGCGGCAGCGGTCGGCACCGTCACAGCGCTCCCCGCGAACGCGTCCCCCGAGGCCCCGGCGCACGGCACCGTGCTCGGCGCGCACTCGGCGCAGGCCGTCAAGGGCAGCTACATCGTCACCATGAAGAAGTCGGCCGTGCGCACCAAAGCGGCTGCGGCCAAGGGCCGTTCGGTCATTTCCGAGCACGGCGGCAAGGTCCGCAGGACCTTCACCAAGGCCCTCAACGGCTACTCCGCGAAGATGTCGGCGAGCGAGGCCGCGGAGCTGGCCGCCGACCCGGCGGTGGACAAGGTCTACGCCAACCAGAAGCACACCGTCACCGGCGAGCAGGCCAACCCGCCCTCCTGGGGCCTGGACCGCATCGACACCCCCGAGCTGAACCTGGACGACACGTACGCCTACCCGGACAGCGCGGGCGAGGGCGTGACCGCCTACATCATCGACACCGGTGTCCGCACCACCCACAAGGACTTCGGCGGCCGCGCCACCAGCGGCTTCGACGCGGTCGACGGCGACGACGACGCCTCGGACGGCAACGGCCACGGCACCCACGTCGCCAGCACCGTGGCGGGCGAGGCGCACGGCGTGGCGAAGAAGGCCGACGTGGTGGCCGTCCGGGTCCTGGACGACCAGGGCTCCGGCACCACCGAGCAGGTCGTCGCCGGTATCGACTGGGTCACCAAGAACGCCGAGTCGCCCTCGGTCGCCAACATGTCGCTGGGCGGCGGCGCGGACGAGGCGCTGGACACGGCCGTGCAGAACTCCATCAAGGCGGGCGTCACCTTCGCCGTGGCGGCCGGCAACGAGTCCTCGGACGCCGGGAACAGCTCTCCCGCCCGGGTGAAGGAAGCCCTCACCGTCGGTGCGACCGACGACAAGGACGCGCAGGCGAGCTTCTCCAACTACGGCGACGCGCTCGACCTGTACGCGCCCGGCGTCGACATCACCGGAGCCTGGAACACCGGCGACGACGCCACCGACACCATCTCCGGCACCTCGATGGCCTCCCCGCACGTCGCCGGCGCCGCGGCGGTCTACCTCTCGGGCCACAAGGACGCCACCCCCGAGGCCGTCTCCAAGGCGCTGACCGACGGCGCCTCCGCGGACGTCGTCGGCAACCCCGGGCAGGGCTCGCCCAACCTGCTGCTGAACATCGTCGAGTGACACCCCGCAACACGGCCGGGTGACGACGACGCCCGGCACACCCCCCACCTTCCGCGGCCCGGTGCCCCACACACCGGGCCGCGGTCGCGTGCCGCGGGGCGCCTTCAAAGGCGGCCCGGCCGCACCAGCCCCGTCTCGTAGGCGAAGACCGCGGCCTGGGTGCGGTCCCGCAGGCCCAGTTTGACCAGGACGCGGCTCACATGGGTCTTGACCGTCTGCTCGGCGACCACCAGCTCTCCGGCGATCTCCAGATTCGACAGTCCGCGCGCGACGAGCGCGAGCACCTCCGTCTCGCGCTCGGTGAGATCGGCGACCCGCTCCTTGAGCCGGGCCCCGCCCGGCCCGTCCGGCATCCCCGCGAACTTCTCGATCAGCAGCTTGGTCAGATTCGGCGCGAGCAGCGCCTCCCCCCGGGCCACCACCCGGACCGCGTCGGCGAGTTCGGCCGCCGAGGCGTCCTTGAGCAGGAACCCGGAGGCCCCGGCGCGCAGCGCCTCGAAGACGTACTCGTCCAGGTCGAACGTGGTCAGCACCAGGACCTTCGGGTCAGCGGCGCCGCCGGTACGCCCCTCGGTGATGCGGCGCGTCGCCTCGATGCCGCCCAGCCGCGGCATCCGCACGTCCATCAGCACGACGTCGGGCGCCAGTTCGGCGGTGCGCTCCACCGCCTCCAGCCCGTCGACCGCCTGACCGGCCACGGTGATGTCCGGTTCCGCGTCCAGCAGCACGGTGAAGCCCTGGCGGACCATCTTCTGGTCGTCGGCCAGCAGTACGCGGATCGTGGTCACGAAGGGTCCTCGGCGGTCTCGGCGGTACGGATGGTTCCGGCGTCCCCGGTGGTTTTGGCGGTCCGGGTGATGTCCGTGGGCCGGGCACTCCCGGTGCTCGGTGCGGCACCGGCGGGGGAGGGCAGGGGTAGCGCCGCCACCACCCGCCAGCCGCCGCCCGGCGTCGCACCGGCCCGCAGCGTGCCGCCCAGCATCGCGGCCCGTTCGCGCATTCCCGGCAACCCGTGACCCGCACCGGGCGCGGCCGGAGCGGCTGCGGCCGGTGCGGTCCTGCCCGGCGCCGGCCCGCCGTCGACCACCCGCACGGTCACCTCCGTGGGGCGGTAGCCGATCTCCACCTCCGCCTCGGCCCCCGGCGCGTGCCGCAGCACATTGCTGAGCGCCTCCTGCACGATGCGGTAGACCGACACCTCCATGCCGGGAGGCAGCGGACAGGGCTCGCCGCTGATCCGCGTGGTCACCGTGAGTCCGGCGGCCCGGACGTTGGCGACCAGCTCCGGCAACCGCTCCAGCGTGGGCTGCGGCGCGTGCCGGTCGGTGAGCGCGTCCTCGGCGCGCAGGACGCCCAGCACCCGGCGCAGTTCGGCCAGCGCCTCCACGGCGTTCTGCCGGATCCCGGCCAGCGACTCCCGCAGCTCCTCGGAGGGGTTCTCCGTCAGATGCGGCGCGGCCTGCGCCTGGATGGAGATGACGGACATGTGGTGGGCGACCACGTCGTGCAGCTCACGGGCGATGCGGTTGCGCTCCTCCAGCAGGGTGCGCCGGGTGCGCTCCTCGGCGGTCCGCTCCTCCTGGACGACCAGTTCGGTGCGCGCTGCCTGGCGACCGTGCAGGGCGCTGCCGACCACCACGGCCAGCGTCAGGACGAGGACGTCCACGGGGAAGTCGCGGATCGCGGGCGGGCCCAGCAACTGCCCGTCGGCCAGGGCGCACAGCACACCGCTCAGCACCGTCAGCAGCAGTGCCCCCAGCGCCGCCCGGGGACGCCTGCGCAGCGCGAGCAGCAGCAGCACCCCCGCCTGGCAGACCACTTCCGGCACCGTCCACGGGGACTGCCGCAGATACGGGGGCGGCGCACCGGCGGCCAGTGCGATGACCGCCATGGTGACGGTCACCACCCACCAGGCCATCACCGGCCGGAAGACGGCCAGCACCAGCGCGGCCGCCTGCGCACCCCCGAACAGCACCGCGTCCGCAGCGCCGAAGACCCGGAAGGGGCCGCCGGTGAGCATGTTGATGTGGAAGATGGCGATGACCAAGGCGGCCATCGACGTGGCGAGGACGACGATCGGCCGCCAGATCAGCCAGCCGCTCACGTGCCCGGTGCCGCTCACGTTTCCGGCGCCCGACCCCGTCCGCCCTCGCGGAGTGCCGGCCCAGCCGAACAGGTCCTCGCGCAGCGCGCGGGGCAGGTTCCGCACGCCCTTCCCCAGGCCCCGCACCCGGCGCCTCATCGCCTCACCCCCGTCATGACCGTCAGCCTAGACACGCCCCACCGTCGCCGAACCGGCCGGTGAGCCCGTGGCCACCACCCTGCTCTCGCTCCGGGGCCGCCGCCCCCGCTCGTACCGGTGGAAGACGGCCCAACAGGCCGACAGCACCGCTGCGAACACCGGCAGCCACAGCAGTCTGGCGAGCACCCAGTCGAGCCCGTCGGGCGCGGTGTGCAGTCCAGGCAGCGGCGCGCCCGCCCGCAGACCGGCCAGGGTGACCGCCAGCAGCGCACTCTGGTGCCACAAAAAGACCGTCATCGCGGACAGGTTGACCAGCGCCACAGCCGCCCATACGCGCGGCCGCGCACACCAGCGCCGCAACGGCCCGTGCAGCAGCAGCGCACCGCCGCACTGGGCGAGCCCGAAGGTGACGGCCGCCGGCGTCGGCGGGTTCAGATTCGACAGTGCCGCACCCGGCACCCCGACCATGGCCGCCGGATAGCCGCCCGCCAGGACGAGCACACCGGTGGCGGCGGAGCCGCCCAGCAGCAGCGCCCAGGCCGTCCTCCGCTCCCGCAGCGCCCCGCGCGACCAGGCCGCCCCCAGGCAGTACGGCACCAGCCAGCCCGCACCCAGATCGACCCAGCCCAGCCACTGCGGTCCGCCCGGCGCCAGCCGCAGCAGGTCCACATGCAGCACGACGGCGAACGGCCACAGCGGATGCAGAGAGGCCACCAGCGGCGTGGCTGCCGTCAGCGCCGCGTACACCAGGAGGAACCACAGCGGGGAGACGACGAGCTTCAGCAGCGTCCGTACCGTCCCCGCGTCGGTGCCGCACACGAGCAGCAGCCCCGCCGCCAGCATCCACACGCACAGCAGCGCCGCCACCGGCCGCGCGAGCCGCACCAGCCGGGCCCGCAGCCACGCCCGGTAGCCGACGCCCCGCTCCCGCGCCGCAGCCCATCCCTTGTGCGCCGCCCAGCCACCCACCAGGAAGAAGACGGCCAGCGTCTGGAACAGCCAGGTTGCCGGGACGAGTTCGGGCAGATACGTCAGCGGGCTCGCCCCGTGCAGAGCGCCGCCGTCGGACACCAGCGCCGTCACCAGCCAGTGCCCGCACACCACTCCGCAGACCGCGAGCGCACGCAGCGAGTCGGCGCCCCGGTCGCGCCCGGGCGGCGTGGCGGCGCCGATGCGGTGGGCGAACGGGACGCGGGCGCCCTGCGCCGCGAGAGGAGTACGCATCGCCATGACCGGGGGCCTTCCGTGCGGGGACCGGGTGCCCGGCCGACGCTAGGAATCCCGCCCCCGCACGCACGTCCCTCCGCGGAGCGCACCCGCGGTGTCCCTCTCGGGTATGACGCTCGGTGCGCACGGGGCCGCCGAGGCTCGGACGGCCTCGCTCAGGACGAGGACGGAGCGGGGGGAGGAAACGTTCGTTCCTCCGGCGGACGCGCGGAAGCCGGCACGCGCCGCAACTGGTCGCCGTACCGGTAGACGACGATGGGCGGGGTGCCCTCGTGCAGCATCAGCCGGTAGATGACCGGTGGTGGCCCCGTCGCCTGGATGATCTCGCCGGTCTTCCCGCTCTTCCGGTCCTGCGCCACCTCGCCGACCGCCCACATGTCACACGCTCCGCAGGTGCCGGCCGGCGCCGGACGCCGCCGGGGTGTGCTTGCGGCGCAGATGCGCGCCGAAGAGCGCCTCCAGATCGGCCCGCGGCTCCGGATCCCCCGCCGCCCGGTTGATCATCGTGCGGAACCAGGCACAGTCCTCGCAGGGCCGCGCCTCCTCCTGCGGGGAGTCCTCTTCCCGGTGACCGCCGGGGGGTTTGCTTCGCTCCATGGTGCCTGCCCTGCCGTCCGCTGGTCACTTTCTGTGGTGAGAACAACACGCAAACGGCTAGGATGGTGCGTTATGAGCACCTCTTCTCATGAGGTTGCTCGGCAACGGACTTGTACTGGGGAACGTAAAGGCAGGTCGGCATGGGTGGGACACGCAAGTGGCCAGCGGGGATGAGTATTCCGCCGAGTCTTGGTGAGGACGTCCGCCGCGTCAGACGAGCCCGCCGTATCTCCCAGACGGCATTCGCCTCCGCCACCGGCTACACCCAGAGCTATGTGAGCCGCGTGGAGTCGGGCGAGTTCATGCCTTCCCTGAAGTTCGCCGAGGCGTGCGACCGCACATTCGGCACGGGGGATCTGTTCGTGCGGCAACTGCGGCGCGTGATCGATGGGGAGTACCCCGCGTGGTTCGCCCCTCACATGGATGCCGAGCGGGAAGCTGAGACGATTCGTGACTTCTCAACGACGTTCATCGTGGGACTGCTTCAAACGGAGGCGTACGCGCGTGCAGTTCTGCGGCAAGGGCGGACTTCGGTCTCCGACCGTGACCTGGAAGCGAAAACTGTGAGTCGTCTGCGCCGACGGGAGATCCTGGAGAGGGCCGACCCGCCGCGGATCTTCGTAGTGCTGCACGAGGCGTGCCTGCGCGTGCAGGTGGGCTCGTCACGTGTGATGGCGGAGCAACTCCGGTACCTCATCGCAGAGATGCGACGGCGGCAGACGCTGACACTGCAGGTGCTCCCGTACCCCCAAGCGGAGGTGGCAATCAGCACCCCCTTCGCGATCCTTGAACTCCCCAGCGACGCGCCCCGCGTCTACGTCGAGGGGCCGCAGGTCGGACAGTGTTATGACGCTCCGAAAGCCGTACGCGACACTGTGGAGATCTTTGATCGCTTGCGCGCCTGTGCGCTGAGCCCTGACCATTCATTGGACTACATCAGCTCTGTGAAGGATGACCATGAGCGAAACGCAATGGATCAAGTCCAGCTACAGCGACGGCCAAGGGGGCAACTGCGTCGAGTGGGCGCCGGGTCTCGTGTCCGACGGCGGCCCGGTTCCGGTGCGGGACAGTAAGGCCGTCGAGCGCGGAGCGCTGTCGTTCCCGCAGGCCGCCTGGCGGGCGTTCGTCGGTGACATCAAGGCTTGATGCGGCCGGTTCCCGGTCGTCTGGTCCTCGTGTGTGGCTCCACGTCCGAGGGCCTTGCGTGGTTCTCCGGATGCGGACGGGGCAAAACCCGGGCGAGGCTCGCGTGCGCCGGGTGAACGGACTGTCTGAATCCGCCGCGGTCGCCCTGGCGTCGCCCAGCCGAATTGTGACGACGTCAGGTTCGGACACCACGTCGCTCCGCTGTCGGCCACCGCAGGGGGCAGCCGCGGCGCGCACCGGACCCAAGGGGGTGCTGGGTCGGCCGGAATGCCGGTGACTCACCATACGCACGTTGATACGTTGGGCAACACCCGTTGCGAAGACGGGGAGCACTCGAACGCAGGATGAACCGCGAGGCGGAGGGGACCGACTGCGTTTCTTTCGACGACGGCGTCGGTATCGGGTTCGTTCCTGGCCGGCCCCGAACTCGTCTACCTCCTGCCCGCCCCCGTGCTGTCCCCGCCGGTCCGCGACCGCGACCACGTCCTGCACAGGAGCGCTTGGCGCCGTCGGGACCAAGCGGTAGCGACAGCCCGTTACCAGCGCCGACACCACCGTCACGACCATCTGTGATCAGAAAATGCAGCTGCTGTGCCGAACGCCCCTTCCGTGATCGGTTTGCAGGTTCCTCTTGTCCGGAGGGCGATCGGAAAAGTCGTTGGCGATGAATTCTTGCGCAGCCCCCTCAGTACATCCGGAACTTTCCTGCATCGCCAACTCCTCTCAGCTGAACGAGCTGCCGGGAACACAGATGTAATCCACGAACGGAAGGCGCACTCCATGATCTATGCAACCTTGGAGAGCATCCGCTGCCACACAGAGACCGACGAAGTCGGCGCTGACGAACCCTACGTGATCGTCGCGGCAGTCGACTTGTCCGCCAGCCTCCCTGTCGCCGGATTTCCGCTCCCCATTCCTGCATCGCGTGCGTACCGCTACGGCCCCTTCGAGGACGTCGACGCGAAGGAAACGCACGGCGCTCCCTTCATTTCCTTCTGGGGTCTGAACGGAGAAGAACGAGCTTTGTCGAACCCCGACGATGCGATCTTCATGGTGGGCCTCATGGAGAATGACAACGGCAGCGCAGAGGCACTGC
This sequence comes from Streptomyces sp. NPDC006925, assembly GCF_042869575.1. Taxonomy (NCBI): domain Bacteria; kingdom Bacillati; phylum Actinomycetota; class Actinomycetes; order Kitasatosporales; family Streptomycetaceae; genus Streptomyces; species Streptomyces sp. NPDC006925. The sequence continues at coordinate 252,499 of NZ_JBIAGB010000002.1, forward strand.
GCGGCCTGGTGGCCGCCCAGGTCAACAGCGCCCTGTTCTCCAGCCTCAATGCCGACCGCACCACCCGGGTCAATCTGATCCGGCAGGCGTTCATCTCGGCGATGGAGACTCCCACCGGTGCGCCGAACTTCGACGATCGCGTCGGTGACCCTCAGGAGCTTCGGTTCACGCGCGAGGACATAGCGCTTGCGGAGACCGGTAATCCAGCTCGACGCTCCCTGCGCTTCAGCGGAGACGGCGGCAACTACACCACGACGTTCCAGGCTCGCAACCGTGGCCAGGCTGCCTGGCGGTTCTGTTTCCGCTGCCACAGCATGTTCTTCGACGGCTTTCCGTCCAAAGGCGTCTGTTCCGCTGGCGGGGGGCATGCCGCAGCAGGCTGGATGTTCTACCTCCCGCACGAGCATGCAGGTCCGGATGGCGGGCAGCCCGACTGGCGCTTTTGCAATCGGTGCTTTGCCATGTATTGGTCTGGTGACCGGGCAAATCAAGGAGTTTGCCCGGTCGGGGGAGTCCACAACGCCCAGGGTTACAACTTCTTCCTGCCCCACGACCACGGGGGAGGCGGCCAGGACCAGTGGCGCTTCTGTGGCAAGTGCCGGTTGATGTTCTGGAACGGCGAGCCCAACAAGGGTGTATGTCCAACCGGCGGCGGCCACGACGCACAGGGCTTCAACTTCAAGCTGGACTTCACGCCGTGAGCCTGAGGTCGACGTCGGTATGGGCGCCAGAGGAACTCCCTGTTCCCGCGGATCCAATGAGCACCGTGCATCGTGAAGTTGCGGCTTCCGAGGATTGAGAAGGGTGCACTCTGAGCGCACCGGTGCACAGCGGTGCAATGCCGGGCGCAGTTGTTGGGCATCGCTCATGAACCCCTTCGACGGGGTCCGCCGCGGGGACGACTCGGGACGACGGCAACGGACCGGCCGCTTGACCGCAGCGGTCCCGCGCGTGGTCACCGGGCGAAGGCCGGAATGCGGTGGGCAGGGTCGCCCAGCCACGGTCGGCAGTCGCCGCCGGACGTAACGGTGAGCCCGAAGCGATCCAACGTGGGGCTTCCCTCACCACGCCACCACTCCAGTGCCCGCGAGACCTCGTCCCAGAGCCTGCGGTGGCCGCTCTGGTGAACCGTGGCCCTACGCATTCCCGCGCGGAAGGCGACCGACGCCCAGCCGCGAGAACCTTCGGCCATGTCGAAGAACCAGAATGTCGATCCGCTTGCGTCGGTGTTCACCACATGAGCACAGTGCGGTACGCAAAGACCCAGGATGAAGGCGGTTCCCTGGAATCGTCGGCCCTGACTCAGTTCCGCCAGGCCCACCGATGTCGACGAGACTGTGGCATTGCCGGGGAATTCCCCGACATGCTCGGCGAACCGGCGCCAGTCGAGGCGTTGAGCCCGCAGCTTCATGAACTCCAGAGGCCGAAGAAAGGGTCCGCTCGCGCTGCCGTCCTCCGCGACGGTCAGCCGGACCAGCGCGTCCTCGTCGGAGTAGTGGGTTCCCCAGGGAGCCACGATGAGCCCGCCCGGGCGGGTCTGCTCGGCCCATGCGGTGGGGAACTCCCGCACACCAGCCGCTACGATCACTCGATCGTAGGGGGCCTCCGCCGGCCAGCCGAACCGCCCGTCCGCGCAGATCACCTCGGGGTGCAACCCGATCTCCGCGAGGGCTGCGCGTGCCTGTGCCGCGACTGCCGAGTCCACTTCGACCGTGACAACTCTCCGGCTTCCCAGCCGGGTCGACAGCAGACCTGCGTTCCACCCGCTACCAGTACCGATTTCCAGCACCCGGGAACCCGGGAACACCTCCAGATCGCTCAGCATGCGCGTGACGACCGATGGCATACTCGCCGAACTCGTCGGGAGGTGACCGGGTGCTTTGCCGCTGTGCCGGCCGTCGTCCCACTGGATCGTCAGGGGGACGTTCTTGTGCACCCACAGTTGCCAGCTCTTGGCGTCCGCTCGTCGGTCCACGGGATGACTGGTACCCGTGGCCATGTCGTACGGCCACACGAGGTCCGGCAGGAAAGCACTTCGCGGTGCGTTTCTGAAGGCGCTGAGCCAGTCGCAGGAGAGAGCACCGGAGCTCAGGAGGAACCGTGCCAACTCCTCGGAGGAATCGGCACGGTCCACCTTTCCGTGGCCGCCGCTCACTTGCGATGGTCCCCGTCGCCTTCCGGGGCGCCACCGTCCGGGGCCGGCGGCCCCTGCGGCGGAGTCCAAGGCTGACCCGGGAGCGGGTCCTCCGGGTCGTCCTTCGGCTTTTCATGACCGCCCATCAATGAGCCTCCTCTGCGTCGATGTGATCGGCTTCCGCCGAACTCACCTTTATGACGCTATGGTCGGTGGAGAGGGGTTCTCAACGAACGTGCACCAACTTGCAAACCCTCAATCGAGAGCATCGATCGCCCCAGCGATCAGCGTCCGCGCCCGGGTTCCATACACAGCCAATTCGACCAGTTCCGCAAAGATTTGATGGTAGGCACGCATCTCGTTCGGCTGCGTAATGGTCAGAAACGCTGACACCAATTCCACATTCACCTGTTTGTCATCGAAGGCCCAGAAATCCTCGACCGGCCACAGCGCCGAACGGTCGGCGCTCATGGGGATCACTCCAAGGCTCACGTTCGGCAGTGTGGCAACGGACAGCAGGTGCCGGAGCTGACCCTTCATGGTGTCCGGGCCGCCGATGCGATGCAGAAGCGCGCTCTCTTCGAGTACAACCGCGAAGCGGCGGCACCCTTCGTGCAGAAACTCCTGCTTGTCCACTCGTACCTCAACGGCCGCTTCCACATCGTCAGGAACGTTACGACGGTCCCGGATGGCGCAGAGCAGGGCTTCGATGTACGCGCGGGTCTGGAAGGGCCCCGGGATCAGCCAAGATGCATAGGCACGGAAATTCCTCGTGCGGTTCCACAACGGCAGGACGGATTCCTGCGCGCGCTTCAGGCCGGGGCGCTCCAGGCGGCGCCACTGGACGTATGCTCCTTCGATGGTGTGGGAAGTGGCGAGCAGGTCGGCGGTCTGCTCCACTGCGTCGCACAGCCGTGCCCAGGTCCGGAGGTCGTCGTCTGCCGGAGCGGTGCGTGCGTGTTCGATCCGGCTGCACTTGCTTTCGTGCCAACCGGCCCTGGAGGCCAGTTCCCGGGCAGTGAGTCCGGCTTCCTTCCGGAGCTCGCGCAGACGTTTGCCAAGGGCTTCGCGGGCCTGCAGCACGCTGGAGGAAGACGTCACGTTCCGTCCTGTGTCCGAGCTCAGCCGTCGAGCCTGTAGTCCTCATGGGGAACGGCAGCGTCCCAGACGGCGTCGAAGGCGGTGGCGCAGCGGGACACGACTGCCGGGTCTGTCACCAGTTCTTGTCCGGTCATCCGGCCGTCACCGGCGAAGTGATGGAACAACACCTGCGAGCGGTCGAACAGCCACAGGTCGTTTCCAGGCAGCAACAGCGTGCTCGCTCGACGGCGTGGCAGCCAGCGCACCTCTTCGCCCGCCTTGATGTTGTGCCCGCTCGTCAGAGCGTGCTCGTATCGAATGTAGGAGCTCACCGGTTCGGAGATGACGCGAGCCCGATGGACCTCGACCCCCCGGGCGACAGCCGACGACACCAGTTCGATCCACCAGGGCCAGCGCTCCGCTGCGTCGAACCGGTGCCCTGCCTGCCACTCGGCATACGCTTCGTCCTGCTCGTAGCCGTCGCGTGTCTCCAGGTGGTACGCGCTGGATCGCGCCGCACGGAACAGTTCCTCAAACGTCGCTGCCACTGCGGTCGATCACCTCCGGGAAGAACTGCATCATGCGGGGCGGAAATTCGATCACTGTCTCATGGGGCGGCACGTCCATCTGCGCCAGCCGCCCCGGATCGGTCACGCGCCATCCCTGCAGGACGTAGTTCCCGGTCTCGTCGTCCAGATACACGGTCGGCGAGCCGTTGTTCGGGCTCTCCGGGTCCTTGCCCAGCCGGTGCAGCGCCATGCTCTCCTCCGGGTGCTCAGTGCGGGACGGCACTGACGAGCTTGCCCCCACCCGGCAGCAGACACCACGAACTTGCACGGACTTGCGCGGATTCGCGGAGCTGTGAGTGTGCACAGGCAGCCATCGCCCGGCCCGCGCCGGGAGCGACGGAATCACCGGGGGCCGCTCCGAGGGGCAGGATCTCCCCGGCCCGGGAGCTCCCCGGCCCGCACGGGCCGGGGAGGCCGCCCGCCCTCAGTCCTCGACCCGCAGTGCCGCCAACTGCTGTTCGAACGGCACCACGTCCGGCTCCTGCGGACGTGCGTCCCGGGTGGCGGCGCGGGGCGCGATCAGGCCCGCCAGTTCGCCGCCCGCGCGGGCGATGCGGCGGGGGAGCGAGGGGGTGACGCCGTCGTCGGGGGCGGCCCAGTCGTCGGTCGCCGCGTACACGGCCGTGGGTACGGCCACCGCCCGAAGATAGCTGAACAGCGGCCGCATGGCGTGCTCCAGGACCAGCGAGTGGCGTGGGGTGCCGCCGGTGGCGCCCAGCAGTACCGGCTTGCCCGCGAGCGCGTCCTTCTCCAGGACGTCGAAGAACGACTTGAACAGCCCGCTGTAGGACGCGGAGAAGACGGGGGTGACGGCGATCAGCCCGTCCGCCTCCGTCACCTTCCCGATCGCCTCGCGCAGCGACGCGCCGGCGAAGCCGGTGGTGAAGTTGTGCGCGATCTCCGTCGCCACGTCCCGCAGTTCGACCGTCGTGACCTCGACGTCCACGTCGGTGTCCACGTCGGCGTCCGTGCGCAACGCGACCCGTGTCGCCTCGGCCAGCCGGTCGGCCAGCAGCCGGGTGGCGGAGGGCTCGCTCAGCCCGGCGGAGACGACGGCCAGCCGGACCGCCCGGGCGCTGTCGTGCGACGTCATACGGCGGCTCCCTTCTCGTTCTGCTCTCCTGCTGTCTGCTCGGCGGTCCGTCCGGCGGCCTGCGCGGAGCGCTCCGTGGCGACCCGTGCCGCGTGGGTCGGTGCGTCGGCGGTGCCCGCCGGGCGCCGGGCGGCCATCTCCTTCCGCAGCACCGGCACGACCTCTTCGCCGAGCATGTCCAACTGCTCCAGCACGGTCTTCAGGGGCAGGCCCGCGTGGTCCATCAGGAAGAGCTGGCGCTGGTAGTCGCCGAAGGACTCGCGGAAGGTCAGCGTCTTCTCGATCACCTCCTGCGGGCTGCCGACGGTCAGCGGCGTCTGGTCGGTGAACTCCTCCAGACTGGGGCCGTGCCCGTAGACGGGCGCGTTGTCGAAGTAGGGGCGGAACTCGCGGACCGCGTCCTGGGACCTGCGCCGCATGAACACCTGGCCGCCCAGGCCGACCAGGGCTTGGGCGCGGGTGCCGTGGCCGTAGTGCTCGAAGCGGTCGCGGTAGAGGTTGATGAGGCGCTTGAAGTGCTCGTTGGGCCAGAAGATGTTGTTGGCGAAGAAGCCGTCGCCGTAGTAGGCGGCCTGCTCGGCGATCTCCGGGCTGCGGATGGAGCCGTGCCAGACGAACGGCGGTACGCCGTCCAGCGGGCGCGGGGTGGAGGTGAAGCCCTGCAGCGGGGTGCGGAAGCGGCCCTGCCAGTCGACCACGTCCTCGGTCCACAGCCTGCGCAGCAGCGCGTAGTTCTCGATCGCCAGCGGGATGCCCTGCCGGATGTCCTGGCCGAACCAGGGGTAGACGGGGCCGGTGTTGCCGCGGCCCATCATCACGTCCGCGCGGCCCTCGGCGAGGTGCTGGAGCATCGCGAAGTCCTCGGCGATCTTCACCGGGTCGTTGGTGGTGATCAGCGTGGTGGAGGTCGAGAGGATCAGCCGCTCGGTGCGGGCCGCCAGGTAGCCGAGCATGGTCGTCGGCGAGGAGGGCACGAACGGCGGGTTGTGGTGCTCGCCCGTGGCGAAGACGTCGAGCCCCACCTCCTCGGCCTTGAGGGCGATGGCCAGCATCGCCTTGATCCGCTCGTGCTCGGTCGGCGTCCGCCCGGTGGTGGGGTCGGGTGTCACGTCGCCGACGGTGAAGATCCCGAACTGGATGGGGGTGGCCGTCATGGTGCTCGCCGTCCTCCGTGTGGCTGGGGGCTGCTGTGCCCGGGGTGCGGGCTGAAATGGTTGACCATTGAACTATCTCTGCCCGCCTCAATGCATACGGGTGCCCGGAAATTCCCGCCGTCCGATCCCGGGCCGGTCCCGTCGTCCGGTCCCGGGCCGCTCCGGTCGGACGATCCTGGGGGCCGGTCCCCGGGACGCCCCGGCGGCAGGTCGCGCTGCGTGCCCGGGCGGGTGCGCGGTGCTCGTCGGCACCTGCTGTGAAACGATCGGATCGGGGCGTGCAACCCCGTGGAAACCCCGTGGTGGAATGCTGAGACGGCCCCGTGCGCCGGGGGATCTGAGCGAACCTCTCCGACCTGCAAGGATAGGCTCATGGACAAGCAGCAGGAATTCGTCCTCCGCACCCTGGAGGAGCGCGACATCCGGTTCGTCCGACTCTGGTTCACCGACGTCCTCGGCTTCCTGAAATCGGTCGCGGTGGCCCCCGCCGAACTCGAACAGGCATTCGACGAGGGGATCGGCTTCGACGGCTCGGCCATCGAGGGATTCGCCCGCGTCTACGAGTCCGACATGATCGCCAAGCCCGACCCCGGCACCTTCCAGATACTGCCGTGGCGGGCCGAGGCTCCCGGTACCGCGCGGATGTTCTGCGACATCCTCATGCCGGACGGCTCCCCCTCCTACGCCGACCCGCGCTACGTCCTCAAGCGCGCGCTCGCCAAGGCGTCGGACCTCGGGTTCACCTTCTACACCCACCCGGAGATCGAGTTCTACCTGCTCAAGAACAAGCCCGTGGACGGCACCCGCCCCGTCCCCGCGGACTCCTCCGGGTACTTCGACCACACCCCGCAGAACGTCGGCATGGACTTCCGCCGCCAGGCCATCACCATGCTGGAGTCGATGGGCATCTCCGTCGAGTTCTCCCACCACGAGGGCGCCCCCGGCCAGCAGGAGATCGACCTGCGCTACGCCGACGCGCTCTCCACCGCCGACAACATCATGACGTTCCGCCTCGTCATGAAGCAGGTCGCCCTCGAACAGGGCGTCCAGGCCACGTTCATGCCCAAGCCGTTCTCGGAGTACCCCGGCTCCGGTATGCACACCCACCTGTCGCTGTTCGAAGGCGACCGGAACGCTTTCTACGAGTCCGGCGCCGAGTACCAGCTCTCCAAGGTGGGCCGCTCCTTCATCGCCGGGCTGCTCACTCACGCGGGTGAGATCTCCGTCGTCACCAACCAGTGGGTCAACTCCTACAAGCGCATCTGGGGCGGAGCCAACCGCACCGCGGGCGAGGGCGGCGAGTCCCCGTCCTACATCTGCTGGGGCCACAACAACCGCTCCGCACTGGTCCGCGTCCCGATGTACAAGCCCGGCAAGACCGGCTCGACGCGGATCGAGATGCGCTCCCTCGACTCGGGCGCCAATCCCTACCTCGCCTACGCCGTGCTGCTCGCCGCCGGCCTGAAGGGCATCGAGGAGGGGTACGAACTCCCCGCGGGCGCCGACGACGACGTGTGGGCGCTCTCGGATGCGGAGCGGCGCGCCATGGGCATCGAACCGCTGCCGCAGAACCTCGGCGAGGCGATCAGCCTGATGGAGCGCAGCGAACTGGTCGCGCAGACGCTCGGCGAGCATGTTTTCGACTTCTTCCTGCGGAACAAGAAGCAGGAGTGGGAGGAGTACCGTAGCGAGGTCACCGCCTTCGAGCTGCGCAAATCCCTTCCCGTGCTGTGAGGTGACCGGCCCGCGGGGCCGGTCGCGGCGCCGGGTCCGGAGCACCCCGGGCGCCGCGGACAGCGCTCGGCGCAGCCGCGGGGAGGGCGGCTCGCGCCGCGACCGGAAGGGCGGCCCGCGCCGCAGCCGGGAGGACGTTCCGCGCGGGAGCGCGCGGCGCGCCCTCCGCGGGAGCGCACCGCGGGCGCGGGTACCCCCGGCCGAGGGCCGGGGAGGGGCTGGGAAAGGACGGCAGGGAGTGAGCGTGACACCTGAGGGGCGCCGGGGAAGCCGGTACGGGCGGTTGCTGCGGCACGGCTTCACCGACCCGGAGTCCGCCACCCGGCTGCTCGACGCCGCCACCCTGGCCACGGTCCGCGACGACGCGCTCTTCCTGGACGCGCTCGGCGCCACCGCCGATCCGGACCTCGCGCTCGTCGGCCTCGTCCGCCTCATCGAGGCGCTGGAGGCCGTCGACAAGGACGCGCAGCCCCTGCTGGACACCCTGCTGACCGCCAAGCCGCTGCGCGACCGGCTGCTCGGCGTCCTCGGCTCCTCGGACGCGCTGGGCGACCACCTGGCCGCCCACCCGCACGACTGGGAGGCGCTGGTCACCTACGAGTCGGCGGACCTCAACCCGGGCATCGCGGAGTTCGAGACCGCGATGCAGGACGTCGACGGACCGGACGCGCTGCGGGTCGCCTACCGCCGGGCACTGCTGTCGATCGCCGCGCGCGACGTGTGCGGCACCAGCGATGTCGCGCAGACCGCAGCCGAGCTCGCCGACCTGGCCACCGCCACCCTGCGCCGGGCGCTCGCGCTCGCCGAGGCGGCGGCGCCCGAGGACGCTGCCGCCTGCCGGCTGGCGGTCGTGGCCATGGGCAAGGCGGGCGGGCACGAACTCAACTACGTCTCCGACGTCGACGTCATCTTCGTCGCCGAGCCGCCCGGCGGCGCCACCGGCGGACGGGGCGCGGACGCCCCCGAGGACGGTGAGCAGGCACTCAAGGCCGCCACCCGGCTGGCCGCCCACATGATGCGGATCTGCTCCGACACCACCGGCGAGGGCACCATCTGGCCGGTCGACGCCAACCTGCGCCCCGAGGGCCGCAACGGCCCCCTCGTCCGCACCCTCAGCAGCCATCTGGCCTACTACCAGCGCTGGGCCAAGACCTGGGAGTTCCAGGCCCTGCTCAAGGCCCGGCCGATGGCGGGCGACGCGCAGCTGGGCTACGAGTACGTGGACGCCGTCACCCCGATGGTCTGGCAGGCTGCCGAACGGGACAACTTCGTCACCGACGTCCAGCAGATGCGCCGCCGGGTGGTCGCCAGCATCCCCGCCGCCCAGCTCGACCGGGAGCTGAAGCTGGGGCCCGGCGGACTGCGGGACGTCGAGTTCGCCGTCCAGCTCCTGCAACTGGTGCACGGCCGCAGCGACACCTCGCTGCGCAGCCCCACCACGCTGGAGGCGCTCGACGCGCTGGCCGCGGGCGGCTACGTGGGCCGCCAGGACGCCGCCGCCCTGGACGCGGCCTACCGGTTCCTGCGCACCATGGAGCACCGCATCCAGCTCCACCAACTGCGCCGCACCCACCTGATGCCCGAGGCGGAGGCCGACCAGCGGCGCCTCGGCCGCTCGCTGGGCTACCGCAGCGAGCCGGTCACCGAACTCCACAAGGCCTGGCGGCGGCACGCCGCCGCGGTCCGCCGACTCCACGAGAAGCTGTTCTACCGGCCGCTGCTGGACGCCGTGGCGCAGCTGGAGGCCGGACACGAACGCCTCTCCCCGCAGGCGGCCCGACAGCGGCTGGAAGCCCTCGGCTACGCCGACCCGGCCGCCGCGCTGCGCCATCTGGAGGCGCTGGCCTCCGGCGTCACCCGCAAGGCCGCCATCCAGCGCACCCTGCTCCCGGTGCTGCTGGGCTGGTTCGCCGACTCCTCCGACCCGGACGCCGGGCTCCTCGGCTTCCGCAAGGTCTCCGACGCGCTGGGCAAGTCGCCCTGGTATCTGCGGCTGCTGCGCGACGAGGGGGCCGCCGCCGAGAACCTGGCCCGCGTCCTGTCCGCCGGCCGGTTCGCGCCCGACCTGCTGCTGCGCGCACCCGAGGCGGTCGCCCTGCTCGGCGACGAGCACGGGCTGCGCCCCCGGTCGCGGGTCGCGCTCACCCAGGAGACGCTGGCCGCCGTCGGCCGCGCGGAGGGCTCCGAGGCGGCCGTCGCCGCGGCGCGCGGGGTGCGGCGCCGCGAGCTGTTCCGCACCGCCGCCGGCGACCTGATCGGCGCGTACGGCACCGAGGACGTCGCACAGCAGGAGCCCGCCGAGGCCCTGGACCGGGTGGGCGACGCGCTCACCGACCTCAACGCCGCCACCCTAGCCGGAGCGCTGCGGGCGGCCGTCCGCCAGCAGTGGGGCGACGAGCTGCCCACCCGGTTCGCCGTCATCGGCGTCGGCCGCTTCGGCGGCCACGAGATGGGATACGGCTCCGACGCCGACGTGCTGTTCGTGCACGAGCCCCGGGACGGGGTCAGCGAGCACGAGGCGGGCAAGGCGGCCTTCGCCGTCGCCACCGAGATGCGGCGGCTGCTGCAACTGCCCACGTCCGATCCGCCGCTGCTGATAGACGCCGATCTGCGCCCCGAGGGCAAATCCGGGGCGCTGGCCCGTTCGCTGAGCTCCTACGCGGCCTACTACGACCGCTGGTCCGTGGTGTGGGAGAGCCAGGCGCTGCTGCGGGCCGAGTTCGTCGCGGGCGACGCGGGACTGGGGGAGCGGTTCATCGAACTGATCGACCCGCTGCGCTATCCGCGGGGCGGCCCTGGCGAGGACGCCGAACGGGAGATCCGCCGTCTCAAGGCCCGGATGGAGGGCGAGCGGCTGCCGCGCGGCGCGGACCCGACGACCCACGCCAAGCTGGGCCGCGGCGGGCTGACCGACGTCGAGTGGACCGTGCAGCTCACCCAGTTGCGGCACGCCGCCGAGCTGCCCGCGCTGCGGACCACCCGCACCCGGGTCGCGCTCGCCGCCGCCCGGGAGGCCGGACTGATCGACGCCGACGACGCCGAGGTGCTGGACGAGGCATGGGTGCTCGCTTCGCGGGTGCGCAACGCGGTGATGCTGGTGCGGGGCCGGCCGGGCGACACCTTCCCCTCCGAGTCCCGGGAACTGGGGGCCGTCGGCCGCTACCTCGGCTACGAGCCGGGGCACGTCGGCGAGATGCTCGACGACTACCGCCGGGTCACCAGGAGGGCCCGAGCCGTCGTGGACCGGCTCTTCTACGACACGGAGTGAAGCGCCGCCGCGCACCGGCGGGCAGGCTCTCCCCCGGGACGGCCCCCGCCGGGCGCGAGGGGCCCGCTCATACCGGCGCTGCGGCCAACCGCGGCAGCCGGTAGGGCAGCCGCCCGTACCAGGCGCGGGCGAGGCCGTAGCCGAGGGCGAGGCACAGCAGCCCCCCGACGGCGTCGAGCCAGAAGTGGTTGGCGGTGCTCACGATGACGGTGAGCGTCGCCACCGGGTACAGCACCCCCAGGATCTTCCCCCACAGCGGGCGCGCCAGCATCGCGATGGTGATGCCGCACCAGACGGACCACCCTATGTGCATCGACGGCATGGCCGCGTACTGGTTGGACATCTGCGCCAGGTTCCCCGACGCCATCGACCCCCACGTCTGGTGCACCTGCACGGTGTCGATGAAGTGCCCGCCGGCCATCAGCCGCGGTGGCGCCAGGGGGAAGAGGTAGTAGCCCAGCAGCGCGCTGCCGGTCGTCGCGAAGAGCACCAGCCGGGTGGCCGCGTACCGCCCCGGATGCGCCCGGTAGAGCCACACCAGCACGCCGATCGTCACGATGAAGTGCAGCGTGGCGTAGTAGTAGTTCATCGAGACGATCAGCCAGGTCACCCCGCCGATCGCGTGGTTGATCGACTGCTCGACGGCGATACCGAGCGTGTGCTCGGTCCGCCAGATCCAGTCGGCGTTGTGCAGCGCCTCGGTGCGCTGCTCGGGGACCGCGTTCCGGATCAGCGAATACGTCCAGTAACTGACCGCGATCAGGACGATCTCGAACCACAGCCGGGGATGCCGGGGCGAACGCCACCGCGCCAGCAGCCCACGCCCTGCGGAGCCGACATCGGCGGAGGTGTCCTGTCCCGCCGGGGCCTGCGCCGCATCCGCTTCGGTGCGCGCAGCGCTCTGCTCCGCCGGGGCTTCGGTGGAGTCCTGCCGGCTGCTGTCTTCGGTCCTCGTGGTCGGTGCCCCCATAGACCGACAGTCTGCCAGACGGGGGGCAGGCCCCGATCATCCTGCGGTCGGGTCTTGGACCTCCGCCGTCGTCCGCTCGGCGGAGGCCGCGGGGCCGCTCCTCCTACGGGATGCGGTGGAGCCGCGCACCACCAGCTCGGGCAGGAACACGAACTCGCTGTGCGGCGCCGGGGTGCCGCCGATCTCCTCCAGCAGAGTCCGTACGGCGGCTTGCCCCATCGCGGTGACCGGCTGCCGGATCGTGGTCAGTGGCGGGTCGGTGAAGGCGATGAGCGGGGAGTCGTCGAAACCGATGACCGAGACGTCGCCGGGCACCGCCAGCCCCCGCTGCCGGGCCGCGCGGATCGCGCCCAGCGCCATCATGTCGCTCGCGCACACCACGGCGGTGCAGCCCCGCTCCAGCAGTGCTGCGGCGGCGGCCTGCCCGCCCTCCAGGGTGTACAGGGAGTGCTGGACGAACTCGGCGGGATCGCGGCCGTCGGTCCCGAAGTGCTCCCGCACGGTCCGGGTGAAACCCTCGATCTTACGCTGGACGGGCACGAAGCGCTCGGGGCCCAGGGCGAGGCCGATCCGCTCGTGGCCGAGCGAGACCAGATGGGTGACGGCCAGCCGCATGGCCGCCCGGTCGTCGGGCGAGACGAACGGCGCCCGCACCCCCTCGGAGAAGCCGTTGACGAGGACGAAAGGGACGCCCTGGCCGTGCAGCCGCTCGTACCGGCCGGTGTCGGCCGTGGTGTCGGCGTGCAGCCCGGAGACGAAGATGATCCCGGCGACACCCCGGTCCACCAGCATCTCCGTCAGCTCGTCCTCGGTGGAGCCCCCGGGGGTCTGGGTGGCGAGCACCGGGGTGTAGCCCTGCCGGGTGAGGCCCTGCGCGATGACCTGCGCGAAGGCCGGGAATATCGGGTTCTCCAGCTCGGGCGTGATCAGCCCCACCAGGCCCTCGCTGCGGCGGCGCAGCTTGACCGGCCGCTCGTACCCGAGCACGTCGAGCGCGGCCAGCACGGATTCGCGGGTGGTCGCGGCCACTCCCGGCTTGCCGTTCAGCACCCGGCTGACCGTGGCTTCGCTGACCCCCGCTTGTACTGCGATGTCAGCCAGCCGCGCGGTCACAGGACCGGACCTTACCGGCCGCGGATCACGCTGCCCACCAGATGCGGGAATTGGCCGGAATGCGCAACTGGTCCGCGGGCGCTCCGGCCTCCATGGCATCCCGGGACTCCTCCGGCACGGAGCAGAGCAGCAGTTCGCCCGGGGCCGTCGTGCACACCGTCTCGTCCCGGGTGTTGAGCAGGCAGACCGGGCCGGGCCAGACCAGACCAGACCGGGGCCGGGCCGGGCCGGGCCGGGAGAAGACCGGCACCCCCAACCGCGGGTCGACGGCGCGGTGGTCGGACACGTCGTAGCCGCCGTCGGCCTGCGGAGAGGTGTCGAACGGCGTCAGCCACACGGTGCCTTGCAGAAATTTGCGGCAAGGTCTTTCTTCCAGGTGTGAGCACTGTTACGTTCCTCCGCAGCCGGGCGCCGCCACATACCGGCAGAAGCCAGGGCGTGCGCCTCTTTCACCTTGCGGAGGGATCGGACATGCGGCGTGGCATAGGCGCCACCGCGCTGATAGCGGGGCTGGCACTTGCGGCAACGGCTTGCGGCAGCGACTCGGACGACGCCCGAAGCGGCGCCGACGGAAAGATCGAGGGAACCGTCACCTACTGGGACACCTCGAACGACGGGGAGAAGGCGACCTACAAGAAGATCGCCGAGGACTTCGAGAAGAAGCACCCGAAAGTCGACGTCAAGTACGTGCACGTCAACTTCGGCGACGCCAACCAGAAGTTCAAGAACGCCGCCGGCGGCAACTCCGGAGCACCCGACGTGATGCGCACCGAAGTCGCCTGGGTCGCCGACTTCGCCAACCTCGGCTACCTCGCCCCGCTGGACGGCACCCCCGCACTCGACAACGCCTCCGACTACCTGGAGACGGCCGCCGGCTCCACCCGCTTCGGAGGCAAGACCTACGCCGTGCCGCAGGTCACGACACACTCGGGCTCTTCTACAACAAGCGGCTGCTGAAGAAGGCCGGAGTCGAGGTGCCCACCTCCTTCGCCGAACTGAAGAAGAACGCCGCGAAGATCAAGGACAAGACCGGCGCCACCGCGCTCTACCTCCGCGGCGACGACCCCTACTGGTTCCTCCCCTACCTCTACGGCGAGGGCGGCGACCTGATCGACGCCGAGCACAAGAAGGTCACCGTCGACGACAAGCCCGGCGTGCGGGCCCTCGCCACCATGAAGGACCTCGTCGACTCCAAAGCGGCCGTCACCGACTCCAGCGACGGCCAGGAGAACGGCATCAAGGCGTTCCAGGACGGCGACGTCGCCATGATCATCGACGGCCCCTGGGACATCGCCCTCGCCCGCGAAGGCAAGGAGTTCAAGAACAGGGACAAGGACGACAACCTCGGCGTGGCCCCCGTCCCCGCGGGCAGCAAAGCCCAGGGCTCCCCGCAGGGCGGCTGGAACCTGTCCGTGTACGCCGGAACGAAGAACATGCGCGCCGCGCAGGAGTTTGCCAAGTACATGAGCAGCGCCGAAGTGCAGGCCCGCACCACGGAGGAGCTGTCGCTCCTGCCCACCCGCAAGTCCGTGTACGAGAAGGACGCCGTCAAGAAGAACGAGATGGTCAAGTTCTTCCGCCCCGCCGTCGCCAAAGCCGTCCAGCGGCCCTGGATCGCCGAGGGCAACTCGCTCTTCGAGCCGATTCGGGTCGGCGTCGACGGGGTCCTTGCCGGGGGGAAGTCGCCTGCGGCGGCCGCGGAGGGGACTGGCGACAAGTTCCGCAAACTCCTGAAGGGCTACCACTAGCCCTCGCCGGGCGCCCCCTTCGCGGGGGCGCCGCCGCCCCTTTGCGGGGTGCGTTCCCCTTTGCGGGGTGCGCCCCCCCCATCCCGTTGTTTGCCGGGTGCGGCGCCGTTGTCGGGGGCTTCGCCCCCGAGCCCCCTTTGTCCTCGCCGGACGGGCGTTGGGGCGGCTCTGCCCCCCAACACCCCCCGCTAGTGGGCTTCGCCCCCTAGGACCCCCAGCCGCACCCATGTGAAGCCTTGCGTTCGTGTACTCCGGGGGCTGCCTTTGGTCCGTTGTCTGCGGGAAGTGTCCTGATGCCGTCCGTCACAGCACAAGAGCGCTCCCGCAGTCGGGAGTCCTCCGGCGGTCGCCGGATACGGGAGGGGGAGGTGTTGGTGCCTGGGGGCTTCTAAGGGGGCGGAGCCCCCTTAGCGGGGGCCGTTGGGGGGCAGCGCCCCCCGACACGACCTCTCGGCGGCAGCCGAGAACGACGGGGGCGTGCCCCCACAACGCAACGCACCCCGCGAAGGGGATAGCCGAAAACGCCAGGGGGTGTGCCCCCACAAAGCAAGGCCCCCCGCGGAGGGCAACCGGACCCCGCGAAGACGCCCCCCGCGAAGGGAGTCGCACCCCCGTGAAGGGGGTGGACGAGGACTTGGGAAGGTCGGATGAGGAAGGTCAGAAGTTGGGCGGCGCGGCACTGGTACGCCTGGACGATGGTGGCCCCGGTGGTCCTGGTGATCGGGCTGATCGTCGGGTACCCCCTCGGCAGAGGTGTCTACCTGTCGCTCACCGACGCCGACGAGGCGAACGTCGAGCGTACGATCGGCGTCAACCACATCCCGGCCACCTATGAGTTCACCGGTCTGGACAACTACCGGGCGATCCTCTCGGACAGCGTCTTCTGGGACCGGTTGGGCTGGACGGCGCTGTGGACCACCGGGTGCGTGGGGGTCACGTTCACGCTGGGGTTGACGCTGGCTGTCATGCTCAACCGCAAGGTGCGCGGGCGCTCGTTCTATCGGGTCGCGATGATCGTGCCGTGGGGCATTCCGGCGTTTGTCTCGGTCTTCGCCTGGAAAATGCTGTTCAACGAGAAGCACGGGCTGCTCAACAAGGTTCTCTCCGGTGGCGGCGTCGACGGCGTCCCGTGGCTGGGTGACCCGGTGTGGGCCAAGGTGTCGGTCATCGCGGTGAATGTGTGGCTCGGCGTACCGTTCATGATCGTCGCGATGCTGGGCGCGCTGCAGGCGATACCCGGCGAGTTGTACGAGGCGGCCGAGATGGACGGCGCCGGCCCCTGGCAGCGTTTCCGCAACATCACGCTGCCGGGTGTGCGCTCGGTCAGCAGCACGGTGGTCCTGCTCAGCACCATCTGGACGTTCAACATGTTCCCGGTGATCTTCCTGCTCACCCGGGGCGGGCCGGAGGACTCGACGGAGATCCTGGTGACCTATGCCTTCCGGCTCTCGTTCGTCAACAGCCCGCGCGACTTCGCCACGTCGGCGGCCTGGGGCGTGCTCATCCTGCTGCTGCTGTCCCTGTTCACGGTCGTCTACCGGCGGGCGCTGCGCCGCCAGGGAGAGGCGTGGTGACAACCATGAGAACGACGAAGAGAACTCCGCTCGCCTCCGCCGGACTGCACGCGGGCCTGCTGCTGGGCACGGTGTGCGCGCTGTTCCCGCCACTGTGGCTGCTGGTGACCTCGTTCAAACCGGAGAGCGAGTCGTTCACCACGGCGCTGGTGAGGGACTTCACCTTCACCAACTATCGGCATGTCATCGCCGACACGCACTTCCTCACCTGGTTCGGCAACTCGCTGATCGTCGTGGTCGGCACCACGGTGGTCGGCGTGCTCATCGCGGCCACCACCGGCTATGCGCTCAGCCGGTTCCGCTTCCCCGGTATGCGGCCGCTGATGTGGGTACTGCTGATCACCCAGATGTTCCCGATGGCCGTGCTGATCGTCCCGCTCTACAACACGATGGCGAAGTTGGGCCTGCTCAACCAGCCGCTGGGGCTGATCATCACCTATCTGACGATCGCCGTGCCGTTCTGCGCGTGGATGATGAAGGGCTTCTTCGACACCATCCCCGTCGACATCGACGAGTCGGGCCGGGTCGACGGGCTCAACCCCTTCGGTACGTTCTGGCGGCTGATCCTGCCGCTGGCCAAGCCCGGGATCGCCGTCACCGGCTTCTACACCTTCGTGACCGCGTGGGCGGAGGTCGCCTACGCGACGGCCTTCATGACCGGCGAGGAGAACCTGACTCTGGCGGGCGGCCTGCAGACCTTCGTCAACCGCTACGGCGCCGACTGGGGTGCCATGACGGCGGCGGCCGTGGTCATCGCCGTACCGGCCGCCGTGGTCTTCGGCTTCGCGCAGCGCCATCTGGTCGGCGGCCTCACGGCCGGCGCCACGAAGACCTAGGCCCACGCCCCCGCGGCGAACCCCGATCCGTATCCCGCCGACGGCGGGACCACGCCAACCCCTCAGGGACGACATGACTCAGCACAGCAGCGCACCGCAGGCCGACGGCGCCGTGGGCCCGCGCGTCCGGGCCGCGCGTCCGGACGCCGCCTCCTCGGCGCCGTCCGGCGCGTCCGGCTGGTGGCGGGACGCGGTGATCTACCAGGTGTATCCGCGCTCGTTCGCCGACGGCGACGGGGACGGCATGGGCGACCTGCCCGGTGTGCGGCAGCGGCTGCCGCACCTGGCCGCGCTCGGGGTGGACGCCGTCTGGCTCAGCCCCTTCTACGCCTCACCGCAGGCCGACGCCGGCTACGACGTCGCCGACTACCGGGCCATCGACCCGATGTTCGGCACGCTGCACGACGCGGACGCCCTCATCCGGGACGCGCACGCGCTCGGGCTGCGCGTCATCATCGACATCGTCCCCAACCACTCCTCCGACCGGCACGAGTGGTTCGTGCGCGCGCTGGCGGGCGATCCGGCGGCCCGTGAGCGCTACCACTTCCGCGCGGGCCGCGGGGAGCGGGGCGCGTTGCCGCCCAACGACTGGGAGTCGGTCTTCGGCGGTCCCGCCTGGAGCCCGGTGCCCGGCGCTCCAGGGCTGTGGTATCTGCACCTGTTCGCGCCGGAGCAGCCCGACTTCAACTGGGAGCATCCCGCGGTACGCGACGAGTTCCGTTCCGTGCTGCGGTTCTGGCTGGACCTGGGGGTGGACGGCTTCCGCGTCGATGTGGCCCACGGCCTGGTCAAGGCGGCCGGGCTGCCCGACATGGGCAGCGGCGAGCAGCTCCGTCTGCTGGGCACCGCCGAGCTGCCGTTCTTCGACCAGGACGGGGTGCACGAGATCTACCGCTCCTGGCGGCAGGTGCTGGACGAGTACCCCGGGGAGCGCATCGGTGTCGCCGAGGCGTGGGCGCCCAGCGCCGAGCGCACCGCGCTGTACGTCCGCGCGGACGAGCTGCACCAGGCGTTCAACTTCCACTATCTGGGCACCGGCTGGGACGCGCCGGCGCTCCGCGAGGTCATCGACGCCTCCCTCGCTTCGCTCGGCGCCGTCGGCGCACCGGCCACCTGGGTGCTGTCCAATCACGACGTGGTCCGCCACCGCACCCGGCTGGGCGGCGGTGCGTCCCGCGCCCGTGCCGCCTCGCTGCTGATGCTGGCGCTGCCCGGCTCCGCCTACGTCTACCAGGGCGAGGAGCTGGGCCTCCCGGAGGTGACGGAACTGCCCGACGAGGCCCGCCAGGATCCTTCGTTCTTCCGGGACAACGGGCAGGACGGCCTCCGCGACGGCTGCCGCGTACCGCTGCCCTGGGAGAGCGACGGGCCCTCCTTCGGCTTCGGGACCGGGGGAAGCTGGCTGCCGCAGCCGCCCGAGTGGGGCGAGCTGTCCGTCGCGGCGCAGACCGGCGACCCGGATTCCACCCTGGAGCTGTACCGGACCGCGCTGCGGGTGCGCCGCGAGCGCCCCGAGCTGGGCGACGGCGAACCGCTGGAGTGGCTCACGGCGCCCGGGGGAGTGTTGGCCTTCCGCCGCGGTGGGTTCGTGTGCGCGGCCAACACCGGCACCGAGCCGGTCGCACTGGACTTCCGTACCGGCGCACTCCTCCTCGCCAGCGGTCCGCTGCCCGGGGCGGAGCCCGGCAGGACCGTACTGCCCGGCGACACGACCGCCTGGTGGGCCGGGCGATGACCACGGCGCTCACCGCGCGGCTGGCCGACATCGCCGTGCAGGCCGAGGTCAGCGAGGCCACGGCCAGCCGGGTGCTGAACGGCAAGCCGGGGGTGGCAGCGGCGACCCGGCAGCGGGTGCTGGCCGCCGTCGACGTGCTCGGCTACGAGCGCCCGGCGCGGGCCAGGCAGCGGAGTGCGGGGCTGGTGGGGCTGGTCATCCCGGAGCTGACCAATCCGATCTTCCCCGCGTTCGCCCAGGTCATCGAGCAGTCCCTGTCCGGGTACGGGTTCACGCCGGTGCTCGGGACCCGGATGCTGGGCGGCGCCACCGAGGACGAGTTGGTCGGTCAGCTCGTGGAGCGGGATGTCTCCGGGATCATCTTCCTCTCCGGGCTGCACGCCGACCTGACGGCCGATCCTTCCCGCTATGCCCGACTGGCGGCCCGCGGCGTGCCGTTCGTACTGATCAACGGGTACAACGACGAGATCAGCGCGCCGTTCGTCTCCCCGGACGACGAGGCGGCCGCGGCGATGGCCGTCGAGCATCTGCGCCAACTGGGCCACGAGCGGATCGGGCTGGCCGTCGGCCCGGAGCGGTTCGTCCCCACCCGGCGCAAGGTGGCCGGGTTCACCCGCGCCATGGAGCGCGGTGGGGCCGAGCCGTCGATCCGGCACACCCTCTTCACCGTCGAGGGCGGGCACGCGGCGGCCGGGGCGCTGCTGGACGCGGGCTGCACGGGCATCGTGTGCGGCAGCGACCCGATGGCCCTGGGCGCGGTACGGGCCGCGCGGCAGCGGGGGCTGGCGGTACCGGGGGAGGTGTCGGTGGTCGGCTACGACGACTCCGAGTTCAACGCCTTCACCGATCCGCCGCTGACCACCGTCCGTCAGCCGGTCCGGGCGATGGCCAACGCCGCCGTGCACGCCCTGCTGGAGCCGATGGGCGGCAGCCCGATGGCGGACACGGAGTTCGTCTTCCAGCCGGAGCTGGTGGTCCGGGGCTCGACGGCGCACGCACCCCGCGGCTGACCGGTGCGCCGGAGGTGCCGCACCCCGCGGGGTGCGGCACCCGTCGTGGCCGCGGCCGGTGGCTCATCGGCGGGGCGTGGGCCGGGCGCGGGGCAGCAGGATCGCGACGCACACCAGCCACACCAGCCCGCCGAAGCGGACGACCGGCAGCAGGAAGTTGAACGGGTCGGCCACCAGCGACAGCAGCGAGAGCATTCCTGCCCCGGCCAGCACCAGTCCGGCCCAGGCCGGCGTGCGGGCCAGCAGCCCGCTCAGCAGGCCCGTCACCGAGACGCCCGCGAGGAGCAGGGCGAACATCGCCGTGTAGGCGACGCCGCCGAACAGGAACGACAGGTCGGCCAGCGCGCGGGCGAGCGCCGGATCGGCGTCCATGGGCAGCCGGCTGACGGCCTGGCCGAACAGTGCGCTGCCGCTCAGCGCTGCGGCCCCCAGCACGCCGCCGGCCAGGGCGATGGTCGGGCCGGGAGCGGTGACCCCGAGCGCCCGCAGCCGACGGTGGACGAGAGCTGCCAGGAGCGCCAGCGGCACCGCGGAGGCGAGCAGCAGCAGGGAGCCGACCTCGATGGTGGTGCTGCTGTCCCGTGCGTATGCGAGCACCTTTCGGCCTTCGGCGTCGGGACGCGGGGTCGAGCTGTTGGCGACGACGTAGCCGATGGTCAGCGCGACGAAGGCGAGTACGGGTGCCAGCAGTGGAGGGCCGCCGTGCGGGTGGCGGTCGGGTTCGGGGCCGGACGCGGTGCCGTGCTCGGGGGCCGGTGCGGCGGCGGCCGGAGTGGACGGGTACATGGGTGCTCCTCCCGTTGGCCGACCAGACGGTCGATGCATTGGATAATGATTACAGTACGAAACGATTGTCAAGCCGCTATGATGTCCCCATGGGAATGACTCATGAGGGCGAGCGACCGGACGCGCCCCCGGTCGGCGCCGCGTTCCTGCTGGCCCAACTCGGTTCGCACGCAGCCAAGCTGTTCGCCGAGCGCATCGCGGAGCTCGACCTGACCCCGCCGCAGAGCGGCCTGCTCCGGCTGCTGGCCGGCTCTCCGGGCCGCAGCCAGCGCGAACTCGCCGACGACCTGGGCATGCCGCCGAGCAGATTCGTCGCGTTCGCCGACGAACTGGAGCAGCGCGGCCTCATCGAGCGGCGCAGAAATCCCGCGGACCGACGCCTGTACGCGGTTCACCTGACCGACCGCGGTGAACAACTGCTGGGCGAACTGCGGAAGCTGGGAGCCCGACACGAGAGACAGCTGACCGAGGGGCTCTCGGACGCGCAGCGCCGACAGCTCACCGGGCTGCTGCAGTGCGTCGCCGAACAGCAGGGGCTCGCCCCCGGCGTGCACCCCGGCTTCCGCTCGGTCCGCGACGGCCGCTGATCCGCCCGGTCCCGCCCGGTCCCGGCCGGTCCCGCCAGGTCCCGGCCGACGGGAGCCGCGTCGACCGCGGGGTCAGCCCTCCGCGCCGGCGTCCGTACCGTCCGGCACCAGGCCCGCCTCGTGGGCCAGGACCGCGATCTGGACGCGGTTCCTCAGCTCCAGGCGGGCGAGGACCTGGCTGACGTAGGTCTTCACCGTGCCCTCCACCACATGCAGCCGGTCCGCGATCTCGGCGTTGGACAGGCCCGCGCCGACCAGACCCAGCACCTCGCGCTCGCGCGGCGTCAGGGCCGCCGTGCGGGCCCGCGCGTCGGCCCGGCGGCCCAGCCGCCCGCCCGCCATCTGCGTGATCACATGCCGGGCCACGGTGGGGGAGAGGTAGGCACCTCCGCCGTGCACCGCGCGCACCCCGGCGAGCAGTTCACCGGGGTCGCCCGACTTGAGCGCGAACCCGGCGGCACCGGAGCCGAGTGCGGTCGCGATGTACTCCTCCTCGTTGAAGGTGGTCAGCATCATCACCGCGCTCTGTGGGCAGGTACGGCGCAGTTCGGCCGCGGCCCGCAGACCGTCCAGGTGCGGCATCCGGATGTCGAGCAGACACACGTGCGGACGGTGCCGCTGGGCCAGCGCAATCGCCTCGCGCCCGTCGGCGGCCTCGGCGACCACCTCGATGTCCCCGGCCGACGCGAGGATCGCCCGGACCCCGGCCCGGATCATCGCCTCGTCGTCCGCCAGCAGTACCCGGATCATGGTGTCTTCCCCGTCCTCGCCCGTGTCCTCACCCGTGGTGAGGCTCTCACGCTAACCTCCGTGTGCCGTGGCCGCGGACCCTGACGAAAGTGCAGGGATGCCGTTGACCCACGTGCCCTGTCCCCGCTCCGGGGGCCGCATAGCGTCCCCGGCATGCTCACACTGCGCGGACTCACCAAGAGATACGGCGAGAAGACCGCCGTCGACGACCTGACCCTCGACGTGGCGCCCGGCAAGGTCACCGGTTTCCTGGGCCCCAACGGCGCGGGCAAGTCCACCACCATGCGCATGATCACGGGACTGGACCGGCCCACCTCCGGCAGCGCGCTGGTCCAGGGGCGGCCCTATGCCGGTCTCGACCGCCCGCTGCGCACCGTCGGCGCGCTGCTCGACGCCCGTGCGGCGCACCCCCGCCGCACCGCGCACCGGCACCTGCTGGCGATGGCCCGCAGCAACGGCATCCCCGCACGCCGGGTGCCCGAGGTGCTGGAGGCGGTCGGCCTGGCCGACGTGGCGGACAAGCGGGCCGGGTCCTTCTCGCTGGGCATGTCCCAGCGTCTGGGCATCGCCGCCGCCTTGCTCGGCGACCCGGCGGTGCTGCTGCTGGACGAGCCGGTCAACGGGCTGGACCCGGACGGGGTCCGCTGGGTGCGCACGTTCCTGCGCTCCTTGGCCGACGAGGGCCGCACCGTCTTCCTCTCCAGCCACCTGATGAGCGAACTGGAGCTGACCGCCGACCGGGTGGTGGTGATCGGACGCGGCCGGCTGCTGGCCGACGGGACCGTCGCGGAGGTGGTCGCCGCCGGTACCCGCCGCACCGTGCGGGTGCGGGGGCCCGAGCCCGGGGGGCTGCGGCTGCTGGCCGACCGGCTGGTGGCGGCGGGCGCCGAGGTGGACTGGACCGGTCCGGAAGCGCTGGCCGTCGCCGGAGCGTCGGTCGAGGACGTGGGCGACCTCGCCCACCGGGCGCACGTCCGGCTGCACGAACTGCGCGCGGAGGAGGCGTCGCTGGAGGAGGCGTACCTGCGGCTGACGTCGGACAGCGTGGAGTACGCGCAGACCGGCGCGGCCGACCAGGACCGGGTCGCCGCCGGGGAAGCGGAGGTGGTCCGGTGACCGCCGCCGCGGAACCGGTTGCCCGCACGGTCCGCCGCCGTACCGCCCTGCGGTGGGCGGTGGCCGCCGAGGGGACCAAGCTGGTGTCCCTGCGCTCGACCTGGTACCTGCTGCTGGGCGCGCTCACCCTGACCGGGCTGGTCGCCTCCGCCACGGGGGTGCTCACCCACGATCCGGGCGCCTCGCCCGGCGACCCGGCCGTGGTGGCCGAACTCAACGGCACCTGCCTCGTGCTGGCCTCGCTCGCCATGCTGGCGGTGACGGGCGAGCAGGCCACCGGAGGTGCGGCGACGGCCCTGCTGTGCGTACCCGACCGCATCCGGCTGCTGACCGCCAAGGCGCTCACCCTGGGCGCGGTCGTCTTCGCCGCCGGGCTGGCGTGCGCGCTGCTGGGCGCGGTCTGCGGCGCACTGGCCCTGGACCGGAGCACGTTCGACGCCGCCGGGACAGCCGGTCAGCTGCTGGCCGTCGCGGTGCACGCCGCGCTGCTGGGCACGCTCACGCTGGGGCTGGCCGTGGTGGTGCGCCGCTCGGCGGGCACGATCACGGCGCTGTTCGGACTGCTGTTCCTGCTCCCGGTGGCGCTGGACCCGGTGCCCGGCGCCGATACCGCGATCGACCTGCTGCCGGGCAGCGCCTCCGAAGCCTGGCTGCTGGGCGGCAACGGCACTGTGGAGCGGCCCGGCGGACTGCTGGCCCTGCTGGTGTGGGCGCTGGGCGCGCTGCTGCTGGCCGCGATGGTGAGCCGCCGCCGGGATGCGTGAGGCCGGTTTGCGGGCTCGGCGGCCCGGCGCCAACGCGGCGAGCCGGGCCGCCAGTTCGCCCAGCGGGGCCGTCCTCGGATTCCTGCCGCACGATGCCCGCAGCACCCGGCGGCTCTGCTCGTCGTGCAGCGCGCTCACCGCGACCGGCGCCACGAAGCTGTGCACGAGCCGGCTCTCCAGCTCCTGGCGTGGCAGCGCCCGCGGCGCCTCCGACCAGGACGGCGCCGTGGTCCCGGCGAGCCCCACCCAGGAGCGCACCACCAGCGCCGGCCGCGCCCGGTGACCCGGTGCCCGGTGACCCGGTGCCCGGTGACCCGGCGCCTGGTGACGTGGTGTCGGGCCGGAGGCCGGGGTGCGGCAGGTCTCGGGTCAGTCCGGCGGGTCGACGGGGGCGGGCGGTACCGCCGGGGCGGTGCCGTTCCCGCGCGTCGCCGCGAGCCGGACCGACGCCTCCCGCCCGGCGCGCACCGCCAGCGTGTTGCCCACCGCCTCCGCCGGGCCGCCCAACAGGCCCTCGCCGCGCGCCCGCAGCCGGCTGACGCCCTCGTCCCCGGCGGCCAGCACATACCAGCGGCCCTCCGTCGACCGCCACAGCAGCCCCGTCAGTACCGCCCGCGCTTGCGGCCCGCACACCCGGCTGTCCTCCAGCCGGGAGGTCACCGCCCCGGGGCGGCCCGGAGCACCCGCCGGCGGCTGGAACTGCGTCATCACCCGGGCCCCGGTCCCCCGCCAGGTCGCGGCCCTGGTGCACACCCACGCCGCCTCGCCGTCCCCGTCCGGCAGCCGCTGCCGTGCGAACTGCCAGGAATTGACGGCCCTGACCCCCCGGTCCAGCACCGCCGGGAGGTGGCATGCCGTACGCGCCAGTCGCCTGCGGGCCGCGGCGCCGGTCGCGGGCGCCCGCTCGGCGCCGTCGGTCAGCCGTGCCGGGGTCAACTCGCCCAGATCCGTGTAGAGCTGCAGGCGCCGCGCCGCCCCCGGGCTGCCCCGCAGCGCCAGCCCCGGCCAGCTCTCGCAGTGCCGCGGCAGCGTGACCGGCAGCGGCACCGGTCCGGTCACCCCGTCCGCGCTGCGGGAGAGCGTCCGGCCCGCCTCGTCCGCCGGGTCCAGGAGGTCCACCCGGGCCGCGCGGGTGATCCACGGCGCCGTCAGATACCGCACCTCGCCGCCGCGCCGGGTCACGGCCAGGGCCCCGGACTCCGCCGTCCCCGCACCTGCCGCGCGGGCCAGCTCCAGCGAAACCCCGTCCCTGGCAGTGGCCGAGCCGTCGTCCGGGTCCAGCGGCTCGGTGTACCGCGCCACCCGCAGCCCGTCGTACAGCAGCACCACGGCGGCCCCCGCCGGCCGCCCCGCGTACAGCAGTTGCGGCGGTCCGGGCGGTGGGCCCTTCGGGGTGCCGGGAGCGGCTTCGACCCGGACGTCGGCCCGTGGCCGCGCCCAGGTGACCAGCGCCCGGCGCAGCAACGATTCGTCGCGGGTGAGCGCACCGCGCGCCGGCCAGGCCCCGAAGTCCGTCCGGGAGGCCCGCCGCCAGGCACCGGCCCGCGCCCGCACCAGCGCACCCGGATCCAGGGCGTGCTCCGCGTCGGAGCCGCGCACCAGCGGGGGCCGGGCGGCGGCGTCCGGCCCCCAGGTGTCGCCCGGCACCCCGAGCAGCCCGCAGCACACCAGCGCCGCGAGCGCCGCGGCCCCGGACCTCCGCCGCTGCCGGCGCCGCCGCACCGTGTCGAGGGCGTGCCGGATCCCGGCGCCGCCCCCGCACAGGGGGCACGGCTTCCCGCCCGGTGCGGAGGCGGGTGCGGGTGCTCCGGGGCCACCGGGTGCGTCCGGCATCTTCGCCGCGGCCGGCGCCTGTGGCGTGTCCGTTGCCGTGTCCGCCGCATCCACTGCGTCCGCCACGTCCGCCGCGTCCACTGCGTCCGCTGCACCCGTGCCGCTCGCGGGCCGCTCCGGTGCGGCGGGGCCGGCCGCCGCTGGTGCCGGGGCCGCCGCCCGGGCCCGGGCCAGCGCCGCGTCCGGGTCCCGGACGCGGGCGGCGCGCAGCAGCTGCCGGATGTCCGGATCGGCCATCCGCTCCAGGTGCCGCAGCGCGTACGCGGCGCGGGCCGGGGCACCGCCGCGGGGGAGGGAACACGGCAGCCACGGGCCCCGCGGCCGGGCCAGTGCCGCGCGGAGCACCCGCAGCCGCAGCCACACGTAGACCGGGTCCTCGTCCGCCGTCTGCGGGCGGGGAAGGGCCGCCGTTGACGTGCACCGGCGGGGCAGCGCCCCGCAGGTCACCGCGTGCGCGGCGGGAGCGCGGCGGGGGCCGTCCTCCAGCACGCAGTAGGCGAGCCGGACCAGCCTCCCGTAGTGCTCCACGAGGGCGAGTTCGGCCTGCTCGACGTCCAGCGTCGCGGTCCGCTCACTCACACCCACTGAACGAGGTGTCCGGGCCGGGGGTCACCTCACTCGGCCGCGTGGACGGCCGGGACCTCCAGGGTGATCATCGTGGGTCCGCCGGGCGGGCTGCTCAGCGCCAGTACGCCGTCGAACTGGGCGAGCCGGCGCTGGACGCCCTCCAGGCCGGAGCCGGAGCCGAGCGCAGCGCCGCCCCGGCCGTCGTCGGTCACCGTCACCCGGATCGCGGAGCCGTCCGGAGCGCCGACGTACAGCACGTCCAGCCACACCTTCGCGGCCCGGGAGTGCTTGGCGGCGTTGGTGAGCAGCTCGCTGACGGCGAAGTAGACCGCCGACTCCAGGGGTTCCTCGAATCGGCCCGGCAGCTCGATGTCCTCCTCGACGGGCACCGGCATCCGCAGCGCCAGCGCCCGCAGCGCGTCGGGCAGCCCGCGCTCGGCGAGCACCGGGGGGTGGATGCCCCGCACCAGGTCGCGCAGTTCGGTCAGCGCCTCGGCGGAGTTCTCCCGCGCCTGCGCGATCATCTGCTTGGCGCGGGCCGGATCCCGTTCGACCAGCGCCTCGATGGTGCCCAGGCTCATGCCCATGGCGACCAGCCGGGCCTGTGCGCCGTCGTGCAGGTCCCGCTCGATGCGGCGCAGTTCGGCCGCCGAGGTGTCCACCGCGTCGTGCCGCGTCTCGTACAGCTCCGTCACCCGCCGGGACAGCAGCATCTCCCGGGTGGGCTCCAGCATCCCCTTGGTGAGCTGGAGGTTGAGCGGCAGCAAGGGCGGCAGCAGCGCGGTGACGAAACCGGCCGTCGTGTCGGCGGACAGCCACGCCATGTCGCGCCAGGTGGCCGGGTCCTTGAGCAGCAGGGTGCACCGCTCCACCTGCCCGACGACACCGCCGCGCAGGTCCCGCGGCCAGGGCCGGTACGGTTCGGGCACCTCCAGCCCGGCCCAGGCGTGCACCAGCCGCCGCCGCTGGTTGGCGTACCAGCGCACGGCCTGCTGGGTGGGCGGCGTGGTCACGACGCCCACCCCGATCGGCAGCAGCACGATCGAGACGAGGGAGAGGGTGAACAGCAGGATGGACAGCGGGAGGGTGACGACCGCGAGGGCGGGCCCCCTCACGAGCGCCAGCATCAGTTCGTGCGACTGCACCGCGGCCCGCGGTCTGTCCTCCGTCACGTCTCCGCGTCCTCCACCCGTTCTCCGCCCGCCCTGCCGTGCTACCCGGTCCGCCAGTCCGCGAACTCCACCAGCGCGCGGTCACCACTGCCGCCGTTGGTCGCGGACATGAAAAGCCCGGCGTCCTGTCTGCCGGACGCGCCGGGGACCTCGACGGTTGAGACGGTACGCCACCTCTTCCCGCCGTCGGTCGAGAGCTCTCCCTTGTAGGAGGAGCCGGATCGGGAGAGCCGCAGCAGCACCGGAGTCCTGATGCCGGAGACGGCCCGGTAGGTGTCCAGGGTGCCGTCGCCGTCGCTGTCGTAGGACAGTACGACGCCGTGGGCCGGGGTCACCGCCAGGTTCACGAAGCCCGCCGCGTCCGGCTCGGCGAGGCTGTTGCGGACCACGATGCCCGCACGCGCCCACGGGCCGCTGTCCTCCTGGGAGACGACCTTCAGCGTCACGGTGCCGCCGTCGCGCAGCGCCTGCGGCCGGTAGACGGTGCCGAACTCGGCGGTGGACCGCCACAGGTCGGCCCCGGCGCCGTCGACGGCCCAGCGCCCGTCCAGGTGCCCGAAGACGGCCTCGTTGGTCGTGGCGGTCCGCACTCCGCCGGGGAGCGGGCCCGCGCGGTAGATCCGGCCGGCCCGGCCGAGGGTGACCCGTTCCTGGCCCGCGGGGCCGTTCTCGGCCTCCACCGTGTACTCCAGCGGCTCCAGCGGTTCGGTCTGCCGTCCGGCGGGCGCGGTGAAGCGCCAGCGCACGGTGGCCGTACCGCCGGGGCTGACGGCCCGGTGCGAGGTCGGGTCCTGCGCCCGGGCGCCGTCCAGCCCGCGCAGCCCGAGGTCGACGGCGCCGGTGGGGCTCAGCCCGTTCTCGTTCCGGAAGACGGCGCGCACGGTGCTCGCCTCGCCCGGCGCGACCGCGCGCGGCTCGGCGGCGACCTTCAGCGAGCCCTGGTAGGGGGCCTTGGCCAGCACGTCGCGGACCCGGGTGGCGGTGGCGTACGGGTCGGTGAGTGGCCTGCTGGGGTACTCGTCGGTCTTCCGGGTCCAGGGCTCCTCGCGGGCGTACCAGTCGAACTTCTTCGGTGCGCGCCCCTGGTCGAGCGCGTCCTGCAGATCGTCGAGGAACGCTCGCCACTGCGGGAGGTGGAAGTCCCGGATCAGACCCTGCCAGTCGCGGTTGGCGTAGTTGGCCAGATGGCCGCCGTCCGCCGTCGGGCGGTCCGCCCAGGTGGTGACCAGCACCCGGGCCGTGCGCTCCAGGTCGGCCCGCTCCTGCGCGGAGGCGGCGGAGCCGCGGGCCGCCGCCAGCCAGGGGCCCAGCAGGAACGCGCGGTGGCCGCCGGACATGTCGTCGGCCAGCTCCATCAGCTTCAGCCACAGCGCCGCCAGCTTCTTGAAGGTGGCCGCGTCCTTGCGCTTGTAGGCGTCCTGGAGCTGCCCGATCAGCGACCAGGACCGGTTGGCCAGCGCCTGGCGGCCGATGTCGGTGAGGTCGTAGCGGTAGGCGTCGCTGTCCCGCAGCGCCTTGTCGACGCCCAGCAGCGCGTCGAACGCGGCGTCGAAAGCGGGCAGGTCGAAGGCGGGGGTGTGGGTGGCGTAATAGGCGCCGGAGCGGGCCGAGAGGCTGGGGCGGGCGGCGAAGATGCTGTCGTGCGGCCGTCCGTCCTTGCTGCTGATCCGGTACGCCGTCTCCCGCAGCGCCGTCATGGCCTCCTTCGCCTTGCCGTCCGCGCCGCCGTACCGGATTCTCGCCCAGTCGTCGAACCAGCCGCCCCGGTCCACGGCCTCCTCCCGCCAGGCCAGCTCGCCGAACAGCTCCAGCGCCGCCGGATCGCGGTGGGTGGCCTCGGGCATGTAGCAGGTGCCGGCCAGCTTGCTGCCCGACTTGTCGCGCCACGCGGTGAAGCGCTCGGTCCACATGTGGGTCTTGGCGCCCATGGTGGTGCGGCCGCCGAAGTTGGGGATGGTGCCGAACGCGTACGGCACCCCGCCCCAGTCCTGCTCCCGGTCGGTGACCCTGTCCAGGTCGGAGAGGCCGTCGACGATCAGCATGCTGTCCTTGGCGGCGAGCCCGTCGAGCAGGTCGCGGCGCGGGTTCTCCTGCCAGCCCAGAATCACCCAGGTGGCGCCCGGCCGTGCGGTGTGCAGCGCCTTCTCCACGGCCCGCGCCGCCTGCGGGACCGGCACGTCGCCGGGGTCGCCGCCCTCGTGCAGCAGGTCCATCTTGAAGTGGTCGACGTCGCCGAACAGTTCCTTCTGGTGGCGGTAGAAGGCGGCCGCCACCTTGCGGAAGACCGCCGTGCGCGGGTCCAGCCACGGCGGCCGGTCCAGCCCGGCCCACTTGCCCTGCGGGACGGTGCGGCCGCCCTTGTTGCGCTTGGCGAAGTCGCCGGGGACGGTGCCGAAGTAGCCGGGCAGCACCGGCTTCATGCCCAGCTCGCGCATCCGCTCCACGATGCGCTTGCCCAGGGCGGTGCGCCGCTCCAGCAGCTCGGTGCTGATCGGGCCGCCGTACTCGGCCATGTTCTGCAGCAGCCACCACGGCTGGTGGGTGGGCGCCGGGATCCAGGAGCGGGCCTCCCGGTCGCTGTAGCCGAAGTCCTGGAGCGTCCGGTGGTAGACAGCCTCCTGGCCCGCGGTGACCAGGACCTCGTTGAAGCCGTGCAGCGCCAGGATGTCCAGGAAGCGCTCCCAGTGCGTCCAGTCGGCGTACGGGGCTGTGTACCCGTCGTGGGTGTCGTTGAGCGCGA
Organism: Streptomyces sp. NPDC006925; assembly: GCF_042869575.1. NCBI lineage: Bacteria > Bacillati > Actinomycetota > Actinomycetes > Kitasatosporales > Streptomycetaceae > Streptomyces > Streptomyces sp. NPDC006925. Next base: position 282,832 of record NZ_JBIAGB010000002.1, read on the forward strand.
AGCGGTTGGGCACGGTGGCGCGCCGGGCGTGCTGCGCGCGGGGCGCGGGCAGGGTTTCGGGGAGGTCGAGCCGGCTGCCCGCCCAGGAGAGGTGCGCGTCGCAGCTGTACTTGAGGTACCAGTGCACGCCGGTGAGCAGGGCCACGGGGCCGGTACCCGCCACCCGGATCCGGCCCGCGCCGCCGGTGACCTTGAAGCGCTCCGGGCCGCCGATCTGCTGGAGCGTGATCTGGTCGGCGTGCCGGGGGAGCAGCCGCCGCAGCGCTGCCTGCGCGGCGTCGGTGGGGGACGCTTCGCGCGGTGTGCCGGTCCGGTCCGCTGCCATGGCGGGGACATACCCGCTGCCCAGCGCGAGACCCGCGCCGAGCGCTCCGGTGCTGCCCAGGACGGCGCGTCTGCCGGGAGCGGAGCGGGCCGGGGGCACGGACCGATTACCGGTATGACCGGACTGGTCGTTATTGTCGTATCTTTCACGCTCATTGATCGGCTCGTACATGGGGGGCGCCTCCAGTGGCGGATGTCCTGCCGTATGTGACCAAAGACACGTACGGGGAGGCACGGTAACGAAGCGGTCAGCCCCGGTCGAGGTAGGCGAGCACGGCGAGTACCCGCCTGTTGTCGTCGTCCGAGGGCGGCAGCCCCAGCTTTCCGAAGATGTTGGAGGTGTGTTTCGCGACCGCCCGCTCGGTGACGAAGAGCTGCGCCGCGATGGCCGCGTTCGACCTGCCCTGCGCCATCAGCTCCATCACCTCCTTCTCCCGCGCCGTCAGGTTCCCCAGCGGCGCATCCTGCGCACGCCGCGACAGCAATTGCTGGATGACCTGCGGATCCATCGCGGTACCGCCCGCGGAGACCCGGCGGACGGCGTCCACGAACTGGTCCGCGTCGAACACCCGGTCCTTGAGCAGGTATCCCACCCCGCCGTTGCCGTCCGCCAGCAGCTCGCGCGCGTACAGCTGCTCGACGTGCTGCGAGAGCACCAGCACCGGGAGCCCCGGCCGCCTGCGGCGGGCCTCCAGCGCGCACTGCAGCCCCTCGTCGCTGAAGGAGGGCGGCAGCCGGACGTCCACCACCGCGACGTCCGGCTCCTGCTCCCGCAGCGCCCGGCTCAGCTCCGGCCCGTTGTCCACCGCCGCGGCGATCTCGAAGTCGAACGCCTCCAGCATCCGTACGAGCCCGTCCCGGAGCAGGAACAGGTCTTCGGCGATCACGACACGCACGGAGAACTCCAAATACACGACAGGTTGGGCCGGATGGCCGCAGGGCGCTCTGAATCTACCGGGCCGCCCCTCCCCGCGGGGCATCGGAGACGTCGTGGGCAGTGCCGGCACCGCCGGGTCCCTCCCACCCGGACGCGACGTCGCGGATCAGCCCACGACGTCGTGTATCCAGTCACGGTGCTCGGCGACGCTCGGGTAGATGTCCGGTGTCGTCCCGCAGTCGCCCACCGCCCGGCTGGTGACGCCGGACAGCAGCCAGCGGCCGTGCGCCCGCGTCAGCGCCGCCGCGCCCGAGTCGCCTCCGCAGGTACCGGCACGGCCGTCCGGGTTGCCGGTGCAGAAGTCGCCTTCGCGGATGCCCCAGGCGTCTCCGTCCGCCGCTCCGGAGACGCACTCGGGCCTGTCGGGAGCGAGCACCGGCAGGTCGACCTCGCGGTGCTCGACGGGCAGTTGCGAGGGGTCGTTGCCGGTCGCCTTCGTGTAGCCCCATCCGGTCGCCTTGATGCTGTCCCCGGCGGCGGGGGTGCGGGCCGCCAGCGGGGCCGGCGTCTTCGAGACCGCGGAGGAGAGCTTGATGAGCGCCAGGTCGTGGGCGCTCCCCTCGTCCTCGTACGCCGTGTAGCCCGGGTGCACGACGAACTCCGCCACCCCGGCCACCTCGCCGCCCTCGGTGCGGTCCAGGGAGCCGACCCGCACGTGGTACGCCTCCGGGTCGTTCACCCCGTCCGTCGTGGTGACGCAGTGCGCCGCCGTCAGCACCCAGTCGGCCGCGACCAGCGTCCCGCCGCAGTAGTGGCCGTCGGGGTCGTCGCCCCGCTGCTTCTGCAGGGAGACGACGAAGGAGTACTCCTCGGTCGACTCCCCGCCGCCGATGATCGTCGTGCCGGCCCCGGAGCCGCCGCCGCTGCTCGCGTCCTGGGCCGCGTGCGCGGTCGTACCCGCCATCGCCAGGCCCAGCCCGAGCACGGAGGCGCACAGTGTGCGGGCGGTCCTGCCGGTGCCGGGGAGGGTGCGCCGGTCCTGGCGGTTTCCCGGAGTGCGCTTGCTGGTTGTGATGAGCATGTCCTCTTCTCCCGTTCGTCTCGGCACCGGACCACCGACCGGCGCACGCCGCCCGGCGCCGGTGGAGGGGCCCATCCCATCCGCTCAACTTCCGCTTGTCCATGGGGCGTTGGCGTGACCACCGGAGGTCTCCCCGGACCGGCGCGTGCGCTCCCCGAGCCGGCACTCCGCCCGGCGGGCCCGCCGCCGGCCCGCCGGGCGCGGCCCCACGGGTGCACCGGTCCCGCGCTCGGGATAAGGTGCGGCCGACCGGCAACGGATGTTCGACGCGGTGACAGAGGGAGGTGAGAGGCATTTCCGCTCCGGCAGACCACGCGCTCTCGCCTCACGGCGGACGGCCCCGCACCGAATAGCGGAGACCGCCGCGGGCGACGGGAGCGCTCCAGTACTGGAAGGGCTTCCATGCACCACACCACCCCGCAGGCCGAACTCACCCGGCAGCTGCGCGCTGCCGGCTGCGTCTTCGCCGAGGACGAAGCACGACTGCTGTCCGAGACCGCGCGCGACGCGGCCGAACTGACCCGGATGACCGCCCGCCGGATCGCCGGGCACCCCCTCGAACACGTACTGGGCTGGGCAGAGTTCGCGGGCCTGCGGATCGCCGTCGACCCGGGCGTCTTCGTCCCCCGCCGCCGCACCGAGTTCCTGGTGCGGTGCGCCGCCGCCGGCGCGCCCGGCACCGGCGCCCCCGTCCTCGTGGACCTGTGCTGCGGCACGGGCGCCGTCGGTGCGGCACTGCTCGCCGCCCTCGGCGGACGCGGCGAACTGCACGCCGCCGACCTCGACCTCGCCGCCGTACGGTGCGCCCGGCGCAACCTCCCGGTGCCCGGCGACCACGTCCACCGGGGCGACCTGTTCGCCGCGCTGCCCGACCGGCTGCGGGGCCGGATCGACGTGCTGACGGCCAACGTGCCCTACGTCCCCACCGCGGACATACCCTTCCTGCCGCCCGAGGCCCGCGACCACGAACCGCGGCCCGCGCTGGACGGCGGACCCGACGGCCTGGCCCTGCTGCGACGGGTCGCCGCGGCCGCGCCCGACTGGCTCGCCCCGGGCGGCACCCTGCTCACCGAGACCAGCTCCCGGCAGGCCGCCGCGGCCGCCCGCATCCTGGCCGACGCCGGATTGGAGACCGCCGTCAGCACCGACCCCGAACTGTCCGCCACCGTCCTGACGGGCCGACGCCCCCGGTCCCGGTGACCCGGGCGCGGGGCGCGGCGTCGGGCGGGAAGCCCGCCGCCCGCCGCCGCGTTGGACCGGGCATGGCGACTTCCATGCTGATCGGGGAACTGGCCGAGCGGACGGGCGTGAGCAAGCGCTCCCTGCGCTACTACGAGCAGCAGGGACTGCTCGCCTCCCGGCGCTCGGCCAAGGGCTGGCGGACCTATGAGGACAGTGCGGTCAACCGGGTGCGCAACGTGCGGGAACTGCTCGCCGCGGGCCTCGGTACCGAGGACATCCGCCAGGTCGCGCCCTGCCTGGACATGAAGACCGAGGCGTTCCTCACCTGCCGGGCCAGCCCCGCGGAGACGCTGGAGATGTACGAGCGGCGGCTGGCCGCGCTGGAGGAGAAGGCGGCCGAACTCGACCGGTACCGGGCCCGGCTGGTGCACCGGATCGCCCAGCTCCGCGCCGACGAGCCCGGTACAGCGCTGGCCGAACTCCTCCGCCGCGGCGCCGCCCGGGAGCCCGACGCCTGACCACCGGCCGTCCGTGCGCGGGACCCGGTCCCCGCCCGGACGGGTGCCCTGCCCCGTTCCCGGGTCCACGCCCCGGGCCGGCCCGTGCTCGGTCCGGTCCGTCCTGGGTCCGGTCCGTTCCGGGCCGGGCTCCGTCCCCTGAGCGGTGTCTCCGGCTTGCGGGTGACACCGGTGTCACCACCTACCGTGCGCCGCATGAGTACCCCGACCGCGGCCGTCGGCCGGCTGCCGAACTGGCTGCACCTCCTCTTCCTCACCCTGGTGGCCACCGCCACCGACGAGTTCATCATCGCCGGACTGCTGCCCCGGATCGCCGACGACCTGGACGTCGGCGTCCCGGCGGCCGGTCAGCTGGTGACCGTCTTCGCCGTCGTCTACGCGCTCGGCGCCCCCACGCTGGCCGTGCTGTGCGAGCGTTTCGCGCGCCGTACGGTGACGGCGGCCGGGCTCGCGCTCTTCGTCGCCGCCAACATCGTGGCGGCGCTCGCGCCGGGCTACTGGTGGCTGCTGGCGGCCCGGGTGGCCGCGGCACTGTGCGCCGCCGTCGTCACCGCCGCCGCGTTCGCCACCGCGGCCGCCGGGGCGCCCCCGGGTGCGCAGGGCCGCTACCTGGGCTACGTCACCGCCGGTATGACGACGGCGCTGTTCACCGGCGTCCCCGTCGGCTCCTGGCTCGGCGGTGCGTTCGGCTGGCGCGCCACCTTCTGGCTGATCGCCGCCGTGGGCGCCGTCGCAGCCCTCGGCGTACTGGCCACGGCACCGGCCGTGCCGGGCGCGGCACCCGCCCCGCTGCGCCGCCGGCTCGCACCGCTGCGGCAGGCGGCCGTACTGCGCGTGGTCGCCGTGACGTTCCTCGCCGCGAGCGGCGGACTGATGTTCTACACCTATCTGGGCAGCTACACGGCCGAGGTCGCCACCGGCTCCTACGGGCTGCTGTCCCTCCTGTTGCTGCTCGTCGGTGCGGCGGGGCTCGCCGGGGCGCTGCTCGCGGGCCGGGCCACGGACGCCTGGGGACCCCGCCGCGGGCTGCTCCTGGTGCTCGGCGGGCACGCGTTGACCCTCGGCGCCGCGGCGGTGGCGGTCTTCGCGGGCGGGGTCGGCGCGGCCGTGCTCGCCCTGGTGGTGGGCTGCTGGGCGGTCTTCGCCTGGGGTCTCAACCCCCCGGTGCAGGGCAGCGTCCTGGCTGCTGCCGGTCCGGAGGCCGGGATGACGGCACTGGCGCTGAACATCTCCGGCCTCTATCTGGGCACGGGCGTGGCCGGGGCCCTCGGCGGAGCGGTGATCGGCGCGGCCGGGGTCCGCTACGTACCGGTGGCGGCAGCGGCCCTGCTGCTGTGCGCGTTCGCCCTCGCGCTGCTGCCGGACCGGACGGGCCGGAAGGACCCGACGGGCCGGAAGCCGTCCGGGCTCACCGGGTCGGCAACTGCTGCTGAGCCGAGTGCAGCAGCGCGGTGACCGTCTCGGCGAAGCGCGCCCCGCACAGGTGCGCCTCGCCGGTGCGGACCTCCCGCAGCAGGGCGTCCACGGCGCGGCCGAAGGCGGCGGCCGGGGCCTCCTCCCGCACGGGCAGCTCCGCCACGCCGGCGGCGCCCCGCACCTCGGCCGTGACGCCGGCGGCGGCGGGCGGCACGGAGTGGCTCAGCGTGCAGCTGCTGGAGGCCCCGGAGTCGTGCCGCAGGGCGAGGTGCACGGTGTCGCCGAAACCGCCGGGTGCCGCCGTCACCTCGGCGACCGGTCCCAGCAGCGGCAGCAGCACGGACAGGGCGTGCGGCCCCACGTCCCACAGCGCGCCCTTCTCGCGCCGCCAAGGGGAGGCGGTGTACGGCGAGTCGGCGCCGCCGAAGACGGGGGAGAGCCAGTCGGCGCGCCCGAGCAGCCAGCCGTTCCCGGCCGATGACCGCGCCCCGGCGCCGGGGGCCTGCGGCGGTACGGCGGCCCCGTGCGCCGCCTGTTCGCGCAGCCAGCCACCGGTCGGTTCGCTGAAGTGCAGCGTGAAGAAGACGACGCACCCCACCCCGGCCCGCTCCACCGCCTCGGCGACGCCGCGCGCACCCTCGGGCGCGGTGGCGACGGGTTTGTCGAGCAGCAGATGACATCCCGCGTCGGCCGCGCGGCGCGCCAGCGGTGCCTGCACGTCCGGCGGGAGGGCCACGGCCACCGCGTCGCACGCCCCGAGCAGCGCGTCCACGTCCTCGAACGGCCGGGTCGCGAGGCGTTCGGCCAGGGCCCGGGTCGGCTCGGCGCGGCGCCCCCAGACGCCGACCAGTTCCACTTCCTCGTGCGCGGCGAGCGCGGGGCCGTGCGTGCGTTCCGCCCAGGGCCCGGTGCCCAGCAGTCCGAACTTCATACCGAGCAGCGTACGGGCGGTACGCCCGCGGCGTCCCGCGTCCGCGGCGTCCCACGTCCCCCGCGTCCCGGGCCCGCCGCGGACCGGTGCGAAGGCGGCTCGGGACCGGCGTACCCGGACGGCACCCGCGCCCCTGTGCCGAGCTCCGCGCAGGCGGCTCGGGAGCGGCGCGGATTGCCCCATCGGTGCCGATTATCGCCGCGGAGGCGCCGCCGCCCGGTGCGTCCCGTAGCCAGCGGTGCCGCACGGCGCGATCGTGACGCCGGTCGGGTGCGAGCGAGGGAGACGGGCGATGGCTGAGCTGTTCATCGACGGGGAGTGGCGGCAGGCCACCGCGGGCGGGCGGCGGGATGTGATCAATCCGTTCGACGCCTCCGTGCTCGCCACCGTCGACGAGGCCGACGCGACGGACGTCGACCTGGCCGTACGCGCCGCCAAACGCGCCTTCGAGCGGGCCGACTGGTCGGCGGCGCCCACCCGGGTCCGCGCCGACGTGCTCTACCGGGTGCACGAACTGCTGCTGCGCGACCAGGAGGAGATCGCCCGCACCGAGACCCTCGACACCGGCAAGACCCTCACCGAGGCCCGGGTCGACATCGAGGACGTGGCGGGCGCCTTCCGCTACTTCGCGGAACTCGCCGGCAAGGACGGTGGCCGCGTGGTCGACGTCGGGCCCGACGTGCTCAGCCGCGTCGTGCACCAGCCGGTCGGCGTCTGCGCCCTGATCGCGCCGTGGAACTATCCGCTGCTCCAGGCGTCCTGGAAGGTCGCCCCCGCGCTGGCCGCGGGCAACACCTTCGTGCTCAAACCCAGCGAGACGACACCGCTGTCCACCCTCGCCATGATCCGGCTGATCGCGGAGGCCGGAGCGCCGCCCGGGGTCGCCAACCTGGTGCTGGGCTCCGGTACGACGGTCGGCGCGGCCATGACCACCCACCCCGAGGTGGACCTGGTCTCCTTCACCGGCGGGCTGGCGACCGGACAGAAGATCATGGAGAGTGTCGCGCCCGGCGTGAAGAACCTCGCGCTGGAACTCGGCGGCAAGAACCCCAACGTGGTCTTCGCCGACGCGGACTTCGCCGCCGCCGTCGACTACGCGCTGGACGCCGCCTTCCTGCACTCGGGGCAGGTCTGCTCGGCCGGGTCGCGGCTGCTGGTGCAGGAGGAGATCCACGACGAGTTCGTGGCGGCCCTGGGCGCGCGGGCGAGCGCCATCCGGCTGGGCAGCGGCCTGGAGCCGATGACCGAGTCGGGCCCGCTCAGTTCGGCGGAGCACCGCGCGAAGGTGGAGCGCTACCTGGAGATCGCCCGCGAGGAGGGCGCCCGGCTGGTCACCGGCGGGCGGCGGCCCGACGACCCCGAACTGGCCGACGGCTACTTCCTGCTGCCGACCGTCTACGCCGACTGCGACCGCTCGATGCGCATCGTCCAGGAGGAGGTGTTCGGCCCGGTCGTCACCGTCGAGCGGTTCCGCACCGAGGACGAGGCGGTCGAACTGGCCAACGACACCCGCTACGGGCTGGCCGGCGGGGTGTGGACGAGCGACGCGAGCCGCGCCCAGCGGGTCGCCAACCGGCTGCGGCACGGCACCGTCTGGATCAACGACTTCCACCCCTACGTGCCGCAGGCCGAGTGGGGCGGCTTCGGCCGCTCGGGCATCGGCCGCGAACTGGGCCCGACCGGGCTGCGCGAGTACCAGGAGGCCAAGCACATCTACCAGAACCTCTCACCGGCCCCCTCCGGCTGGTTCAAGGGCTGACGAAGCTGCGGAACACGACGGGGAGAAGAGGACCGGCATGAACGCGACGGACCAGAACGGCCAGGACACGGGCGAGCACGGCTACGACTACGTCATCGTCGGCGGCGGGACCGCCGGCTCCGTGCTGGCGGCCCGGCTGAGCGAGGACCCGGACTGCCGGGTGTGCGTCATCGAGGGTGGGCCCAGCGACGTCGGCGACGAGCGGGTGCTGCGGCTGCGCAACTGGATCAACCTGCTGGAGTCGGAGTACGACTACGGCTACACCACCACCGAACAGCCGCGCGGGAACTCGCACATCGTGCACTCCCGCGCCAAGGTGCTGGGCGGCTGCTCCTCGCACAACACGCTGATCAGCTTCCTGCCCTTCCCCCAGGACCTGGACGAGTGGGTGGGGATGGGCTGCGCGGGCTGGGACCCGATGACCGTGCTGCCCTACCGCAGACGGCTGCGGAACACCATCGTCCCCGTCGGCGAGGAGGACCGCAATCCGATCGCGCGGGACTTCGTGACCGCCGCCGCCGAGGCGCTGCACGTGCCCGTCGTCGAGGACTTCAACCGCCGCCCCTTCGCGGACGGCGCCGGATTCTTCTCGCTCGCCTACGACCCGGCCACCAACACCCGCTCCTCCGCGTCCGTCGCCTACCTCCATCCGATCATGGACAAGCGGCCCAACCTCACGCTGAAGCTGCGGACGTGGGCCTACCGCCTGGAGTCCGACGAGGCCGGGCGGCTCACCCGCGTCCGGGTGCGGAACGCCGACGGCACCACCGGCACGGTCCGCGCCGAGCGGGAGCTGCTGCTGTGCGCCGGGGCCGTGGACACCCCGCGGCTGCTGCTGCTCTCCGGGATCGGCCCCGCCGACGAGTTGGGGGCGCTCGGCATCGAGGTGCGCGCCGACCTGCCGGGGGTGGGCGAGAACCTGCTCGACCACCCCGAATCGGTGATCGTCTGGGAGACCCACGAACCGCTGCCGCCGAACTCGGCGATGGACTCCGACGCCGGGCTGTTCGTCCGCCGGGACACCGCCCAGCCCCGGCCCGACCTGATGTGGCACTTCTACCAGGTGCCCTTCACCGTCAACACCGAGCGCCTCGGCTATCCGACCCCTCCGCACGGCGTGTGCATGACGCCGAACGTGCCCCGGGCCCGCTCCGTCGGCAGGCTCTGGCTGCGCAGCGCCGATCCGGAGACCCACCCCGCGCTGGACTTCCGCTACTTCACCGACCCCGAGGGCTACGACGAGCAGACCATCGTCGACGGGCTGCGGCTGGCCCGCGAGGTGGCGAACACCGCACCGCTGCGCGGCTGGCTCAAGCGCGAGATCGCGCCCGGACCCGGCGTGACCTCGGACGCGGAGCTGTCGGAGTACGGGCGGCGGGTCGCCCACACCGTCTACCACCCGGCCGGTACCTGCCGGATGGGCGCCGCCGACGACCCGACGGCCGTCGTCGACCCGCTGCTGCGGCTGCGCGGCCAGGAAGGAGTGCGGGTGGTCGACGCCTCGGTCTTCCCGACCATGCCCAGCATCAACCCCATGGTGACGGTGCTGCTGGTCGCCGAACGCGCCGCCGACCTGATCACCGGACGGCCCGGCCCGCAGCCCGAGGGGGGCGAGCGCTGATGGGCGGAGCACCCCAGCCCGCGGCCGCCGCGGCGGGCGGGAACGGTGGGAACGGAGCCCCCGGCTCGGAGTTCCGCAAGGAGATGGGCCCCTGGGCGAACTTCGCCCTCGGCTTCACCTACCTCTCACCCGTGGTGAGCACCTACACCCTCTTCGGCTCGGCCCTCGCCGAGGGCGGGCCGCCGATGATCTGGGCGTTCCTGCTGGCCGGCTGCGGACAGTTCCTGGTGTCGCTGGTCTTCGGCGAGATCGTCGCCCAGTTCCCCATCGCGGGCGGCGTCTACCCGTGGGCGCGGCGGCTGTGGGGGATGCGCTGGGCGTGGATGACCGGCTGGGTCTACATGTGGGCGCTGCTGGTGACGATCACCAGCGTGGCCTACGGCGCCGGCCCCTACATCGCGATCCTGTTCGGCTTCGGCGCCAGCGTGCACAACACGGTGATCTGCACCGTCGTCCTCATCGTCGTCGCCGCACTCATCAACTACGCGGGCACCAAGGCGCTGTCGCTGGCGGCGCTGATCGGCTTCAGCGCCGAGTTGATCGGCGCGCTCATCGTCGGCGTCTATCTGCTGGTCACCCACCGCGAACACGGCCTCGGCGTCATCTTCGACACCTACGGCACCCAGGGCGACGGCTCCTACGCGCCGGTCTTCCTGGCCGCCGCCATCATCGGCTTCTACCAGTACTACGGGTTCGAGGCGTGCGGCGACACCGCCGAGGAGGTCGCCCACCCGGGCCTGGTCATCCCCAAGGCGATGCGCCGCACCATCTACGTCGGCGGCGCCGCGGCCACCTTCACCTGCGGCTCGCTGCTGCTGTCCGTCACCGACTACGGCGCGGTGATCTCCGGCGAGGACTCCGACCCGGTGGTCAACGTCCTCTTCGACGCCATGGGAGAGGCCGGGGCGCGTCTGGTGATGGCCGTCGTCCTCATCTCGTTCCTCTCCTGCACCATCAGCCTGCAGGCCGCCGCGGGCCGCCTCATCTACTCCTACGCCCGCGACCGGATGGTCGTCGGCCACAAGCTGCTGCGGCGCTTCTCGCACAAGCGGGCCGTACCCGAGGTGGCGCTGCTGGTGGCCGCCGTCATCCCCGGACTGATCGCCTTCGGCTCGCTGGTCTCCGAGAACGCCCTCACCAAGATCGTGTCGTTCGCGATCCTCGGCATCTACGGCTCGTTCCAGATGGTCGTCCTCGCCGCGCTGCGGGCCCGGCTGAAGGGCTGGCGCGCCACCGGCGAGTTCACCCTCGGCCGCTGGGGCCTGCTGGTCAACGGGGCGGCCCTGGCCTACGGCATCTTCGCCATCGTCAACATCTGCTGGGCCCGCACCCCCGAGGAGCCCTGGTACTCCAACTACATCGTGCTGCTCAGCGGCGGAGTCGTCGTCGCCGCCGGGCTGGTGTACATGTTCACCACCCACCACTACGGTCGCGGCGACGCCCCGTCCGGCGACGCGGTGCCCCAGCCCCGGCACGCGGCGCGCTGAGCGCGGCGGCGGCGCCCCGCGGAGATCCGCGGAGCGCCGCCGTCCGACCGGGCCGTGCCGGCTACCCGATGCGCTCGGGAGGCCGCTCGCCGGAGCGGCGCCCGGTGTGCCCACCGGGTCCGGCGCCCCAGGCGTCCCGCGGTGCGGCGCCCGCGGCCGCACCTGTCGCGTTCGGGCCGAACCCGTCGTCGACGTCGAACCCGTCGGGCCCGACGGTCCCCTCGCTCCCGCCGTCCCCGTGCGCCAGGTGCGGCAGCCCGCGCAGTGCGCGCGGCAGATACCAACTGCGCTCGCCCAGCAGCATCAGCACCGCCGGCAGCAGCACCATCCGCACGACGGTCGCGTCCAGCAGCACGGCCACCGAGAGCCCCACGCCCATCTGCTTCATGTCCTGCATCGACAGCGTCGCGAAGACCGCGAAGACGGCGACCATGATGAGCGCCGCACCGGTCACCGCCGAGGCCGTGGCCCGGATCCCGTCGCCGATGGCATCGCGGGTGCTCATGCCCCGGTCCCTGGCCTCGCGGATCCGGGAGACCACGAAGACGTGGTAGTCCATCGACAGGCCGAAGAGGACGACCAGCACGAACAGCGGCATCCACGACTCGATGGCGCCCACTGCCTCGGTGCCGAACAGCGAGGCCCCCCAGCCGTGCTGGAAGACCGCCGTCATCACCCCGTAGGCGGCGCCCACCGACAGCAGGTTGAGGACGATGGAGGCGAGCGCGACGGGCACCGAGCGGAAGCAGACCAGCATCAGCAGGAACGTGACGGTGGTGATGAAGACCAGCACCGGCACGATGCCGTCCTTCAACTGGTCCTTGAAGTCCTCCGAGCCGGCCAGCTCCCCGGCCGTGTAGACCTGCCCGTCGGCGGCGACCGGGCCCAGCGTGTCCGGGACGATGTGCTCGCGCAGCACCTTCAGCGCGGCCAGCGAGGTCGCGTCGGTGCCGTCGCCCGCCAGCGGGACGTCGATGACGGCGACGTCCTGCCCGGCGTGCACCGCCGTCTCCACACCGCGCCCGAAGTGGCCGCTGTCACCGCGCACCGTGCGGGTGAACTCCGCCAGCGCCGCGCGGGTCCTCGGCGCCTCCACGTCGTCGGCCTTGAGGACGACCCGGGCCGGGGCCGGGCCACCGGGGAACCGCTCGCCGATCTTCTCCGCGTCGATCCGCAGCCCGGCGTCCTTCGGCATCTGCTTGTCCAGCGGGAGCTGCTCGGTCCTCATCCCCAGCGCGGGGGCCGCCAGCGCCAGCATCGCCACGGCGGCGAGCACCGCGCACACCCCAGGGGCCGCCAGCACCGGGCGCAGCAGCGCACCGGAGATCCGGCCCGCCGGCCTGCGCCGCCCGGCCGCCCGGTCCCGCCTGCGACCGCCGAGGAAGGGGACCTTGCCCTTCTCGACGCGGTCGCCCAGCCAGGACAGCAGCGCGGGCAGGATCGTCACGGAGCCCAGCATCGCGATGCAGACGACCAGGATCGTGGCCACGGCGAAGCCCTTGAACAGCAGCAGCCCGGAGAAGAACATGCCCGCCATCGCCACCATCACCGTCAGGCCCGACACCAGCACGGCGCGGCCGCTGGTGGCGGCGGCGATCCGCAGCGCGGTTTCCGGATCCCGTCCCGCGGCCCGCTCGTCCCGCTCCCGCCGCAGGTAGAACAGGCAGTAGTCGACCCCGACCGCGAGGCCCATCAGCAGCATCACCGAGTTGGTCGTCTCGTCGATGTGCAGCGCGCCGGAGACCAGCGCCAGGATGCCGTTCGCGGCGAGGAACGCCGTCAGCGCGAGCGCCACCGGCAGCAGCGCGGCCACCAGCGCCCCGAAGGCCACCAGCAGGATGCCCAGTGCCAGCGGGACGGCCGTCCACTCGGCCTTGGCGAAGTCGTCGCCGAGGATCCCGTTCAGCCACTTCATGGCGCTGGCCTCGCCGTACTGGCGGATCTCGACGCCGTCGCCGCGGTGCGCGTCGCGGACCCGGTCCACGGCGCCGAGCACCTTGTCGATCGGCCCCTCGTCGGCCCCGTCCGTCTCGTCCCGCATCCGGAAGCCGATCAGGCCCGCGCGGTCGTCGGCGGACGGTACGGGCTCGCGGACGTGCTCGACCTCGCCGGTCGCGCGGACGGCGCGGGCGACCTCGTCCGCGGTCGCCCGCCATCCGCCCTTGTCCGGGCTGGTGACCATCACCGACTCGGCCGGCGGCTCGTCGATCCCGGCGTCCTCCAGGATGGCGGTCGCCCGCGCCGAGTCCCGCACGGACTGCTCGCTGTCGGTCGGTTCCGTCAGCCCGGCCATCCCACCCAGCGCGGTGGCGAGTACGACGAAGAGCAGCCAGCCGATCACCGCCGACCTGCGGTGCCGGACGCTCCAGTCCGCGAGCCGCGCGGCCGCTCCCCGCGGGGACGGCCGGGTGGCACCTCCCGGAGGGCTGCTGGGTGTGGTCGCTCTGCGCATGGGTGCTCCCCGTCTCGTCGATACTGCGCCGATGGGCCCCGAAGCGGCCGCCGATCCTGTCCGCGCCGGGCAGGAACGACGCTAGGAACGCCGGGCGGCCGCCCACAGCCGCCGAGCCCCCGTACCGCGGAGCGCCGAGCCCCCATACCGCGGAGCCGGAAGGAGACCCCGGTGGTGGTGCTAGGTGCACCCCGGTAAGGCGGCCCGGGCCCGTGCCGGCGGGCCCGCGGCAACGCAGACTGGAGCCCGTGTCCGGACGTCGGAACCGAGCCCGCTCCGCGGGTGGCGTGCACCCGGCGGACGAGACGTACGAGGCTTGAGCGACGTGCGAGGAAGGCGGGGACCAGCGGTGACCGGAGTCGGACGGTGGACGTGAGCGGGGCGGCCGAAGCCCGGGAAGCGGCGGGGCGGACGGACGAGAGGCGGCCGGGAGCCGCGCCCCCGGGGCGGCGGGTGGGCGGCCCGACGGGCGCGGCGCTGCTGGCGGCCGGGCGCGGCCTCGTCCTGATGGCGCTCTCCCTCGGCGTCTCCCTGGCCCTGTTCGTGATGACGCTGGTGTCGCTGGTGCTGACGCTGCTCGGCATCGGAGCCGCCAGCACCCCGTGGCTCCTGCACGTCGTGCGGGTGCACGCCGACCAGCGCCGGGTGCTCGCCCGGGAGTGGGCGGGCCTGGACATCCCCAGCCCCTACCGGCCGCTGCCGCCCGGCCCGCACGGCCTCGCCGGGCACGTCGAGCGCTGCGTGCTGATGCTCAAGGACCCGGCCACCTGGCGGGACCTGTGCTGGCTGCTCACCGATGCCGTCGCCGGCTTCGTCCTCGCGCTGCTGCCGACCGCGCTGATCGGCTACGGCCTGGAGGGCTGGGTGATGTTCGCGGGCGTGTGGCGGGCCGTCGCGGGCGACTACTGGTACGGCTTCGTCCACCTGGAGACCTTCGGCGACGCGGCGCTGTGCGCGGCCCTCGGCAGTGCCCTGCTGGTGCTGGCCCGGTACGTCAATCCGCACCTGGTCACCGCGCACTTCCGGCTGGCCGGGGGACTGCTGGCCCCCACCCGCGGCGCCCGGCTGTCCCAGCGCGTCGAGCAGCTGTACGAGACGCGGCACGACGCGGTGGACACCTCGGCGGCCGAACTGCGCCGCATCGAGCGGGATCTGCACGACGGCGCGCAGGCCCGGCTGGTCGCCATGGGCATGAGCCTGGGCACCATCGAGGCGCTGGTCGAGCAGGACCCAGGGAAGGCCAAGCAGCTCCTCGGCCAGGCCCGGACCTCCTCGGCGGAGGCGCTGACCGAACTGCGCGACCTGGTGCGGGGCATCCACCCGCCGGTGCTCGCCGAACGGGGGCTGGGCGACGCGGCCGAAGCCCTCGCGCTGCGGACGCAGGTACCGGTCGAGACCGACATCGAGCTGCCCGGCCGGTTCGCCGAACCGGTCGAGTCGGCGGCGTACTTCGCGGTCAGCGAGGTCCTCACCAACGCGGTCAAGCACGCCCGGGCCGCGCGCATCTGGCTGGACATCCACTACTCCTACGAAGCGGGCGGCATGCTGCGGATTTCCGTCACCGACGACGGACAGGGCGGCGCCGACGCCTCGAAGGGGTCGGGGATCGCCGGAATCGAGCGCCGACTGGGCCCCTTCGACGGCATCGTGGCCGTCAGCAGCCCGCCCGGCGGCCCCACCATGGTCACCCTGGAGATCCCCTGCCGCCCGGTGCCCGGCGCCCGGCCCCGGGCCTGAGCCCGGCGCTGCTCCCGCCCCGGTTCCGGGGCGCGCGCCTCGTGGTCCGCCGGCCGCGCCGCCTCCCGGACCGGCCCGAGCCCGGCGACTCCCGGCCGGTTCCGGGTCCGGACGCGGGCCCGTCTCCGGCCCCGGCGTTCAGGCCGCCGGCTCCGGGCCGGACCACAGTTCGCGGGCCAACGCCGCCAGCTCCCGGACGGCCCGCGGCACCGAGCGGGTGGCATGCCGGACGAAGAAGACGTCCAGCACCGGCCGGTGCTCCCAGGCCAGGGCAGCCAGTTCGCCGCGGGCGATCTCCCCGTCCACCGAGGAGGCCGGCGCGGCCCCCACTCCCAGTCCCGCCGCCGCGCAGCGCCGCAGCGCCTCCAGGCTGAAGAACTCGACCGTGGGCGGGCACAGCCCCGCCCGGCTCAGTTCGCGCTCCATCACCACCCGCTGCACGCATCCCGGCTCCAGCAGCAGTACCGTCTCCCCGGCCAGCTCCTCCGTCGCGACCCGCCGCTTCCCGGCCAGCGGATGCTCCGGCCGGGCCACCAGCCGGAGGGGCTCGCGCCGCATCCGCTCGGCCACCACCCCGGGCGCGGTGACCGCCTCCTCCTGGAGGAACCCCGCGTCGATCGTCCCCTCGGCCAGCGCGTCCAGCAGGGGACCGCGTCCCGCGGGCCGGAAGGCCAGGTGCAGCCGGGGGAAGCGGGTGCGCATGGCGCGCAGCACCGGCGGCAGATGGTGCGCGCACAGGCTCTCCGGCGCCGCCATCCGCAGCGTGCCCCGCATCCGGTCCGGATCCTCGCCCGCGCCGCGTACGGCGTCCCGGGCCTGCTCGGCCCGGCCCAGCAGCACCCGCGCGTGCCCGCACAGCTCCCGGCCCGATTCGGTCAGCGTCACCCGCCGCCCCGGGCGCTCGAACAGCGCCACCCCCAACTCCGTCTCCAGTGCCTTGACATGTGCCGTGACGCTCGATTGCACATATCCCAACTCCCGTGCCGCGCGGGTGAAGTGCAGGTGGCGGGCCACGACCAGGAAGGTCTCCAGATGCTTCAGCTCCATGGCTGTCGAGGCTAACTCCATGCATCGGCACTGCCGATGCATCTGATCGGGAACGTTCGTTGGACTCGATGAGTACCGGCGTTCTACAACTCGTTCATGAGCACTCTCCCCTTCCGCCGCCCCCACCGGACGCGGCCGAGTTCCCCCGACCGTCCCTCCGCTGCGGCCGCGGTCGCAGCCGGAGCCCCGTCCGGTCCCGCGTCCGGGACGTCCGTCGCGCCCGGGGGCGCCGTCGCGCCCGGGCTGGCGAGCCGCGACTTCCTCCTCCTGCTCGCCGCCACCTTCGCCGTCTTCGGCAGCGCCACCCCGATGCTCTCGATCGTCCCGCTGTGGGCCGAGCACGGCGGAAGCGGACACGGCGGAGCGGGTGCGACGACAGCCGTGCACATGGCGACAACGGTGGCGACGCAGCTCACCACCGGCCGCATCCTGCGCCGGATACCGGCCTCCTGGGTGCTGGCCGGGGGAGCGCTGCTGATCGGCCTGCCCTGCCTGGGGTACGCGCTCACCGCAGCGCTCCCCTGGACGGTGGCGGTCTCGGCCCTCCGCGGGACGGGCTTCGGTCTGGTCACCGTCGCGGGCAGCGCACTCGCCGCCCGCCTGGCGGGCCCGGGCCAGCGCGGCAGGGCGCTGGGCTGGTACGGCGTCGCCGTGGGGCTCCCGGCCGCGACGCTGGTCCCCGCAGCGGTGTGGGCCGTGGCGGAGTTCGGCTTCGTCCCCGTCTTCGCGGCCTCCGCCGTGCTGGGGATGCTCGGCGTCCCGCTCGGCGCCGCGGTCCTCGCCGGCCGCGATCCCTCCCGCGGCCTCAGCCTCCGGGCACGCACCGCCGGGCCGGGTACTCCGGGGACGGGCACCTCAGGACCGGGAGCCTGCAGCGCCCGCACGGTGGTGGTCCGTACCGACTCGGCGCCGGGCACCGGGAGCGGACCGGGCCCGATGCGCGGCTTGCCCATACGTCTGCTGGCGGCGCCCGTCCTCCTGCTGCTGGCGCCCGTGTGCGCGCTGGGCAGCCTGATGTCCTTCCTCCCGCTCGCGCTCGCGCCCCAGGCGGCACCGGCCGCGCTGCTCACGCTCTCCGCCGCGCTGACCATCGGCCGCTGGGCCGCGGGGGAGTGGAGCGACCGGCGCGGCGGCACCGGACGCTTCATGGCACCCTGCGCGGCCCTGTGCGCGCTGGCGACAGCGGCGTTCGCCGTCGTCGGAGGCGGCCCCGCGGCGCCGGAGGGCGGCGGCGCCGCGGCAGGCACGGTCGCGGCAGTTGCGGCAGCCCTCGCGTTCGGACTGGGCATGGGTGCGCTGCAGAACGACACACTCGTGGCGATGTTCCACCGGACCGGACCCGAGCGCCACGCAGCGATCAGCGCCGCCTGGAACATGACCTTCGACTCGGCCTACGGTGCCGGTGCACTGCTGACCGGCGCCGTGGCCCAGACCTTCTCCCTCAGCCTGCCCGCGACCTTCGGCGTCCTCGCCGCCCTGACGGCCGCCGTGCTGCCCGTGGCGGCCGCGCTCCGGCTCCGGCCCTCACACCAGGGCTGAGACCTTCTCCCGGTACTGTCGCACCGCCGCCGCGTCCCGGTAGGGCTCCAGCCGCCGCTCGAAGTCCCGTACATATTCGTGTGCCCGCACCGACCGCATCTCCGCGGCCTGGTGCGCGGCCTCGGCGGCCAGCCCGCACGCCTGCTCGATCTCGCCCAGGCCCAGTCGCGCCGAGGCCAGCACCACCCGGCAGAACAGCCGGCTGCGGGCGAACCCGGCGCCGCGCAACTGGAGCGACCGCTCCGCGTGCTGCGCCGCGGCGCGGTACTGCTGCAGATCGCGATGGCAGTGCCCGAACTCGTCGGCGAGCTGCGCCTCGTCGAAGAACCGCGCCCACCCGGGCACGTCCTCGCTCGGGCGGGCCGCCTCCAGCGCCCGCTCGGCGCGGGCCAGCGACGCCGTGCAGGCTCGCACCTCGCCCAGCACCCCGTGCCCGCGCGCCTCGGCCGCGTGCAGCAGCGCCTGGACCACCGGCGGTACCGAGGTCCCCACGCCCTGCTGCGCAACCCGGGCCAGCTGCACCGCCTCCCGCCCGTGCCCCAGGTAGACGGCCTGCCTGCTCATCGTCACCAGCACATAGCTGCCGAACGCGCGGTCGCCCGCGGCCTGCGTCAGCCGCAGCGCCTGCACGAAGTAGCGCTGTGCCAGCCCGTGCGCGGCGATGTCGTAGGAGGTCCAGCCCGCCAGCCGGGTCAGGTCGGCGGCGGCGCCGAAGAGCCGTCTGCCGAGCTGTTCGCCGTAGACGCCGCGCAGCATCGGCTCCGCCTCGTGCTCCAGATACCGCACCAGCGCCTGCCGCGCGTGCCCGCCGCCGTAGGCGTGGTCCAGGGCCCGGAAGAGTTCGCACACCGAGCGCAGCGCCGCCACGTCGCCTCCCGAGACCCGCTGGCCCGGGCCCCGCTCCACCCGTTCCAGCCGGGCGGCCGCCAGCGACGGGGCTCTGCTCGCCATCCCGATGCCGCCGCCGACCCGGGTCTGGGCCGGAACCCGCAGCCCGCCACCGGGACCCGCGCCGCCCGGCCTGGCAGCCGCGGCGCCGAGCCCGGGTCCGGAGCCCTGCCCGCGGGATGCGCCGACGGCGGCGCCGACCCCGGCCGCGGGCGGGCCGCCCGAACCGCCGGCACCGCCGCCACCCGGTCCCGTCGGCCCGCCCGGGCTCTCCGGCTCCGGCCCGCGGGCCACCCGCTCGTCAGCCCTGCCGATCAGCCAGTCCCGGCTCGGCACCACGAGCCCCGCCGGGGTGAACGCGATCTTCCGCAGCTCCGCGTGGCTGCCGGAGTCCTTGCGCCACAGCCCGCTGACGATGTCCACCGCCTCGGCGGGGGACGCCGCGAACTCCAACCCGGCGTACACGGGCGCACACGCGTCGAGTCCGAGATCCTGCGCCGTCAGCCGCCGTCCCAGGCGCCGGGTGAAGACCTCGGCGATCAGTGCGGGTGTGGTGCCCCTGGGCTGCTGGCCGCGCAGCCACCGGGTCACCGACGTCTTGTCGTAGCGCAGGTCGAGGCCGTGTTCGAGGCCGAGCTGATCCACCCGCCGGGCCAGGCCCGCGTTGGAGAAGCCCGCCTCCGCGATCAGAGCGGCGAGCTGGCGGTTGGGGATGCGCTGCTGGGAGGACGGTGCCGCGTCGGCCACGGTTTCCCCAGGTCGTTCCATCGTCATCAGGTATGCGGTCTCCTGCCCTCACGGCTTGTGTCAGACGCCGGGGCGCCCTGCTGGAACGGCGCGAATGTAACGGCCCCCCGTACGGCGTTCGCCCCCTTCGTCGCGCATTCATCCGTACGTGTGAGTAGGCGACCACCTGCGGGGACGGTCCGCGGCAGCCGTAGAGTGGCGGGGGGCGCGCGTGTGGAGCAGCCCGCCACCCCGGGTGCGCGCAGCGGGCTTACGAAGGAGAGAAGGCATGGGAGACTCCCGGCCGACGGGTCCGGCGGACGGCGAACTGCGCTTCGTCCACCTCGGATTCGGCGAGAACGCCGTCGACTACCTGGACGCCTGGCAGGAGCAGAAGCGGGTGCACGCCGCGCGCTTCGCCGACGAGGTGCCGGACACCTGTCTGATGCTGGAGCACCCCCCGGTCTACACGGCCGGACGGCGTACCGAGGACAGCGAGCGCCCGCTCGACGGCACCCCGGTGGTGGACGTCGACCGCGGCGGCAAGATCACCTGGCACGGCCCCGGGCAGCTGGTCGGCTACCCGATCCTGAAGCTGCCGCGCCCCGTGGATGTCGTCGCGCACGTGCGCCGCCTCGAGGAGGCCATGATCCGCGCCTGCGCCGAGCTCGGTCTGGAGACCACGCGCGTGGAGGGCCGCAGCGGCGTGTGGGTCCTGGGCGAGGACCTCGGCCGGGCCGCCGGGCCGCCCGCCGCCTCCGGCCTGGCCCTGGACTTCGATCCGCGGCTCGGCCAGGACGGCCGGCCGCCGGTTCCGGAGGACTACGACCCGCGCCTGATGGGCCCCGAGTACGCGCCCTCCAACGCGGGCCAGCGGGGCGAGGACCGGAAGCTGGCGCAGATCGGCATCCGGGTCGCCAAGGGCGTGACCATGCACGGCTTCGCCCTGAACTGCGACCCGGACACGACCGGTTTCGACCGGATCGTCCCCTGCGGCATCCGCGACGCGGGCGTCTCCTCGCTCTCCCAGGAGCTGGGCAGGAATGTCCCGGTCGCCGAAGTGCTTCCCCTCATGGAGAAGCACCTGCGCGAGGTGCTGGAGTCCGACACCCCGATGCCTCGCGCAGTCTGACCCCGCCCGGGGTCCGGGGCGGGTCCACCGGCCGGCCCGCGTGCGGGCCGGCGAGATTTCCCGGGCTCCGGCCCGTGCGCAAGCAGTGAACCGCAGGCGTAGGCTGAGAGCCGCCGCTGAATCGAAAGTACGTAGGGAGCCGGACGTGTCCGCTGTCGCACCCGACGGGCAGTCAATGCCAAGGCCTGACGGCCGGCGATTGCTCCGCCTTGAAGTCCGCAACAGCCAGACCCCCATCGAGCGCAAGCCCGAGTGGATCAAGACCCGGGCGAAAATGGGCCCCGAGTACAACGCCCTCCAGAGCCTGGTCAAGAGCGAGGGGCTGCACACGGTCTGCCAGGAGGCGGGCTGCCCCAACATCTTCGAATGCTGGGAGGACCGCGAGGCGACCTTCCTGATCGGCGGCGAGCAGTGCACCCGCCGCTGCGACTTCTGCCAGATCGACACCGGCAAGCCCGCCGAGCTGGACCGGGACGAGCCCCGCCGGGTCGCCGAGTCGGTCCGCACCATGGAACTCCGCTACGCGACGATCACCGGCGTGGCCCGCGACGACCTCGACGACGGCGGCGCCTGGCTCTACGCCGAGACCGTGCGCCAGATCCACGGGATGATGCCCGACACCGGTGTCGAGCTGCTGATCCCCGACTTCAACGCCGAACCCGACCAGCTCGCCGAGGTCTTCTCCTCCCGTCCCGAGGTGCTGGCGCACAACGTCGAGACCGTGCCGCGCATCTTCAAGCGCATCCGCCCCGGCTTCCGCTACGAGCGGTCCCTGGAGGTCCTCACCCGTGCCCGCGAGGCCGGGCTGGTCGTCAAGTCCAACCTCATCCTGGGCCTGGGCGAGACCCGCGAGGAGATCAGCGAGGCCCTGCGGGACCTGCACGAGGCCGGTACCGAGCTGATCACCATCACCCAGTACCTGCGCCCCTCCCCGCGTCACCACCCCGTCGAGCGCTGGGTCAAGCCGCAGGAGTTCGTCGAACTGAAGGACGAGGCCGACGCCATCGGGTACGCGGGCGTCATGTCCGGACCGCTGGTCCGCTCCTCCTACCGCGCCGGACGCCTGTACCAGCAGGCGGTCGAGGCTCGGCGCGCCGGAACGACGTCGGCAGCCTGAGCGGCCTCCGGGGCCGCACCGGTCGCTCATGGGCGAGCCCGCCCATGAGCGATCCCGGGTGGCCGGATCCGGGCGGCTCGACCCGTGCGGCGAAGCGGAATGCGGGCTTCATCGACGTGAGCTTCGCCGCACAGGCTTTCATGGACTTTGACCCTCCGGTCATCGCCTGGTAACACCAATGCGTAACGCTGAAACCACGTACCGCGCACACACGGCCCGTACGGCCGTGCGAGGCGCCCGGTTCAGACGGATGTGACGGAGGGGACGACAGTGCGGACCACCCTGTGGGCACTGGAAGGTCTGGAACACCTTTTCTTCGGCAACGGGCAGCGCGTCGCCCGGCGCAACGCATGGACGGCCGTCCTGGAGGACCGCCGCCGGGCCCGGGCCCGGCACGAGGCGGAGACCGTGCTGGAGGCGGCCTCGGACCACCGGGCACTGCTGACGTCCCGGGGCTGAGCCCCGCCCGGTCCACCACCGGTCCCGGCCCCCGGGTTCGCACCGGCGGGCCTGGTCCGCGGGGTCGTCCCGACAGGCCTGGTCCGTGGGGTGGTCCCGCCGGTCCCGGCCTGCGGGTTCGCGCCGGAGGTCGGCGGCCTTCCCGGGGCCTGTCCGGGCGCGAACCGAGCCTCCCGTCCGGGCTCCGACCGGGCCGGTTTCGGCCGCCGGGCTCAGTAGCCCCGGCCGCGCAGCACTCCGCCCCCGCTCCCACGTAAACTTCCCCGCATGGCGAGGAAGGACAACACCGAGAATCCTGGGCGGCTCAAGCAGATCGCCCAGACGTACAAGATGACCCGGCGCGTGGACCGGAAGATCGGTTGGATCCTGGCCGGCGTGGGGCTTGTCACCTTCGGTGTACTCCTCGCGGTCGGCTTTCTGATCGGTCACCCGGTCTACCTGGGGATCGTCGGCGTACTGCTGGGCCTGCTGGCGTGCGCGATCATCTTCGGGCGCCGCGCTGAGCGGGCCGCGTTCGGGCAGATGGAGGGCCAGCCGGGAGCGGCGGCCGCCGTACTGGAGAACATCGGCCGCGGCTGGCAGGTCACCCCGGCCGTGGCGATGAACCGCAGCCAGGACGTGGTCCACCGCGCGGTCGGCAAGGCGGGCATCGTCCTGGTCGGCGAGGGGAACCCGAACCGGCTGCGCGGCCTGCTGGCGTCCGAGAAGAAGAAGATGAGCCGCGTCGTCGGCGACGTACCGGTCCACACCCTCGTCGTCGGCAACGACGAGGGCCAGGTCGAGCTGAAGAAACTCCGCGTCAGGATCATGAAGCTGCCCCGCACGCTCCAGGGCTCCGAGGTCACCCAGATCAACGACCGCCTCCGCGCGCTCGGCGACCTCATGAGCAACATGCCCATCCCGAAGGGCCCGATGCCCAAGGGCATGAAGCTCCCCAAGGGCCCGCAGGGCCGCTAGCGGCGTTTCGCGCAATCGCACGGGGCGGCGAGCCAAGAGGCAGCGGCAGGGGGCGGGGCTCCGAAGAGGGGCTCCGCCCCCTCCTCATGCCCGGTGCGACGAGGAGGGGCGCGGGCCTCATTGCCGGGTGCGGGGAGGGGCGGGCGGCCCTCATGCCCGGTGCGGGGACGGGTGCGAAGCCCTCATGCCCGGTGCGGGGACGGGTGCGAACGCTTCAGGCCCGCACCTGGACCGAGCCCGAGAGACGGTCGTGCAGTCCGCGGTTGTCGCGGTCCCAGACGAGCGCCGGCACGGCGAGGCCGAGCAGCACCGTACGTACCGCGGCCCGCCACACCGGCAGCCTCTCCAGCCCGTCCAGCGCGACCACACGCAGCCCCAGCAGCCGCTTCCCGGGGGTGGCGCCGACCGTGCCGACGGTCAGCAGGCTCATGACGAGGAAGACGACCAGCGCCCAGTTGTTGGTGGCCTCCAGGCGGCGCCCTGCGAGCAGCCCGAACGCGATGAGGGCCGAGAGCGCCCAGTCGATGAAGAGCGCACCGACCCTCCGCCCGACCGGCGCGATCGAGCCGGGCCCTTCGGCGGGGAGCCCGAGCCGCTTGCCGCGGTAGCCGAAGTCGGCGCCCATCTCCTCCGCGGCCGCCCGCGGTCCGGACAGCCATGACCCGATTGCTTCCCTGTTGTCCACCCGGCAACGGTATCGCGCCGCCTTCCCCGCGGACCGGCCCCGTCCGGCGACCGGCCCGCCGGGCGACCGGGTGACCGGGCGACGCTCCGGACCGGCGGGCAGCGGCAGCCCGTACGCCGTACGATGATCACCGTACGGCGTACGTCTCCGCGGGCTTCCGCCCCCGGAGGCCCCGGGAGGGACGGCTCCGCGAGCCCACTGCCGGGCGTCGGACGCCTCCCTGGGCGCCTCCCCGGGCAAACGGTTCGCAAGACCCGCGCAAACCGAACGTAACAGTCGCACTCCGCACGGTTAACCGATACCGGCCCCGCCTGGTGGTTAACATCAGCGAAACAGTTGAGTCATGCTGGAGAAATGGCCCCTGCCTAATGTCGGCCACCAGGCGTGCGGAGCCCTCGTGCCCGCACCCGGAGCCGGAGCAAACCCGTCCCGACGCGGCGGGACTAGGAGGATGGATGTTCCAGAACGCCGACGAGGCCAAGAAGTACATCGCGGACAACGACGTCAAATTCATCGACGTCAGGTTCTGCGACCTGCCCGGCGTCATGCAGCACTTCGCCGTTCCCGCGGAGTCCTTCGACCCGGCCGAGAGCCTGATGTTCGACGGCTCCTCGATCCGCGGATTCCAGGCCATCCACGAGTCCGACATGGCGCTCGTCCCGGACCTGTCCACCGCGCGGCTGGACCCGTTCCGCTCCGAGAAGCACCTCAACATCAACTTCTTCATCCACGACCCGATCACCGGCGAGCAGTACAGCCGTGACCCGCGGAACGTGGCCAAGAAGGCCGAGGCGTACCTCGCCTCCTCCGGGATCGCCGACACCGCGTTCTTCGGCCCGGAGGCGGAGTTCTACGTATTCGACAGCGCCCGCTTCGAGACCACCGCGAACCGCTCCTTCTACGAGATCGACTCCGAGGCGGGCGCCTGGAACACCGGCGCCCTCGAGGACGGCGGCAACCGCGGCTACAAGGTCCGCTACAAGGGCGGCTACTTCCCGGCCCCGCCCGTCGACCACTTCGCCGACCTCCGCGCCGAGATCTCCCTCGAGCTGACCCGCGCCGGACTCCAGGTCGAGCGCCAGCACCACGAGGTCGGCACCGCGGGCCAGGCGGAGATCAACTACAAGTTCAACACGCTGCTGGCCGCGGCCGACGACCTGATGCTGTTCAAGTACATCGTCAAGAACACGGCCTGGCGCAACGGCAAGACCGCCACCTTCATGCCCAAGCCGATCTTCGGCGACAACGGCTCCGGCATGCACGTCCACCAGTCCCTGTGGTCGGGCGGCAACCCCCTCTTCTACGACGAGCAGGGCTACGCGGGCCTCTCGGACACCGCCCGCTACTACATCGGCGGCATCCTGCGCCACGCCCCCTCGCTGCTGGCCTTCACCAACCCGACGGTGAACTCCTACCACCGCCTGGTCCCCGGCTTCGAGGCCCCGGTCAACCTCGTCTACTCGCAGCGCAACCGCTCGGCCGCGATGCGGATCCCGATCACCGGCTCCAACCCCAAGGCCAAGCGCGTCGAGTTCCGCGCCCCGGACCCCTCGTCCAACCCGTACCTGGCCTTCTCCGCGCTGATGCTGGCCGGCCTGGACGGCATCAAGAACAAGATCGAGCCCGCCGAGCCGATCGACAAGGACCTCTACGAGCTCGCCCCCGAAGAGCACGCCGACGTCGCCCAGGTCCCCACCTCGCTCCCGGCCGTCCTGGACGCCCTGGAGGCCGACAACGAGTACCTCCAGGCCGGCGGCGTCTTCACCGCCGACCTGATCGAGACCTGGATCGACTACAAGCGCACCAACGAGATCGCCCCCATGCAGCTCCGCCCCCACCCGCACGAGTTCGAGCTGTACTTCGACCTCTAAAGAGCGGGGTCGGGCTACCTGGGCAGGGGCCCTGGAAATCTGCTGCGAACTGCGGAAACAGTGCTTTCTGTTTCTCACTGGTCCCGGCTGACTTCCGGGCTCCTGTACACCAGGTGTGCACCGACCGGTCGGTTCCCTGGCGTGACGTCAGGACAGATGTGAGGGCCGCCGTCCCTGCCCGGGATGGCGGCCCTCGTCGTCGGCTCGGCCACCGTTGGCCCGCATCATGGATGTCAAGGCCGGTACTCGCTGTGCGGGATGGCGAGGGACCACAGGGCATCGCGGAGCGCGACGGCCTCAGCGATGCACTTGGGGTCGTCGATGATCTCGTGTCCCGTCACCCGTCCGGCAACGGTGTGTCCCACCGCCAGGAGGCGGCCGTCCATGAGCCACCAGTCCTTGCCGTCGAACGGGAAGACCAGTTCACCGGGAACGGTGTGGCGGGGGAGCCAGCGGATGTCCTCACCGGCTTCCACGTTGCGGGGAGTGGTGCGGTGCTCCCATCGGATGTACGGCGTGTGAGGGTGGGAGACGACGCGGACGCGTCGAACGGCTCTCCCCTCGCCCGTCAGCCGCTTGACCATCTGCGTCCACGGCTTCATGAACGCGTAGTCCACCGGCTCGTCGCGCAGCCAGCTCTCGAAGGGGCCGTCCTCGTCGGGCACCGAGTAGTCGTCCCGCAGTTCCAGGTGGAACGCGTCGTGCTCACAGGTCTCAATGAGCAGGTTGCGTTCGACGCCGGTGATCAGCTCCACGCGGGTCCTCCAGTAGGGGACTGATCGCGGTCTCGGGGACCTCGACCTCGGATGACAGACCACGACACTGTCGCGGGCATCGCGGGTACGTGCTCCTGCTGGCTCCCACAGCCGCGATCCACTTGCCTACTGCTGTGGGGCTGCCGTCTCGATGGCTTCGAAGATGTCGGAGTCGGTTTCCTTCTGCCAGTCCGGGAGGTCGGGCCAGTCGGCGACGTAGGCGGGCTTGGGGTCGCCGAAGTGCTTGTACATCTGGGCCGTCCAGCAGGTGGCGACGAAGCGGCCCTTCTGTTCGCGGGTGAGGCGCTTGGCGTTGCCGTCGCTCAGGCCGAGGAAGTGGCGCACCTGCTGGTAGACGGCTCCGGCGGCTTCGCGTTCCCAGTCGGGGGTGTCTTCCCAGGGCGTGACGTAGCTGGCTTTGGGTTCGCCCGGGTAGTGCTTGGTGACTCCCGCGATCCAAGTCTCCCGGAACAGGCGGGCGCCCTCGGTGTCCGTCATGCCTACCCCTCTCCTCACGTCGCGTGCAGGCTGCCGATGTCGGCGGCCAGTTCGGCTACGCGGCGATCGCGGCCGTGAGAGCGGAGATCGTCCCGTAGCGTTTGGAGTCTACGGGCGACGTAGCCCGAGCCCGATTGCCGCGCGAGCTGCAACGCCTCGCGGCCATGGACGACGGCCTGTTCCGCGTCGTGGCGTCTGGCGCCGATCAGCGCGAGGTCGACTAGGACGGAGCCTCGGCGACGGTAGGAGGTTCCCTTGGCCAGCGCGGTGGAGTCGAGGGCGCTCTTGAGGGCCTTCTCCGCGAGGTCGAGCCGTCCGAGTTGGACGAAGCGCGCTCCACGTTCTTCGGGGAGGCGGGAGCCGTCGAAGCGGAGCCATCCCCCGTTGTGGACGGGGCCGGGGAGGTCGGTGACCTTCTGGCCTCGTCCAGGGCGCGCTGGCAAGAGTCGAGGTTGCCCAGGTGCGCGTGGGCCTCGGCCTGGACGGAGGCGAGGGCCAAGAACGGCCCCTTCATGATCGGCGTCTGCATCCAGCGCATGGACCTCTGCATCCCCCTCGGCGAATTCGTCATGAGCCACCGCTGCACGGAAGTCCGCAACTTCCGCGACGACGAAACCGCCCGCCTCACCGCACTCCACCGCGCACCCGATCAGGAGCCACACCGAAGCTGAGCACGTCCCGGTCCACCGGCGGTGAACGCGTACTCGTGGGGCGGATGCAACCCGCCCCTCAGCGACGCTTCAGACGACGGTTGTGGCGGTCGGGTTGCGGAGGGCGGGGGTGCCGACCGGTGAGACGTGCTCGAGCAGGAGAATCCTGTACATGGCCGACGACCGTGACGACCGCATACTCATCCGCAGCCGGTGGGGCACCAACGACTACGTGTTCAACTTCCGCAACCCGGTCGCTTGTGTGGTCTTCGTCGGCCTGGGACTGCTCGTCTTCGGTCTCCTCTATGCCAGCAATCACCGGAGCACTCCTCAGTGGGAGGAGGGCGAACTGCGGTCGGCCGTCAAGGGAGCGACAGCCGAGTTGTCGGAAGAGGCGCAGTTCGGCCCTGGCATGCCCAGCTACGGCGAGGTCCTGCAGTCGCGGATTGCGAAGCACGGCCCTCACAGCGAGAGCCCCCACAGCAGCGAGCACGATGCTGGGGTCGTGGCCGCGCTCGCCTCCCCGCAGCCGGAGCACGACTACTTCGGCGAGAGTGTGGAGGAGGCGGACTACACCGTCACCGCCGACGGCACCGACACCGCTTTGTGCCTCACCGTCACCGCGCTGGCGAACAAGTACGGCTACAGCTCCGTCAGCTTCTCGATCCGCAACGGTTCCTGTTCTGCCACATGAGAGAGCCGCTCAGCGGACACCCACCAGATTCCGGGTAGAAGATGCCCGGTCGGGCGCAGCGGGGCGGTTCGTCGTGCTGCTGACCGCGACACCGGGCCGCATCGCCACACTCATCGTCCAAGACGTCACTTGTTCGACTGAGGAGCCGCTTGGCGGTCCGCAAGGGCATGGAGGAGATGCTTGTCGTCCCCGGCCGGCGAGACGAATGGCCGGCTCGCTGCGCCAGCTCTTGAGCAGAAGCGATGCCGCTTCGAGTCCGGTCTCACCGTCTCCGGGACGTTGTTCGCGGCTGCCCCCTCCGGCAGGCGTCTGCTCGGCGAGCATGCCGGCTCCGACGCGTTCGGCTCCACGGGCTTGGGGGTCATGAGCAGAAGGCCGGGTCAGCCAGGGCGTGTCCGAGGAGTCACCAGTGGCTGCGGGTGACGGCATCATCGGCTTCGCTGGGCTCCGGTCGGGAGAATGGGGAGCCGTTCGACTATGTGAGGGGGCCCTGTGAGTTTGTCGGGACAGATACTTCCGCTGGTGGGTGTTGCGCTGGGCGCTGTCGGATCCTTCCTGGTGAGCAGTTTGAACGACCGGGCACGGTGGCGGCGTGAGCAGTCCGTGCGCTGGGATGGGCGGCGTCTGGACGCCTATGGCGAGTACATCCACGTGGTCAAAGAGCTTGCGGGCCGCTATCAGAGCATCGCTGCGGGCCGCGGGCTGGTGACCGGTCCACCACCGCTGGAGCTCACCGCCGAGGTGCTCGCCGAGCTCGGCGTGGCTGAGGCCCGCCGTTCGGCGCTGGGAGAGATCTGCGAATTGTTGGGCGACACTGACACGAACACCGCCTCCAAGACGCTGAACCACTGCCTGTGGCGGCTGGAGCACTTGGCGCGGGGCGTGCCCACGGAAGTCGAGCAGCTTTGGGACCAGGCGTACTCGGAGTTCAGAGATGCACAGCGGCGGTACCTCGAGTGCGCGAGGGCCAGTCTGGGGGTGACTGGTCAGGTCAACCGGGACGTGGTCTGGCCCTCGGCCTGGCGACCCTTGAGCCGATCGGCACGTGCCGAGTGATGAGCCGGGCCTGGTTCCCGGGGGAGGCCAGAGCCGGATCCCGGCGGCGGTGACGGTGCCGTGGAAGATGCAGCCCGTTCATCAGCGCGCGTTGCCACAGCCCGATGGGCCTTCAGCTTGTTGCTCGTCCGTCCGACTTCGTCCCTGGGTGCGTAGTGGGTCGGGCCGGCGGGCCTCCAGGGCCGGGTGGTCGCCGCCCGCACGGGATGGCGGCCCGTGTGGGCGGCGGGCGTTGTGTACCGGAGGCAACGAAGGGTTCGCCGTGCTGTCACGATCGGGGCTCCCGCCGTGGCCGCGGCGCTGCTCGTGGTGTGGGATGGCGGGAGCGCACGATGAGACAAAGGGGGAACTGTGGCGCGAGCGAGAGCGCAGAACGTACGGAGGGTGGCCTCCGCGGTGGCTTCCGGTGCCGATCCCCGGCAGGTGGCGGAGGAGGAGGTCCGCAGGCGTACGGGCCGCTCCGCCGGGCGGGGGCCCACGCGGGGGCGGAGTGCCGAGGGCACGAGCCAGGGGGAGGCGGGCCAGGACGTGCAGGAACCGCAGGACGAGGGGATGGATCCCGCGGACTTCCCGGCCGCCCGGGAGCAGGGCGGTTCGATCGCCACGGTGATGGCGCAGCGGACCGTTTCGCTGGACGAGGCGGGTGAGGCGCTCAACCAGAGCGGGCACAAGCGCGAGGACGGCGAGCAGGTTCATGAGATCTGCCCGATGGTGCTGCCGAAGGGGCGTTCGTTCCTGAGCATGCTCCCGGTGCTGATGCTGCTGGTGCTGGGCGCGGTGGGGACCGCGGTGGTGTCGACCGTGGACGACTCGCCGTTGACCAATCCGCTCTTCGGACTGCACTACTGGGTCGTGGCGCTGGCCGCGATCGGCTTCGTGTGGTGGCGGCAGGGCATGGTCATGGTTCCGGACGGCTGCCAGGCGCTGATCACCCGGTTCGGGAAGCTGGAGAAGGTCGTCGGGCCCGGCCGGGTCATTCTGATCAGCCCGTGGAAGCGGGTGTCGTACATCGTCAACACCGTTCGCGAGTACCCGTTCAACGCGCCGGTGCGGGAGGCGCCGACCAAGGGCGGGGTGAAGGCGTCGATCGACCTCTTCATCCAGTTCCGGATCAGCGACCCGACTGAGTTCGTCTACACGCTCGGTGCGGTCCGCGGCTTCGAGGAGAAGCTGAGCAACGCCGTCAGCGAGACCATCCGGAGCCTCATCTACGAGCAGGAGGCCGCCGGGATCTACGACATGGTCGGGGAGGACACCGGTCGGCTGCTGGAGCAGCTCAACCAGCAGTTCCGGCCCGCCGTCGAGCTGACCAACGCCAACATCACGCACGCCGAGCCGGCCGACCGGGGCTACCGGATGGACCTGGCCGCTCCGGAGATGGTGCGGATGGCGAAGGAGGCGTACACCCACGAGTACGCGCTGATGCTGCGCAAGGAGCAGGACGAGGGCGATCTGACCAAGGAGTTGGCGACCAGCCACGAGACGCTCTCCGCGATCCAGGCGGACATCGCCCAGTACCAGGCGCAGATGGACACGGCCGTGGAGCGCGAGACCAACCGGGCCGAGGCACTGGCCCGGCAGCGCTATGTGCAGGCCGAGTCCGAGGCGAAGGCGAACGCGGCGCTGCTGGAGGCCCAGGCTCTCGACATCCGGGCCGTGACGGCGGCCGAGGCGCCCGAGATCCTGGAGTACCGCTACCAGCGGCAGATCCTCGACGCCCTGGTGGAGGTCGCCGACCATCTGCCGCGGCTGGTGCGGATCGGCGGTACGGCCGACGGCGGCGACGCGGCCGGGGTCGACTTCCTGCGGCTCGCCCGCGAACTGGTGGGGGAGCACGGCGGCGAGCTGTTCACGGAGGCCGACATGGCGGCTGTCCGGGAGCGCCTGGACGAGGTGTCCGCGCGTATCTCCGACCGCGAGAGCGAGATCGGTGCGCTGTTGGAGGCCGAGCGGCCCACGGTGGCCCCCGAGCCGACCGGGACGTCCGACGTGCCCGGTGCTCCCGACGGACCTGGCGCCCCCGAGGCCTCCGGCCGGTCGGGCGGGGCCGGTGAGCCCGCCTGGAGGGACGAGACGGAAGCGGCCGCCGGGACCGCCGGGACTGCCAGGACCGTCGGGTCCGCTGGGTCCGCTGGGTCCGCGACCGACGTCCCGCACCACTCCGAGGAGGGCGACCAGTGAGCAGCGCACACACGAATCGCAGGTCGGTCATCTCCGAGGCGGTGGCGCCCTGGAGCGAGATTGCCCAACTGCTGCGGGGCGGCGAGGCCGGCACCCTGATCCCGGTCATCATCCCGCGCCACCGGCGCCGGCTGTGGTGGATGCTGCCGCTGTGGCTCGGGCTGTTCGCCCTGCTGGCGGGAGTGATGCTCTCGCTGCGCGGGGCCGACGCCGAGGGCGCCTCCGATCTCGCCTACGGCGCGCTCGCCGGGCTCTCCTACGCCCTCGGCGCGGTGCTGCTGGTGATCGGCGGGCTCTGGTGGTGGCGCTCCTCGATCGTGGAGATCGAGCAGGGCACCCACGGGGTGCTGACCCGGTACGGTGCGGTCACCCGCACCCTGGACGCGGGGCGGCACTACCTGTGGCACCCCTGGTCGCGGGTCGACTTCGTGGTCGACACGGCCACCGAGATCCCGTACTCGGCGCCGGTGATGGCCTGCCCGACGCAGGAGAACGTGCCGCTGCGGTCGATCGAGTTCTTCCTGAAGTTCCGCATCAACGACGCGGTGCTCTTCGTCCGGACGATCGGCGCGGGCAACTTCGACCTGGTCCTCTCCAGCGCCGTGCAGGACGCCATCCGCCAGCGTGCCCGCCTGGTGCACACCGAGCACGCGTACGACCTGCGCGGCTCCGACGTGGCCGACATGCAGGAGCTGCTCAACCGCCTGCTGTCCCGCTACGGGGTGCGCATCACCGGCTCCAACATCCCGGACGTCCAGCTCCCTGCCCAGTACCAGCAGCACCTGGCCACCCGGGAGCGGGTCGCCAAGGAGCGTACGGCCTACGAGCAGGAGTGGGGTCTGACGCGCAAGCGCCGGATCGACAGCCTCGGCATGGACATCGAGCGGGCCAAGAAGGTGCGGGACGCGCGCATCGTCGAGGTGAAGGCCGCGCTGAACAAGGCCCGCGAGCAGGTGGCGCAGCTGCTGGAGGAGCAGGAGACCAATGCGCAGCGGGTGCGGTTCGAGATCGAGACGGAGGGCCGCAGCGGTCTGATCGCCGCCGAGAACGAGGCCCGGGCCCAGCGCGCGCTGGCCAAGGCCTACCGCGACAACCGTGCGGTGCTGCAGTACGAGTTGGCCCGCCGCCGCCTCGAGGTGGGCGCGGAGCTGGCGGGGAAGGCACCCCGGCCGGTCGTCGTGCGTACCGACGGCGGCAGCGGGGACAGCTCGGCGCTCTCGACGCTGCTCGCCGCGCAGCTCCTGCCCCGCATGACGCCGCTGGCCTCCGGGGAGACCTGGGCGGCGGACGCGGCCGGTGCGGCGGATGGCGCCGTGGCTCCGGACGAGGGGAACCGCGGGTGAGCGAACGGTCTCGTCCGCTGCTGAGCCCCGCTGCTGAGCCCCGCGGATGAGCCCCCGGGGACGGGGCCCGGGGACGGGGCCCGCGGACGGGGTTCGCGGATCAGACCCGCGGATGAGGCGCCTGTTTCCGGGCCCGGCGGAACACCTTCCGCCGGGCCCGGAAGGGTGTGGGGGAGGGGCGGCGCGCCGGGCGGAATGCCTGTCATGTCTGCGAAAGGTGCACGGCAGCCGCACGACAGCGTCAGATTCTTGCGATATATTCACTTGTATCCGCATACATTCGCTTTGGCGGATGTCGGTTGCGGCATCGATGCGGGCTGTGCGCAGTGGGGGTGCCGGGTCGGTGCCGCGACTCCCGTGAGCCATCGGTGGAGGGACTGTGACGGGGGAGCTGGGCAGGTCGGAGGCGCTGCGGCTCGCGGGGCTCACGGCCGCCGCCGACCCCGGGATGGACCGGTTCGCGCGGCTCGTCACCCGGTTCCTCCACGTCCCGGTGGCGCTGGTGTCCCTGCTGGAGACCGAGCGGCAGGTCTTCCCCGGCATGGTGGGGCTGGCGGAGCCCTGGGCGGGGCGGCGCCAGACACCCCTGAACCGCTCCTTCTGCCAGCACGTCGTCCACAGCGGCGAGCCGCTCGTCCTGAACGACTCGCGACTCGACTCGCTCACGCGTTCGAGTCTGGCGGTCTCCGAACTCCAGGTGATCGCCTATGCGGGGATGCCGCTGACGGACGCCGACGGGCACGTCCTGGGGTCGTTGTGCGCGATCGATCACGAGCCCCGCGAGTGGACCGAGTCGGAGCTGCACGACCTGGCCGACCTCGCGGCCGCCTGTTCGGTCGAGCTGCGGCTGCGGATCGCCAGCGAGCAGGTCCGGCGCGACCGGGACCACGCCGGGCTCCTGCTGCGCGCGTCGGTCGAGCTGGCGCGCTCCCGCGACCTGACGGATGTGGTCCGCCGGCTGCGCCACCTGTTCGACGGCTCCGCCAAGCCGTCCTACGTGGGCCTGCTGCTCGCCGACGGGCGGGAGCTGCGGCGCGTCGTCGAACCGGACGACGTGCGGCCGGTGGAGGCCGCCGTCCCGTCCATGGCGGTGGACTCCGGTTTCCCCAGCGCCCGGGCGATGCGTGAGCAGCGGGCGGTCTTCGTCCCCGACCATGCCGCCCTGGAGGCCGGCTACAGCGCGGACGCGGTGGCGGGGTACGACGCCCTCGGGCTCGCCTCCGCGTTCTGCGTCCCGCTGGCCCGCCGCCGCGGGGTGCTGACCTGGTCCTGGGCGGGCGCCCACGCGATGGGTGTGACCGAGGAGGCCGTGCTCACCGCGGTCGCGGGATATGTGAGCCAGGCCGTGGAGCGGATGCGGTTCGTCGAGAGCCGGCTCAGCACGGCGCAGCAGCTCCAGTCCGCCATGCTCACCGAACTGCCGGATGTGCCCGGTCTGGAGATGTCCACCCTGTACTTGCCCGCCGAGGACCAGGACATGGTGGGGGGCGACTGGTACGACGCCTACGTGCTGCCGCCCGGACCGGGTGGGCTGCAGCCCTGCCTGGTGGCGTCCATCGGGGATGTCATCGGGCACGACATGCGGGCCGCCGTCGTCATGGGGCAGGTGCGCAGCATGCTGCGCCAGGCCACGCTGGGCCACCCGGAGCGCTCGCCCGCCGTCGCGCTGGCGGCGGTCGAGGCTGCCTTCGCCGCCCTGCCGCTGGGGCCGGGTGCCACCGCCGTGCACGCCCGGCTGGACTCGCACCACGACCGGTGGCGGCTGACGATGTCCAACGCCGGGCATCCGCCGCCGCTGCTGCGGCTGCCCGACGGCCGGGTCTCGACGCTGGACGACCATGACCTCCTGCTGCTCGACGCCGCGATCGGCCTCGACCGCTACGAACACGAGTACGAGATCCCGCCGGGCGCCGTTCTCCTGCTGTACACCGACGGCCTGGTGGAACGCCGGCACAGCGACATCGAAGAGGGGATCCGGCGGGCGATGTCCACCCTCTCCGCGTACGGGGACCGTCCCCTGCCGCAGCTCCTGGAGGCGCTCTCCCGAGGCGTGAAGAACTCCCCGGGACACGACGACATGGCCGTCCTCGCGATCCGCGTCACCGATGGGACCGACGGGACGGGCCACCGGCGGTGACCGGCGGCCCGGCCCGGCGCCGGGCGCGGCCGGACTGCGTACCGGGACACGGCCGGTCCTGCGTCGCCACAGGGGCGCCGCGGGGCTTCGCCGTCCGCGGGGAGTCGTCGTGCGGTGGGGGTCTTCACCAGCCGCGGAGTGCGATGCCGGGGCCGTCGGCGAGGTCGAGGTATCCGCGCAGGGCGGTCGCCGTGCTGGGCACCAACGGCTCGGGGAGGCTGCGGGGGTCGACCCAGCGCACCTGGGGGTGTTTGTCCGGTTCGCGGTTCTCGAGCGTGCCGGACCAGGTGCGGGCGGCGAAGACGACGGTGAGGAAGCCGTGGGGGACACCGGCTGTCCGGGCGCCGTGGGTCAGATGCGCGAGGCGCAGGTGCTCCGGCCGGACGGTGAGACCGGTCTCCTCGGTCAACTCGCGCACCGCGGTGCCGGTGACCGGCTCGCCGGGCTCGCTCTTGCCCCCGGGGATGTCCCACATGCCGGGTGCGAACGAAGCGTCCGGACCGCGCTGGAGGAGCAGGATGCGGCCGGTCTCCGGGTCGTGGACGACCACCGCCGCCCCGAGCAGGGTCAGGGATCCCGGTGCGCTCGGCGGGGCCGGGGGCTCCTCGGGCCGTGGTGCGGGAGACATCGGCACCTCTCTCCCCTCTGCGCCGGGCGGCGGGACGGCCCGGACGGTGCTCCTGAGGCGGTCGGGCGTGTGATATCCCTCCCCGCGCCTTCCTGCCCGCGAGGCCGCGTACCGAACCCGGGGACGTCCCGGCGGGAGACGTCGCGTCCGCCGCCCGGGGGCGGTCGGCACCGGATCCAGGGTCCGGCCCGGGGAGCCCGGCCGCCTCGCCCAGGTGTTCGGCTGTTCGTCCGGCCGCTCGTACGGGCCGCTCCGTGGACGGGTTAGCATATGAGCGCCGCCTAGCTCGAAAGATAGATCTGTGACTGTCAACGACGACGTGTTCACCAACTGGAAGCACCGCGAGGAGATCGCGGAATCGATGATCCCGATCATCGGGAAGCTGCACCGGGAGCGGGACGTCACTGTCCTGCTGCACAGCCGCTCCCTGGTGAACAAGTCGGTGATCAGCATCCTCAAGGCCCACCGCTTCGCGCGGCAGATAGCCGGGGAGGAACTGTCCGTCACCGAGACGCTGCCGTTCCTCCACGCGCTCACCGCGCTCGACCTCGGCCCCTCCCAGATCGACATCGGGATGCTCGCCGCGACCTACCGGAACGACGACCGCGGTCTGTCCGTGGCGGAGTTCACGGCGCAGGCCGTGGCCGGTGCGACCGGCGCCGACAAGATCGACCGCCGGGCCTCCCGGGACGTGGTCCTCTACGGGTTCGGCCGCATCGGCCGCCTCCTCGCCCGCCTGCTCATCGAGAAGGCCGGTTCCGGCAACGGCCTGCGGCTGCGCGCCGTCGTCGTCCGCAGGGCCGCCGGCCAGGACCTGGTCAAGCGGGCCTCGCTGCTGCGCCGCGACTCGATCCACGGGCAGTTCCAGGGCACCATCACCGTCGACGAGGCGAACAGCACCATCATCGCCAACGGCAACGAGATCAAGGTCATCTACTCCGACGACCCGACGTCGGTGGACTACACGGCGTACGGCATCAAGGACGCCGTCCTCATCGACAACACCGGCAGGTGGCGCGACCGCGAGGGGCTCTCCCAGCACCTGCGCCCCGGCATCGACAAGGTGATCCTGACCGCGCCCGGCAAGGGCGACGTGCCCAACGTGGTGCACGGCGTGAACCACGACATGATCAAGCCGGACGAGCGGATCATCTCCTGCGCGTCCTGCACCACCAACGCGATCGTCCCGCCGCTGAAGGCGATGGCGGACGAGTACGGGGTGCTGCGCGGTCACGTGGAGACCGTCCACTCGTTCACCAACGACCAGAACCTGCTGGACAACTACCACAAGTCCGACCGGCGCGGGCGTTCGGCGCCGCTCAACATGGTCATCACCGAGACCGGCGCCGCCTCGGCCGTCGCCAAGGCGCTGCCCGACCTCGAGGCGACGATCACCGGCAGCTCGATCCGCGTCCCGGTGCCGGACGTCTCGATCGCCATCCTCAATCTGCAGCTCGCCCGCGAGACCAGCCGCGAGGAGGTGCTGGACCACCTCCGGGACGTCTCGCTGACCTCGCCGCTCAAGCGCCAGATCGACTTCACCAGCGCCCCCGACGCGGTCTCCAACGACTTCATCGGCTCGCGCCACGCCTCCATCGTCGACGCGGGCGCCACCAAGGTCGAGGGGGACAACGCGATCCTCTACCTCTGGTACGACAACGAGTTCGGCTACTCGTGCCAGGTCGTCCGGGTTGTCCAGCATGTCTCCGGAGCCGAGTACCCGACCTTCCCGGCCCCGGTGGCCTGAACCGGCCGCGGGGCCGGGGGCGAGCCCGCCCGGACCCGGACCCGGCGCCCGGCTGTGCTCCTGACTCCGGCGTCCGGCTCCCACGTCGGCCCTGACCCCGGTCCTCACTCCGGCCCGCCCCGACATCCGTCGGCGCGGGCCGGTGCGGGTTGCGGGCACCGGTCTCCGGGCCGGCCCGGCACGTCGCCGCTGGTGGGACCGGGTGCCGCGGGGCGGTGTCGTACGGGGGTGCCCCGGGCGGCGGCCAGGGCGCCCGGCTTCCGCGCGGCCAAGCGCGGGCCGCTTCACCGCGCCGCCCCGTCACGGGATATCTTGATATCGAGACGATGTAGACGCGAAGCGGAGTAGCGGTGACTGACTCGACCATCATCTATACGCACACTGACGAGGCCCCGGCCCTGGCGACGTACTCGTTCCTGCCCGTGGTCGAGGCGTACGCCTCGACGGCCGGCGTCGCCGTCGAGAGCCGCGACATCTCCCTGGCCGGCCGGATCATCGCCGGCTTCCCCGAGCGGCTGGAGGAGCACCAGCGCATCGAGGACGCGCTGGCGCAGCTCGGCGAGCTGGCCAAGACCTCGCAGGCCAACATCATCAAGCTGCCGAACATCTCGGCGTCCATCCCGCAGCTCAAGGCCGCCATCGCGGAGCTGCAGGAGCAGGGCTACGCGCTGCCGGACTACCCGGACGACCCGCGGACCGACGAGGAGCGGGAGGTGCGCGCCCGCTACGACAAGGTCAAGGGCAGCGCCGTCAACCCCGTCCTGCGCGAGGGCAACTCCGACCGCCGCGCGCCGGCCTCCGTCAAGAACTACGCCAAGGCCAACCCGCACCGCATGGGCGCCTGGCGCGCCGACTCGAAGACGAACGTCGCGCACATGGACGGTGACGACTTCCGCTCCACCGAGAAGTCCGCCGTGCTGGCCCAGGACGGTGCGCTGCGGATCGAGCTGCACGGCGACGACGGCTCGACCACGGTGCTGCGCGAGTCGGTGCCGGTGCAGGCCGGCGAGGTCGTCGACGCCGCGGTGATGCGCGTCGCCGCGCTGCGCGAGTTCCTCTCCGCGCAGGTCGAGCGGGCCAAGGCGGAGGGTGTGCTGTTCTCGGTGCACCTGAAGGCGACGATGATGAAGGTGTCCGACCCGATCATCTTCGGCCACACCGTGCGCGCCTTCTTCCCGAAGACGTTCGCCGCCTACGGCGACCAGCTCGCCGCGGCCGGGCTGACCCCCAACGACGGTCTGGGCGGCATCTACAAGGGTCTGGAGTCGCTGCCGGAGGGCGACAAGATCAAGGCGTCCTTCGACGCCGAGCTGGCCCAGGGCCCGGACCTGGCGATGGTCGACTCGCACCGCGGCATCAGCAACCTGCACGTGCCCAGCGACGTCATCGTGGACGCCTCCATGCCCGCGATGATCCGCACCTCGGGGCACATGTGGAACAAGGACGACCAGGAGCAGGACGCGCTCGCGGTCATCCCCGACAGCAGCTACGCGGGCATCTACCAGGCCGTCATCGAGGACTGCAGGGCCAACGGCGCCTTCGACCCGGCCACCATGGGCTCCGTGCCCAACGTCGGCCTGATGGCGCAGAAGGCCGAGGAGTACGGCAGCCACGACAAGACGTTCGAGATCCCGGCGACCGGCACGGTCCGCGTCCTCGACGACGCGGGCGAGCTGGTGCTGGAGCAGGCCGTGGGCGAGGGCGACATCTTCCGGATGTGCCAGACCAAGGACGTGCCGATCCAGGACTGGGTCAAGCTGGCCGTCACCCGCGCCCGCGCCACCGGCGACCCGGCCGTCTTCTGGCTGG
Organism: Streptomyces sp. NPDC006925; assembly: GCF_042869575.1. NCBI lineage: Bacteria > Bacillati > Actinomycetota > Actinomycetes > Kitasatosporales > Streptomycetaceae > Streptomyces > Streptomyces sp. NPDC006925. The sequence continues at coordinate 322,136 of NZ_JBIAGB010000002.1, forward strand.
ACGAGACCCGCGCCCACGACCGGAACCTGATCGGGAAGGTCCGCGAGTACCTGCCGCTGCACGACACCGAGGGGCTGCGGATCGAGATCATGTCCCCGGCCGACGCGATGACGTTCTCCCTGGAGCGCATCCGCCGCGGCGAGAACACCATCTCGGTCACCGGCAACGTGCTGCGCGACTACCTGACCGACCTGTTCCCGATCATGGAGCTGGGCACCAGCGCGAAGATGCTCTCCATCGTTCCGCTGATCAACGGCGGCGGGCTCTTCGAGACGGGTGCGGGCGGCTCGGCACCCAAGCACGTGCAGCAGCTCGTCAAGGAGAACTACCTGCGCTGGGACAGCCTGGGCGAGTTCCTCGCGCTGGCCGTCAGCTTCGAGCACCTCGCGCACAAGACGGGCAACGCACGCGCCCAGATCCTCGCGGACACCCTGGATCGCGCCACCGGCACGCTGCTGAACGAGAACAAGTCGCCCAGCCGCAAGCTCGGCAGCATCGACAACCGCGGCAGCCACTTCTACCTCGCCCTGTACTGGGCGCAGGAGCTGGCGGCGCAGACCGAGGACGCGGAGCTGGCCCAGGCGTTCGCGGAGCTGGCCGGGACGCTGGCCGGGCACGAGCAGGCGATCGTCGACGAGCTGCTGGCCGTGCAGGGCGAGCCCGCCGACATCGGCGGCTACTACCAGCCGTCCACGGAGAAGGCGGCGGCCGTGATGCGTCCGTCGAAGACCTTCAACGAGGCGCTGGCCGTGCTGCGCTGACCTCGCACTCGCTCGCCCATGGGGCCCGGGACCGGCCGACGCCGCTCCCGGGCCCTGCGGTTTCTCCGGGCACCGGACGTTCCCGGGCCCTGCGGTCCCCGGCCCCGGCCCGCCTGCGGTTCAGGTGCTGCGCCAGCGCGCCACCGCGAACGAGAAGAGCCCGAAGAGGACGAGCCCCACCGCCACGGCCACCAGCAGCCACGGCCCCGCCGGGGTCTCGGCGAAGGCGCGCAGGGTGTCGTCCATGCCCTTGGCCCGGTCGGGGTCGTAGGTGAGCGCGGCGCGGATCAGGAAGCCGCCGGCGGCGGCGAACACCAGACCGCGGGCGAGCCCGCCCGCCACCCCGGTGGTGTCCACGAACTTCCGCTGCCGCGCCGACATCCGGTGGGTGCGCAGATGCTTGTGGTACTTCCGCAGCGCAGCGCGCCCGCCGAGCACCACACCGCCGATCACCACGGCGGCGCCCGCGGCGCCCACCAGCCACTGCCCGCCGGGCAGCCCCAGCGCGTCGGCCGTCACATCGCGCGAGCGCTTGTCGGAGGCGCCGCTGCCGCTGCCCTTGTCACCCGCGGCGAAGGCCAGTACGGAGTACGCGACGAACGTGTAGAAGGCGGCCCGTGCCCCGGATGCCAGGCGTTTGGTCGCCTTGTCGCCGTCCGGCCCCGCGGCGCCCCAGACCGCTTCGGACAGCCGCCACAGCGCCATGCCGGCCAGCGCGAGGCCCAGCGCCCACAGCAGCAGGCCGCCGAAGGACTGCTCCGCCACCTGCTGGAGCGCCCCGCCCCGGTCGGCCTGTTCGCCGCCCTTCCCGCCGGTGAACGCCACCTGCACCGCCAGCACGCCGACCAGCAGATATGTCACGCCGCGCCCGGTGAACCCGGCCCGCGCGGCACCGCTCAGCACCGGCCGCGCCGTGGACCTGGCCTGCCGTGTCGCCTTCCCGGCGCCTGACTTCCCTGCCCTGCCGCGGAATCCGCGGATACGGCCGCCCTGTTTGCGACGTCTCGGGACGGTGATGTCCATGGATCCTCCCCATCGTCCGCGCACGGGTGCCCGCGGACGGCCATGGGAACCACGTCAGTTCCTCCCCCCGGGCCGGCGGGGCCATCGGGGCGGGAAGGAGGGTGAGCGGGGGCAGCGCCCTCAGCAGTCGCAGCCGCAGCAGTCGCAGCCGTCACAACCGCACCCGTCGCAGTTGCAGTTGCTGCAGCAGTCGCAGCAGTCACAGCAATCGCCGCAGTCCAGGCACCCCTCCCGCTTCTTGCGGGACCAGGGACCCTCGTACTCCGAGGCACAGCACAGTTGGCACGTGCAGCAGAGGCCGACGAAGGCAGCGCAGCCCGCCCAGAAGCCGCGCGGCGGCCGCTGCCGGCCCGGACCGCGGCCCCCGGAATCGCCCGGGCCGCCGGTGCTGCCGCCTCCGTCGCCGCTCCCGCCGGCCGCGCCCGCGCCCGCGAACGGATTTCCGGGGCCGTTGAGAGTGGGCGGTGCCTGACCGTAGGGCGGCCGCCCCGGCTGCTGCCCGTACAGCTCCTGCCCGTAGGGCTGCTGCCCGTAAGGCTGCGGGTGCGGCCCGGCGTCCCCGTGCGGGCCCGCGACCGCAGCCGGTGCACCGGAGTGCGCGCACGCCGCCGTGCCGAACGCGCGGTCCACGGCGCGCGGCACCTCGTGCGCCAGCAGGGCGTGCGCCAGCCGCCGGTCCGCGAAGTCCACACCGCGCAGCGCCCGCCGGATGCCCCGCGCCGCCTCGTCGCACACCTTCCGCGCCTCGGCCGGGGTGGTGCCGGTGGCGGTGAGCGGATTCCAGGCCCCCTCCGCGGCGTCCGCCGCACGGTCCTCGACCGCGTCCAGCAGATGCGCGAGCTGTCCGAAGAGACGGCCCGCCTCGGCGAGCGGGGCCGCGTTGCCGGGGCGGCCCGCGAGGGCCGCCGTGTGCGCGAAGGCCGCCGCGGTGGCCGTCGCGGTCGGCTCGGTGACGGTCGCCAGCGGAGTGCCAGGGCCCGCGGCGCGCTCCACGTCCGTCTGCCGCTCCACCGCGTCGACCAGCAGCGCCGTGTCGAAGCCCAGCGCGCCCCCGGTCCGGGCACCGGCCCGGTCCCAGCCCGCGGCCGTCCGGCGGGCGGCGGCGGCCAGCGGACGGCGGCGCAGCACCCCGTCCCCGTCGGCTATGTGGTCCCGTATCTTCGCCGAGGCGAGGACCAGGGACACCGAGGCCGCCAGCCGCGCCCCCTCACCCCGGGCGACCGAAGCGGTCCGCATGCCCCGCAGCGGGCACGGTCCCGCGGTGCGGCGCCGGGAGGCGGTGGTCCCGGCCTGCGCGTCGGTCAGCACGGAGACCAGCAGCCCGTCATAGTTCGTCACGATCCGCGCCAACTGCCCGTGGCCGTCGCGCAGTGCGAGGCACAGCCCGCACAGATGCGCCGTCCACTCGGCCCTGAGTCCCTCCGGCAACCGGTGCCTGCAGGGCCTGACGATCCCGAACACGTGCTCCCCCGTATATCGATCGACTGCCGCGGTGCCGCGCGCAGTGCCGCGATGCTACCCACCGCGCCGACCGGGGCCCCACCGCCCCGACCGGGGCCCGGGCTCCGGCTGGGGGCCCGGAAAACCCGGCGGACGGGGTACGGCCCGCGCTGCTAGGTTGCCTCCATGCAGCAGCGCGCCGTACAGATCGCCAGGACGACGACGCCGGACGAAGTCCCGGCGCGCTGACCGACGAACCCGTCAAGCCCCGGGCCGAGTGCCCGGGGCTTCGTCGTCCCCCTCGGGCGGCCCGTGCCCACGAGGGAGGACCCCATGACCGCAGCCCGCCACGACCACCGGTCGCTCGGCCGCGAGTTGCAGCTCTTCGGCACCGATCCGCTGATCGGCGCAGGACTGCCCTACTGGCTGCCGGACGGCGCCACCGTCCGGCACGCGCTGGAGGAGTACATCCGCGGAGTCGAGCGCCGCGCCGGGTACCGGCACGTCTGCTCGCCCGTCCTCGGCAAGCGCGAACTGTACGAACTCTCCGGCCACTGGGACCACTACGCCGACGACATGTTCCCGCCCCTGGAGCGGCGTGCGGGGAACGCCGAGAAAGCCCCCGAGGGAGACGCCGAGGCGGACGAGGCGGACGAGGTGGACGCCGGGGCGGGCGAGGTGCTGGTGCTGCGCCCCAGCCTGTGCCCGCACCACGCGGTGATCTACCGCTCCCGCGCGCACAGCTACCGTGAACTGCCGCTGCGGATGTCCGAACTCGGCACCATGTACCGGGCCGAGCGCTCCGGAGTGCTCGGCGGACTCACCCGGGTACGCGCCATCCAGCTCAACGACGCGCACATCTTCTGCACCCTCGACCAGGTGGCGGCCGAGGCCCGGGCGGCACTGGAGCTGATCCGGGACGCCTACCGGGCGCTCGGCATCGAGGCGGCCCGCTACCGGCTCTCCCTGCCCGCGCCGGGCGGCGACCGGCTGCCCGGCCCGGACGCGTGGCGGCAGGCCACCGCGCTGCTGACCGAGGCGCTGGAGGACGCCGGGCTGCCGTACGAGGCCGCGGAGGGCGAGGCCGCCTTCTACGGGCCCAAGATCGACGTGCAGATCGCCGACGCGGCGGGCCGGGAGGCGACCCTCTCCACCGTCCAGGTCGACCTGCACCAGCCCGAGCGCTTCGATCTGCGCTACACCGGCGCGGACGGCCGGGCCCACCGGCCGGTCATGGTCCACCGCGCCGTGCTCGGCAGCGTGGAGCGCGCGGTGGCGCAGTTGATCGAGGTGCACGGCGGCGCGTTCCCCGCCTGGCTGGCGCCCCTCCAGCTCGCCGTGCTGCCGGTGTCCGAAGCGGAACGGGCCGCGGGCGAGGCGTTCGTGCGGCGCTGCACCGCCGCGGGGTTGCGCGCCGAACTCGCTCCGCCTGAGCGCGGCAGCCTGGGCGCCCGGGTACGGGAGGCCCGCCGGGTCCCCTACCAGGCGGTGCTCGGCCGCCGGGAGGCCGCAGCCGGGCGGATCGCGGTACGGCTGCGCGACGGACGCCGGCTCGACCCGCTGCCGGAGGACGACGTCGTCGCGCGGATCGGCACCCTGGTGGAGCGGCACAGCACCGAGCTGTGGTGACGGCACGGCCCGGCAGCCAGCGGCACGGTCCCGGCTGTCGGGCCGTGCCGTCCCGACCGTCCGGCCGGTTCAGCGCGCCGCGTAGGCGCGCAGCCGGTCGGCGCGCGGGGTCAGGCAGCAGCTCGCACAGCGGACCGCTTCCGCGCTGGTGTAGTAGAGGCAGCAGGTGTTGCGGAGGTAGCGCAGCCGGCGGCCGCCGTCGGCACCGGTGACCTCGGCGAGGTCACCGAGCCGCACCAGCTCCGGCCGCGGGCCGACGAACTCCGCCCAGCGCCGGGCCAGCTCCTGGGGCGGGCGGGCCGCGGCGGCACTCAGCGCGGTGGCGCAGCCGTGGGCCACTCCGCCGTGCAGTTGCCGCAGTCCGGCACGGGTCGCGCGGCGCAGCGCGGCGGCGAGCGGCAGCAGATGGGAGTCCAGCACGGCCTCGTGGAGCGCCGAGAGCGTGCCGGCCGGTTCGGCGGAGGGCGCGGCGAGCAGCCGCGGAGTCCGCAGCCGTACGCCGGCGATCCCGTGGCCGCCGGGCCGCACCAGGATGTTCCCCGGCCGCACGTCCCACACGCGCCCGTCGAGCACCCAGTCGAGCACCGCCGCGGCCGTCACCCGCCCCGCGTACACCGCGATCAGGGTGAGCGCCGCCGCGTGCGCCGAACGGTGTCCGCTGCCCTGCCACTCGGCGGACAGCAGCCGCGCCAGCTCGGCGCTGTCCGCGTCCAGCAGGCGGTCCGCGGGCAGCCACGCCCCGGCGGCGGTCTCCGCGGGAGGCGGCTCGCCCGGCAGCATGTGGTAGCGGGGGCCGTGCGCGGAGGCCAGGTCCGTCAGCGCGCACAGCGCCGTCAGTTCGTCCGGTTCGGCGGGCCCGCCCGCGCCGGTCATCCCCGCAGCCCTTCCCGCGGCTCCCGCGGCTCCTGTGTCTCCCGCGGCTCCCGCGGGTGCGGCAACCCCCGCGGCTCCCGCGGCGGCAGGTACACCACCGTCGGCGCACCCGTCTCCGGATGCACGTCCACCTCGGCCCGCACCCCGTACACCTCGGCCAGCAGTCCCGGGGTGAGCACCTCCTCGGGCGTGCCGTCCGCCACGACCCGGCCCGCCTCCAGCACGTACAGCCGGTCGCAGAAGTACGCGGCGAGGTTGAGGTCGTGCAGCGCGAGCAGACCGGTGGCGGGCAGGTCCCGCACGAGCGCCAGCAACTCCCACTGATAGCGCACGTCCAGATGGTTTGTCGGCTCGTCCAGCACCAGCAGTCCGGGGTCCTGCACCAGGGCGCGGGCCACCAGCACCCGCTGCCGCTCGCCGCCGGACAGCTCGTCGAAGGGCCGCCCGGCCAGCGCGGCGGCGCCCGTCCGCTCCAGCGCCTCGGCGACCCGGGCCGTGTCCGCTGCGGTGTCGCCCTCCCAGAACCGCTTGTGCGGGGAGCGGCCCATCGCCACGATCCGGCCCGCGGTCAGTCCGAATCCGCCGCCCGCTTCCTGCGGCACGGCCGCCACCCGCCTCGCCCGGCCCTTGACGCTCAGTGCCGCCGCGTCGTGGCCGCCCAGCGTGATCCGGCCGCCGGTGGGCCGCAGCGTCCCGTAGACGCACCGCAGCAGGGTGGTCTTGCCGCTGCCGTTCGGCCCGACGACGCCGACGGTCTCGCCCGGCGCTGCCCGCAGGCGCACCCCGTCCAGCAGGACGCGTCCCTGCGCCGCCCGGTAGGACACCTCCTCGACGTCCAGGGCGTGCGGCGGCGTCACCCCATCACCCCCTCGGCGCGCCGGGTGCGGCGCAACAGCCACAGGAAGAACGGCCCGCCGGTGAGAGCCGTCAGCACACCGACCGGGATCTCCTCGGGCGCTGCGACGGTGCGCGCCGCCAGATCGGCCAGCACCAGGAAGGCCGCCCCGCCCAGCGCCGCGACGGGGAGCAGCGCCCGGTGCCCGGCACCGACCGCCATCCGCGCCGCGTGCGGCACCATCAGCCCGACGAAGCCGATCGCGCCGCTCACCGTGACCAGCACCGCCGTCACCAGGGAGGCCAGCACGAACGAGGCCGCGCGGAAGCGTCCGGTGTCCAGCCCCAGCACGGTGGCGCCCTCCTCACCGACCAGCAGCAGATCCAGCGGCCTGGCCAGCGCCAGCAGCAGGGCGAGCCCGGCGCCCAGCACCAGCGCGGGCAGCAGCAGGGTCTGCCAGCGGGCCTGGCCCAGCCCGCCCAGCGTCCAGAAGAGGATGGCCCGCAGATGCTCGTTCTCCGCGGAGGTCACCAGCACCAGGCTGGTCAGCGCGGAGAGCACGTACTGCACCGCGACTCCGGCCAGCACCAGTCGTCCCGTCGTCACCGCCGCGCCGCTCCGCGCCATCGCGTAGACGGTCACCATCGCCAGCAGCGCCCCGGCGAACGCGCCCGCCTGCATCGAGACGGCCCCGACGCCCAGGACGACGACCAGGACGGCGCCCGTGGAGGCGCCGGAGGAGATGCCCAGCAGATACGGATCGGCCAGCGGATTGCGCACCAGTGCCTGCAGCACCGCGCCCACCAGTGCCAGTCCGGCGCCGACGACGGCGGCCAGCAGCACCCGCGGCAGCCGCACATCGAGCACGATGGTGGTGAACGGGCCCGGCTGCGCCCGGCCGGTCAGGGCCGCCAGCACGTCGGGGAGCGGGATCCGGGCCGCGCCGAGCGCCAGCCCGGCCAGCGCCCCGGCGACCAGGACGGTGGCCAGCACGCCGCAGACCAGGGCGCACCGCAGCGGATCGGCGGAGGCGCGCGGCGCGGTGCTACTGCGCACCGGTGTCCTCCGGGCGCAGCTGCCGGGCCAGCGCGTCCACCGCGTCGGGCACCCGCGGGCCCAGTACCGCCGAGGAGAGCGGCAGCACGGCGAACCGCTCGTGCTCGATCGCGGGCACGTCGGCCAGCGCGGGGTCCTCCAGCAGCCGCTTCTTCTTCTGCGCGACGGTCGTTCCGCCGTAGTCGTAGATCACCACGACCTCCGGCTCGCGCTTGACGACCTGCTCCCAGGAGACGTCGGCGAACGTCTTGTCGAGGTCGGCGAAGACGTTGCGGGCGCCGGCCCGGCGCAGGATCTCGTCGCCGATGCCCGCGCCGCCCGCCGTGAACGCGGAGCTCTCCCCGCTGTCGTAGACGAACACCCGGGTGCTCTCCGTCCCCTTCAGCCGCTTCGCGGTGGCTGCCAGCTGCCGGTCCTGCTTCCTGACCAGCGCCGCGGCGCGTTCCGGTACGCCGAAGATCCGGCCGACCTCCCGGAACTCCCGGTGCAGCGTGTCGATGTCCACGTCCTCGGTGCAGGACTCCAGGTCGAGCCGGGTCGTGATGCCGCTCTCCCGCAGTGCCGCGCGCGACCGGCCCTCCGTCTTGTCGAAGGAGCTGGCGTAGCCGCCGTAGACGAAGTCCGGTGCGGCGCCCAGCAGCGTCTCTTTGGACGGGTACTTCTTCGCCAGGACGTCGATGCCCTGGTAGGCCTTCGCGTAGCGGGGCAGGATCCGGTCGTCCAGGTAGGCGGTGCCGACCATCCGGTCCTGCAGGCCGAGCGCCAGCATGATCTCGGTGACGTGCTGGTTCATGGTCACCGCCCGCTGCGGCGGCTCGGTGAAGGTGGTCTTCACCCCGCAGTTGGTGACGGTGTACGGGAAGCCCTCGGCGGAGGAGCCGCGCGCGTCTCCGCCTCCGTCGCCGGACCCCCCGGCGCAGGCGGTCACGGATATCAGCAGCAGCGAGGTGAGGACCGCGCGGCCGGTGCGGTGCGGCGGGCGCGGGTGTGCGGCGGTCCGGCCGGCGGCGGCCGAGCGGTTGCGGGCGGCTCCCGGGGGACGGCCCGGCACGAGGGCGCGGATGCGGCGCGGTCGGCGCATGGCCAGCAGATCCTTCTCCGTCAGAGGCCCGATCGCGGGGCCCGGCGTCGTACCGCGCCGGGGGCTTTCCGGGCGCGGCCGCCAGCAGGTCTTCGGACTCGGGACTGCGGGGGCGGTGCGCCTTCCCGGGGGCTGCGCCCCAGTGGCCTCGTGCACGCCCCAGTCCCACACCGCTGCGCGTCAGCTCCGGATTCGCACCGGATTCCCTGACCCGATCAAGGGTTTGACTGGCTGCTGCAACGTACCACGCACCCGGACGCCGGGGACGGGCGCGGCAGTGCCCCGGAACCCTGCGTAGGGGGAGAGGAGAAGGGACCCCGGGGCTTTACCCGGCCCCGGGGTCCTGGGTGCCGCTCGTTCGCACGCCCTGACGGTTCATGGGCGGATCGTTCGGCGATGTCCTCGCGTGGAGCCACTCCACCACGGCGCAGCGTGGACGCGCCGGCTGGGTTCGAACCAGCGTCTCGAGGTCGTCACCGCCCCGGTTGCCGGGCGATGAACGGCGATGCTGAGCGTGGAGCGAGAGGTTGAGACTGACCGGCGCCTGCGAGACACAGTGCGGCCGGGGGTTCACACATCAGCTTCAGTTTCAGCTTTGCGCTCCTGGCGCACCCCGGGCCGACGGGGCGTCGGCCCCTGGCCCGGGGAGTCTGGGGTGTCGGTCGGTCGCGGGCACTCTCCCGGATCGGTCGGGTGGACGGCACACGGACAGCCGTACGGTCAGGATACGGAGGGTCGGGGACGCGGAGGTCCGGGACGCGGACGCCCGCACCGGAGCGGGGCACCGGTGCGAGCGGTCAGGCGAACAGGTACCCGAAGACGGCCTCGCCGGCCCGCTTGTCGGCGACCTCGGTCCCGTTGGCCTCCTCGCGGGCGAACTTCACCGCGGCCGCGAGCTTGTCCAGCCGCTCCAGCAGTTCGTTGACCCGTCGGGCCGGGAGGGCCCCGGAGTACTTGACCGTGGTCCAGTAGCCGACGGGGATGTCCTCGTAGTAGACCTCGACCTGGGCCGGGTGCTTCTCGGTGGCCTCCGCCTTCACGTGGTTGCGCGGCACCTTCTTGGTGCGCACCGTGCGGACCTGCTCCGTCTTCCACCAGTCGGTGGAGGGGTCGATCTCCCACGCCTCGGCGCCGTCCAGGATCGGCAGCTTCCGCAGGAACGAGCCGAGCTCGCCCAGCTGCTTCTCCAGGAACAGCAGGTAGGAGACCGGCACGTCGGAGAGCACCGTACGGCCGTCGACCGAGACGTCCGCGCGGGCTGTGAGGTTCGACCAGTCCTTGGTGGCCGTCACATCGAACAGCCGCGTGAGGATCTTCGCCGTTTCCTTCAGTACATCCTCGGCCTTGACCTGGACGCGTGTCGACTCCGGCGGAAGCTGCTCGCCCTCTTCGTCCTTGGGCTGGTACGTACGCGAGATACCCGCGAGCATCTGCGGTTTCGTCAGCCCGTGCTGGGCCTGCGCCAGGTCCTGCACCACCTTGGACTTGACGCCCTTCTCGACTGCGATGATCTGATTCAGCTTCGCCACGAAAGCGAAGCTAGCAGCCCGACTCGGCGCACAGCCAACGGTTTTGTTCGACAGCGCCTCGGAGCGCCCCTCACACATCCGGGTGAAAAAGGATGTTCGTCATTCCAGGCCGGGTAGGCCGATCCCGCACCGAATCGACGAGCCGAGGGACGAACGTTGTCGCAACCCTTCGAACTGCCCGACTTCTACGTGCCCTACCCCGCCCGTCTCAACCCGCACGTCGACCAGGCGCGCACCCATTCCCGGGAGTGGGCACGGCAGATGGGAATGCTGGAGGGGTCCGGGATCTGGGACACCGCCGACCTGGACGCGCACGACTACGCGCTGCTGTGCGCCTACACCCACCCCGACGCCACCGCCGACGACCTGGCGCTGGTCACCGACTGGTACGTGTGGGTCTTCTTCTTCGACGACCATTTCCTGGAAGAGTTCAAACGCACCCAGGACCGCGTGGGCGGCAAGGCGTATCTGGACCGGCTGCCGCTGTTCATGCCGCTGGAGGACGACCCGACGGTGCCGCCGCCCCGGCCCGCCAACCCGGTCGAGGCGGGGCTGGCCGACCTGTGGGCCAGGACGGTGCCGTCGATGTCGGCGGACTGGCGCGCGCGGTTCGCCGTCAGCACCGAGAACCTGCTCAACGAGTCGCTGTGGGAGCTGTCCAACATCAACATCGGCCGGGTGCCCAACCCGGTCGAGTACATCGAGATGCGCCGCAAGGTCGGCGGCGCCCCCTGGTCGGCCGGGCTGGTGGAGTTCGCCGAGCACGCCGAGGTGCCCGCGGCCGTCGCCGCGTCCCGCCCGCTGTGCGTGCTGCGCGACACCTTCTCCGACGCCGTGCACCTGCGCAACGACCTGTTCTCCTACGAGCGCGAGATCGGCGACGAGGGTGAACTGTCCAACGGCGTGCTGGTGCTGGAGACCTTCCTGGAGTGCACCACCCAGGAGGCCGCCGAGTCCGTGAACGACCTGCTGACCTCCCGGCTCCAGCAGTTCGAGCACACGGCGCTGACCGAACTGCCCGCCCTCTGCGCCGAGGAGGGGCTGGATCAGGCCGCCTGCGCCGATGTCGCCGCCTATGTCAAGGGGCTCCAGGACTGGCAGTCGGGCGGTCACGAGTGGCACATGCGCTCCAGCCGCTACATGAACGGCGGGGGAGCGGTCGCCGGGCGCCCGGCGCGGCTGCCGTTCGCCCCTTCGGGGCCGGGCACCTCGGCGCTGGCGACGCTGCGCCCCGCTCCCCGGGCGCAGGCGCGCCGGGCCCGCTCCTTCGCGCACGCACCGCACGAGCGCACCGGCCCCTCGGTGCTGCCGCAGTTCGAGATGCCCTTCCCCGACCGGCTCAGCCCGCATCTGGACGGGGCCCGGGAGCGGGTCGTCGCCTGGGCGCACGGGACGGGGCTGCTGGGCCCGCAGCCGGACGTGGCGGGCGGCCGGGTGTGGGACGAGGGTCTGATCCGGGACTACGACCTGCCGCTGTGCGCCGCCGGGATCCACCCGGACGCGAGCGCCGCCCAACTCGACCTGAGTTCGGCCTGGCTGGCCTGGGGCACCTGGGGCGACGACTACTATCCGGTCCGCTTCGGCCGCACCCGGGACCTGGCGGGCGCCAGGGAGTGCACCCGGCGGCTCTCCCTCTTCATGCCCGTCGACGGGGAGCCCGCGCCGCCGCCGGGCAGTCCGCTGGAGTGCTCGCTGGCCGACCTGTGGGCCAGGACGGCCGGCCCGATGACGCCCGCCAAGCGCCGCCGCTTCCGCACCGCCATCGAGGTGATGGCCGAGAGCTGGCTGTGGGAGCTGGACAACCAGGCGCTCAACCGCATCCCCGACCCCGTCGACTACGTCGAGATGCGGCGCAGGACCTTCGGCTCCGACCTGACGATGAGCCTGTGCCGGCTGGCCCAGCCGGACACGATCCCGGAGGCCGTCTACCGCAGCGGGCCCATGAAGTCGCTGGAGAACGCCGCCGCCGACTACGCCTGCCTGCTCAACGACGTCTTCTCGTACCAGAAGGAGATCGAGTTCGAGGGTGAGCTGCACAACGGGGTGCTGGTGGTGCGCAACTTCTTCGACTGCGACTACCCCACCGCGCTGCGCATCGTCGACGACCTGATGAAGTCCCGGATGCGGCAGTTCCAGCATGTGGCCGCGCACGAGTTCCCCGTGCTCTACGACGACTTCGGGCTGGACGAGGCGAGCCGGGCCGCGCTGGACGGCTATGTGCGGGAACTGGAGAACTGGATGTCCGGCATCCTGGTGTGGCACCGCGACTGCCGCCGCTACGGGGAGGCCGATCTGCGCCGCCACTTCCTTCCTAACTGGCCGTTCGACGGCCCGACGGGGCTGGGGACGTCGGCTGCCCGGCTGGCGTCGCGGTAGCCGCGGCGACCGGCTGCGGGGGGCGCGGGCTCCGGCCTCGGGAGCGGGAGACCGCGACCCCCGCCAGGCACAGCAGACCGCCGCCCAGGGCCAGGGGGCCGGGCACCTCGTCCAGGACGATCCAGGACATCAGCACGACGAGGACGGGCACGACGTAGGTGGTGGATCCCATCCGGCCCGCGGTGCTGCGGGAGAGCGCGTAGGCCCAGGTGGAGAACGCCAGCGCGGTCGGGAACACTCCCAGGTAGACGGTGTTGAGGGTGGCGGACAGCGGCGCGTCCGCCATGTCGGAGACCAGGTGCCCGCCGAACGGCAGGCAGGCGACGAATCCGATCAGGCAGCTGAACGCGGTGACCTGGAGCGGTGAGGCGTGCCGCAGCGCGGGCTTCTGGCTGACGACCCCGACCGCGTAGGCGACGGCCGCCAGTACGCACAGCACCACCCCCAGCGGCGAGGAACCCCCGCCGTCGGAGACGGACAGGCCGACCACGACGGCGCCCGCGAACGAGACCGCCATCCCGGCCAGCAGCCGGGTGGGGAAGCCCTCCTTGAGCAGCCAGCCGCCCAGCAGCGCCATCAGGATGGGGCCGATGTTGACGAGCATCGCGGCCGTCCCGGCGTCCACGAGGCGCTCGCCCCAGTTGAGGACGACCATGTAACCGCCGAACCACAGCAGTCCGGAGGTGATGATGCCGGGCCAGGCGGCGCGCGGCGGGATTCCCTCCCGGCGCACGAGGAGCACCGCGCACAGTACGAGGGAACCGGCTCCGAGTCGTCCCAGGGCCAGTGCGCCGGGGGTGAAGTGTTCGCCGGTACTGCGGATGGAGACGAACGACGAGGCCCACAGCACGACCGTGACGGCGGCCGCCACCAGCGCCTTGGCATCGGTACGTCTTTCGTCTGCCGCCATGGGGGCTCCTTCATGGGTTCGCCTGACCGTCCGTGACTGTCAGGACCGTAAAGCACCCATGCTCATGACGCCACCGGTTTTTCGGTGCCCGATGTCGGCGCGGCGGAGCCGCCCCGCGCCGCCCGGCCGATGGCGAGGGCCGGGCGGCGCGGAAGGACGGGATCAGGGCAGCAGCGAGCGCACCATGCGGCAGGTGGTGAGGGACGGCGGGTGCACGCCGATGCGGTGCGCCGTCGTACGGATGGTGCGGTTCCGGGCCTGCGCGGCGGTGTGGACACCGGTGTCGAGCAGGGCTATCGCGATCCGCATGGCCTTGAGGCGCCGGTTGTGCGCCTCGTACCACTCGCGCGGCCGGCCGGGCGGAAGCGGTTTCTTGGGCAGCACGGGAAGGGTGGACATCTTCGGCAGGTGCTGCTGCTGCGGAGACGCCGCGCGGGTGGTGCGGGTCGTGGTGCGGGTCGTGGTACGGGTCGTGGGGCGGGAGTGCGAACGAGGGGTTCGGGAACGGACAGCAGTCATCGACGGCCTCCTCCAGACGTCGGTGCGCTTCCTGATTACTACCCCATATTCTACCCCGCCCCACTGACAAAACCCGCTGGTCATCCCGGAGTTCGGGACTCGTGTTCGATTATGCGGCGGTCTCTTGCGCCGCCTCTCGCACGGGCTCCCGCGCCGCTTCTCGCGCGTCCGGCGCGGCGGACGCGTGCGCGCCCTGCCCCAGGGCTGCCGGGCGGCCGAAGTCCCGCAGGATCTGCTCCGTCGCGCGCTCGGCCGAACGCAGGGCCCCGCGCGGTGTGCTGGTGTCCCGGTGCTCCCCGCACACGTACAGGCCCGACAGCACCCGGACGGGACGACGCGGGTCGTGCGGCGCGGGCATCGCCGGTACCGCGTCCGGGTCGTGGTACGCGGCCAGCAGCTCCCAGCGGTCCGTCGGCACCCCGTAGACACGGGCCAGTTGGCAGCGGGCGGCCGTGTCCAGTGCAGCGGCCGGCTCACTCGCACGCGTGCCCAGCACGACCGAGGTCAGCAGCGCCCGGCCCGGCGCGGCACGCGACGGGTCCACGGCCGAGGCCGCCCAGGTGTGGCTGACCGGACCCGGCTCCGCGCCCTCCCGCTCGGCGCACACCGTGAACGACGGTCCGTCCGCGCCGGGCGGGAGGGGCTCGGGCGCGGCGTGGTGCAGCACGGTCACCGGGTGGAACTCCGGTACCCGCAGCCCCGGCAGCAGCGCGGCGGCCGACCGGGCACCGGTGGCCACCAGCGCCGCCTCGCAGCCGAACGTGCCGTGCTCGGCGGTGCGCACGGCGTGCGTGCTCACCGAGGTGACCCGTACGCCCGTGCGGACCGAGTCCGGTGGCAGTGCGGCGGCCAGCAACTCCACGGCGGCTTCCTGACCGCCTGCCGGTACGCCCAGCCCGCCGCGGGCGAAACCGCGCAGGGTCAGATCGGCGACCCGGCTGGAGGTGGTCAGCGCGGGATCCGACAGCAGCGCGGTGAGCAGCGGGCGCACCAGCGTCTCCGTCGGCCGGGTGGGCAGCCCGCGTGCGGACAGCGCCTGGTTGGCCGGCAGTTCGGGCCGCGACAGCAGACCCTGGGGCGGCACCGCGGCGAACCGGTCCAGGGAGGCGCGCAGCCGGGCAAGGCCCAGGGCGTCGGACATGTCGGCCCGGCTCCGCGCCCCGGTGAGCGCGCGGGCGGTGGTGAATGCGCCCCGAGTGCTCCCTGCGCCCCTCGTGCGCCGGTCGAACAGCACCGCACGGCCCGTCCGCGGCGGCGGGCAGTGGCGCTCCGCCGACCGGGCCGCCACATGGTGCGTGCGGCCCTCCGAGTGCAGCAGCGCCCCCGGCGGGAACGGGCGCAGCGCGAGCCCCTCCAGGGCCGGCAGCCGGGTGAGCGCCTCCGTGTCCCGGTCCAGGCTGAGCACACCGGGACTCCGGTCCAGCCGGAATCCCTGGACGCGGTCGGTCCGCGACCGGCCCCCGACGCGGTGCGCCGCCTCCAGGACCAGGACGCGCAACCCCGCGCCGGTCAGCCGGTGCGCCGCGGCCAGTCCTGCCAGTCCCGCCCCGACGATCACCACGTCCGCGGTCCTGGCCCTGCCCCGGCCCTCCACCTCCTCGTCGCCGGTCCCTGTCCGGGTGCCTGCGTATGCGCTGCTGATCAGCACGTTTCCTCCCGACGTCGACGCGCGTACGGGCCGATGGGTCTGCCTTCTCGCTGCTGCCTGTTCTCGTGCTGTGCGGCTGTGCGTGTGCGGCTGTGCGTGTGCGGCGGTGCTGCTGTGCGTGTGTGCGGCGGTGCTTCTCCGCGTCCGTGCGTGTGCGGGTACGTGTGCCGCGAGTGCTGCCTGCGGCTGCTGCGTGTGCCGGTGTCCGCGCCTGTGCGGGCGTGTTCCGACCTGTCCGGGTGCGTGGGTCCCTGTGCTGCTGCGGGCGTCGGCTGCCGTCCTGATGCCCCCGCGCGCTCAGCTCATACCCGTGTTCGAGCGTTCGTGTGCGGCCGTCCGCGCGGTACGTCGCGCGAGGGGCGCCCGGATGCACATCCCCGGCGTCCACCGCCGCGGCACGCCGCTCCCGGACCCGCTTCCGGACCCGGCGCCGGTCGCCCGGGTCCGCCGCCGGAGGGGCAGCGGCTCACAGGGCGCTGCGGATGGCCTCGGTGACGGTGGGGAAGGCGAACCGGAAGCCCGCGTCCAGCAGCCGGCGGGGCAGGACGCGCTGGCTGCCCAGCACGTCCCCGGCGAACTCGCCCAGGGCGGCCCGCAGGACGGGCGCGGGCACCGGGAACGGGGTGGGGCGGCGCAGCACGTGCCCCATGGCGGCGGTCACCTCGCGGTTGGTGCTCGGTTCCGGTGCGGTGAGGTTCACCGGTCCCGCCGGTGCCTCCTCATCCAACAGGAACCGCAGCGCCGCCACATGGTCGTGCAGTGCGATATGGCTCCAGTACTGCCGCCCGTCACCCAGCCGCCCCCCGAGGCCCGCTTTGAACAGCGGGAAGAGCCGCCCCCACGCGCCGCCGCCGCGGGCGACGACCAGGCCGGTGCGGCCCAGGACCGTGCGGATCCCGGCGTCCTGCGCGGCACCGGCCGCCGCTTCCCAGTCCTGGCACAGCTCCGCCAGGAATCCCTCACCGGGCGGGGCGGACTCGTCGACGACCCGGTCCCCGGTGTCGCCGTAGTAGCCGATCGCCGAGCCGACGATCAGGGTGCGGGGCGGGGTGTCCAGTCCGGCCAGTGCCTCGGCGATGGTCCGGGTGCCCTGCACCCGGCTGTCGCGCAGTTCGCGCTTGTAGCTGTCCGTCCAGCGGTGATCGCCGATTCCGGCGCCCGCCAGATGGACGACGGCCTCGCATCCGGCCAGCCCCGCGGTGTCCACCCGGCCCGCTCTCGGGTCCCACCGCACCTCGTCGCCCGCGGCCGCCGGGCGCCGTACCAGCCGCTGCACGTCGTGGCCCGCTGCCCGCAGGGAGCGGGTGAGCGTCGAGCCGATGAGTCCGCTGGAGCCGGTGACCGCGATACGCATGCGCCCATCCTGACCTACGCACCGGGGTGTTGTCGGCCGCGGCTCACAGGCCGCGTACGGCGGCGATGGTGAACGGTGTCCGCGGCGTGCCCGGTCCCATCGGGCCGCCCTGGTCGAACTGCGAGCGGACCACGTACAGCGTGCCGCGCGAGCGGGTCAGCGTCGTGGGCAGTTGCAGGTCGGGGTCGCTGCGGCGGGCCTCCTGGCGTGCCCTGGTGCCGTCGTGGCTCAGCCGCCATCTGCTCAGCGCGTCGTCCGTGTTGTGCACGACCCACATTCTGTTGCCCGCCGTCTCCAGGCCGTCGGCGTTGCGCAGCCGCGTCCCGTGCGTGTCGACCCGCGAGGCGCGGCCGGTCCGCGGGTCGAGCCGGTAGAGGCCGCCCCCGACCATGTCGGCCGTGAGCAGCCAGTGGCCGCCGGGTCCCGCGGCGATCCCGTTCAGCGCCGGTGCCCGGTCCGGGTGCGAGGGCAGCAGTCGGGTCAGGTCGAAGCGGGTGCTCAGCTCTCCGCGTCCGCCCGTGGCGCGGGCGCGGGCGAACTGCGCGGGAGTGACCTGGTGGACGACGTTGCGCACGCTGTCGGTCAGATAGGCGGTGCCGTCGGGGGTCAGGGCGAGGTCGTTGATGAAGAACGGGGCGTCGCCCGGGACGTCGAACCGTGCGAGCAGCCGTCGCGAGCGCAGGTCGTAGACGGAGACTCCGCGGGTCGAGTCGATGACCCACAGCCGTTCTGCCCGGTCGACCTCCAGCCCGTTGGCGGTGTGCCGCCCGTCGGCACCGGCGGGCAGGAACGTCTCGGCCACGCGGTGTCCGGGCGTCATCCGGTAGACGGCGCCGGTCTCGTAGGAGGCGGCGTACAGCCTGCCGGTCCGGGGGTCGTGGGTGATCCCTTCCGGGTAGACGCGGTCGCCGGGCAGTTCGTACGCGGTGGAGATGCGCAGGCCGGACGGGTGCGCTGCCGAGGTGGCGGACGCGGAGTGTGCGGGTGCGGGAGGGGCGGGCGCCGGAGCGGCCGCGGTCAGTGCGGTGGCCGCCGTGGTGGCGGCGAGCGCGGCCAGGGCGGTGCGGCGGCGGACGGACGGGCGGGGTGCCGTGCGGGAAGGAGCCGTGCGGGGAATGGTGTGCCTCCAGGGGCAGGACGGGGTCCGGCGCCGGGCGCGGCGGTCCAGGACCAAGACCTCTCGTTATGAGATGTGCACGCACATTAGTTAGAACTCTAATCATCGTCAAGATGCTTATCCCCGTGCTGGTCGTTACGATGCCCGGATGACCTCCATGCCCGTCGGCGAGCGCCTGGGCTCGTACCTCAAGGACGCGTCCAACGCGTTGATGGCGGCCAAGCACGCCGTGCTCAAACCCGCGGGGCTGACGGTCCCGCAGTACGCGGCGCTGCTCCAGCTCGCGGAGAACCCCGGAATGCCGGCCGCCGCCCTGGCCCGGGCCTGCCGGGTGACGGCCCCGACGATGAACACGATCCTCAAGAACCTGGAACAGCGCGCGCTCATCACTCGCACCCCGCACGCCTGGCACCGCAACGTGCTGGAGACCCGGCTGACCGAACTGGGCACCGACACCCTGGCCCGCGCTGACGAGGGCGCCGTACGGGTCGAGCGAGGCCTGTCGGCCGAGTTCACCGAGGAGGAGCGGGCTCAGCTGATCGCGCTGCTCGGCCGGTGCGAGGCGTATCTGGGGACGGTACGGCCGGAGTGAGGCGCCGGACGCGAGGGCCGGCAGCCCGCCCTCGGAGGCGCGGCCGGGCCGGCCGTGGTCGCGGCTCCGTCTCCGACGGCGGGCGCGGACCGGCTCGCGGGTGCCGGGGTCACTCGCCCCGGAAGCGGTCCCACAGCCGGGGCAGGCGATCGGCCAGCGCCCCGGCGTCCTCCATGTCGAGGGCGACGCCCTCCGGGTCGGGCGGAGCCTCCGGCAGCCCCAGGTCGGGCAGGACGGTGCCGGTGAGCTGCTCGTACGCCTCGTCCGCCGCGAAGCCCAGCTCCTCGCCGTCGCCGTCCAGCTCCTCGTCGAAGTCGTCCAGCAGCTCGGCGAGCGCGTCCGCGTCGTGGGCCGCGCCCTCGAAGACCTCCCGGCCCTGGCCGATCAGCCAGCAGCGGAAGGCGTCGAAGACGTCGTCGCTGGCGCCGTCCAGCAGGATCCAGGCGGCCGCCCACAGATCCCACTGGTAGGCCCGGTTGTAGCGCGACTCGAAGTGGCGGGCGAAGTACGTCACCGCGTCGGGATCGAGCTGCGTCAGCCGCTCGACCAGCAGATCCGCCTGCTCCTGGGGGTCGCTGTCGGCCTCCTGCCGGGTGGAGTCGATCAGCTCCCAGAACTCCGTCTCGTCCATCACGCCCTCAGCATCGGGCCTGGAGGCCCGCAATGCACGCGGAGTGCGCCAGATGCGGCTGTGTCGTTACGAGAGGTGCACCGCGCGGCAATTCCGGTTCCGATACCCGACAGGCCGTGTCCGGTATCGCGGGCAGCGTGTCCCACCGGAACGGACGCGGCAGCGGCGCCCGGACGCCGCGGTGCGCCGCGGCAGGTCGCAGACGCCGCGAGAGGTCCGTGCGAAGCCGAGACACGTCGTGAGAAGCGTGTGAAGCGTGAGAAGGAGCAACAGGTGCAGGAGCAGAGCAGTTCCCCGGGGCCGCTGGCCGGCAAGGTCGCCCTGGTCGCCGGAGCCACCAGGGGAGCGGGCCGGGCGATGGCCGTCGAACTGTGCCGCGCCGGGGCCGCCGTCTACGCCACCGGCCGTACCACCCGCGCCACGACCAGCGAGGTCGGCCGGGCGAGCGAGACGATCGAGGAGACGGCCGAACTGGCGAGCGAAGCCGGTCGGGAGAGCGGGGGCAGCGCGACCGCCGTCGCCGTCGACCACCTCGACCCCGACCGGGTGCGCGCGCTGATCGCCCGCATCGACCGGGAGGCGGGCGCGCTCGACATCCTGGTCAACGACCTGTGGGGTGGTGACCATCTGGTCGGCTGGGGCAAGAAGCTGTGGGAGCACGACCTGGCCGACGGGCTGCGGGTGCTGCGGCTGAGCATCGACGCCCACCTGATCACCAGCAGCCATGCGCTGCCGCTGCTGACCCGGCGTCCCGGCGGGCTGCTCGTCGAGGTCACCGACGGCACCGAGGAGTACAACCGGCGCTACCGGGAGCCGGTCTACTACGACCTGGCCAAGTCCGCGCCGCTGCGCGTCGCCCGGGCGCTGGCCCAGGAGACCGCGGAGTACGGCACCACCGTGGTCTGTCTGACCCCGGGCTGGCTGCGCTCGGAGGCGATGCTGGACACCCACTTCCGGGTGACGGAGGAGAACTGGCGGGCCGGCTGCGCCGTCGACCCGCACTTCGCCATCTCCGAGAGCCCCGTCTTCGTGGGCCGCGCCGTGGCCGCGCTCGCCGCCGACGCGCAGCGGGCGCGCTGGAGCGGGCAGTCCCTCTCCAGCGGCGGACTGGCCCGGGTCTACGGCTTCACCGACGCGGACGGCTCGGCGCCGGACGCCTGGCGCTACCTCGTCGACATCGAGCAGGCCGACGACGACACGCCGGTGGACGCGGCCGACTACCGCTGAGCGTCCGCGCCCGGTTCCCGGTCCGCCGCGGCGCCCGCATCCGGGTCAGCCGCGGCGCCCACCACCGGGCTCGCCGCGAGACCCGCCGCCGGTCCCGGGTCCTTCCGCGGCCCCGGGTCCCTTTCCGGTCCCGGGGCCCTCTGCGGCCTCGGCTCCGGAGGCGGCCCGTGCCCGGTGTCCCCCGGCCCGGTGTCCCCCGGCCCGGCGTCCCCAGGCCCGGCGTCCCCCGGGCCGGGATCGTCCGCGGCGTCCAGGTAGAGGGCCGCCGTCCGCCGCGCCGCGTCCGCGAAGCGCTGCCGCAGCGACGGCGGCCCCAGGACCTCGCACTCCGGCCCCAGCATCAGGAGCTGCTCGAAGCCCACCTCTTCGCTCTCCACCCCCAGCACCACCGTCGTGCGGCCCCGCCCGTCCTCGGTGCCGCCCGCCAGCGCCTCGTCGGCAGCGGCCCGGTCGGTGACGTACCGCAGCCGGCGGGCGCCCGGACCGGTGAGCCGCAGCGTCACCTCCGACCGCAGCAGCGAGCGCGCGAACGCCGCCGCGTGCTCGGTCCAGAAGCCGGCCAGGTCGAATCCGCCGTCCCGGTCGAAGTGCGCGTCGTGCACGGCGACCTCGGTGAACCGCCCCACCCGGTAGACCCGCCAGGGGGACCGGTCCGCACGCCCCGCGTCCGCGGGGACGCGGGCCGCCAGATACCACCGGCCCGCCTTCAGCACCAGGCCGTGCGGCTCCAGCTCCCGCTCGACCTCCCGGTCACCGGGTGCGTTCCCGCGGCGGTAGCGGACCAGAATCCTCCGGTCGGACCAGACGGCGTCGGCCAGCGCGGGCAGCAGCGCCGGCGTCTCGGGCGCCTGCCACCAGCCGGGCGCGTCCAGATGGAAGCGCTGCGCCGCACTGTCGTGCACATCGCCCAGCGCCGGGTCCAGCGCCGCCGAGACCTTCAGCCGTGCCGCCGAGGCCGCGTCGGCCAGCCCCAGGTCCCGCAGCGCCGACGGCACCCCGGACAGGAACAGCGCCTCCGCCTCGCTGCGGCCCATCCCGGTCAGCCGGGTGCGGTAGCCGCCGACCAGCCGGTATCCGCCCGCGCGTCCGCGGTCCGCGTACACCGGCACGCCAGCCTCGGAGAGTGCCAGGACATCACGTGAGACAGTACGCTCGGAGACCTCCAGTTCCGCTGCGAGCTCCGCGGCCGTCAGCTCCCGCCGCGCCTGGAGCAGCAGCACCATCCTGATCAGCCGGGCTGCCCGCATGCTGAATACTCCTCCCGTGGGCCGTGGCCCGCTGTTAACGTTCCGCCCGTTATACAGCGAACTAGGAAACGGTCATGTCTCAGCAAAATCGCGAACAGCGCGAACAGTGGGGCTCGCGGGCCGGATTCCTGATGGCGGCCATCGGTTCCGCCGTCGGGTTGGGAAACATCTGGCGCTTTCCCGCTGAGGCCTACAAGAACGGCGGCGGGGCCTTCCTGCTCCCGTATCTCGTCGCGCTGCTCACAGCGGGCCTCCCGCTGCTCATCCTCGAATACACCGTCGGTCGGAAGTACCGGAAGTCGCCGCCCGCGGCCTTCCGGC
This sequence comes from Streptomyces sp. NPDC006925, assembly GCF_042869575.1. Lineage (NCBI taxonomy): Bacteria > Bacillati > Actinomycetota > Actinomycetes > Kitasatosporales > Streptomycetaceae > Streptomyces > Streptomyces sp. NPDC006925. Next base: position 344,305 of record NZ_JBIAGB010000002.1, read on the forward strand.
AGATCTCCCGCCCGGCCGAGGCGATCGGCTGGTGGCAGGTCGCCATCTGCTTCGTCATCGCCTCCTATTACGCCGTGATCGTGGCGTGGGCCGTACGGTACGCCGGATTCTCCTTCGGCAAGGACTGGGGCGACGACCCCGAGGGGTTCTTCGGCGGCGACTTCCTGCACGCCGCGGCCGAACCCGGGCTCCCCAGCTCCTTCGTCGGCAACGTCTTCTGGCCGCTGCTCGCCGTTTGGCTGATCGTGCTGGTCATCCTGGCGCTGGGTGTGCGCCGCGGCATCGAGCGGGCCAACAAGATCTTCATCCCGGCCCTGGTGCTCTTCTTCGTCGTCCTGGTGGTCCGCGCCGTGACGCTGGACGGCGCGGCCAAGGGCCTGGATGCGCTCTTCGCCCCCGACTGGAGCGCGCTGACCGACGGCAGCGTCTGGGTCGCCGCCTACGGGCAGATCTTCTTCTCGCTCTCCATCGGCTTCGGCATCATGGTCACCTACGCCTCCTACCTGGGGCGCCGCGCCGACCTGACCGGCTCCGCGCTGGTGGCCGGCTTCGCCAACAGCTCCTTCGAGATCCTGGCCGGCATCGGAGTCTTCGCCACCCTGGGCTTCATGGCGCAGTCCAGCGGCGCCGCCGTCGGCGACGTCGTCAGCGAAGGGGTGGGGCTGGCCTTCATCGCCTTCCCGGCGGTCATCTCGCAGATGCCGTTGGGCGCGGCCTTCGGGGTGGTCTTCTTCGTCTCGCTGACCATCGCGGGACTCTCCTCGCTGATCAGCATCGTGCAGGTGGTCATCTCGGCCGTGCAGGACCGCACCGGCATGCGCCGGGTGCCCGCCGTGTGGACCGTCGGCGGCCTGCTGGCGGTGGTCTCGCTGGCCCTCTTCCCCACGGACACGGGCCTGTCCCTGCTGGACGCGGCCGACCACTTCATCAACCAGTACGGCATCGCGCTCGCCGCGCTCGTCTTCCTCGTCGTCATGGCCTGGGTGCTGCGCCGGCTGCGGACCTTCCAGGCCCACGCCGACGAGACCTCGGCGGTGCGGCTGGGCACGTGGTGGCGGGTCTGCCTGGGGGTCATCACCCCGCTGGTGCTCGGCTGGATGATGATCGACAGCTTCCGCAAGGAGCTGGACGAGAATTACGCCGGATACCCCCTCTCCTTCCTCGCCTGGGCCGGATGGGGCGTCGCCGCCGGCGCGCTGCTGGTGGGCGTACTGATCTCGCTCATCCCCTGGCGCGGGGCACCCGGTGGGGGAGAGGCCGAGAGCATTGCCGACAGTGAGGAGGTGCGCTGATGTCGACCGGAGCCATCGTGATGATGGCCGTGGCCATCCTCATCGTCTGGGGCGGCCTGGTAGCCGCCATTCTCCGACTGCGCAAGCACCCCGAGCAGGAGTGACCGGAGCGCGGTGACTGGCGACCGGTGGCCGATGACCGGTACTGACACCGGCCACCGGCCACCGCGCACCGGAGCAGCGCGAAGGCCCTGCCCCCCATTCCTCGGGGCAGGGCCTTCGCGCGTTCCTGCTGTGCCTTCCGCCGTGTCCCCCGCGGAGCTCTTCCGAGCCGCCGAGGCGGGACGCGGCGGGCCGCGTCAGGCCAGGCCGTACTTCTCGGCGGCGCGGCGGACGTCCTCCGCCTTGACCTCGCCCCGGCGCGCGAGCCGGGACAGCGCGGCGACCACGACCGACTCGGCGTCCACACCGAAGTAGCGACGCGCGGCCTCCCGGGTGTCGGAGAGCCCGAACCCGTCCGTGCCCAGCGAGGCCCAGTCCTGCTCCACCCACTGGCTGATCTGGTCGGGCACGGCCCGCATCCAGTCGCTGACCGCCAGCACCGGACCGGGAGCGCCCTCCAGCGCGCGGGTCACATACGGCACCCGCTCCTCGCCGCGCAGCGCCGCCGCGTCGCACTCCATGGCCTCGCGCCGCAGCTCCGTCCAGGACGGCGCCGACCACACGTCGGCCGCCACGCCCCACTCCTCGGCGAGGATCCGCTGCGCCTCCAGCACCCAGTGGATCGCCGTACCGGAGGCCAGGAGCTGGATGCGCGGCGCGTCGTCCGCTGCGTCCTCCGCCTCCTGGAAGCGGTACAGCCCCTTGAGGATGCCCTCCTCGACGCCCTCGCCCGCGGGCATGGGCGGCTGCACCTTGGTCTCGTTGTAGACCGTCAGGTAGTAGAAGACGTCCTCCTGCGCCGCGGCGTCCGGGCCGTACATCCGGCGCAGGCCGTCCTTGACGATGGCACCGACCTCGTAGGCGAACGCCGGGTCGTAGGAGACGACCGCCGGATTGGTGGAGGCCAGCAGGTGCGAGTGGCCGTCGGCGTGCTGGAGGCCCTCACCGGTCATCGTGGTGCGGCCCGCGGTGGCGCCGATGACGAACCCGCGGCCGAGCTGGTCGGCCAGCGCCCAGAACTGGTCCGCGGTGCGCTGGAACCCGAACATCGAGTAGAAGATGTAGAACGGGATCATCGGCTCGCCGTGGGTGGCGTACGACGTCGCGGCCGCGGTGAAGTCCGCAAGCGAACCGGCCTCGGTGATCCCCTCGTTGAGGATCTGGCCTTCCTTGGCTTCCTTGTAGTACAGCAGCTGGTCGCGGTCGACCGGGTCGTAGTTCTGGCCGAGCGGCGAGTAGATGCCGGCCGAGGGGAACAGCGACTCCATACCGAAGGTGCGGGCCTCGTCGGGCACGATCGGTACCCAGCGCTTCCCGGTCTCCTTGTCCCGCATCAGGTCCTTGACCAGCCGCACGAACGCCATCGTGGTGGCGATCTCCTGCGAGCCGGAGCCCTTCTTGAGCACGTCGAAGGGTTTGTCGGCGGGCGCGGGCAGGCCGACGGAGTGCACCTTGCGGGCCGGGGCCGGACCGCCCAGCTCGGCGCGCCGCTCCTGCAGGTAGCGCACCTCGGGGGAGTCGGCACCCGGGTGGACGTACGGCACCAGCTCGTCGTCCAGCTTGCTGTCCGGGATCGGCAGCTCCAGCAGGTCCCGCATGGCGCGGAACTCCTTGCCCGTGAGCTTCTTCATCTGGTGGTTGGCGTTCCGGGACTCGAAGCCCGGGCCCAGCGTCCAGCCCTTGACCGTCTGCGCCAGGATCACCGTCGGCGCGCCCTCGTGCTCGACGGCCGCCTTGTAGGCCGCGTACACCTTGCGCGGCTCGTGGCCTGCGCGGGAGGCGGTGAACAGCTCGGTGATCTTGTCGTCGGTCAGCAGCCTGCCGAGCTCGGCGAGCGCGGGGGAGGCGCCGAAGAAGTGCTCGCGGATGTAGGCCGCGTCGCGGGTGGCGTAGGTCTGGAACTGCGCGTCCGGCACCTCGCGCAGCCGCCGGGTCAGCGCACCTGTGGTGTCCAGCGCGAAGACCTCGTCCCAGGCGCTGCCCCACAGCGACTTGATGACGTTCCATCCGGCCGCACGGAACTGGGTCTCCAGCTCCTGCACGATCTTGAAGTTGGCCCGCACCGGGCCGTCGAGGCGCTGGAGGTTGCAGTTGATCACGAAGGTGAGGTTGTCCAGCTGCTCGCGCCCGGCCAGGGCCAGCGCCGCGGTCGACTCCGGCTCGTCCATCTCGCCGTCGCCGAGGAAGGCCCACACGTGCGATCCGGCGGTGTCCTTGATGCCGCGGTGGGTCAGATAGCGGTTGAAGCGCGCCTGGTAGATCGCCGAGATCGGGCCCAGACCCATGGAGACGGTGGGGAACTCCCACAGCCAGGGCAGCCGCCGCGGGTGCGGGTACGAGGGCAGTCCCTCGCCGCCGGCCTCCTGGCGGAAGCGGTCCAGATGCGCCTCGGTGAGCCGCCCGTCGAGGAAGGCGCGGGCATAGACGCCGGGGGAGGCGTGCCCCTGGACGTAGAGCTGGTCGCCGGAGCCGTCCTCGCCCTCCTTCCCGCGGAAGAAGTGCTGGAACCCGGTCTCGTAGAGCCAGGCGGCGGAGGCGAAGGTGGCTATGTGGCCGCCGAGCCCCTGGCGGCTGCCGCGGGTGACCATGGCCGCCGCGTTCCAGCGGTTCCACGCCGTGATGCGGGACTCCATCGCCTCGTCGCCCGGGAAGGCGGGCTCGGCCGAGGTCGGGATCGTGTTGACGTACTCCGTCTCCAGCAGCGCCGGTACGGCCAGGCCGCTGTCCCGGGCGTGCTCGACGGTACGACGCACCAGGTACGCGGCTCGTTCGTCGCCCGCGTGTGCCGCGACGGCGTCGAGCGACTCGCGCCACTCGCCGGTCTCCTGCGGATCACGGTCCGGGAGCTGGTCCAGCTCGCTCGGATACGGCGGGCGTACGGGATCGGGCATGGTGGCCACCTTCCGGACGTGTAGGCCCCTCCAAACGGGTCGGGAGGGCGGTTGTGCGGGTGGGTTGTGGACCCTGACGGGCAGGACAGGGGAACCCAACGAAGGGACTGTACGCCTCTGATCGATGATCGATCAAAGGTTCTGAAGGGAAAACCCGCCCGCAGACCGAAAATGGCATTCCGTGCCCCGAAATTCGGCACCGAATGCCAGGCTGCCGTGCCTCAGTCCCGCGGGGCGGGCGCGCAGCCCAGCACATGCTCCTTGACCAGCGCACCGATGTGCGGGTCGCGGCGCTCGATGGCCGCCATGACGGCCTCGTGCTCCTCCGCGTACGACTCCTGCACCGTGCCGAGCCAGCGGATCGACAGCGCCGTCCACACCTCGATCCCCAGCCCCTCCCAGGTGTGCAGCAGCACGCTGTTGCCCGCGGCGCGGACCAGCTCCCGGTGGAAGGCCACCGTGTGCCGCACCTGGGCCTCCCCGTCCCCGAGTCGGTCCGCCTCGTACAGCGCCTCCACGTGGGGCCGCAGCGCGGAGACGTCCCCGGCCAGCCGGGGCACCGCCAGCTCGGCGGCGATCTGCTCCAGCCCGGCCCGCACCGGGTAGATCTCCTCCAGATCCGCCGCCGACAGCTCCCGCACCCGCACGCCCTTGTTCGGCGCCGACTCGATCAGCCGCAGCGCCTCCAGCTCCCGCAGCGCCTCCCGCACCGGCGTCTGGCTGACCTCCAGCTCCACCGCGATCCGCCGCTCCACGATCCGCTCACCGGGCTTCCACCGCCCGCTGACGATCCCCTCCACGAGATGCTCGCGGATCTGCTCGCGCAGCGACTGGACGACGGGCGGGGTCATGAAGATGCTCCTCGCAACGAGGTGGTGGGCTCCTAGACGATACGGCGTGACCGGGCACGCAGTGCCACTGCGTACGGTGAGGTATCCGTCACGCGACTACTCCGGCCGGGTGGTCGACCGAGCCGAGCCGATCACCGGAAACGGAGACCCGGCCACGAACCCGCCGCCTCTTTGCGCAGCGTGATGCTCGGCGCGTGGGTAGGGACGTCCGGCGTCGGGAGGGAACGACCCTGGACCGGCCCCGACCTCGTTGGGCACCGGGACTACCGCCGCGCCTCGGGTGCCGTCGGGGGCGGGGGTACATTGCGTCTGCCCCGTCGGGAGCTGCCGGGCGAACCTGGCTGCCGGGCAAGCAGGCGCACAGCACTAATATCCGTGCTCTGGGGCGAAATCGGCCGTGGTCGTCTTGATGCCCTGCGCCGTTTATGACCTTCTTCCGTGCCGGTTCCAGTGGGAGACGGGACAAGCGCGAACGCGGTTGATGAGGTCCCGTGGCCGGGCGGCTGCGTACACCCGCCTGCTGCCGTGCGCCCTCGTGCTGCCCACTGAGGTTGGTAGTCGACATGTGCACAGTCCCACATCGACGTGACCGTCACCCTGTGTCAGTAAGCCTGGCGGTGATCGGCAGGTTCCTTCCGGCCTCCGTGCCCGCCTTGACAGCCCCAGGTGGGGACGGGCTCCTCGCTTTCGCTGCCGCGATTCCCCAGTGCTGGCTAGTCCTGCGGAGTGACTCCGGCACAGAAGGACGTGAGCCCCATGCGCACGACGAGGGCTGCAATGATTGCGCCATGGACTGATTGGCTATACTCGGATGGCAGCAAGTCAAGAATATCGGCAGCAGTGAGTGAGTCCACGGCGGAATTGACCTTCCGGGGCGCTCCAGAGTTCAGACAGATGGCCCTCTGCAGCTGGCTGTATCGATTCCTGAACCAGCGACGTCCGTGCTCCCCCGCCTCTGACCTGTCCTCCGGAGCTGCTCCCGGGCCAGAACCAAGGAGCACGAACCCTAGCTGCTCGAAGAGTTCATCCTCATCCATGGCCTCGTACTTACGGAGAACATCCTGTGAGATGGTCATGCACTATTCTCCAACCTTGTGAGACGTTGTGCTACGAGTGTCGTAGCTCGCAAGTCCGCCTGTAGGCCGCTGAGGCCGAGACCATTTTGAATCTGTTTGAGTAGTCCTGAAAAGCTGAGCGCTATGAAGGGGTCCGTGATCGCCCCCAATTCACGCTCCTTTACGCCCCACAGGCGCAGTCCTTCGTGAATGCGGTCGTCCAGCACGGCTTCGGCGCCTGCAGTCAATCTCGTACCGCACCGGGTATCCTCCTCTCGGAGGTACTGTATTTGTTCGTCCGGGCTGGTCGCGAGGATCTCTGCCGCTGTAGCCAGCTGCCTGCGTGCTGCGTCATCACCCGGCTGCCAGCCGGTCAGTGGGTGATCGATTGCCAGTTCCCATGGTATCCGCGGGGAATTCAGGGAGAAGTCGGATGCGCGCCCCGTAAGATGCACCAGATGGAACCCGAATATCTTTGTCTGCGCAGAGAGCCGAGGCGGCATCGCTGAGAGCAGATACTCCAGACGCTCCAGGGCCGGAGGGTGGGTGCCGCCGCGGCGCAGCAGGAGGGCCTGTTCCGAGAAGGAGATTGCCACCACGGCAACGAGAGCCCCCAGGGCGGCGTAGGTCGCGGGCCCCGACCCCTCACGTTCATGAGTCTTGAGTACCGCCTGCACGGCCAACTGGTCCGCTCTTGCTTCTCGCGCCGGGTCGGAATGACAGGATCCACCGCCGGACAGTCTGGAATGTCCGAGCGTCAGGTGCGCTAATTCGTGCGCGATGATGAATCGCAAGGTGTGCGTCTGGAGTGCCTCCGCGTGCTCCATCGGACGGTCATCCAACTTTAAGTACGGCACCAGTAGTCTAAAACCCATGCGTTGGTTCAACGCGGCATATCGCAGTGCAGCGACGAGTAGTTCATCATCAGTTCCAGGTAGTCCGCGAGCTCTGTGTGCCGCCTCGCGGAGCGTGGCCCAAATTCCCTCTTTGACGTAGGTGAGGGCAAGATGCGAGGTGTAGAGAACCGTGAGTGCGATCATCCCGTCATACATACGGATCAATGACGAGCCGTCACTATAGGTTTCACAACCAGCGGTGATTTCGGGTCCTGGAACTTGGAGGAATTCCAGGAGGGCGAGATCGCTCTCTGCGGCTCCAAGGTCGATGAACGACTGGGTGAGGCTGTGTCCTACCTCCTCGAACCACGCGTCGAGTATCGAGCTACTGGCGGGGCCGAACTGCTCGAAGAAGCTGATGGCCTCTGGGGTGAGGACGTCCGCGTCTGTCAATCCTTTGCTTCGGAGGCTGGAGAGGTCGGCCATCGCATCTTCGTACCGATCCTGGAGTAGGGCCGCTCGTCTTTGGGCCGCCTCGCTTGGCTTCCCCGCCTGGTGAGCATCGGTCATGATGCCTCTCCCCCCGTTGCAAGTCGGCGCCGAGCCCCCGGGGCGCCGTCCTCCAGCGTCTACCACGACACGTGAGTAAATATACACGTACGGACCACAAGGGCAGGGCCCATCGTCTCCCCGGATATCCCGGTGCGGTGACTCCGGCGGGTGTGGCGATGTGGCGGCCCTTGATCCGGTCACCCGGCCTGGATTTGATCAAGTTTCGTAGGCATCCGAATCGTCGGTCGACTGGTCGAAAACGAGATTGGTGATCAGACAAACGCCCGACCGTCGGTTCGCCGGTGCGGTCCAATCACCAACCGATACTTTGGAGGGTCCAGGTCGCGTTCAGGTAGCCGAGACAGTCGCACGCGGTGGTCCAGAGCCGACAGGTCCTGAGGATCACCAGCAGGACCATGCTCTGACTTCGCGCCTGGCTCGTAAGATCGATGCCGCAGTCGGGGGCGGTGTCACTGCGCTGGTTGTCGCGAGGTCGCTGCTCGCCGACGCGGCGGAGTCGGATCAGACCGAACAGAAAAAGAAGTGCTGCTGGAAGAAAGCAACCACCAGTGTCGCTGAACCGGAAGCTGGGTGTGCGGGTACCGGATGAGGCCGCCGACCGGGTGCTGCCTTCAGGATCGGTTCGCGGTACGACACAGCCCTGCGGTTCTTCAGCCTTCCTGCCGAAGGTGCTTGCATCTTCCGGAGCCGGAGACCCTGACCAAGGGATTGTGGATGACTTCCCTCTGTCCGGACGGCGCTCCTTTGGGGGAGACCGCTCAAGAGCCCCCCGGGGCTCAAACCTCAGGTCGGACATCGAATAGCCCGCCACCCCGCAGGGGCAGTGCTTTGGTGCAGACCGGACTCTTGTACAAAGGTGCCCCCGCCACAGCCATGGCGGGGGCACCTTCGGTACGCGGCGACCGCGGGCTTACAGCCCCAGCTCGCCCTCGAACTCGCCGGCCTCCAGGCGGGCCTTGACGTCGTTGAGGTAGCGGGCGGCGTCGGCGCCGTCCACGAGCTGGTGGTCGTAGGACAGGGTCAGGTAGACCATGTCGCGGATCGCGATGGTCTCGCCCAGGTCCGGGTGGTTGACCACCATCGGGCGGCGCACGGTGGCACCGATGCCCAGCTCGGCGACCTGCGGGTAGTTCACGATGATGGTGTCGAAGAGCGCGCCCCGCGAACCGGTGTTGCTGATCGTGAAGGTGCCGCCGGACATGTCGTCCGGGCCCAGCCCGCCCTCGCGGACCTTCTTGGCCAGATCGGCGGTCTTGCGGGCGATGCCCGCCAGGTTGAGGTTCCCGGCCTCCTTGATGACCGGGACCATCAGGCCCTTCTCCGAGTCCACCGCGACGCCGATGTTCTCCACGTCGTGGTAGGTGATGGTGCCGTCGTCGTTCAGCCGCGCGTTGACGGACGGGTGCGCCTTCAGCGCCTCGGCCGCCGCCTGCACGAAGAACGGCATCGGCGAGAGCTTGACGCCCTCGCGCGCCGCGAAGGAGTCCTTCGCGCGGGCCCGGAGCTGCATGACCCGGGTGACGTCCACCTCGACGACCGTGGAGAGCTGCGCCTGGCTGTGCAGCGCCTTCATCATGTTGTCGGCGATGAGCTTGCGGATCCGCGGCATCTTCACCGTCTGGCCGCGCAGCGGCGACGGCTCCAGCTTCGGCGACTTCGGAGCGGCCGACGCCGCGGCGGCGGGCGCCGCGGCCGGGGCCTGCGCCTTCTTGGCCTCGGCGGCCTCGATGACGTCCTGCTTGCGGATCCGGCCGCCCACACCGCTGCCGCGCACCGCGGAGAGGTCGACGCCCTGCTCGGCGGCCAGCTTGCGGACCAGCGGCGTCACGTAGGCGCCGTCACTCTCCGGCGCCGGAGCCGATGCCGGTGCCGGTGCCGCCGGGGCCTGCGCTGCCGGGGCGGGAGCCGCCGCCGGGGCGGGCTGGGCCTGCGGGGCGGGCTGCGCGGGAGCCGGCTGGCCCTGCGAGGGCTCCGGAGGTGTCTGCGGCGCGGCGGGCTGCGCCGGAGCGGCGGCGGGGGCCTGCGCGGCCGGGGCGGGCTCCGCGGGGGCCGCCGGGGCCTGCGCGGCGGGGGCCGGCGCCGCGGCACCGGCGGCACCGATGACGGCCAGCTTGGCGCCGACCTCCGCCGTCTCGTCCTCGCCGACGCTGATCTCCAGCAGAGTACCGGCGGTGGGCGCCGGGATCTCGGTGTCGACCTTGTCGGTGGAGACCTCCAGCAGCGGCTCGTCGGCCTCGACCTCGTCACCGACCTGCTTCAGCCAGCGGGTGACGGTGCCCTCGGTGACGGACTCGCCCAGCGCGGGCAGCACCACGTCGGTGCCCTCGGCGGCGCCGCCGGAGGGAGCGGCGGCGGGCTCGGGCTGGGCCGGGGCGGCCGGTGCCGCGGGCTGCTCGGGCTCGGCCGCCGGTGCGGCGGCGGGCTCCTCGGCGGCGGCCGGTGCCGCGGCCGGTGCGCCGGAGCCGTCGTCGATGACGGCCAGCTCGGCGCCGACCTCCACCGTCTCGTCCTCGGCGACCTTGATGGAGGAGATGGTCCCGGACGCGGGCGCCGGGATCTCGGTGTCGACCTTGTCGGTGGAGACCTCGAGCAGCGGCTCGTCGGCCTCGATGTGCTCACCCTCGGCCTTCAGCCATCGGGTGACGGTGCCCTCGGTCACGCTCTCGCCGAGCGCCGGCAGGGTTACGGAAACCGCCATGGTTTCTGTTGCTCCTTACAAAGCTGTGCGGATGGGTCGCGCCCTGACTCGAACTCGGCGGTCAGTCGTGGGAGTGCAGCGGCTTGCCGGCCAGCGCCAGGTGGGCCTCGCCGAGCGCCTCGGTCTGCGTCGGGTGGGCGTGGATGAGCTGGGCCACCTCGGCGGGCAGCGCCTCCCAGTTGTAGATGAGCTGGGCCTCGGCCACCTGCTCACCCATGCGGTCACCGACCATGTGGACGCCGACCACGGCACCGTCGCGCTCCTGGACGAGCTTCACCTCGCCTGCCGTCTTGAGGATCTTGCTCTTGCCGTTGCCCGCGAGGTTGTACTTGAGCGTGACGACCTTGTCGGCACCGTACCGCTCCTTGGCCTGCTCCTCGGTCAGGCCGACCGAGGCCACCTCCGGGTTGCAGTAGGTCACCCGCGGTACCCCGGCGTAGTCGACCGGCACCGGGTTCAGCCCCGCCAGCCGCTCCGCGACCAGGATGCCCTCGGCGAAGCCCACGTGTGCGAGCTGCAGGGTGGGGATCAGGTCGCCGACGGCGGAGATCGTCGGCACGTTGGTGCGGCAGTACTCGTCGACCGTCACGAAGCCGCGGTCCACGGCGACCCCGGCCTCCTCGTAGCCCAGGCCCTCGGAGACCGGGCCGCGGCCGATGGCGACCAGCAGCACCTCGGCCTCGAACTCCTTGCCGTCGGCCAGGGTGACCTTGACCCCGCCGTCGGTGTACTCGGCCTTGTCGAAGAAGGTGCCCAGGTTGAACTTGATGCCGCGCTTGCGGAAGGCCCGCTCCAGGAGCTTGGAGCTGTTCTCGTCCTCGGCCGGCACCAGGTGCTTGAGGCCCTCGACGACGGTGACGTCCGCGCCGAAGGACTTCCACGCCGAGGCGAACTCGACGCCGATGACGCCGCCGCCCAGGATGATCGCGGACTTCGGGACCCGGTCCATGACCAGCGCGTCGTCGGAGCTGATGATGCGCTCGTGGTCGATGGTCAGACCCGGCAGCGACTTCGGCACCGAGCCGGTCGCCAGCAGGATGTGGCGGCCCTCGTAGCGCTGGCCGTTGACGTCGACCGAGGTCGGCGAGGAGAGGCGGCCGGCGCCCTCCACGTAGGTGACCTTGCGGGAGGCGACCAGCCCCTGCAGGCCCTTGTAGAGGCCGGAGATCACGCCGTCCTTGTACTTGTGGACACCGGCCATGTCGATGCCCTCGAACGAGGTCTTGACACCGAACTCGGCGCTCTCGCGGGACTGGTCGGCCACCTCGCCCGCGTGCAGCAGCGCCTTGGTCGGGATGCAGCCCCGGTGCAGGCAGGTACCGCCCAGCTTGTCCTTCTCGATCAGGGCGACGTCGAGACCGAGCTGCGCGGCGCGAAGGGCGGCGGCATAACCGCCGCTGCCGCCCCCGAGGATCACTAGGTCGAAAACGGTGCTGGCGTCGTTCGCCACGTCACGTCCTCCATGCATGGGTACGCCGTAGCCGGTCTCCTGTGACCGGGCGGCTTGAGGTTCGGCCGCTGTGTGTCTGCTCGGCCCTTGTCGTGTCGGCTACTGTCAAGCCGTGCGGGGCCCTGTCCTGCCGGTCATCCATCTTCGCACCTGTTGCCGGAAACCGGGACGCGGGCCCCCGCTACCCGGAAAACCCCGGGCCCGGGGCGTGCGGCGGCCGCCGTCGGGTGCCGGTGGCGGCCGGGGTCGCGCCGGGTGCGCGGGCCGCGGTGGACCCGCGCCCGCCGCGGGGCTCAGTCCAGACCGCTCTCCGCGGTGCGCTCCACGAGCCGGACCAGCGTACGGACCGCCGAGCCCGTGCCGCCCTTGGGCGTGTAGCCGAAGGGGCCGGACTCGTTGAAGGCCGGGCCCGCGATGTCCAGGTGCGCCCAGCGGGTGTCCTCGGGGACGAACTCCTTCAGGAAGACCCCGGCCAGCAGGCCGCCGCCCATCCGCTCGCCGATGTTGGCGAGGTCGGCGACCGGCGAGTCCATGCTCTTGCGCAGGTAGCCGGGCATCGGCATCGGCCAGGCGGCCTCGCCCGCCTCCTCCGCGGACTCGTGCACCGCCCCGCGGAACGCGTCGTCGTTCGCCATGATCCCGAACGTCCGGTTGCCCAGCGCCAGCACCATCGCGCCGGTCAGGGTGGCCACGTCCACGATCGCGTCCGGCCGCTCCTCGCCGGCCCGGGTCAGCGCGTCCGCCAGCACCAGCCGGCCCTCGGCGTCGGTGTTGAGCACCTCCACGGTCTTGCCGCTGTACATGGTCAGCACATCACCCGGACGGGTTGCCGAGCCGGACGGCATGTTCTCCGCGAGCGCCAGCCACCCGGTCACATTGGCCCGCAGCCCCAGCCGGGCGGCGGCGACGACCGCGGCGAAGACGGCGGCGGCGCCGCTCATGTCGCACTTCATCGTCTCGTTGTGGCCGGCGGGCTTGAGCGAGATGCCGCCCGAGTCGTAGGTGATGCCCTTGCCGACCAGCGCCAGGGACGTCTTCGCCTTCGGGTGCGACCAGCCGATCCGCACCAGCCGCGGCGGCTGCGCCGAGCCGTTGCCGACCCCCAGGATGCCGCCGTAGCCGCCCTTGGCCAGCGCCTTCTCGTCCAGCACCTCGAAGGTGAGGCCGTGCGCCTTGGCCGCGGCGCGGGCCTCGGCGGCGAACGCCTTGGGGTCCAGCCCGTTGGCCGGGGTGTTGATCAGGTCGCGGGCGCGGTGCACCTCCTCGGCGACGACCAGGGCCCGGTCGACGGCCGCCTTGTGCGCCTTGTCCCGCGGCTTGCCGCCGAGCAGCGCGACCTCCGCCAGCGGCGCCGAGGCGTCCTTGCTGCCCTTGCCGCCCTTGCCGTCCTCGGACTCGCTGCCCTTGCCCCGGTACGCGGTGAAGGAGTAGGCGCCCAGCAGCGCGCCCTCGGCGACCGCGGCCACCGCCTCGGCGTCCTCCAGCGGCAGCGCGAACCCGGCCTTCCGGCTGCCCGCCAGCGCGCGCGCCGCGGCCCCCGCCGCCCGGCGCAGTGCCTCGGTGCCGTACGTCTCCTGCTTGCCGGGGGCGTCGCCCAGGCCGACCGCGAGTACCAGCGGGGCCTTCACCCCGCTCGCCGGCGCCGGGAGCTTGGTGACCTCGCCCTCGCCGCCGCCGGCGCCGAGCGTCTCGAGCGTCGCGGCCAGCTTCCCGCCGTACGCCTTGTCCACGGCCTCCGCGCCGGAGGCGAGGACGACGGCGGAGCCGCCCGCCCGGCCCGCCTTGCCGGCGGAGCCGCCCTTGGCGATACCGATGACGACAGCGTCCGCGCGCAGCGTCGCAGCGGACGAGGTGCTGAGAGTCAGTGCAGACACGTGGGAAAGACCTTCTTCCTGGACGGGGCTCCGGAGAGCGAAGCGGCTCCGGTTTCGGACGCTCCGGGCATGGTATGCCCGCCCTCTTCTTCCCGTCGCAGGTCCTCCTGCCACCTTCCGGCCTGCCGGCGGCGGGCCGCGGCGCTCACAACAGGACCGCCACCACCAGCGTGCAGCTCGTCGCGGCCTCGGCCACCCCGCCGAAGACGTCCCCGGTCACGCCCCCGAACCGCCTGACGCAGTGCCGCAGCAGCAGTTCGGCGGCGCACAGTCCCAGGACCGTGCCGGCTGCTGCCCCTGCGGCGGCCGTGCGGCCCGCCGGCCAGGCGCACCCGGCCGACAGCACGGCGCAGCAGCCCGCAGCGGTCAGCGCCGCCGCCCGCGGCACGGTCTCCGCGACGGCGGCCCCCAGGCCCTCGGGCCGCGCGGCGGGCACGCCCCGGCGGGCGGCGAGGACCAGCGCGCCGCGGGCGGCGACGGCGGCGGCCACCGCACCGGCCGCCCCGGCGCCCCACCCTCGCGCGTACAGCTCGGCGAGCGCGGCCACCTGCGCCAGCAGCACGAACATCAGAGTGACCACGCCGAACGGTCCGATATCGGACTGCTTCATCACCCGCAGCGCCGCGTCGGCGGGCTTCCCGCTGCCCAGTCCGTCGGCGACATCGGCCAGCCCGTCCAGATGCAGTCCCCTGGTCAGCACGGCGGGCACCGCCGTGCTCACGACCCCGGCCAGCAGCGCGGAGGCGCCGCACAGCAGCAGCGCGGTCCCCGCCGCGGCAGCGAGGCCGCCCACCACCAGCCCGACCGCCGGGGCGCACACCATGCCCGCCCGCGCGGCCGACCGGTCCCAGCGGGCGACCCGTACCGGCAGCACGGTCAAGGTGCCGAAAGCGAACCGCAGTCCCTCGGCCGCGGAGGCCGGAGCGCCGGCGGGAGTACCGGCGGGAGTACCGGCGGGGGAGGAGGCGTCCATGGCGGAGCAGGCTACCCGCGCCCTCCGCCCGGTCCCGGTCCCGGTCCCGGCCCCGGTCCCGGGGTCGGGGCCGGCGGCACCCGCCGGAGCGGGCCGGGCTCCGCACGGGCCGAGGACGCGCGCCGTCCCGCCCGGCTGCCCGGCACCCGCCGGTGCTCAGGTGGCGTCCAGGGCCTCCGGCCCGCTGCCCCGTCCGGCGACCGGGTCCCCGGCCGGCTCCTCCGGGTCCGCCACCGGGCCCTCCCGGACCGGGAGTTCGGCTGCCAGCGCCGCCGCCGCCCGCACCAGCGGCAGCGCCAGCAGCGCACCGGTGCCGCCGCCCAGCTCGACGCCCTGCTCCAGCAGCGGGTCGGCGGCCAGCCGGTCCAGGGCCTTGGCCTGCGCCGGTTCGCTGCCCGCCTGGCCCGCCAGCCACCAGTCCGGGGCCCGGAAGGCCACCCGCTGGCCGACCAGCGCGCACGCCGCGGAGACGACACCGTCGAGCACCACCGGGGTGTGCCGGACCGCGGACTGCAGCAGGAAGCCCGTCATCGCCGTCAGGTCGGCGCCGCCGACCGCCGCCAGCAGCTGGAGCTGGTCGCCCAGCACCGGCCGGGCGCGGCGCAGCCCGTCCCGCACGGCGGCGCACTTGCGCATCCAGGTCAGATCGTCGATCCCGCCCCCGCCGCGTCCGGTCACCACCGACGCGTCGGTGCCGCACAGCGCGGCGATCAGCGTCGCGGCCGCGGTGGTGCCGCCGACGCTCAGGTCGCCGAGCACCACCAGGTCGGTCCCGGCGTCGGCTTCCTCGTCCGCGAGTGCCATCCCCGCGCGGAACGCCTCCTCGGCCTCCTCGCGGGTCAGCGCGTCCTCGGTGTCCAGACGGCCCGAGGAGCGGCGCACCCGGTGCCGGGTCACCTCGGCGGGCAGCGTCTCCGGGTCGCAGTCGAGCGCCATGTCCACCACCCGCACCGGCACCTCGAACTGCCGTGCGAGGATGCCCGCGGGGGAGGCGCCGTCCAGCAGTTCGCGGACCAGTTCGGCGGCGGTGCCCGGCTGCCGGGTGGAGACGCCGAGTTCGGCGACGCCGTGGTCCCCGGCGAAGACCACCACGCGCGGGCGGGCGACCGGCCGCACCGGTACCCGGGCCTGCGCGGAGCCGAGCCATTCGCCCACGTCCTCCAGCCGTCCCAGGGCCCGCGGGGGCAGCCCGGTCAGCGCCCGCCGTTCCTCGGCCTCCTGGCGCAGGCCGCCGTGCGGCCGTTCGATGAGGTCGGAGAAGTCGTCCAGATCCAGGCTGCGCTCGCTCATGCTCGCCGAGCGTACGTGAGTGGCACGGCCGCTTCAGCAGCCCCCGTACGGCAGTTCAGCGGAGAGCGGAGAGCGGAGAGCGGAGAGCGGAGAGCGGGGAGCGGGGAGCGGGGACGGCACCGGCGGCCGGCCCCGTCTCCTCACCGCAGCGGCAGCGCCACTCCGGCGACCGTCAGCAGCACGTGCTCGCACTCCTCGCCGAACCGCGCGTTTAGCCTGCCCAGTTCGTCGCGGAACCGGCGCCCGGCCGAGGTCGCCGGCACCACCCCGGACCCCACCTCGTTGCTGACCGCCACCAGCAGCCGCGGCGTGCGGCGTACGGCTTCCAGCAGCGTGTGCACCCGCGCGGACAGTTCGGCGGCGCCGCCCCGCGCCCAGCGGGTGTCGTCCCACGCCTCCACCTCGTCCATGGCGTGGGTCAGCCACAGCGCCAGGCAGTCGATCAGCAGCGGCGGCCCTTCCCGTTCCAGCAGCGGTACCAGGTCGCAGGTCTCCTCGGTGCGCCACGAGGCGGGACGCCGCTCGCGGTGCTCGGTCACCCGCGCGGCCCACTCGGGGTCGCCGTCGCGGGTGCCGCTCGTCGCCACGTACACCACCCCGGGGAACGCCGCCAGCCGCCGCTCGGCCTCCACCGACTTGCCCGACCGTGCCCCGCCCAGCACCAGCGTCCGGCGCGGGACCTCGGGGCCGTCCGCTCCACCGTGGTACGCGCCGACGGTGAGCGTCGTACCGTCCGGCACGGCCCGGGCCCCGGCGGCGGCCAGCCGCCGGTGCAGCTCCGCACCCGGCGGCACCGCGTGCCCCAGGTGGACGGCGACGACATCGGTGCCCGCGCCGACCAGGCCCGCCTCCCGCAGCCCGGCCAGCGCGCCGGGTCGCCCGGCGACGTCCATCAGCACGGTGTCGCAGGGGCCGCCGTGCCCGACGCCGCCGCCCAGCCCGGCGGGTGCGGCGCCCGGCGGCAGGTGGAGCAGCCGCTCCCCGTCGGGGCCGGTGACCAGATAGCCGGTGCCGGGCGAGTCCAGCGCCAGGGCCCGCACCCGGTGCCCGCTGATCAGCGCCAACTCCTGGCGGTCCGGCAGCCGGACGGGGGCCGGCAGCCCGGCGGGCACCTCCGGGGCCGGACCGTCGTGCGGATGGGTCAGGAGCACCTGCCGCACCCCGCTGAGCGACCGCCCGGCCCGTGCCGCGGCGAACGCGGGCCCCGGGGTCAGATCGAGCAGCAGGGTGCTGTCCACCAGCACCGCCGTCGCCGCCCGTGCCTCGCTGCCGGTGGCGGCGGCGCAGCGGGCGCAGGGGCAGTCGGGCAGCGGGAGGCCGGCGGGACCGCCGGTGCCGAGCAGAGTGAGTTCCACCCTCCGATCGTCTCGTGACCTGCCGTCGCGTGCGCACGGGGGACTACGCTTCCGGGAGCAACCGGCGATCTTACGGAGGCACTGATGGCGTGGACGTGGCGGTTCGAGAAGGCCGACGGCACGGAGACCGAACCGGCCGTGGAGCCGGAGGAGTTCCCCACCCAGTCGGACGCCGAGTCGTGGATCGGCGAGGTGTGGCGGGAGCTGCTGGAGGGCGGCACCGATCAGGTGACCCTCCGGGAGGACGACAGCACCGTCTACGGCCCGATGAGCCTGCATTCGGCCTCGGAGGCGGACACCGGGGACACCGCCTCCGGGTGACGGGGCGGCGCCCCGCGCACCACGGAGCCCGCCCCGCGCTCGGCCCGAAGCCCGTGCGGCAGCCCGGTCGGCGACTGGTCTCGCCGGTGTCGGACAGCCGCTACCCTCGGTGCGCATGGACGTACGAGGTGCGGTTTACGTGGTGCTGCGGGGCCCGGCTGAAAAGGTGGAGCGGACATTGGCGACGCTGAAGAAGGCCGGGATCTTCGCCGAACGGTCGGTTCGCGGGCCCGACGCGGTCGAGGCCTTCTTCCACGGGGGTGACGAGCGGCCCAGTCCCCGCTTCATGGACGTGTGCGCGGCCCACGTGGCCAAGGCGGCCATCGGCACCGACTTCACGGTCGAGGAGACGGGCACCATCAGCAGCGCCGCGGCCGCCCGGCAGCTGGCCTACAACCGGCGGACGGGGGAGTGGCTGGGCGCCTTCATCGACACCCAGGCGCCGGAGCAGGCCCGGTCCGAGACCCTCGCCCACCTCGCCCGGGAGCAGGGCATCGAGCCGGCCGACATCGAGCTGCGCGATCCTCCCGAGTTCCGGCCCGCCGCCGGCTGAGCTGCGGCCGTCTCCGGGAGAGCCGAGCGGGGCTGCGCAGACCGGGCCCCGGCACCGTCCGGACGGCCCCGGCACGGCCGGGCGGCCTCGGCCCCGCACCCAGCGGCCTCGGCCCTCGGCCCACGGCCCTCGGCCCTCGGCCCTCGGCCCTCGGCCCTCGGACCCCGAACCCCGAACAAGCTTCAGCCCCGCACTCCGGGCCTCAGCCCCGCACCCCGAACAGGTGCAGCGACTCGGCCACACCCCGGTAGGGGTCCATGCGGCAGGCCCGCTCCTCCGCCTCCAGGGCCTCGGCGGGACCGGCCGGGTCGCCGGGTGCGAGCACCCCCACGCCGTACCAGCGGTCCATGGGCACTCCGATCCGGGCGAGGAAGGAGGTCAGGGCCTCCAGCCGCAGAAAGCGGTCGCTCTCGCCGGGCTCGGCCTCCAGCGCCGCACGGGCACCCGCCCAGTCCCCGGCCAGCCCGGGCCGCATCGCCCGGGCCGCCACGTTGGGCAGGACGAGCGAGAGCAGCCCGCCGGTGTCGAGCACCCGGGCGAGCCCGGCCAGTGTGCTGTCCGGGTCCCGGGACCGGCCCAGGACGTCGTGGCCGAGCACCAGGTCGAAGGTGCCGGGCAGGAAGTGCGCCCCGGTGTCCTGGCCGCCGCCGGCCCGGGTGCGGAAGCGGGCGCGTATCCCCTCGGGCTCCTCCGCGAGCGCCGCGTCCAGCGCCGCGAGCCGCGTCGGATCGGACTCCAGGCCGGTGACCTGATGACCGGCCCGCGCCAGCCGCAGCGCCTGCGCGCCGTCGCCCAGCCCGGCGTCCAGTACCCGGAGCCGGCGCCCCACCTCGAAGTGCGCGGCTATCCGCTCCTCGAGTTGCCGGGCGACCAGCTCCTGCCTGATCAGGGCTTCTCGCCGCGTGCTACCTGCGGCTTGGGCAGGCGCATGCGGCGCATCTGAAGGGTCCGCATCAGCGCGTAGGCGATGGCGCCCCGGCGGTTCTCGTCCGGGTAGCGCTCCTGGATCCGCTTCTTGAGCCGCACCGTGGTGCCGATGGAGTCGATGACGATCAGCACGATCACCACGAGCCACAGCAGCAGCGAGATGTTCTTGAGCTGCAGCGAGGGCAGCATGCTCAGGACGAGGATGATCACGGCCAGCGGCAGGAAGAACTCCGCCACGCTGAACCGGGAGTCCACGAAATCGCGCGCCAGGCGCCGCACCGGACCCTTGTCGCGGGCGGGCAGATGGCGCTCGTCCCCGCTGGCCAGCGCCTCGCGCTGTTTGGCCAGCTCGGCCCGGCGAGCCTCGCGCTGCCGCTTGGCCGCGTCCTTGCGGCCCTGCGGCCCGGAGGCCATCGGGCGGCGCGGACCGCGCGCCTCGCTGCGCTTGGGAGTGGGGCGACCCTTGGGTGCTTGCGGGTCGCGGGGCTGGTGGGGCTCGGCCGCCATCACCTGGGATGAGCCGACCTGCCCTGCTTTCGAACGGCTACGGAACACACCTCAAGAGTACGGTGTGCCGCGGAGTGCGCCCCAGCCCCCAGGGGTAGGGACCGGAATCACCGGTCCCTGTCGCGGACGGGTGCCTACTCCCTGCGCCGGAGAGCGCGGGAGGCTGATCGTCCTCACGGAGGAGCGTTTCCGCACTCGAACGGTGCGGTAATGGAAGACAGCCCCGTACCCTGGGGTCTGTAGGTTGCCGAGGGTTTGAGTCCGTTACGAAGGGGGCGCGCGAGGCCCATGAGCGGTGTCATGAAGCGTATGGGGATGATCTTCCGCGCGAAGGCCAACAAGGCCCTGGACCGGGCCGAGGACCCGCGTGAGACGCTCGACTACTCGTATCAGAAGCAGCTCGAACTGCTGCAGAAGGTGCGCCGCGGCGTCGCGGACGTCGCCACCTCCAGAAAGCGCCTGGAGCTGCAGATGACGCAGCTGCAGGGGCAGTCCTCCAAGCTGGAGGAGCAGGGCAAGAAGGCGCTCGCGCTGGGCCGCGAGGACCTGGCCCGGGAGGCTCTCTCGCGCCGGTCCGCCCTCCAGCAGCAGGTCACCGACCTGGAGGGGCAGCACCAGACGCTGCAGGGCGAGGAGGAGAAGCTCACTCTGGCGGCGCAGCGGCTGCAGGCCAAGGTGGATGCCTTCCGCACCAAGAAGGAGACCATCAAGGCCACCTACACCGCCGCTCAGGCGCAGACCCGGATCGGTGAGGCGTTCTCCGGCATCTCCGAGGAGATGGGCGACGTCGGCATGGCCATCCAGCGGGCCGAGGACAAGACGGCCCAGCTCCAGGCCCGCTCCGGCGCCATCGACGAGCTGCTGGCCTCCGGGGCGCTGGACGACCCCTCCGGCATGGCCAGGGACGACATCAGCGCCGAGCTCGACCGCCTCTCCGGCGGCAGCGACGTGGAGCTGGAGCTGCAGCGGATGAAGGCGGAGCTGGCCGGTGGCAGCGGCAGCGGCGGCCAGCAGGCCATCGAGGGGGGCCAGGACCAGGAAGGCCAGGCCAACGGCCGGCAGCAGGACGCGCCCAGGTTCAACAAGGAGTGAACCGGGCCTCAGCGGCACCCCGCGCAGCCTGAGGAGGAGAACGGCATGATCGTACGGATCATGGGCGAGGGCCAGGTCAGACTGGACGACAGCCACTTCGCCGAACTGAACCGGCTCGATGACGAGCTGCTCGAGGAGATGGAGAGCGGAGACGAGAGCGGCTTCCGCCGCACGCTCCACGCGCTGCTCGACGCCGTCCGCCGACTGGGCAGCCCGCTGCCCGACGACGCGCTCGAACCCTCCGAGCTGATCCTGCCCGCGCCCGAGGCCGATCTGGACGAGGTGCGCAAGATGCTCGGCGACGACGGACTCATCCCCGGCTAGCCCGCGACCCGCGCCGCACGAACCGGCGCCCCCGTTCCCCCGCCCGCCCCACGACCCGCACGCAGACCACGACGGCACACACACCAGGAGAGCCGGGCATACGGTGCCTGCTGTAACCCTCCGCGACATCCGCGAGCGACTCCGCGCGCATCCCCACGCGGTCGATGCCCTCATCGCTGTCGGGACCTTCTGCTGCATCCTCCTCGGCGCCTCGACGGAGCCGCACGGACCCGACGGCCAGCCCCGGTTCGCGGAGCGCGAGATCAGCGGGCAGACGGTACTGCTGGCGGCGCTCTCCTGCGGGGTGCTGGCGCTGCGCCGCCGGGCTCCCATGCCGGTGCTGCTGCTGACCGGGGCGATATCGGTCCTCGCGCTCGCCGCGGGCGAGGGGCCCACCGGCGGATCGGCGCCCGAGGCGCCGCTCGTCTCGGCCGCCGTCATCGCGCTCTACACCGTCAGCAACACCACCGACCGCCGTACCAGCTGGCAGGTCGGCGCGGTCAGCGTCGGTGTGCTCACGGGCGCGAGCATGCTCTTCGGGGCCCGGCCGTGGTACGCGCAGGAGAACCTCGGCATCTTCGCCTGGACCGCGCTGGCCGCCGCCGTCGGCGAGGCCGTGCGCAACCGGCGCGCCTTCGTCGACGCCATCCAGGAGCGGGCCGAGCGCGCCGAGCGCACCCGTGAGGAGGAGGCCAGGCGGCGGGTCGCCGAGGAGCGGATGCGCATCGCCCGCGAGCTGCACGACGTGGTCGCCCACCACATCGCCCTGGTCAACGTCCAGGCCGGGGTGGCCTCGCACGTCATGGACACGCGTCCCGACCAGGCCAAGCAGGCGCTGTCCCATGTGCGGGACGCCAGCCGGCACGCCCTGGCCGAACTCCAGACCACCGTGGGGCTGCTGCGCCAGTCCGGGGAGAGCACCGCGCCCACCGAACCCGCGCCCGGTCTGGAGGTGCTGGACGACCTCGTGGACGGCTTCCGCAACGCCGGGATGTCCGTCGACGTGGAGGCGCCGCCGACCACCGGGGGGCCGCCGCTCTCCTCGGCGGTGGACCTGACCGCCTACCGGGTCGTCCAGGAGGCCCTGACCAACGTGCACAAGCACGCGGGCAGCGGCGCCCACGCCGAGGTGCGGATACAGCGGGACGCGGAGGCGTTGGAGATCGTCGTCGTCGACGACGGGGCGGGCACCACGCACACCGTTCCCGACGAAGCGGCCGACCCCGCGGACGGGGACGAGCCGGGGCGGGCCGCGGGCGGCACCGGCGGGCACGGCCTCGTCGGCATGCGGGAGCGGGCCGCCGCGCTGCACGGCGTCTGCGAGACCGGGCCGCTGCCCGGTGGCGGATTCCGGGTCCACGTACGGTTGCCGCTGGAGACGACGGCGCCCCGGAAGGAGACCCCCGCATGATCCGTGTCGTACTCGCCGACGACCAGGCGCTGCTGCGCAGTGCCTTCCGGGTGCTGGTGGACTCCGAGCCCGACATGGAAGTGGTGGGCGAGGCGGCGGACGGGGCCGAGGCGGTCGCGCTGGTGCGGGAGCAGGGCGCGGAAGTGGTGCTGATGGACATCCGGATGCCCGGCACCGACGGGCTGGCCGCCACCCGGGCCATCAGCGCCGACCCGGCGCTGGCCGAGGTGCGGGTCGTCATCCTGACCACCTTCGAGGTGGACGAGTACGTGGTCGCCGCACTGCGCGCCGGGGCCTCGGGGTTCCTGGGCAAGGGCGCCGAGCCCGGTGAACTGCTCTCCGCGGTGCGGACGGCGGCCAAGGGGGACGCGCTGCTCTCGCCGGTGGCGACCAAGGGGCTGATCGCCAGGTTCCTGGCGCAGGGCGGCGCCGCGGAGGGAGACGATCCGATGGCCGGGGGGCGCGCTGCCCGGCTCGACGCGCTCACCGCCCGCGAGCGCGAGGTGCTGGTGCAGGTGGCCGGGGGGCTGTCCAACGACGAGATCGGCGCCCGGCTCGACGTCAGCCCGCTCACCGTCAAGACCCATGTCAACCGCGCCATGGCCAAGCTCGGCGCCCGGGACCGGGCGCAGTTGGTGGTGGCCGCGTACGAGAGCGGGCTGGTGCGGCCCGCCGTCCCGGAGTGACCGTCGGCCGAGCGTGCTGTCCCGGGGCGATCGGCCGGCCCGGTGCGCGGCGCCGCCGCCCCGTACCACCCGCGGCGGGGCGGTAGGGGGCGGGGTCGCGGCGATCCGGGATCAGGCCAGGTGGCCCTGGACCTCGGTGGCGGCGTCGTGGCCGTACGCCTTGGTGAAGCGCTCCATGAAGTGGACGCGCCTGAGCTCGTACTCCTGGGTGCCGACCGTCTCGATGACGAGGGTGGCGAGCATGCAGCCCACCTGCGCGGCCCGCTCCAGGCCGACGCCCCAGACCAGCGCGGAGAGGAACCCGGCGCGGAAGGCGTCGCCGACGCCCGTGGGGTCGGCCTTCTGCTTCTCCTCGGCGCAGCCGACCAGGATCGGCTCCTCGCCCGCGCGGTCGATGCGGGCGCCGTTCTTGCCGAGGGTGGTCACGCGGGTGCCCACGCGCTGGAGGACCTCCTCGTCGCTCCAGCCCGTCTTGGTCTCGATCAGCTCCTTCTCGTACTCGTTGGAGAAGAGGTAGGTGGCGCCGTCGGTCAGCGCCCGGATGCCGTCGCCGTCCATCCGCGCGATCTGCTGCGAGTAGTCGGCGGCGAAGGGGATGCCGCGGGCGCGGCACTCCTCGGTGTGCCGCATCATGCCCTCGGGGTCGTCGGCCCCGATGAGGACGAGGTCGAGCCGGCCCGCCCGGTCGGCGACGTGCTTGAGCTCGATGTTCCGGGCCTCGGTCATGGCGCCGGTGTAGAACGAGCCGATCTGGTTGTTGTCCGCGTCGGTGGTGCAGACGAATCGTGCGGTGTGCGCGACCTCGGAGATGTGCACGGACTCGGTGTCCACACCGTGTCGTTCGAGCCAGGCGCGGTATTCCTCGAAGTCCTCTCCCGCCGCACCGACGAGGATCGGCTGGACGCCGAGCTGGCCCATGCCGAAGGCGATGTTGGCGCCGACGCCGCCTCGGCGGATGTTGAGGCCGTCGACGAGGAAGGAGAGCGAGACCGTGTGCAACTGGTCGGCGACCAGTTGGTCGGAGAAGCGCCCCGGGAAGGTCATCAGGTGGTCGTTTGCGATGGAGCCGCAGACTGCGATACGCACGACGAATTCTGCTCCTGAGAGACATCGGGTACCCCCGTACGCCCAGCGCACGGGGGGAAGGCCAGCGCCACGCTACCCGCTGGGCCCGCCGAGCCGAACAGGACACAACTACCTCATAGTAGGGTCTTACGGGCAGGTCATCGGATCCGTAGCGTGATCCTCATGCCGAAAACAGCGCTTTTCCCGGCCGGATACGCCGAGCACGAGTCGATGGAGCAACTCCTCGGCGACTGCGCGCGGATGGCCCCGCACTGGACGGTTCCGCCCGCGGGGGCGCAGGAGCGGCACCGCGCGCCGTTGCCTGTGCTGCACGGCGTGCGCGTTCCGGTACGCTCCGCGCGCCTCCTGGAGGGGATGTCCGAGTACGGCGACTGAGGCCGCCGAACCGCTCGCCGGGCGCCCGCCTGGAACCGTCGGCTCCCGCTCCCCGTCCCACTCACGTCCCCTCGCATGAGGGAGCGCATCTCCCTCGCGTGAGGGGAGGGTGTGCGGGAGGACCTCGCGACGAGGGAGCGTCCCATGGATGCGGAGCCAAAGGAGTTTTCGGTGAGTACAGACCAGTCCCCCGAGACCGAGGACCGGCCGGCCCCCCGGAGCAGGCGGCGGCGGCTCTCCGTCGCGGCCGTGGCGACCGCCGTACTGCTGGCAGGCGGGGGTGGCGCGTACTGGGCGTCCTCCGCCTTCTCCGGCGGCCCGGACTCCGAGAGCGCCGCAGCCGACGGGGACGGCGGCCCTCCGAAGCTGGCACTGGACGGCACGACCGCGTCCGCCCAGGACAGCGGCGAGGGCATCGCGCCGGGCGAACCGATGGGACCGCGCGGCTACCGGGCCGAGGGAGAGCTGCCGGACGGTCCCGAGTCCGCCGCCGTCCGCAAGCCCGGACACCGGGTGAGCCGCGCCGAGGCGGCCCGGCTCGCGAAGGCGTTCGAGATCGAGGGCGGGGTCGAGGCCGAGGCGGGCCGCTGGCAGGCGGGCGGCGACAGCAAGGGGAAGGACCCCCGGCTGACCGTCGAGCGGGGAGCCGGCGGCGGCGCGTGGACGTATCAGAACGGCGGGACGGTGCCGCTGGACGCCGACCCCGACCCCGCGCCCGGCGGTGAGCCGCTCTCCGCCGCCGAGGCGAAGAAGGCCGTGCGTCCCGCGCTGCGCGCGCTCGGGCTCCAGGAGGCCTCGCTGGACGCCGGGTCCCCGGTCGGCGGCACCCGTACCGTGACCGCCTCGCCCGAGGTGGCAGGTCTGCCCACGCACGGCTGGGACAGCACCTTCGTGGTGGACGACAAGGGTGCGGTCACCCGGGCGCAGGGGAACTGGAACAAGACCCGCAAGGGCGACGACTACCCGGTGGAGAGCGCCACCGCGACGCTCGACCGGCTGAACAAGGCCGAGCAGGCGCGCGGCGGCCACCGCGAGGGGGCCCAGGGGAACGAGCCGACCAGGATCGGCGGCGCGTCCTTCGGGCTCGCGCTGGAGCGCTCGCACGGCGAGCCGCTGCTGGTGCCGGCGTGGATCTACCAGGTCAAGCGGTCGGGCGGGGGAGACCTGGAGGTCACCCATCCGGCTGTGTCGCCGGAGTACCTCGAGCCGTCGAAGACCTCCGGCCACCCTCCGGTGCCGGACGGCGGCACGGGGCCGGGGAAGAAGCCCTCGCAGGCGGTCGAGTCGTACGAGGTGCACGGGCGCACGCTGGAGCTGAGCTTCTGGGGCGGGGTGTGCGACACCTACCGGGCCGAGGCCGAGGAGTCGGGGTCCGCGGTGCGGGTCTCCGTCGAAGCCGGTGAGAAGAAGGCCGGCAAGGGCGACAAGGCCAGCAAGGCCGGCAAGGCCGGCAAGAAGGTCTGCGTCAAGATCGCCAAACGGCAGACGGTCGAGGTGGAACTCGACAAGAAGCTGGGCGACCGCAAGGTGCTGGACGCGCGGAACGGCGAGAAGCTGCCGAGGAAGTGAGCGCGGCGCCGCCCGCCCGGAACCGGCGAGGGCGGCGGACTCCTGGTGGGGGGAGTCCGCCGCCCTCGCCATGGCCGTGACCCGGCCCGGGCCGCCCGGTGTCCGCCGTCGGCGGCCCCGCGGGCCGGTGGCTCAGTTGAACGAGTCGCCGCAGGCGCAGGAGCCGGTGGCGTTCGGGTTGTCGATCGTGAAGCCCTGCTTCTCGATGGTGTCGACGAAGTCGATGGAGGCACCGCCGAGGTAGGGGGCGCTCATCCGGTCGGTGACGACCTTGACGCCACCGAAGTCCTTGACCACGTCGCCGTCGAGCGAGCGCTCGTCGAAGAAGAGCTGGTACCGCAGGCCGGAGCAGCCACCCGGCTGGACGGCGACGCGCAACGCCAGATCGTCGCGGCCCTCCTGCTCCAGCAGGTTCTTGACCTTCGCGGCGGCGGCGTCGGACAGGATGATGCCCTCGCTTACAGCGGTCTCGTCCGAAACGGACATCTGCTTCTCTCCCGGGTTGTACGGACTGCACTCTTACCGTCGGCTCAACCGGCGGCATCCCGGATTCATTCCAGGAGTGGTCACTTCATGCTCGCACACCGCCGGAGCGCGTGGGAATGCGTCACATCGACGCGATGGGCATCGTCAAACTGACGTGAAGCGGTTATGATAGATAGCGTCACTTAGACGAGAATCCGATGGG
Source organism: Streptomyces sp. NPDC006925 (assembly GCF_042869575.1). Taxonomy (NCBI): domain Bacteria; kingdom Bacillati; phylum Actinomycetota; class Actinomycetes; order Kitasatosporales; family Streptomycetaceae; genus Streptomyces; species Streptomyces sp. NPDC006925. The sequence continues at coordinate 371,084 of NZ_JBIAGB010000002.1, forward strand.
AGGCCGCACCGGAAGGCCGCGCGGGGAGCGTGTCCCGCGCCTGACCGGTACGGCTCCGTGTGGCGCCTCCGACGCTACTGAGCTACAGAAAGGGCTGGTCCTGTTGAGTGCCGCCCAGCCGCTGGACGTGCAGCCGACCCCGCTCGCGCTGCTGCTGCTCGGCCGCGAGGCCGACCCCAGGAGCGAGCGCGGGGTCGAGTGCCCCGGCGACCTCCCCGCCCCCTCCGATCCGGACCTGGTGGCCCGGGCGCGCGCCGCGAAGGAGAAGCTCGGCGACCGCGTCTTCGTCCTCGGCCACCATTACCAGCGCGACGAGGTCATCGAGTTCGCCGATGTGACCGGTGACTCCTTCAAGCTGGCGCGGGAAGCGGCGGCCCGGCCCGAGGCCGAGTACATCGTCTTCTGCGGTGTGCACTTCATGGCCGAGTCGGCCGACATCCTCACCTCGGAGCAGCAGCGGGTTGTCCTGCCCGACCTGGCGGCCGGCTGTTCCATGGCGGACATGGCCACCGCCGAGCAGGTCGCCGAGTGCTGGGACGTGCTGACCGAGGCCGGGGTCGCCGAGACGACCGTCCCGGTCTCGTACATGAACTCCTCGGCGGACATCAAGGCGTTCACCGGGCGACACGGCGGCACGATCTGCACCTCCTCCAACGCCAAGCGGGCGCTCGAGTGGGCTTTCGGCCAGGGCGAGAAGGTGCTGTTCCTGCCCGACCAGCACCTCGGCCGCAACACCGCCGTCCGCGACATGGGCATGACGCTGGACGACTGCGTCGTCTACAACCCGCACAAGCCGAACGGCGGGCTGACCCCGCAGCAGCTCCGCGACGCGCGGATGATCCTGTGGCGTGGCCACTGCTCGGTGCACGGCCGCTTCTCGCTGGACTCGGTCCGCGAGGTGCGCGAGCGCATCCCCGGCGTCAACGTCCTGGTGCACCCGGAGTGCAAGCACGAGGTCGTCGGCGCGGCCGATCAGGTCGGCTCCACCGAGTACATCATCAAGGCCCTGGAAGCGGCTCCCGCCGGATCCAAGTGGGCCATCGGGACCGAGTTGAACCTCGTCCGACGGCTGGCGAATCGTTTCGCCGCCGAGGACAAGGAGATCGTCTTCCTGGACCGCACCGTCTGCTTCTGCTCCACCATGAACCGCATCGACCTGCCGCACCTGGTGTGGGCCCTGGAGTCGCTGGCCGACGGCACCGTCGTCAACCGGATCGAGGTCGACGCGGAGACGGAGAAGTTCGCCAAGCTCGCCCTGGAGCGGATGCTCGCCCTGCCGTGACGGCCGGGGCCGGGCATCGCTCCGGCACTCCCGGGCGCGAGTCCCGCCGCCGCGGTGCCGGCCCCGGCCGCGGCGGCGCTCGCCGGGTCGCGGCGGGCTGCCGTAGCGTGCTCCGATGCTGCTGCGACCTGTCAGGGACACCGAAGACGACGCGGAGACGGTACGGACGCTGGCCGAGGCGGCGTTCGGGGCCTCGCACGAACTCAAGGGTGACGCCCCGCATCCGCACTCGGCGGACCGTGCGGCGCACAAACGCGCGCAGATCCTGCACATCGTCCGGCACGACCCCGCGGGCTGCTGGATCGCCGAGGACGCCGACGGCCGGGCCGTCGGCGCCGCCCAGTCCCACATCCGCGAGGGCACCTGGGGCCTCGCCCTGCTGGTCGTCCTCCCCGGGGCGCAGGGCGAGGGCGTCGGCCGGGCCCTGCTGCAGCGCACTCTGGAGTACGGGCGCGGCTGCCTGCGCGGCATCATCTGCTGCTCGCGCCACCCGGCCGCCGCGCGCGTCTACCGGCAGGCCGGGTTCGCGCTGCACCCCACCATCCGGATGCGGGGCGCCGTCGACCGGGCCGGACTGGGCAGCGCCGAGGGCGCCGCGGTCGAGGGCGGCCCCCGGGACCGCGCTTTGCTCGACTCCGTGGACCGGCGGCTGCGCGGCGGGGCGCACGGTCCCGACCACGACTTCCTGATGCGGTACCACCGGCTGGTCGTCGCCGACGACCTGGCCGGCAGCGGCTACTGCTATCTCACCGCCGACGGGAGCAGAGTCGCCCTGCTGGGCGCCACCTCCCGGCGGATCGCCACCCGGGTGCTCACCGCCGCACTGCACGGGGTGCCGGAGGGGACCGAGGTGGAGGTGCAGGACGTCACCGCCGAGCAGCAGTGGGCGGTCGACGTGGGTCTCCGCGCCGGCCTGGAACTCCGCTCCGAGGGGTTCGTCTGCTTCCGCGGCCTGCGGCCCCCGTCGCCGTACATCCCCTCGGGGGCGTTCCTGTGACCGGGGCCCACTCCGCCGCGGGGGCGCTCACCCGGTGCCCCCCGCCCTCCGCACCCGGTACTCCGTGCCTTCCGCCCCCTCGAAGGTGTGTCCGGTCATCTCGCACCAGGCCGGGATGTCGAGCCGGGCGGCCTCGTCGTCGGCCAGCACCCGCACCAAGCCCCCCGCCGGAGCCCGCCCCACGGCCTTGGCCAGCTCGATCACCGGCAGCGGGCACAGCGTCCCGCGCGCGTCGACGGTGATCCCGCCGGCTCCTTCCGGGGCAGCGGCCCCCGCCGCGTCGCCGTCCGCGGCCGCGTCCCGGTCGGCGCCGGCGGCCCCGGCTCTCTGCTCGGCGACCCCGGCCGCGGGTACGGCCCCGGCCCCCAGCTGCGCCCGTACCTCCGCGACGGCCCCGGGCAGCGCCCGGAGGAACCGGTCCACCTCGCTCTCCTGCGTCCCCGGCGGGAGCGAGACCCGCACATTGCCCTCCGAGAGCACACCCATGGCCCGCAGCACATGGCTCGGTGTCAGGGTGCCGGAGGTGCAGGAGGAGCCGCTGGAGACCGAGAACCCGGCGGTGTCCAGCGCGTGCAGCAGCACCTCGCCGTCCACGTACAGACAGGAGAAGGTCACCAGGTGCGGCAGCCTGCGCACCGGGTCGCCGACGACCTCGGTGTCCGGGACCAGCCCGGGCACCCGGGCCCGGATCCGGTCCACCAGCGCCCGCAGCCGGGCGCCCTCCGCCTCCGCCTCGGCCCGTACGGCACGCAGCGACGCGGCCGCCGCGACCACGGCGGGGATGTTCCCGAAGCCGGGGGCGACTCCGGACTCCCGCTCGTCCACCGGCCCGGGCGGAGCGAACCGCACGCCCTTGCGCACGGCGAGCAGTCCCACTCCGGGCGGCCCTCCCCATTTGTGGGCGCTGCCGGTCAGCAGTGACCAGGGCCCCTCCACCGGCCCCCAGGGAAGTGACTGCGCTGCGTCCACCAGCAGCGGCACATCCGCCTCGGCGCAGACCTCGGCCACCCGGGCCACCGGCTGTACGGTGCCGACCTCATGGTTGGCCGACTGCAGACAGGCCAGCGCGCAGTCGTCGCCGAGCGCCTGTGCCCACTCCTGTGCGTCGACCCGCCCGGTACGGTCGACTCGCACCCGGTGCAGCAGTCCGCCCGCCCGCTCGTGGGCCTCGCCCGCGTGCAGCACGGCAGAGTGTTCGACCGCGGAGACGACCAGTCGCCGCCCGGCGCGCCGCCGCGCGGTGAGTGTGCCGCCGATCCCGGTGTGCAGGGCCTGGGTACCCGAAGAGGTGAAGCGCAGTTCGTCCGGACGGCAGTCCAGCGCCTCGGCTGCCGTCTCGTGGGCCGCGTCCAGCAGCATCCGGGCGCGCCGGCCCTCCCGGTGCGGGCGTGCCGGGTCGGCCCACCCCTCGTCCACTGCCGCCAGCAAAGCCTGCCGCGCGACCGGGTGGAGGGGGAGCGAGGACGCGGCATCGAAATAGGACACACTTGTACGCTACCGCCGCACCCGTACCGTGCGTACTCGGTGCCGTTCCCGGCCGGGAAGCGGCCTGTACAGCCTCAGTTCGGGGGCGGCGCGGGTGCGTCCCGGCCCATCGGGGTGGCACGCGGCGCGTTGTGCCCCCTCCCCGCGCGACCCCAAATGGCGTCGGCTAGGGTTTGGTCCGCATAAACATCCAAACCCCTGCCCGCGCCTGGGCCGGCGCCCGACCACGTAAGAGGGCCGCGCCCGACCGACGCGGGCGAGACTCTCGGGAAGGCGCTACGTGAGTCCCAACGGCTCCGACCTCCCCCACGAGCGCCCTTCGGGCGCCGTGGGTGGCACCCCCACGTCGCGGCGCCCGATGCGGCGGAAGCTGCAGCAGGCGTCGGCCGCGGGCCTGGTCCTGGCAACCGCGACCGGTTGCACATCCAAGGACTTCCCCCGCCTCGGCATGCCCACCCCGGTAACGGACGAGGCGCCGCGGATCCTCTCCCTGTGGCAGGGCTCCTGGGCGGCCGCGCTCGCCGTGGGCGTGCTGGTGTGGGGCCTGATCCTGTGGAGCGTCATCTTCCACCGGCGCTCCAGGTCCAAGGTCGAGATCCCGCCGCAGACCCGGTACAACATGCCCATCGAGGCCCTGTACACCGTGGTCCCGATCATCATCATCGCGGTGCTGTTCTACTTCACGGCCCGGGACGAGACCAAGCTTCTGGCGACCTCGAAGAAGCCCACCCACGTGATCAACGTCGTTGGTTACCAGTGGAGCTGGGGCTTCAACTACATCGAGGACGTGGACGGCGACCCCAAGACGGACGTCAACACGGACAAGGCGCTGGACAAGGAACTGAGCGCCATCCCGGACCGGATGACCAAGGGCTTCCCGAAGGGCGCCGAGGGCGTCTACACGGCGGGCACCCCGGCCGACGTGAACCCGCAGACCAAGAACCCGGGGCCCACACTGTGGCTGCCCAAGGGCGAGAAGGTCCAGTTCATCCTGACCTCCCGGGACGTCATCCACTCCTTCTGGGCCATCCCGTTCCTGATGAAGCAGGACGTCATCCCGGGCCACGTCAACCGCTTCGAGGTGACCCCGAACAAGGAGGGCACCTACCGGGGCAAGTGTGCCGAGCTGTGCGGCGTCGACCACTCCCGGATGCTCTTCAACGTGAAGATCGTCTCCCCGGAGCGCTACCAGAAGCACCTGGAGGACCTGGCGAAGAAGGGCCAGACCGGCTACATCCCGGCGGGTACCGCCACCACGGGCGGCGCCAAGAATGCGGAGACGAATAACCCGTGAGCATCCTCAACGAACCCCAGGGTGCCGCCGCCGCGACAGCTCCGGCGACAGCCTCCGGACGGCCCAAGCGGCCCGGCCAGATCGTTGTCGACTGGATGACGACGACGGACCACAAGAAGATCGGCAGCCTGTACCTGATCACGTCGTTCGTCTTCTTCTGCGTCGGCGGCGTCATGGCGCTCCTCATGCGCGCCGAGCTCGCCCGTCCGGGCACGCAGATCATGTCGAACGAGCAGTTCAACCAGGCGTTCACCATGCATGGCACGGTCATGCTGCTGATGTTCGCCACCCCGCTGTTCGCCGGCTTCGCGAACTGGATCATGCCGCTGCAGATCGGCTCGCCCGATGTGGCCTTCCCGCGGCTGAACATGTTCGCCTACTGGCTCTACCTCTTCGGCTCGCTCATCGCGGTGGGCGGCTTCCTCACCCCGCAGGGCGCGGCCGACTTCGGGTGGTTCGCCTACTCGCCGCTGTCGGACGCGGTCCGCTCGCCGAGCGTCGGTGCCGACATGTGGATCATGGGTCTGGCCCTCTCCGGCTTCGGCACCATCCTCGGCTCGGTCAACTTCATCACCACGATCATCTGCATGCGCGCACCCGGCATGACGATGTTCCGCATGCCGATCTTCACCTGGAACGTGCTGCTCACCGGTGTGCTGGTGCTGCTGGCCTTCCCGGTGCTGGCCGCCGCGCTGTTCGCCCTGGAGGCGGACCGCAAATTCGGGGCGCACGTCTTCGACGCCGCCAACGGCGGAGCGCTGTTGTGGCAGCATCTCTTCTGGTTCTTCGGCCATCCTGAGGTGTACATCATCGCGCTGCCGTTCTTCGGCATCGTCTCCGAGGTCATCCCGGTCTTCAGCCGCAAGCCGATGTTCGGCTACATCGGCCTGATCGGTGCCACCATCGCCATCGCCGGCCTCTCGGTGACGGTCTGGGCGCACCACATGTACGTGACGGGCGGTGTGCTGTTGCCGTTCTTCTCGTTCATGACCTTCCTGATCGCGGTGCCGACAGGTGTGAAGTTCTTCAACTGGATCGGCACGATGTGGAAGGGCTCGCTGTCCTTCGAGACGCCGATGCTGTGGACCATCGGCTTCCTGATCACCTTCACCTTCGGCGGTCTGACCGGTGTCATCCTGGCCTCGCCGCCGATGGACTTCCACGTCTCTGACTCGTACTTCGTCGTCGCGCACTTCCACTACGTCGTGTTCGGCACCGTGGTCTTCGCGATGTTCGCCGGCTTCCACTTCTGGTGGCCGAAGTTCACCGGCAAGATGCTGGACGAGCGGCTCGGGAAGATCACCTTCTGGACGCTGTTCATCGGCTTCCACGGCACCTTCCTGGTGCAGCACTGGCTGGGTGCCGAGGGCATGCCGCGGCGGTACGCGGACTACCTGGCCGCCGACGGCTTCACCGCGCTGAACACCATCTCCACCATCAGCTCGTTCCTGCTCGGTATGTCCATGCTGCCGTTCTTCTACAACGTGTGGAAGACGCACAAGTACGGCGAGAAGGTCGAGGTCGACGACCCCTGGGGTTACGGCCGCTCCCTCGAGTGGGCGACGAGCTGCCCGCCCCCGCGGCACAACTTCCTCACGCTGCCGCGTATCCGCTCCGAATCCCCGGCCTTCGACCTGCACCACCCGGAGATCTCCGCGCTCGACGAGCTGGAGAACCTGGGCAGGGAAGACAAGGCGCTCGCCGGCAGCAAGGAGGCCGGGAAGTGAAGATCCAGGGCAAGATGTTCCTGTGGCTGTCGGTCTTCCTGCTGGCAGTCGCCATCACCTACGGGCTCTGGTCGAAGGAGCCGGTGGGCACCACCGGCCTCTTCCTGGCCTTCGGCCTGTCGATCATGATCGGCTACTACCTGGCGTTCACCGCGCGCCGGGTGGACACCGGGGCGCAGGACAACAAGGAGGCGGACGTCGCGGACGACGCCGGCGAGCTGGGCTTCTTCAGCCCGTGGAGCTGGCAGCCGCTGGCGCTGGGCCTCGGCGGCGCCTTCGCCTTCCTGGGCGTGGCCATCGGCTGGTGGCTGGTCTACGTCTCGGCGCCGCTGCTGCTGATCGGCCTGTTCGGCTGGGTGTTCGAGTACTACCACGGTGAGAGCCGCACCCAGTAGCCGCTGAGCCGGCCGCGCAGCGGTCCGGCGGAACAGCACCACAACCGAAGAGCAAGGACCGGCCCCCCGACACTCCGGGGGGCCGACCCGTTTGTACGCACTCAGCGGGCCCGAAATGACGATTCTTCATATTTTGGGCACATGAGCCACAGCCATAACACCGCGATAGCCGAGGGGGTCCTCACCCCCCGCACCGTCTCCCGCAAGCACAAGCGCCGAGTGGTCCGCAGCTGCGCCCTGCTGCTCGCTCCCCTCTCCGTGGGGCTGGCCGCCTGCAGCGGGGGCAGCGACGGGAGTTCGCTCGCCTCCGCGCCCTACGACGCCACGGACGCCGTGGCCGTCAATGCCGACGCCGACAGCAAGGACGTCGACCCGGACAAGGCGCTGGAGGTCACCGCCCAGCACGGCGACACCCTGACCGACATCTTCGCCAGCGACGCCTCGGGCCACGTGGTCCAGGGCGAGCTGTCCGAGGACGGCAAGCACTGGCGCAGCACCGGGCCGCTGGCCGCCGATGCCCGCTACACCCTCAAGGTCAGCACCGAGAACGACGAGGGCGCCCCAGGGCGGCGCACGGTCCATTTCCGGACCAAGGCGGCCTCCAAGCACCTGAGCGTCAAGCTGGGCCCGGACAACGGCACCTACGGCGTCGGGCAGCCGCTCACGGCGAAGCTGGGCCGGGCCATCAAGAAACCAGCGCAGCGGGAGCTGGTCGAGCGTGCACTGAAGGTGAAGTCCACCCCTCATGTGGACGGCTCCTGGCACTGGGTGAACAGCAAGGAGCTGCACTACCGGCCCCGCTCCTACTGGCCCGCGCACGCCTCCATCACGCTCCGCTCCTCACTCGAAGGGCTGAAAGTGCGCAACGGTCTCTACGGCGGGAAGACCGAACCCGTCCGGATGCGGACCGGGGACCGAATAGAAGCGATCACCGATGCCTCGTCCCTGGTCATGAGGGTCAAGAAGAACGGGAGGACCATCCGCTCCATCCCCGTGACCACCGGGAAGTCGGGCTACGAGACCCGCAACGGCATCAAGGTGATCCTCACCAAGGAGCCCTACGTCCGGATGACCAGCGCCAGCATCGGCGCCGGGGACTTCTACGACCTGGGGGTCCACTGGGCCACCCGGCTCACCAACAGCGGCGAGTACGTGCACGGTGCCCCCTGGTCGGTCGCCTCCCAGGGCGTGTCCAACACCAGCCACGGCTGCACCGGGATGAGCAGCTCGAACGCCAAGTGGTTCTTCGACCACGTCCGGCAGGGCGACATCGTCCAGCACGTCAACACGGCCGGCGACCGGATGGCGCCCTTCGGCAACGGCTTCGGCGACTGGAATCTGGGCTGGAAGAAGTGGCGCGCGGGCAGTGCCGTCAACACCAAGCCCGTCGGCAGCGGCCCCGCGGATGCCGCGCGGCTGCGTCCTTCGGTGTGACCCACCCCGGAGGAGAACGGAACGACGCGCCCGTGCATCCCTCGAACGAGGGGTGCACGGGCGCGTCACCTTGTAGAAGGGGTCCTGCCGGGGCTCAGGCGCGGGCCAGGTCGCTCCTGGCGGCGCGGTCCCGCAGCAGCCCGGCCAGCGCGTCGGCCAGCGCGAGGGGGTCCACCGGGTGGGAGACCGCGGCCTCGGCCCGGCTCCAGGTCGCCAGCCAGGCGTCCTGCGGCCTGCCGATCAGCAGCAGCACCGGGGGGCAGTCGAAGATCTCGTCCTTGATCTGCCGGCACACGCCCATGCCGCCCGCCGGGGCGGTCTCGCCGTCCAGCACGCAGGCGTCCACGTGCAGCTCCTCCAGGGTGGAGAGCACCGCCGGCAGGGTGGCGCACTCCACATAACGGATCTCGGGCACATCGGTTGCGGGCCTGCGGCCTGCTGCGAGCCGCACCTGCTCGCGGGTGGTGGCGTTGTCGCTGTAGACCAGCACCGTGGCGGTCGGCTGCATCGTTCCTCCGCGTCCGTATCGGGTGAACCGCTGACGCACCGGGCGGCTTCGGGCACATTCCGCGGTGGCGCCGCTCGGATGCTACTCCCTCCGACGCACCGTCAACACCGGTCGGCACGCACCCGTACCCGGGAACCGGGGCCGCCGCCGGGGCTGTCGTCCCTGGTTACAGCCCGGCCGCCGGGTACGGACACACCGAACGGCACCCCCGAAGTGAGGCCGGGATAAGCGACCGACATAATGTCGGTCGTGGCGACAGCAACAGCAGTAGAAACCGGGCACGCGCACCCGTCGGTCAACCGGCCGAACCTCACCAGCGTCGGAACCATCATCTGGCTGAGTTCCGAGCTGATGTTCTTCGCGGCCCTCTTCGCGATGTACTTCACCCTTCGGTCGGTGACCGGCGCCGAGTACTGGAAGGAGCATGCCTCCGAGCTGAATCTTCCCTTCGCGGCGACGAACACCACGATCCTCGTGCTCTCCTCGCTCACCTGCCAGCTCGGCGTCTTCGCGGCCGAGCGCGGTGACGTGAAGAAGCTCCGCGCGTGGTTCGTCGTCACCTTCATCATGGGCGCGATCTTTATCGGCGGCCAGGTCTTCGAGTACACGGAGCTGGTCAAGGAGGGCACCTCACTCTCCTCGAGTCCGTACGGATCGGTGTTCTACCTGACCACCGGGTTCCACGGCATGCACGTGACAGGTGGTCTGATCGCCTTCCTGTTCGTCCTGGGACGCACCTATGCGGCCAGGCGGTTCACGCACCACCAGGCCACCGCCGCCATCGTCGTGTCCTACTACTGGCACTTCGTCGATGTCGTCTGGATCGGCCTCTTCGCCACGATCTACCTGATCCGGTAACGGGCCGGGGCGCGGTTCCGCCGCGCGCGCCGTGCCGCGCAGGCGGACCACGGAACAGACGGACAGACACAGCATCGACGAGAAGATCCTGACACCGGGGTAATCCGTGAAAAAGCTCTCCGCACGACGGCGCCATCCGCTGGCGGCGCTCGTCGTTCTACTCTTCGCGCTGGCGGCCACCGGGGGGCTGTACACCGCGTTCGCTCCCGCGGGCGAGGCCAAGGCCGAGCAGGAGTCGACCCAGTCCCTCGCCATCGAGGAGGGCAAGAAGCTCTACGCCACCGGGTGCTCCAGCTGCCACGGGACCGGCGGCCAGGGGACCAGCGACGGTCCCAGCCTGGTCGGTGTCGGGGCCGCGGCGGTGGACTTCCAGGTCGGCACCGGCCGGATGCCGGCCCAGCAGCCCGGCGCCCAGGTGCCCAAGAAGAAGAGGATCTACGACCAGGACGAGATCAACCAGCTCGCCGCGTACGTCGCCTCGCTGGGCTCGGGCCCGAGCCGGCCCACCAAGGAGATGTACGACCCGGCCGGCGCCGACATCGCCAGGGGCGGGGAACTCTTCCGCACCAACTGTTCGCAGTGCCACAACTTCACCGGTGAGGGCGGCGCGCTCACCCACGGCAAGTACGCCCCCGACCTCGGCGACGTCGACCCCAAGCACCTCTACGAGGCCATGCAGACCGGCCCCCAGAACATGCCGTCCTTCACCGACGGTGCCCTTCCCGAGAAGGACAAGCGGGACATCGTCGCGTACGTGAAGGAGGTCAACAGCGGCAAGTCGGAGAGCCCCGGTGGGTTCAAGCTCGGTGGGTTCGGCCCGGTCGCCGAGGGCATGTTCGCCTGGGTCTTCGGTCTCGGCGTGCTGATCGCCGTCGCTGTCTGGGTCGCCGCTCGGACCGCAAAGGCCAAGAAGTCATGAGTAGCGAGACTGGACCGGACGAGAACGTGTCAGACGAGAACCTGCCTGCTGAGCAGGAAACGGCCCACGGCGCGGAAGTCGCCGAGGGCGACCCCTTCGTGGATCCTGGACTGCCGCCGCACGAGCACCGCATCCAGGACATCGACGAGCGGGCGGCCAAGCGCTCCGAGCGCACCGTCGCCTTCCTCTTCACCCTGTCGATGCTCGCCACGGTGGGCTTCATCGCCTCCTTCGTGGCCTTCCCGATCGACGAGATCATCTACGTCTGGCCGCTCGGGCACATCAGCGCGCTGAACCTCTCCCTCGGCCTCACCCTCGGTGTCGCCCTGTTCTGCATCGGCGCCGGAGCGGTCCACTGGGCCCGCACGCTGATGTCGGACGAGGAGATGGTCGACGAGCGGCACGCCGTCGCCGCGCCCCCCGAGGTCCGCGAGAAGGTCTTCGCCGACTTCAAGCAGGGCGCCAAGGAGTCCGCGCTCGGCCGCCGGAAGCTGATCCGGAACACGATGTTCGGTGCCGTGGCCCTGGTGCCGCTCTCCGGCGTCGTCCTGCTGCGCGACCTGGGCCCGCTGCCCGAGGACAAGCTGCGGCACACGGCCTGGAAGAAGGGCAAGCTGCTCGTCAACGAGAACACGAACGAGCCGCTGCGTCCGGAGGACATCGCCGTCGGCTCGCTCACCTTCGCCAAGCCCGAGGGCCTGGAGGAGGACGACGAGGAGTTCCAGAAGGAGATCGCCAAGGCCGCACTGATGATCGTGCGGCTGGAGCCGAGCGACATCAAGGACAAGCGCGAGCTGGACTGGTCGCACGAGGGCATCGTGGCCTTCTCGAAGATCTGCACCCACGTCGGCTGCCCCGTCAGCCTCTACGAGCAGCAGACCCACCACGTCCTGTGCCCGTGCCACCAGTCGACCTTCGACCTGTCCGACGGTGCGCGCGTGCTGTTCGGTCCGGCCGGCCACCCGCTGCCGCAGCTCGACATCAGCGTCAACAAGGACGGCTACCTCGAAGCGCAGGGCGACTTCGCGGAGCCCGTCGGTCCGGCCTTCTGGGAGCGCGGATGAGTACTGCAACCGAGACCCCGGGCAGCGCGGCTGCCGAGGGCAAGAAGAAGGCACCCGCGGGTGAGCGGGTCGCCGACTGGGCCGACGGACGGCTGGGGATCTACAGCCTCGCCAAGGCCAACATGCGCAAGATCTTCCCGGACCACTGGTCCTTCATGCTGGGCGAGGTCGCGCTCTACAGCTTCATCATCATCATCCTGACCGGTGTCTACCTGACGCTGTTCTTCCACCCGTCGATGAACGAGGTGGAGTACCACGGCGCGTACACGCCGATGCAGGGCGTCCGGATGTCCGAGGCGTTCGCCTCGACCCTGGACATCAGCTTCGACGTGCGCGGTGGTCTGCTGGTGCGGCAGATCCACCACTGGGCGGCGCTGATCTTCCTGGCGGCGATGTTCGTGCACATGATGCGCGTCTTCTTCACCGGGGCGTTCCGCAAGCCGCGCGAGGTCAACTGGGTCTTCGGGTTCCTGCTCTTCGTCCTGGGCATGTTCACCGGCTTCACCGGCTACTCGCTCCCGGACGACCTGCTCTCCGGCACCGGTGTGCGGTTCATGGAAGGTGCGATCCTCGGGACGCCGATTGTCGGCACCTACGTGTCGATGTTCCTCTTCGGCGGGGAGTTCCCGGGACACGACTTCGTGGCCAGGTTCTACTCGGCCCACATCCTGCTGCTGCCGGGCATCATGCTCGGACTGCTGGTGGCGCACCTGATCCTGGTCTTCTACCACAAGCACACCCAGTTCGCGGGTCCCGGCCGGAAGAACTCCAACGTGGTCGGCATGCCGCTGCTGCCGGTCTACATGGCCAAGGCGGGAGGCTTCTTCTTCCTGGTCTTCGGCGTGATCTCGGCCATCGCGGCGCTCTTCACGATCAACCCGATCTGGGTGCTGGGCCCCTACCGACCGGACCAGGTCTCCACCAACGCGCAGCCCGACTGGTACATGGGCTTCTCCGAGGGCCTGATCCGGGTGATGCCCGGCTGGGAGATCAACCTGTGGGGCCACACGCTGGTACCCGGTGTGGCCATCCCGCTGATGATCGTCTTCCCGCTGGTCCTCGTCGCGATCGCGGTCTACCCGTTCATCGAGGCGTGGGTCACCGGCGACAAGCGCGAGCACCACATCGCGGACCGGCCGCGCAACGCGCCGACCCGGACCGGCTTCGGGGCGGCGTGGATCGCCTGGTACTTCGTGCTCCTGGTCGGCGGCGGCAACGACCTGTGGGCGACCCACTTCAACCTGTCGATCAACTCGATCACCTGGTTCGTCCGCGTGGCGTTCTTCGTCCTGCCGGTCCTGGTCTTCTGGGTCACCCGGCGGATCTGCCTGGGCCTGCAGCGCAAGGACCGCGAGAAGGTCCTGCACGGCAGGGAGACCGGCACGATCAAGCGGCTGCCGCACGGCGAGTTCGTGGAGATCCACGAGCCGCTCTCCCAGGAGCAGCTGCACTCGCTCACCGCGCACGATCAGTACCAGCCGCTGGAGGTCGGTCCCGGCACGGACGAGAACGGCGTGGAGCGGAAGATCTCCCGCGGGCAGAAGCTGCGCGCCAAGCTCTCGAAGGGCTACTTCGGGGAGTCGGGACAGATCCCCAAGCCCACCCGCGAGGAGTACCGCGAGGTCGAGAGCGGGCACGGGCACCACTGACCGGTTCTGGCAACCGGACACGCCACACCGAAGGGGTCCACGGGTACGCCCGTGGGCCCCTTCCGGCATTCCGGGCACCGCCTGCGCGCCTCCTGCCCGCAGGTCGGACGGATGACCGGGCGAGCCCCCGGAATCGGTAGGGTGGCCCGCACATACGCGTCGGTTCTATTGCCAGGAAGTGGTCCCCATGAGCGCTGCTGTCCCCGCCGGAGGCGACACCGTGGCGGCGCGTACCTGGCCCGACGTGCTGAGCGCCCTGCTGGCGGGCGAGGACCTGAACGCCGACGCCACGGCCTGGGCGATGGACCGGATCATGCGGGGCGAGGCGAGCGATGTGCAGATCGCGGGCTTCGCCGTGGCGCTGCGGGCCAAGGGCGAGACCGTCGAGGAGATCTCGGGCCTCGTCCGGGCGATGTACGCGCACGCCCGCACGATCGAGGTGCCGGGCCGCACCGTCGACATCGTCGGCACCGGCGGCGACCGGGCGAAGACCGTCAACATCTCCACCATGTCGGCGATCGTCGTCGCCGGCACCGGCGCCAGGGTCGTCAAGCACGGCAACCGCGCCTCGAGCAGCGCCAGCGGCGCCTCGGACGTGCTGGAGAAGCTCGGCGTCAACCTGGAGCTGCCGCCCGACCGGGTCGCGGGGATGGCGGACGAGGCGGGAATCACGTTCTGCTTCGCGGTCAGGTTCCACCCCTCGCTGCGGCACGTCGCCGTGGCCCGCAAGGAGTTGGGAGTCGCCACCCCCTTCAACTTCCTCGGCCCGCTCACCAACCCCGCCCGGGTAGGCGCGCAGGCGACCGGGGTCGCCGACGCGCGGATGGCGCCGATCATCGCCGGGGTGCTGGCGGCACGCGGCTCCTCGGCGCTGGTCTTCCGGGGGGACGACGGGCTGGACGAGCTCACGACGACGGCGACCTCCACCGTGTGGACCGTCCGTGACGGCACCGTGCGGGAGGAGACCTTCGACCCGCGTGACGTGGGCATCGAGCTGGTGCCGGTGGAGGCGCTGCGGGGCGCGGACGCGGCCTACAACGCCGACGTCGCGCGCCGGCTGCTGGAGGGGGAGCGCGGTCCCGTGCGGGACGCCGTGCTGCTCAACTCCGCCGCCGCGCTGGCGGCGCTGGACCCGACCGGCGCCCCGCTGAGCGAGCAGATCGCCGCGGGGATGGTCCGCGCCGCCGAGTCGCTCGACTCGGGCGCGGCGCGTGCGGTGCTGGAGCGGTGGGTGGCGGCCAGCAACCGCCCCTAGAACGGCCAGGACGGCGGCCCGCCGCCGGCCGCGGCGGGTGTGCGCGGCCCGGCCCGGATTCCGGCCCGGCCGCGCACACCGCGAGCGGCCACCCGCCGCTCAGGCGGATCCCTGCTGCACGGCCTCCTCCAGCGCGTTCAGGTCGAGTTTGTGCATCCGGAGCATGGCGCGGGTGGCCGGCTCGGACACCTTCGGGTCCGAGGAGCCGACCAGCTCCAGCAGCCGGCGCGGGACGATCTGCCAGGAGAGGCCGTACTTGTCCTTGAGCCAGCCGCACGGTCCCTCCTGCCCTCCGTCGGCGGTCAGCTTCGCCCACAGGTCGTCCACCTCGTCCTGCGACTCGCAGTCCACCTGCAGCGAGATCGCCTCGGTGAAGGAGAACTCCGGGCCGCCGTTGAGCGCCACGAACTGCTGCCCGGCCAACTCGAAGACGACCGTCATGACCGAGCCCGTCTCACCGGGGGCGGCGTCGTTGTAGTGGGTCACCTCCACGACGCGGGAGTCGCCGAAGAGGGAGACGTAGAACCGCGCCGCCTCCTCGGCCTGCCCGTCGTACCAGAGGAACGTCTTGATCTTCTGCGGCTGCATCATGGTGCGCCCTCCTGAGCGATCGGTGCGGCGGACCGGGGTACCGGATCGGCCGCCAGGGTGTCCTCGGAGGAGAGACCGGCCGCGGCGCCGGAATTCATCGGCCCCGCGGTGAGATGCCCTCACACCGTCCCCGCGGCCCGCGTGAGCACTCCCTTTCGTGTGCGTTACGAGACCGCCCGGAGGCGGTAACGGCCCGCTCCTAGCATCGGTGTTCCTTCCAGCGGACAGGAGACGATGTGCGAGCACGGTGGATCACCCGATGGGAGCCGGAGGACCCGGGCTTCTGGGCGAGCGAGGGACGGCGCACGGCGCGGCGCAACCTGTGGCTGTCCGTGTTCGCCGAGCACATCGGGTTCGCGGTCTGGAGCCTGTGGTCGGTACTGGTGCTGTTCATGACGCCGCAGGCCGGCTTCACCCTGACCCCGGACGAGAAGTTCCTGCTGGTGTCGCTGGTGTCCCTGGTGGGCGCGCTGCTGCGGCTGCCCTACGGGTTCGCCGTCACCCGGTTCGGGGGCCGCACCTGGACGGTGTGCTCCGCACTGGCCCTGCTGATACCCGTGGCGTCGGCGGCGCTACTGGTGCGCCGCCCGGACACACCACTGTGGGTGCTGCTGCTGTGCGCCGCCGTGTCCGGTCTGGGAGGCGGCAACTTCGCCTCCTCCATGGTCAACATCAACGGCTTCTTCCCCGAGCGGGAGAAGGGCTGGGCGCTGGGGCTGAACGCCGGGGGCGGCAACCTCGGGGTCGCCACCGTGCAGCTGCTGGGGCTGGCCGTACTGGCCACCGCGGGGGTCGCACACCCGGAGATGCTGCCCCTGCTGTTCGTCCCGGCCCTGCTGCTGGCCGCGCTGCTGGCCCACCGGGGGATGGACAACCTGGCCACCAACCGCACCGACTACGGCGCCTTCCGCAGCGCGGTGCGCGACGTCCACTGCTGGACGCTCTCCCTGCTGTACATCGGTACCTTCGGATCCTTCATCGGCCTCGGCTTCGGCTTCGGGCTGGTGCTGCGGAACGAGTTCGGCAAGAGCCCCGCGCAGGCCGCCGCGCTGACCTTCCTCGGGCCGCTGCTGGGCTCGCTCTCCCGGCCGCTGGGCGGCCGGCTCGCCGACCGGTGCGGCGGCGCCCGGGTCACCGCCTGGTCGTTCCTCGCGCTGGCCTGCGGCGCCGGATGCGTGCTGGCCGCCTCGGCCGCCGACTCGTTCGCCGCCTACGTGGCCGCCTTCACGGCGGTGTTCGTACTGACCGGACTGGGCAACGGCGCCACCTACAAGATGATCCCCGCCCGCTACGCCGCACGCGCCCGGAGCGCCGTGGAGGCCGGGGCCGACCCCGAGGCCGCCCTGGCCCGGGGACGCCGACTGGCCGGTGCTGTCATCGCCGTCTCGGGCGCGATGGGGGCCCTGGGCGGGGTCGGCATCAATCTCGCCTTCCGCCAGTCGTACCGGAGCACGGGTGACGCGGACGCGGCGATCGGCGCCTTCCTGGTCTTCTATCTGCTGTGCCTGGTGGTGACCTGGGCCGGATACCTGCGGCGGCCCGCCGCCGGCCCCGCCACCCGGGCGGCCGAGGTGCGGCGGCAACCGGCGCCGGATGCCCAGCCGCAGCCGGCCGCCGCCGAGCGGGGGGCCTGAGGTGACCTCCGCCGCCCCCCGACCCGCCACCGCCACCCACTGCCCCTACTGCGCCCTGCAGTGCGCCATGACCCTCATCCCCGGGCCCGCCCCCGGCGCCGCACCGGGCACGCCGTCCGCACCGGCCCGCCCCACCGTCGCCCCGCGCCCGTTCCCCACCAACCGGGGCGGCCTCTGCCAGAAGGGCTGGACCTCCGCGCAGCTGCTGGACTCGCCCGACCGGCTGACCACCCCGCTGATCCGGGATGCCGCGGCCGGCCCGCTCCGCGCCGCCGACTGGGACGAGGCCCTGGACCTGGTGGCCCGGCGCTTCGCCGCCCTGCGCGAGCGGCGCGGAGCCGACGCCGTCGCCGTCTTCGGCAGCGGCGGGCTGACGAACGAGAAGGCGTACGCGCTCGGCAAGTTCGCCCGGATCGCGCTGGGCACCTCGCAGATCGACTACAACGGCCGGTTCTGCATGTCGTCGGCCGCGGCGGCCGGGAACAAGGCGTTCGGGCTCGACCGGGGGCTGCCGTTCCCCGTCACCGACCTGGACAACTCCCAGGCCGTGGTGCTGGTCGGAGCCAACCCCGCCGAGACGATGCCGCCGCTTATGGGCCACTTCGACCCCGCGTGGCTGATCGTTGTCGACCCGCGCCGCACGGCCACCGCGCAGGCCGCGCTGGACGGCGGTGGCATCCACCTCCAGCCGGCTCCGGGTACGGACCTCGCGCTGGCGCTCGGCCTGCTCCACGTCGCGCTGGTGGAGGGCCATCTGGACACGCCGCAGCGCACTGCCTACCGCCGGGAGCGCACCGTCGGCTGGGAGGGCGTACGGCAATGTGCCGCGCGCTGGTGGCCGGAGCGCACCGAGCGGCTGACCGGAGTGGCCGCCGCCGACCTGCGCCGCGCCGCCGCCGCATTGGCCCGGGCCCCGCGCGCCCACATCCTCACCGGGCGCGGCGCCGAGCAGCACAGCAAGGGCGTCGACACCGTCTCCGCCTGGATCGACCTGGCCCTGGCCCTCGGACTGCCCGGCACCCCGGGCTCCGGCTACGGCTGCCTGACCGGGCAGGGCAACGGGCAGGGCGGCCGCGAGCACGGCCAGAAGGCCGACCAGCTGCCCGGCTACCGGCACATCGAGGACCCCGCGGCCCGCGCGCACGTCGGCGGGGTCTGGGGCGTGCCCGCTGCGTCGCTGCCCGGCGCCGGACGCAGCGCCTGGGAGCTGCTGGACGCGCTCGGCAGCCCGGACGGTCCCGGCGCGCTGCTGGTGATGGGCTCCAACCCGGTCGTCTCGGCGCCGCGCACCCGCCACGTCGCCGACCGGCTGGGAGCGCTGGACCTGCTGGTCGTGGCCGACTTCTTCCGCTCGGAGACCGCCGAACTCGCCGACGTGGTGCTGCCCGTCGCCATGTGGGCCGAGGAGTCCGGCACCATGACCAACCTGGAGGGCCGCGTCCTGCGCCGCCGCGCCGCCCAGCCCCCGCCGCCCGGCGTGCGGACCGACCTGGAGGTGCTGCACGGCCTCGCGGTGCGGCTGGGCCGGGCCGGGCACGAGTTCCCCACCGACCCGGCCGCCGTCCTCGACGAGCTGCGCCGCGCCTCGGCGGGCGGCACCGCCGACTACGCCGGTGCCGCGCCGGAACTCCTCGACGCGGAACGGCCCGTGTACTGGCCCGTCCCCGCGGCGCCGCCCAGTGCCGGTGCGGCGGAGCCTACCGGCGCCGTCGGCACCCCGCGCCTCTTCCTCGACCGGTTCGCACACCCGGACGGGCGGGCCCGCTTCCTGCCCGTCGAGCACCGGGACGCGGCCGAACTGCCCGACGCCGCACACCCGCTGTATGCCACCACCGGGCGGCAGCTGCAGCACTACCAGTCCGGAGCCCAGACCCGCCGGGTGCCCGAACTGGCCGCCGCCGGGCCCGGACCCTACGTCGAGGTGCACCCCGACACGGCCCGCCGCGCCGGGCTCGCCGAGGGGGACACCGCGCGGATCGTCTCGCGGCGCGGCGCCGTCCTCGCCCGCACCCGCTGCGTCGCCAGCCTGCGCCCGGACACCGTCTTCCTCCCGTTCCACTTCCCCGGCGACGGGGCCGCCAACGCACTCACCAACCCCGCGCTCGACCCGGTGAGCCGGATGCCGGAGTTCAAGCTGAGCGCGGTACGGCTGGAGCGTGCCGACGGGGGCGGCGCCACGAGTCCCGAGGAGGCCGCGTGAACCGGGCCCTGAACGTCGTGGTCGTCGGCAACGGAATGGTCGGCGCGCGGCTGTACGAGGAGACACTGCGGCGCGACCCCAGGAGCAGGCGGGTGCGGATGACCGTGCTGGGTGCCGAGCCGGTCGGCGGCTACAACCGGGTCCTGCTGCCCGGACTGCTGTCCGGCTCGCTGACGGAGAACGATCTGGCGCCCGCGGAGTCCGGGGAGAACCCGCTGGCGACCGGCACCACCGTCACCGGAATCGACCGCACGTCCCGCACCGTCAGTACCGCCGACGGACGGCAACTCCCGTACGACAGGCTCGTGCTGGCCACTGGCGCCGGCACCGCCATACCGCCGCTGCCGGGGCTGCGGGAGGAGACGGAGGAGGGGATCGGGGCACTGGCACGGGGCGTCACCGCGCTGCGCACGCTCGGCGACGCGCGCCGACTGCGCCGCCTCGCCGACCGGGCCCGAGCCGTCGGCGCGCGGATCGCCGTCCTCGGCGGCGGCGTCCTCGGCCTGGAGGCGGCGCGGGCCCTGGTGGCGCGCGGCGTCGCCGTCACCGTCGTCCACCCGGCACCGCATGTGATGGACCGGCAGTTGGACGCGCCCGCCGGGCGGGTGCTGGGCCGTGCGCTGCGCCGTACCGGCATCGAGCAGCGACTGGGCGTGATGGCGGTCCGCTGGGAGCCCGGCAAGGGGCTGCACCTGGACGACGGCAGTGTGCTGACCGCCGCGGGACTGCTGCTGTGCACCGGCGCGCGGCCCGAGACCGGGCTCGCCGAGGAGTGCGGGCTGGACGTCGGCCCGGCCGGGATCGCCGTCGACGACACCCTCACCACCTCCGACCCGGACATCCACGCGCTCGGCGACTGCGCCGACGCCGAGCCCGGGCTCGTACAGCCCGGCTGGGAGCAGGCGAGCGTGCTGGCCGGGCGGCTGACCGGCGAGGACCTGTACGCGCGCTACCTGGGCTCCCCGCGGGTGACCCGACTGAAGGCGGCCGGTATCGAACTCGCCTGCCTGGGCGACCCGTTCGTGACGGACGACGGCTTCGCCGGCCACGCCCCGGCCGGTGGCGGTCCCGGCGGGCAAGGTCCCGCGGAGGGGGACTTCCCGGACGACGGCGGCCCCGAGGTCCTCCGGCTGGAGGACCCGTCCCGCGAGCGCTACGCCAAGCTCGTGCTGCACGGCGACCGGGTCACCGGCGCCATCCTGCTGGGCGTCCCCGACGCCGCCGCCGGCCTCGTCCAGCTCTACGACAAGGGAGCGCCCGCCCCCTCCGACCGCCTCGCCCTCATGCTCGGCCGGGCGCTGCCGCCCGAGACGGCGGGCGAGACGGGCGAGGCGCTGCCCGACCACGCGATGGTGTGCCGCTGCAACAGCGTCACCAAGGGCGCCCTGCGCTCCGCCTGGTACGACGGCGCCCGCTCGGCCCGCGAACTGGCCGACGCCACCCGCGCCACCACCGGCTGCGGCGGCTGCCGCGGCGCCGTCGAGAAGATCGCCGCCTGGCTCGCCGAGACCGACCCGCTCTCCAGCCGTGACACTCCTGCCACGACCGCCCCGAGGTGAACACCATGACCATCCCCCAGCACTCCGAAGCCCCGCGCAAGCTCGTCGTCGTCGGCCACGGCATGGTCGGCCACCGGCTGGTCGAAGCCCTCGACTCCCGTGACGCGGAGCGGCAGTGGGAGGTCACCGTGCTCGCCGAGGAGGGGCGTCCCGCCTACGACCGGGTGACCCTCTCCTCCTGCTTCGACGGCGCCGACGAGAGCGCCCTGCGGCTGCCCGAGCACGACCCCGAGCGGATCGACCTGAGGCTGGGCGACCCGGTGACCGCGCTCGACTGCGAGGCGAACGCCGTACTGACGGCGTCCGGCGAGCGGGTGCGCTACGACGCGCTCGTCCTGGCCACCGGCTCGCGGCCGTTCGTGCCGCCGCTGCCCGGCTCCACGGCCCCCGGCTGCCTCGTCTACCGCACCCTGGACGACATCGACGCCATCCGGACCGCGGCCGAGGAATCCACCACCGGGCGCGGCTTCGTCGTCGGCGGCGGGCTGCTGGGTCTGGAGGCCGCCAACGCGCTGCGGCTGCTGGGCCTGACCACCCACGTCGTCGAGATGGCCCCGCATCTGATGGCCGTCCAGCTCGACGAGGGCGGCGGCGCGCTGCTCGGCCGCATGGTGGGCGAGCTGGGCGTGGCCCTCCACACCGGCACCGGCACCAAGCAGGTCGTCACCGACCCGGAGACCGGCGCCGCCACCGGTGTGGAGCTGAGCGACGGCACCTTCCTGGAGACCGACCTGGTGGTCTTCGCCGCGGGCGTGCGGCCCCGCGACGAACTCGCCAGGGAAGCCGGCCTTCAGGTGGGGGAGCGCGGCGGCGTCGTCGTGGACGAGACCTGCCGTTCCGTCACCGACCCCCATGTGTGGGCCGTGGGCGAGGTCGCCTGCGTCGAGGGGCGGACCCTCGGGCTGGTCGCACCCGGGTACGCCATGGCCGAGACGGTCGCCGACCGGCTGCTGGGCGGCGAGGCCCGCTTCCCCGGCGCCGACACCGCGACCCAGCTCAAGCTGCTCGGCGTCGGCGTCGCCTCCTTCGGGGACGCGCACGCAACCACGCCCGGCGCCCTGGAGGTCGTCCTCAACGACCCGGTCGCCGCCACCTACGGCAAGCTCGTCGTCTCCGACGACGCCAAGACGCTGCTCGGCGGCATCCTCGTCGGCGACACCTCCGGCTATCCGCTGCTGCGCCCCCTGGTCGGCAGCGCCCTGCCCGCCGACCCGTCGGCGCTACTGGCTCCGCAGTCCGAGGGCGGCGGGGCGACCGGCGCCGGAGTGGCCGGACTGCCCGACGCCGCACAGATCTGTAGCTGCCACGCCGTCACCAAGGGCGAGTTGACCGAGGCCATCACCGGACAGGGCTGCGCCGACGTCCCCGCGCTGAAGTCCTGCACCAAGGCGGGGACCGGTTGCGGCTCGTGCGTACCGGCGCTCAAGCAGCTTCTCGAAGCGGCCGGCGTCGAGCAGTCCAAGGCGCTGTGCGAGCACTTCGACCACTCGCGGGCCGAGCTGTTCGAGATCGTCGCGGCCACCGGCATCACCACCTTCTCGCAGTTGGTGGCCGAGCACGGGCGCGGGCGCGGCTGCGACGTGTGCAAGCCCGCCGTCGCCGCGATCCTCGCCTCCCGCGACAGCGGCACCCACATCCTGGACGGCGAGCGCGGCGGACTCCAGGACACCAACGACCGCCACCTGGCCAACATGCAGCGCAACGGCACCTACTCCGTCGTGCCCCGGGTACCCGGCGGCGAGATCACCCCGGCCCGCCTCATCGTGCTCGGCGAGGTGGCCCGCGACTTCGACCTCTACACCAAGATCACCGGCGGCCAGCGCATCGACCTGCTCGGCGCCCGCCTCGAACAGCTCCCCGCCATCTGGCGCCGGCTCACCGACGCCGGCTTCGAGTCCGGACACGCCTACGGCAAGGCCGTCCGTACGGTGAAGTCCTGCGTGGGCTCCACCTGGTGCCGCTACGGAGTCCAGGACTCGGTCGGGCTCGCCATCGAACTCGAGCTGCGCTACCGGGGGCTGCGCGCCCCGCACAAGCTCAAGGCGGGCGTCTCGGGTTGTGCCCGGGAGTGCGCGGAGGCCCGCAGCAAGGACTTCGGGATCATCGCCACCGAGCAGGGCTGGAACCTCTACGTCGGCGGCAACGGCGGCTTCACCCCCCGCCACGCCGAACTCCTCGCGTCCGACCTGGACCACGACCCCCTGGTGCGCACGATCGACCGGTTCCTGATGTTCTACATCCGCACCGCCGACCGCCTCCAGCGCACCGCCGCCTGGCTGGAGAACCTGGAGGGCGGCCTCGACCACCTGCGGGCCGTCATCATGGACGACTCGCTCGGCATCTGCGCCGAACTGGACGCCGCCATGGAACGCCACGTCGCCGACTACCGCGACGAGTGGCGCGGCGTCCTGGAGGACCCCGAGAAGCTGGCCCGCTTCACCTCCTTCGTCAACGCCCCCGGGACGCCCGACCCGGCGATCTCCTTCGCCGTCGAGCGGGAGCAGCCGGTGCCTGTGCCGGGCCCGATGTCTCTCGGCATGCCCGAGGTGCCCGCCGCCGAGGGGGCGCGCGCCCGTTGAGCACTCCCGCCCGTAAGAGCCGAAAGGTGACCGCCATGACCACCATGACCCCTGCCTCCGATCCCGCCGACTCCACGGCCGACTGGTCCGCCGTCTGCCCGCTGGACGTCCTTCCCGTCGAACACGGGCGCGCCGCGCTGCTGCCCGACGGCAGCGCCGTCGCCCTCTTCCGGCTGCACACCGGTGAGGTGTACGCGGTCGGGAATCTGGACCCCTTCAGCGGGGCACCCGTGATCTGCCACGGCATCGTCGGCGACCGCGACGGCGTCCCCGTCGTCACGGGCCCTCTCGGCAAGGAGGTCTTCGAGCTGGCCACCGGCCGCTGCCTGGACGACGAGACCGCCCGTCTCCCCGTCCACGACGTGCGGCTGACCGGCAGAGTGATCGAGGTCTCGGCCCGGCGAAATACGGTGGAAACGCTGGTCGGGGGAGTATGAACAGCACCCAGCGCCCACATAGGAACTGAGAGGAGACGCGGTGTCGGCACCTCAACCGTCGCGAAGCCGCACGGGATCCGTTCCCCCGCTGGCGGGGTTCACCGTCGCGGTCACGGCCGCGCGCCGGGCCGAGGAGCTGGGCGCGCTGCTGGAGAGGCGCGGCGCCGAGGTCGTCCACGGACCCGCACTGCGCATCGCCCCGCTCGCCGACGACGAGGAACTCCGCGACGCCACCGAGGAACTCCTCGCCCGCCCGCCGGTCGTGGCCGTCGCCACCACCGGCATCGGCTTCCGCGGCTGGATGGAGGCCGCCGACGGCTGGGGCCAGGGCGAAGCCCTGCGCGGCGTCCTCGCCCGGAGCGAGGTGCTGGCCCGCGGCCCCAAGGCGTGCGGCGCGCTGCGCGCGGCCGGCCTCCGCGAAGCCTGGTCCCCGGCCTCGGAGTCCTCCACCGAGGTCCTCGAACGCCTGCTGGCCCGCGCGGACCTGGAGGGACTCCGCATTGCCGTCCAGCTCCACGGGGAACCGCTGCGCGACTTCATCGACGCACTGCGCGGCGCCGGTGCCGAGGTCGTGCCGGTGCCCGTCTACCGGTGGACGGGCCCCGTCGACCCCGCCCCCCTCGACCGGCTCATCGACGCCGTGCTGGCCGGCGGCGTGGACGCCCTCACCTTCACCAGCGCGCTGGCCGCCGCCGGGCTCTACACCCGCGCCGAAGAACGCGGAGCGCAAGCGGTCGACGACCTGACCCGGGTACTCCGCAGCCGTACCCAGGTCGCCTGCGTCGGCCCCGTCACCGCCGCGCCCCTGCTCGACCGGGACATCCCCGCCTACTGGCCCGAGCGATTCCGGGTCGGCGCCCTCGTCCGACTGCTGGGCGAGCGACTGCCCGCCACCGCGCCGGTGCTGCCCGCGGCGGGACATACGCTGGAGGTGCGGGGCACCGCCGCCCTCCTCGACGGCGAACTGCGGCCCGTCAGCCCGGCACCCATGGCCGTGCTGCGGGCGCTTGCGCGGCGGCCCGGAGCGGTGGTTTCGTGCGCCGATCTGCTGGGGTGCCTGCCCGGCGGGGGGACCGACGAGCATGCCGTCGAGGCTGCCGTCGCTCGTCTGCGGGCCGCCCTCCGGGCGCCCTCTGTGGTGCAGACCGTCACCAAACGCGGGTACCGCATCGCCCTCGATCCCGCCGCGGCCTGCGCCCCCTGACGCCGCCCCCTTGCGGGGGCGCGGCCCCCTCCGCGGGCCGCCTCGCCTGTCGGGGCTTTGCCCCGGGCCCCCGGGGCCCCCGTCCGTTGTTTGCCGGGTGCGGCGTTCGTTGTCGGGGGCTTCGCCCCCGAACCCCCTTGTCCTCGCCGGACGGGCGTTGGGGCGGCTCCGCCCCCCAACACCCCCCGCTAGGGGGCTTCGCCCCCTAGGACCCCCAGCCGCACCCACGCGAGAGCTTGCGTTCGTGTGCTCCGGACCAGTGTCCTGGTCCGTTGTCTGCGGGAAGTGTCCTGATGCCGTCCGTCACAGCGCAAGAGCGCTCCCGCAGTCGGGATTCCTCCGGCGGTTGCCGGATACGGGAAAGGAGAGGCTCAGGTCTGGGTGCCTGGGGTGTCTAAGGGGGCGGAGCCCCCTTGGCGGGGGGCCGTTGGGGGGCAGCGCCCCCCGACACGACCTCTCGGCGGCAGCCGAAAACGACGGGGGGCGTGCCCCCACAACGCAAACGCAGTCCGCGGAGGGGGAACCGACCCCGCGACGTCGTACTCCGCGAAGGGTGTGGCATACTGCCTCGCAGGTCACGAGTGACAGCGAGAAAGGGCCCCGGCCCGCTGTCCGGCAACCCTCCGTCCGTGGCGGGGTGCCCCGGGTGATGACCAGGCCGTAGGACAACAAGGTCTGCGGCAAGCGCGGATCCCTCACGCCAGGGGTCCTGGTCTTCGAGGGAGTTCTCCGTGAGCAAGCGAATGCGCTAGGGCCGACGGGCAGCGCCGCAGCGCCGCACACCCGTTTTCGGCCCTCCTCCTGACGTTCTGTCATGTTTCGGCGCGCCGCCAGGCGCCTCCTTGCCGCTCACCCCGTCCGGAGTACTTCCATGCCGTTCACCGCACCTTTTGTACCGGTTTCTGATTCCTGTCGTGAGGAGTCCGCCCCGCTTCCCGTCCTGGGCCGTGACGTCCGCGTGCCGCTGGTCACCGGTGGGGAGGTGACGTACGGGGCGCTGGACTACGCGGCCAGCGCGCCCGCGCTGCAGCGGGTGTGGGACGACGTGGCGGCGTACGCGCCGTACTACGGCAGCGTGCACCGGGGCGCGGGCCACCTCTCGCAACTGTCGACGGACCTGTTCGAACAGAGCAGGCGGACCGTCGCCGACTTCCTGGGGTGCCGCGAGGGCGACCAGGTCGTCTTCACCCGGGCGACGACCGACTCGCTCAACCTGCTGGCGGGGGCGCTGCCGTCCGGCACCCGGGTGTTCGTCTTCGAGACCGAGCATCATGCCTCGCTGCTGCCGTGGCGGGCGCACGAGGTGGCGTATCTGGACGCACCCCGCTCGCCCGAACAGGCGGTCGCCACGCTGGAGTCGGCGCTGCATGCCGCGCCGGCCGGACCCAAGCTGGTCTGCGTGACCGGTGCGTCGAACGTGACGGGTGAGGTGTGGCCGGTGCGTGAGCTCGCGCGCGCCGCCCACCGGCACGGCGCCCGCCTGGTCCTGGATGCGGCGCAGCTCGCCCCGCACCGGCCCGTCAGCCTGACGGAGCTGGAGGCGGACTGGGTGGCTCTCTCCGGGCACAAGCTGTACGCGCCGTTCGGCGCCGGGGTGCTGGCGGGCCGCGCCGACTGGCTGAGCACGGCGGAGCCGTATCTGGCAGGCGGCGGTGCGAGCCGCCGGGTGGCCCGTGCCGCGGACGGCGGGGTGGATGTGGAGTGGCACACCACCGCGGCCCGCCACGAGGCCGGTTCGCCCAACGTCATCGGCGCGTACGCCGTCGCCTCCGCCTGCCGGGCGCTGGCCGAGGCCGGGTTCGACCGCCTCGTCGCCCGGGAGGAGGAGCTGCTGGCCCGGCTTGTCGGCGGGCTGGCGGAGCTGCCCGAGGTGCGGGTCCTCTCGCTGTTCGGGGAGGACGCCGACCGGGTGGGGGTGGTCTCCTTCGTCGTCGAGGGATGGAGCAGCTCGCACTTCGCTGCGGCGCTCTCCGCCGAGTACGGGATCGGGGTCCGGGACGGCCTCTTCTGCGCCCATCCGCTGCTGCGCACCCTGCTCGGACAGCAGGGGGACGCGCCCGGCGAGTGCGGGGGGCTCGGCGAGTCGGCCGGGGAGGCGCCCGCGCTCGACGCGATCCGGGTCAGTTTCGGCGCCGGGACGCCGGACGAGCACGTGGACCGGTTCGTCACCGCCGTGCGCGAGCTGGTGCGTGACGGCGCACGCTGGACCTACCGTGCGGAGGGCGGCCGCTGTGTCCCGGAGCCCGCGGCCGCACCGCGGGCGAGGGTCGGGCGGGACCGCTGACCGTCCGGCCCGCCGCGGGAGGCAGGCGGGCTCAGGCGTCCAGGCCGATGGCGAAGGCCGACTCCAGGTCGTGCTGGGAGTAGGTGCGGAAGGCGATGTGGGTCTCGGTGGACTCCACGCCGGAGACCTTGCTGATCCGGCCGGGGATGATGTCGGCGAGGTCGTCGTGCTGGGCGACGCGGACCATGGCGATCAGATCGTGTGCACCGGTGACGGAGTAGACCTCGCTGACGCCCTCGATGGCGGCGATCTGCTCGGCGATCTCGGGGATGCGGTCGGTGCTCGTCCGGATGAGGACGATGGAAGTGATCACGGTGGGGTCTCTCCCTCGGACGCCGGGGTTGGCCCGGCCACTCTAGCCCGGCGGTGGTGGAGCCAGACGGACAGGAAGCCCAGCGTGAATCCGGCCACGTGGGCCAGGTAGGCGACGCCGGGCCCTTCCGCGTCCTGCCGGGCGGCCAGCCACTGGAGGGTCAGCCAGAAGAGCAGCACCGCCCAGGCCGGGAAGCGCAGCGGCAGGAAGAAGAGGAAGGGGAAGACACTCGTCACCCGGGTACGCGGGTGCAGGCAGAGGAAGGCGCCCAGCACGGCGGAGATCGCTCCGGAGGCGCCGACCAGCGTCTCGTCCGAGACCGGGTGGGCTGCCGCGTAGCAGAGCATCGCCGCGTAGCCGGTGCCCAGGTAGAAGAGGAAATAGCGCAGCGGTCCCATCCGCTGCTCGACCGGGCCGCCGAAGACGACGAGGAACAGGAGGTTGCCGAGCAGATGCAGCCAGCCGGCGTGCAGGAACAGCGCGGTCAGCGGAGTCGGCAGTGGACGCAGGGCACCGCTGAACAGCGTGTGGGGCACCACGCCCCACCGGCGGAAGTAGGCCGCCCTGACCTCCTCCAGCGCCTGCCCCGTACCGTGGGAGGGGAGGAGGCCGGAGGCCGGTCCGACGAGGAAGACCAGGCAGCAGCAGCCGATCAGGGCGTAGGTGACCAGGGGCCGCGGCTCCGCGCTGGGGTCCGCGTGCCGGGTCTCGGCGTGGCCGGTGCCGTCCATGAGCGGATCATGACGCCTCGCCGCCCGGGCATGCTCCTCGACACACGCGGGGGGCACGCGGACGGTCCTAGGCCGTAGGGTTTACGGGACGTGACCCCGCGCCGCGTATCCGTGATGGTCCGCGGCACGGCGGCGCTGAGCAGCACCGACCAGCACCGACCAGTACCGACTCTTCAGGAAACGAGGACGAGACGATGGCGGTCCCCACGCCCACGGACGAGACCCGCTGGCGCTGCACGCTGTGCGGCAACCTGACCCGGTTCGACGTGACGCGTTCCAGCAAGGTGGTCGAGTACGTCCATCTGGACCTGGCCGGCGCCCCGGCGGTCGAGGAGCAGGAGGTGCTCAGTGAGAGCATCGAATCCGTGCGCTGCAGATGGTGCAATGCCGTGGATCAGGTCGAACTGGTGGACCGGCCCAGCGCTCAGGTATAGGGCTCAGGTCCCAGAGACGGCAGGTGTGACCGGTGGAGGAACGGACGGGCGGCGACCAACGGCGGCCGGACCCGGCTGCCGGGGAGGGCGCCGGGCCCGCTGCCCGGCCGGCCGCTGAGAGTGCCGCGGCCCCGGCGGGCCCGGACTCCGCCGAGCCCCGCTCCGCCGCGCCGGCTCCGGGCGCCGACCCGGAGCCGGACCCGGGCGCGGAGCCGGCGTCGGATCCGGGGGCGCGCCCGGACACCGAGCCGGAGAGCCTGGAGCGCCCGCTGCCGGAGAAGGTCCGGCGGCGGGTGGTCGGTTTCACCGGGGACGCGCTGGGCGGCCTGACGGTCGCCGAACTGCCGCCCCCGCTGCGGCAGTACGCACGCTTCACCCCGCAGCGCCGCGCCAAGTTCGGCGGCAACGCGATGGCCGCGGCGCTGGAGAGCGACGCCGTCTTCCGGCAGCGCATCGCCTCCCGGGTGCGGGAGCAGTTCCCGGAACTGACGACCGCGCTCGACGAGGGCACGCCGCCGCCGGCCGCCGACCCGGTGGATGTGGCGGCCGCCGCCTATGTGCTGCGGCCCTCCGGCTGGGCCAAACTGGTGGCGGCGGCGGGCGAGGAGGCCCAGCGGGCGCAGGCCGAACGTGCGGGCGAGGAGGCCCAGCGCGAACTGTCCCAGCTGCGCGAGGAGCTCTCCCAGGCCAGGGGGGCGGCCCGGGACGAGGCCGAGCGCGGCCGCCGCGAGCAGGAGGCGCTGCGCAAGGAGCTGGACGGCACGCAGCGCAAGCTGCGCAGCGCGCAGGCCGACGTCCGCCGCCGGGAGGCGTCGCTGCGCAAGCTGCAGGAGGAGCTGGACGGGGTGCGCGCGTCGGCCGGCACCGAGAAGGCGGCGCTGGACAGCGAGCTGCGCCGGCTCAAGTCCCGGCTGGCCGAGGCCGAGTCCGCGCTGGAGGCCGGGCGGCGCGCGGCGCGCGAGGGCCGCAGCGTGGAGGACATGCGGGTGCGGCTGCTCCTGGACACCGTGCTGGACGCGGCCCAGGGCCTGCGCCGCGAACTGGCGCTCCCGCCGTCCGAGACCCGGCCGGCCGACACCGTCGACGCGGTCGAGCCGGGCCGGATGTCGCCCAAGGACGTGGCGGCCCGGGCGCTTTCGGACACCGATCCGGCGCTGCTGGACCAACTGCTGGCCCTGCCGCAGGCCCACCTGGTGGTGGACGGCTACAACGTCACCAAGACCGGCTATCCCGCGCTGCCGCTGGAGAAGCAGCGGCTGCGGCTGCTGGGTGGCCTCGCGGTGCTGGCCGCCCAGTCCGGTGCCGAGGTCACCTGCGTGTTCGACGGGGCCGAACTGGCGGCGCCGGTGCTGCTGGCGCCGCCGCGCGGAGTCCGGGTGCTCTTCTCCAAGCCGGGCCAGACCGCGGACGAGCTGATCCGCCGCCTGGTGCGTGCCGAACCGCCGGGCCGCGCGGTGGTGGTGGTCTCCAGCGACCGCGAGGTCGCCGACGGCTGTGCGGCGGCCGGGGCGCGGCCCGTCGCCTCCGCGCTGCTGCTCAAGCGGCTCGCCCGTAGTTGAGGGCGCAGTCCGCAGGCGCGCATGCCGCTGCCCGGCGCCCGTGGATGCCCTCGTGCTCCGGCGCCGGTATCTTCTCAACTCCGCTGCCGCGCCGGTCCGCTCCGGTGCCGGGGCGGGGTGTCGGGGAGCGGCTGCGACGGACGGGGTCGTGCGCGGTGTGTGAGGCTGTGCTCGCCGTGCGTGGGTGCCGGGTAAAGAATGCGGCTGCGGGACGTCTTTTTTCCTGAGGGATTTGATCGGATCACTACGCGTGGCTAATGTCTGGCCCGAACCTCCGCTCGGTTGATCACCTATCCGGGGTGGCAGCGGAGGACCGCCTCGTTCCGCACGCCGGGATCGCCCAGTCCTGTGCTGTGGAGCCGGAGATGACCAGACCGGCAGGCGGCTGAGGAAGAAGGAGCTCGCCCCAGTGGCGTCCCACCGTCGTCCCAAGCAGCCGAGTCGCGCACGTGTCAGTGTCTTCACCATGACCGCGGCCGCGGCTGTCGCACTCACCTCCCAGGCGGCCCATGCCGACCCCCAGTCGTCCAAGAAGGACGTCAAGGAGAAGGTCGACAAGCTGTACGAGGACGCCGAGGCGGCAACCGAGAAGTACAACGGCGCCAAGGAGAAGCAGTCCAAGCTCTCCGAGGAGGTCGAGAACCTGCAGGACAGCGTGGCCCGCGGCCAGGGCGAGCTCAACAGCATGCGCGACAAGCTGGGTTCGCTGGCGACCGCGCAGTACCGCTCGGGCGGGATCGACCCGTCGGTGCAGCTGTTCCTCTCCTCCGACCCGGACAGCTACCTGGACAAGGCCTCGGCCATGGACCAGTTGAGCACCAAGCAGGCCGGCGCCCTCAAGAAGGTCCAGGCCAAGCAGCGCACCCTCGCGCAGCAGCGCAAGGAAGCCTCGGGCAAGCTCAAGGACCTCGCCAGCACCCGCAAGGAGCTCGGCGAGAAGAAGAAGAAGATCCAGGGCAAGCTCTCCGAGGCCCAGCGGCTGCTCAACACGCTGACCGCCAAGGAGAAGGCGCGTCTCGCCGAGAAGCAGCAGCACGCCGACCGTGCCTCCAGCAACCGGGCCGACCTCGGCGACCTGCCCCCCGGCTCCGGCCATGCGGCTGCCGCGCTGTCCGCCGCCAAGGGCAAGATAGGCAGCCCGTACGTGTGGGGTGCCACCGGCCCCAGTTCCTTCGACTGCTCCGGGCTCACCTCGTGGGCCTACAAGCAGGCCGGCGTCTCGCTGCCGCGCACCTCGCAGGCGCAGGCCAACGCCGGGACCAGGATCTCCAGCCAGAGCCAGCTCAAGCCGGGCGACCTGGTGCTCTTCTACGGCGACCTGCACCACATCGGCCTCTACGCGGGCAACGGGCAGGTGCTGCACGCACCCAAGCCCGGCGCCTCGGTGCGGTTCGAGGCCATGGGCAACATGCCGTTCCAGTTCGGCGTCCGGGTCGGCTGACCCGGCGGGCGACCGGACCCCTCTCCGGCGCAGGGACCGTAGGGGGCAGGGCCGCGGAACGCGGCCGGGTCCTCCCGGAAGATCACCCGCCAGTGTGATGACCTTTAAACTTCGCCCTTCCGAGTGAACCCGCCCTGGCGGGGGCGGACTTCCGACCCGCCCGGTGACCTGCGCGATCAGTGAACCCCGGGGCGCGGGAGCGGACTTACCGGCGGTCCACGGTCCTTTGTCCCCCCTGGAGGCACGGCTACATTCTGCGGGCGCACGTCGCCTAGCGGAAGGAACGCCTCCTCCAGTGGCATCGCACCGGTCCCCTCGACATACCCCGCTGCCCGGCCAGGGCCGGCCGGCGCGGGTCACCGTGCTGTCGGCAGCAGCCGCCGGCGCGGCGGTCGCCCTCGTCCCCGCGGCCCCCGCGGGCGCGGAGCCCGACAACCAGCTCTCCGCCGCCACCCTCAACTCCCGGATCGACCGGCTCTACGAGCAGGCGGAAGTCGCGACGGAGAAGTACAACGGGGTGGCCGAGCGCACCGGCAAGCTGCGCGAGCAGGTGGCCCACGCGCAGGACGGTGTCGCCAGGGGCCAGACGGAGGTGAACGGGCTGCGCGACGCGCTGGGCGCGCTCGCGGGCGCGCAGTACCGCTCGGGGGGCATCGATCCCGCGCTGACGCTGATGCTCACCGAGGATCCCGACAGCTACCTCGCCAAGGCCGCAACCCTCGACCGCATCGGCAGCCGCCAGCTCGCCAAGCTGCGCCGACTGCAGTCCGCGCAGCGCGTCCTCGGACAGCGGCGCACCGAGGCGGCCGACAAGCTGGAGCAGCTCGCCGGACTCCAGCAGACCCTCGAACAGCGCAAGAAGGACGTCCGGCGGAAGCTGGCCGAGGCGCGGCGGCTGCTGGCGAGGCTCTCCCCCGAGGAGCGCGCCTCGCGGGACGGCCACCGCTCCCGCGCCGGCGGCCCCGGCATCGGTCCCGGCGGCTCCGCCCCGTCCTCGCAGCGGGCCGCCGCCGCGGTCGCCGCCGCCAGGTCCGCCGTCGGACGCCCCTACGCATGGGGCGCCGCAGGGCCGGGCTCCTTCGACTGCTCGGGGCTCACCCAGTGGGCGTACCGGCAGGCGGGCACCTCGATCCCGCGCACCTCGCAGGCCCAGCGCTCGGCCGGGCAGCAGGTACCGCTGGGCCGGGCCCGCCCCGGCGACCTGGTGATCTACCGGGACGACGCCAGCCATGTGGCCATGTACGTGGGCGGCGGCCAGGTCGTGCACGCGCCCCACCCCGGCGCGTCCGTGCGCTACGACCCGGTCGGCATGCTGCCGGTCTCCGCGGTCACCAGACCCTGACAGACCGGTCGGCCCCGACGGCCCGGTCCGTCGTTCCCCCCGGTCGCGGCGGTCGCGGCGGTCGCGGCGGTCGCGGCGGTCATGGCGGGTGCGGCGGGCGGGCCGCTCGGGAGGCCCCGGCCGGCCCGGATCCCACCCCCGTACCCTCGGTGGCGTGGGCGAGCGGCGGCACGGCATCCTCCGGTACGCGCGAGCGCTGAGCGGAACCGCGGCGCTCGCGCTGCTGTGTGCGCTCGGCGCCTTCGTGGTCGCCGACCGGGACGGCCAGGACCCGGCGCCCTTCCAGCGGGTGCTCGACCGGCAGGCCGCGGCCCTGCGCGCCGGTGACGAGCGCGGCTACCTCGACGCCGTCGACCCGCAGGCCCCCCGCCACCGCGGCGCACAGCGGCAGGCCTTCCACAATCTGCGCCGACTGCCGCTGTCCAGCTGGGCGTACGAGGTCCGCGAGGTCGCAGCGCCGCAGCGTGACGGTGGCGAGGCCGGGGGGTCCGGGACGGCGGCGGGGGACACGGTGACCGTCGAGGCGGCGCTGCGCTACCGGCTCGCGGACTACGACCGGGTCACCACCACGGCGACCGAGCGGTTCCGGTTCGTCCGGCGCGAGAGCGGATGGCGCATCGCCGGCGAGGCGTCCGGCAGCGACTCCCAACTGTGGGAGCAGGGCGCCATGACGGTCGTACGGGGCGCGCACAGCCTGGTCATGGGAGTGGGCCGGGACCGCACCGAACTGCGGGCCCTCGCCGAAGCCGCCGACCGTGCGGTGCCCGCCGTCGCCGGTACCTGGCCGGACGGCTGGTCCCGCAGGACTGTGCTGGAGGCGCCCGCCTCGGCGCGGCAGATGGCGCGCCTGCTGGGGACGCCCGCCGCGGACTCCGGCACATACGCGGGTATCGCCGCCGTCACCACGGGCGAGGCGGGCGGCGCCTCCCGGACCGGCGGCGGGGACGCACCGGCGGACCGGATCGTGGTCAACCCGCAGACCTACGGGCTGCTCAGCGAGGAGGGGCGGCACGTGGTGCTGACCCACGAGACGACGCATGTCGCCACCCGGCGGCAGACCACCTCGGCGACCCCGCTGTGGCTCTCCGAGGGCATCGCCGACTGGGCGGGCTACCGCCGCTCGCACCTGGCGCCCCGCGAGGCGGCGCCGGAACTGGCGCGTGCGCTCGCCGGCCGGACGGCGGACGGCGGCACCGCCCCGGCCCTGCGCGCCCTGCCGACGGACGCCGACTTCCGCTTCGGCAACGACCCGGCCGGGCTGGCCCGTGCCTACGAGGGCGGCTGGCTGGCCTGCCGGATGGTCGCCGAGGAGTGGGGGGCCGAGAAGCTGCTCGCCCTGTACACGCGGGCAGGCCGTGCGAACGGCGGCGGGCGCCCGGATCCGGACGCGGCGCTGCGGTCCGTACTGGGCGTGGGGAAGGCGCAATTCACCGAGCGCTGGCGTGCGTACGCCACCCGGGTGCTGGAACCCTAGAGCCCTTCGCGCGGGCCGCTCGGCACGGTCGGGCCGACCCCCGGAACCAGGGGGTCAGGTTCAGCTTGATCTAGCGCGGAACCCCGGGCGTTTACGCCCGGGAGGAAGCGCTTCTCTGGATCGCTCTGACCCGCGGGTGTCCACGAGTCTGTGCTGTTGACAACATCGCCCAGCGAGGCGCCGTGGTGTGGAACGCGGGGCGTGAGTCACGCGTCCCTGCCACCCCATAAGGGGTGTCTGGACGGAGGAGTCCACCCAGCAGCCAGCTGGGCACTGCCTCCAAGCCCGGTCCTTCAGGACCGGGTCAAGTCGACAACCCTGGGCCGGAGACCCCGGATCAGGGACCGGTCGGGTCGGACGCCGGGATCCGGTCGCCGTCCGGGCGGCGCATCCCGGGCACGCCGTCCCGCTCCGGGTCCGTGCCGGGGCAGGTGCTCCGCGGGGCGGGTACCGCCTCCCGGCCGCCGTCCCGGTCCGCGGTGCCCTCCGGCTTGCCGGGCACCGTCGAGCGCCACAGCCGCACGCAGGACAGCACGGCGGCGGCGACCAGCAGCATGTTGCGGAGGGCCAGCACCATCGTGCCCCGGGCCTCGCCGGTGACCACGTCGGCGAACCAGACGGGGAACTCCAACTGGGTCAGCCCGGTCGCCACCAGCACCAGCCACGCGGGCAGCGCCTGGCGTCCGGCCCGCAGCGTCAGACACACCGCGGCCAGCCCCAGCAGCCAGATCAGGTACTGCGGGCTCAGCACCCGGCTCGTGACGACGAACAGCAGCACGGCGGTGAGGGCGGCGTCCGCCAGGGTGGTCGGGGACCAGTTCCGCGCCCGCAGCCGCCACAGCAGCAGCCAGCCGAACACCGCCCCCGTCAGCACCACGGCGGTGTCGCTCACGGCCTGTACGCCCGGGCCCACGAACTCCATCGAGCCGTACCGCAGCAGCACCCGGCCCTCCCAGCCGAACTGCCGGGCGGCGTGCAGCGCCAGCGAGCCGACGGACTCGACCTCGGTTCCCCGGCCGCCCTGCGCCGACAGGAAGTCCAGCGCACCCGGCATCGCGGCGGCGAAGCCCGCCGTCACCAGCAGCACGGTCAGCAGCGCGCTCAGCCAGGCGGCGCGGGTCGCCCGGCCGCGCGGGGTACCGAGCAGCAGCAGCAGCGGCCACACCTTCACCAGCGCCCCCAGCCCGGCCAGCACTCCCGCCGCACGAGGATGCCGGGCGGCGGCCAGCAGCGCCGCGACGGCGGGAACGGTCACCATCAGGTCGTAGCGCGCGTACGCCGTCGGCCCCAGCAGCGGCACTCCGACGACCCAGGCCCACACCCCGGCCCGGCCGCGCAGGCCGGCCTCCGGGGCGCGCGGCCCGCGCCGCCGGGCGGCGTACAGCAGCAGTCCGAGCACCACCGCGTCGGCGGCGCAGGCCAGCACGAAGAACGCGGAGGCGTAGCCGAGCGGGAGCACCCCGGTGAGCAGCCCGGGGGAGAGGATCACCAGCGCGGCGCCGGGCGGGTACTGCCAGGTCACATCGTCGGACGGAAACGTTCCGTCGCTCAGTTGCCCGAACCAGCCGTGGTAGATCACCGAGACGTCGGACGTGATGTCCATACCGCCGGGCACGGTGAGGACCTTGAAGACGTAGAACAGCAGCACCGCCCGGGTGACCGACCACACCAGCACGGGCGCCACCGCACCGCGGGCCCTCCTCGGCTCGCCTCGCACACCTGTCCTTCCTCGCGCCCTGCGCCGCGCCGCCGCCCGATCCGGCCGGACCGCCGCGCGGTACTGTCGGCGACGATGCACAAGACCCTGATCGTCACCAACGACTTCCCGCCGCGCCCCGGCGGCATCCAGGCGTTCCTGCACAGCATGGCGCTGCGCCTGGACCCGTCCCAGGTCGTTGTCTACGCCTCTACCTGGAAGCGGGGCCGCGAAGGCGCGGAGGCCACCGCGGCCTTCGACGCCGAGCAGCCTTTCACAGTGGTCCGCGACCGTACGACGATGCTGCTGCCCACTCCGCGGGTGACCAAGCGTGCCTGCTCGCTGCTCGCGGAGCACGGCTGCCGCGCGGTGTGGTTCGGGGCCGCCGCACCCCTCGGGCTGATGGCGCCCGCGCTGCGCAGGGCGGGCGCCGAGCGGATCGTGGCCACCACGCACGGCCATGAGGCGGGCTGGGCGCAGCTCCCCGTGGCGCGCGGACTGCTGCGCAGGATCGGGGACCGCACCGACACCCTCACCTACCTCGGCGACTACACCCGCCGCAGGATCGCCGCCGTGCTCTCTCCCGGGGCCGCGGACCGGATGGTGCAACTGCCGCCCGGCGTCGACGAGAAGACCTTCCATCCCGGCTCGGGCGGCGACGCGGTCCGGGCAAGGCTGGGCCTGAGCGACCGGCCCGTGGTCGTGTGCGTCTCGCGCCTGGTGCGCCGCAAGGGGCAGGACACCCTCATCGAGGCCATGCCCCGGGTGCTGGAGGCGGTGCCCGACGCGGTGCTGCTGCTCGTCGGCGACGGCCCCCGCCGCACCGACCTGGAGCGGCTGGCCGCCGCCCGCGGCCTCACCGACGCCGTGCGCTTCACCGGCCCGGTCGACTGGGAGGAACTGCCCGCGCACCACGGCGCGGGCGACGTGTTCGCGATGCCGTGCCGCACCCGGCGCGGCGGGCTGGACGTGGAGGGGCTCGGCATCGTCTACCTGGAGGCGTCGGCGACCGGACTGCCCGTCGTCGCCGGGGACTCCGGCGGCGCACCGGACGCCGTGCTGGACGGCGAGACCGGCCACGTCGTCCCCGGCGGCAGCCCCGCGCGGACCGCGGACCGCCTGATCGAACTCCTCCGCGACCCCGCGCTGCGCACCCGGATGGGCACCCGGGGCCGCCGATGGGTGGAGGAGTGCTGGCGCTGGGACCTGCTGGCCGAACGGCTGCGCGAACTGCTGTGACCCGGGCGCCGGGGCGGCGCCCCGGCGCCGCATGCGGTACCGGACCCGCGAGGTGCGGGCCTACGCCGTGTAGAGGGCCTCGATCTCGTCGGCGAAGTCCTTGGCGACCACGCCCCGCTTGAGCTTCAGCGAGGGGGTGACATGGCCGGATTCCTCGGTGAACTGTTCCCGCAGCACCCGGAACTTGCGGACCGACTCGGCCTTGGAGACGGCCTTGTTGCCCTCGTCCACGGCGGTCTGGAGCTCGGCGAGCAGCTCGGGGTCGGCCAGCAGCTTCTCGTGGGCGAGCTGCTCCTTGCCGTGTTCGGCGGCCCAGCGCGGCAGGAACTCCTCGTCCACGGTCAGCAGTGCGCCGACGAAGGGGCGGCCGTCGCCGACCACCATGCACTCGGCGACCAGCGCGTGCGCCCGGATGCGGTCCTCGATCACGGCGGGGGCGACGTTCTTGCCGCCCGCGGTGACCAGGATCTCCTTCTTGCGCCCGGTGATGGTCAGATAGCCGTCGGCATCCAGGGTGCCCAGGTCGCCGGTGTGGAACCAGCCGTCGGTCAGCGCCTCGTCGCTCGCCTGCTGGTTGTTCCAGTAGCCGGTGAACAGGTGCTCGCCGTGCAGCAGCACCTCGCCGTCGTCGGCGATCCGCACCACGGAGCCCGGCAGCGGCTGCCCCACGGTGCCGATCTTGGGGCGGTCGTAGGGGTTGAAGGCCGTCGCGGCGCAGGACTCGGTCAGCCCGTAGCCCTCCAGCACGGTGAAGCCGACGCCGCGGAAGAAGTGGCCCAGCCGCGCGCCCAGCGGTGCGCCGCCGGAGATGGCGTGGGTGGCCCGGCCGCCGAGGACGGCGCGCAGCTTGCTGTAGACCAGCTTGTCGAAGACCTTGTGCTGGATGCGCAGCTTGAGCGACGGGCCGGCCGGGTCGTCCAGGGCGCTGCTGTAGGCGCCGGCGACCTCGGCGGCCCGGTCGAAGATCCTGCCCTTGCCACCGGCGACGGCCTGGGCCCGGGCTGAGTTGAAGACCTTCTCGAAGACGCGGGGGACGCCCAGCACCATCGTCGGGCGGAAGGAGCCCAGCTCGTC
The DNA here is from genome assembly GCF_042869575.1 of Streptomyces sp. NPDC006925. Taxonomy (NCBI): domain Bacteria; kingdom Bacillati; phylum Actinomycetota; class Actinomycetes; order Kitasatosporales; family Streptomycetaceae; genus Streptomyces; species Streptomyces sp. NPDC006925. The sequence goes on from NZ_JBIAGB010000002.1 coordinate 409,742, forward strand.
GGTGAGGTTCCGCAGGTCCGAGACGTGCCCCAGCTTGATCGGCGCCATCACGGCCGCCACCTGCACCAGCCGTCCGAAGACGTGGGCGACCGGCAGGAACAGCAGCACCGATCCCTCGCCGGGCCGGAACATGGGGCGCAGCCGCTCGACGACGTTCCCGCACTCCGCGAAGAAGCTGCGGTGGGTGAGTACGCAGCCCTTGGGGCGGCCGGTGGTGCCGGAGGTGTAGACGATGGTGGCGGGGGAGTCCGCGTCGGCGGCGGAGCTGCGCTCCTCGACCTGCTCGTCGCTGATCCCGGCGCCGAGCGCGGCGAGCCGGGCGACGGCGGTGCTCTCCTCGGCGCTCTCGGCGTCCGCGGGCTCGATCTGCCACACGTTCCGCAGCGCGGGCAGCCGGTCGCGGACGGAGTCCACGGCGGCGGTGTGCGCCTCGGTCTCCACCAGGCAGACGACGGCGCCGGAGTCGCCCAGGATCCAGGAGATCTGCTCGGGCGAGCTGGTCTCGTAGACGGGGACGGTGACGCCGCCCGCGCTCCAGATGGCGAAGTCCAGCAGCGTCCATTCGTAACGGGTGCGGGACATCAGACCCACCCGGTCGCCGGGTTCCACACCCGCGGCTATCAGGCCCTTGGCGGCCTGCCGCACCTCGGCGAGGAACGCGGCGGCGGTCAGGTCCTCCCAGCGGCCGTTCCGCTTGCGCCCGATGACGGGGAGGTCCGGGTGCTGAGCCGCGTTCCGGCGGATGAGGTCCGTCAGGTTTCCCTCTGCGGGGACTTCATAGAGGGCCGGAAGGCTGTACTCGCGCAAGACTGCTGCTCCTCGTCGGCGCGCCAAAAAGGGGGCCGCGGGGGCCGGCCTCCGTTGGCTCGGTCCGGGGTCGGCGGACGATCCCGGAAGAATGACGGCCCGGACGTTACCCATCGGTATGGGGGTGGGGGTAGAGGGTGGCGCACAGATGTTTTGTGCGTCACAGGTGGAGATGGCTGATAGCAGCCTAGTAGAGGTGTTCACGGACACGGAAGTCGCGAGGGGGAGAGAGCGGGAACAGCGGCGCGTACCGCACTTTTCGGCCGTCCCGGCGGACGGGAGCACCGGTCCGCGCCCGCCGCCCGGGGGCGGCTCCCTCTCCCGGCCGCGCGCGGGGCGACCTAGGGTGGGTGCATGCGAGTCCACGTGGTCAGCGACGTACACGGCAACAGCGCCGACCTCGGAAAGGCGGGCGCAGGCGCGGACGCGCTGATCTGCCTGGGAGACCTCGTCCTCTTCCTGGACTACGCCGACCACTCGCGCGGCATCTTCCCCGACCTGTTCGGCGTCGAGAACGCGGACCGCATCGTCGCCCTGCGCACGGCCCGGCGCTTCACCGAGGCCCGCGCCTTCGCCCGGGAGCTGTGGGCCGGGATCGACCGCGACGCGGCGACGGAGCGGGCGGTGCGCAAGCAGTACGCCGAACTCTTCGCGGCCTTCCCCACGCCCACGTACGCCACCTACGGCAACGTCGACGTGCCGCCCCTGTGGCCGGAGTACGCGCCCGAGGGCGTCCGGGTCCTCGACGGCGAGACGGCCGACATCGGGGGGTGGCGGTTCGGCTTCGTCGGCGGCGGTCTGCGCACCCCGATGCGCACGCCCTACGAGATCGACGAGGAGACCTACGCGGCGAAGGTCGCCGCACTGGGCGAGGTCGACGTGCTGTGCAGCCACATCCCGCCCGAGGTGCCCGAACTGTGCTACGACACCGTCGCGCGCCGCTTCGAGCGGGGCAGCACGCACCTGCTGGAGGCGCTGCACGAGGTGCGGCCGCGCTACCACCTTTTCGGCCACGTCCATCAGCCGCTGGTCCGGCGGATGCGGATCGGCGCCACCGAGTGCGTCAATGTCGGCCACTTCAACGCCACCGGGACCCCCTGGGTGCTGGAGTGGTGACCCGTGCGGGCCCGCGCCCAGGGGGCGCGGGGTAGCCTTCGACGGCAGACGCATCCCCGCCCCCCGGCGGGCATCCCGCACGGTCTCGTCCCTGTGCGGCGGGTGTCGCGCGCTCGTCCCTGTGCGGCGGGTGTCGCGCGGCGGACAATTCGGACACGGTATATCGGAGGGCCATGGCGATGGCGGAACACACCAGCTCGAGCATCACGGTCGACGCGGCGCCCGAGGCCGTGATGGGCGTGATCTCCGACTTCCCCCGCTACCCGGAGTGGGCCGGCGAGGTGAAGGAGGCCGAGGTCCTCGGCCGGGACGAGCACGGCCACGCCGAACAGGTGCGCCTGCTGCTGGACGCCGGAGCCATCAAGGACGAGCACACCCTGGCCTACGAGTGGATCGGCGGCGCCGAGCCGCACGAGGTGCGCTGGTCCCTGGTCAAGTCCCAGATGCTGCGCTCCCTGGACGGCCTCTACCGGCTCACCCCCGTCGACGGCGGCGCGCGCACCGAGGTCACCTACCAGCTCACCGTCGACGTCAAGATCCCCATGCTCGGCATGATCAAGCGCAAGGCGGAGAAGGTCATCATCGACCGCGCGCTCGACGGGCTGAAGAAGCGTGTCGAGGCGGGCGGCGCCGAGGCGTCCGAGGCCGGCAACTGACCGGCACGGCCCCCGGCTCCGCGCCCACCGGCCCGCAGACCGTCCTGGTCACCGGCGCGGGCGGAGCGGGGCGCAGCACGGTGGCCGCGGCCACCGCGTGCGCGGCCGCCGCCCAGGGGCACCGCACCCTGCTGCTGAGCGCCGAGCCGGCCCGCCACCTGGCCGCGCTGCTCGGTGCGGCACCCGACGGTGCGGCGGCCGCCGCACCGGTTCCCCCGCCGGACGCGTCCGCGGCGGGCGTGCCGGAACCCGTCGCCGCGGTGCCGGGGCTGTGGTTGCTGCGCATCGACTCCGGCGCGGAGTTCCGCAGCCGGGCCGTCGCCCTCCAGGAGCGCGGCAAGACCGTGCTCGACCTGCTGGGCGCCGTACCGCTGGACGAGGACGAGCTGACCGAACTGCCCGGCGCGGAGACGTTCGCGCTGCTGCGTGCGCTGCTGCTGGCACACGACGAGGCCGCGGGGAGCGCCGACGGGACGGCGGACCGCGGTGGGAGCGAGGGCCGGGACGGCGCCGGCTGGGACGCCGATGGGGACGCCGGCTGGGACGTCGGCTGGGACATCGTCGTCGCGGACATGCCCCCCTCCCCGCAGGGGATCAACCTGCTCGCGCTGCCCGCACAGCTGCGCCGCTACCTGCGCCGCCTCGTCCCCGCCGAGCGGCAGGCGGCCCGCGCCCTGCGCCCTGTGCTGGCCCAGCTCGCCGGCGCTCCGATGCCCGCGCAGTGGCTGTACGAGTCCGCCACGCGCTGGTCGCAGGAGCTGGCCGCGGTCCAGCGGGTCGTGGAGTCCCCGGCGACGGTCGTCCGACTGGTCACCGAGCCCGGACCACTCGCTGCCGAGGCCCTGCGCACGGCCGGGGCCGGACTGCGGCTGCACGGGCTCGCGCTGGAGTCCGTCGTCGCCAACCGTCTGCTGCCCGCAGGCTCCGCGGACTCCTGGCTGGCGGAGCTGGTCGGGCAGCAGCAGACCGCGCTCGCCGCACTGCGTGAGAAGTGCGAGGCCGAGGGCGTCCCGCTGTGCGAGCTGCCGCACCTGGGCCGGGATCCGCGCGGCCCCGCGGACCTGGGGGCACTGGCCGCCGCAGCCCGCACCGCCGTGACGCCCGACCGGGACAGCGGCCCCGGGCTGCACCCGCCCGCCGGGGCCGAGAGCGGGTCCGGCACCGATGTCGCCTACGGCTGGCTGGAGGACCGGCTGGCCGGGGACGGCCGGCTGGTGTGGCAGCTTCCGCTGCCGGGCGCCGACCGGAGCGAGCTGGAACTGGTGCGCCGCGGGGACGAGTTGACCGTCGGCGTCGGCCCCTACCGCCGGGTGCTGCCGCTCCCCTCGGCGCTGCGCCGCTGCCGTGTCTCCGGCGCCGGCCTCAAGGGCGGGGTGCTGGGGGTCCGTTTCACGCCCGACCCGGAGCTGTGGCCCGAGCAGGCCGGTTCCCGGCCCGCCGGACGTACGGACTGAGCGGACCCGTCGGCACGGACGGGGCGGCACCGACGCGTCGGCACGGACGCGTCGGCACGGACGCGTCGGCACGGACGCGTCGGCACGGACGCGTCGGCACCGACGCGTCGGCACGGACGCGTCGGCAGGGATCGGGCGGGCAGGGATCGGGCGGCCGCGTCCGGCGGTCCGCCTCCGCGGCCGGACGCCCGCACCCGGCGCCGCTGTTCGGGTAACGTCGGAAGGTGCGCGGACCCGCGTCAGCACCCGCCGCGCACCTTCGCGCACCGTCCGCCACCCGCCGCCGTAGGAGCCCGCCATGAGCGATGAAGCCGAGCGCCCCGACGCCCCGGACCCCGACGCCTGGGCCACCGCGTGCGAGGAGGACCTGACCGCCGAGAAGGCGCGCCGTCGCGCCCGGTACGGCCCGCCGCCGAGCAGCGCGGCCGAGGAACTGCGCAAGCTGGCGGAAGCGGTCACCGAGAAGGTCGCCGAGTTCGGCAAGCCCTTGGCGGGCACGGTCGGATCGGCCGCCGCGCACGGCGTGGCGCAGCAGCTGTTCAAGCAGGCCAAGGCGACCTTCGAGCCGGTCGTCGAGCGCAATCCCCAGCTCTTCGACCACCTCGCGGCGGCCGGCGGGGAGCTGCTGGCCGCCTACCGTTCCGTGGTCCAGGAGTCCGAGCGCCGCTGGAGCGAGCCGCGGGACGCGAACGCGTCCGGCCGGGCCGCCGGCGGCGAGCGGATCGACGTCGAGGAGGCCGCCGACCGCACCCGCGCCGCCGACCGCGACGCCCGGGTGGTGGAGGAGGTCGTGGTCGAGCCGGGCGCCGATGCCGATGCCGATGCCGATGCCGATGCCGGTCCCGGCTCCGGCACCGCATCGGACGCGGCACCCGGCCCGGCTCCGGCGGGCCCCTCAGCGGAGCCGTCCGGGGGCGAGGCGTCGGGCGGCACCGGGCGCGGCGACGGGGACGGCGGCGATCCCGGGGGCACGGAGGCGCGCGGCAGCGCCTGAGCGTCCCGACCGGCGTCGGCGCCGGCGAGGGCACCCCGGGCAGGCGCCCGGCCCCCGGCAGCCGTCGGCGCCGAAGGCACCCGGGGCAGGCGCCCGGCCCGGCGGACGCCTGTCCGTCCCCGGCACGTGCCCGACCGTGCCCGGTGGGCCGGTGTGCTCCGGTACGGTTGGCTGCGGCGGGGATCACATCGGATGACCGAGGGACACATGGGACTCACAATCGGGGTCGACATCGGCGGCACCAAGATCGCGGCTGGCGTTGTGGACGAGAAAGGCACGATCCTCGAGACCAGCAAGGTGCCCACACCCGACACCCCCGACGCCGTGATCGACGCCATCGCGGACGCCGTCCGCCAGGCCAGTGCCGAACACCAGGTGGAGGCCGTCGGGATCGGCGCCCCCGGGTACGTGGACGACAAGCGTGCCACCGTGCTGTTCACGCCCAACCTGAGCTGGCGTCACGAGCCGCTCAAGGACAAGGTCGAGCAGCGCATCGACCTGCCCGTCGTGATCGAGAACGACGCCAACGCCGCGGCCTGGGGCGAGTACAAGTTCGGCGTCGGCACCGGGCACGAGGACGTCGTCTGCATCACCATCGGCACCGGCCTGGGCGGCGGCACCATCATCGGCGGCAAGCTGCACCGCGGACGGTACGGAGTGGCCGCCGAGTTCGGCCACATCCGGATGGTCCCCGACGGCCTGCTGTGCGGCTGCGGCAACCAGGGCTGCTGGGAGCAGTACGCCTCCGGGCGCGCGCTGCTGCGCTACGCCCGGCAGCGCGCCACCGCCACCCCGGACAACGCCGAGATCCTGCTGGGGCTGGGGGACGGCACCACCGAGGGCATCCACGGCAAGCACGTCAGCCAGGCGGCCCGGCAGGGCGACCCGGTTGCCATCGACTCCTTCCGCGAGCTCGCCCGCTGGGTGGGCTCCGGCCTGGCCGACCTGGCCTCCCTCTTCGACCCGGGTGCCTTCATCGTCGGCGGCGGCGTCTCCGACGAGGGTGAACTGGTCCTCGACCCGATCCGCAAGTCCTACCGGCGCTGGCTCGTCGGCAGCCGCTGGCGCCCGCACGCCGACGTGCTCGCCGCCCAACTGGGCAACAAGGCGGGCCTCGTGGGCGTCGCGGACCTCGCCCGCCAGGGCTGACCGGACCGGGGGCCGCGCCGATGACGGGGCACACCACCGGGGCGCGGCCCGCACGGGCCGCGGAATTGCCGCGCTCCCGCACGGAGCCCGACGGCGCGGCCGTCGTCCGGCTGCTCAGCTACAACATCCGCTCCCTGCGCGACGATCCGGAGGCGCTCGTCCGGATCGTCCGGGCGTGCGCCCCGGACGTCGTGTGCGTGCAGGAGGCGCCGCGCTTCTTCCGCTGGCGCAAGCGTGCCGCCTGGCTGGCGCGGCGCACCGGCCTCACCTATGTGACCGGCGGTGCGACGGCTGCCGGACCGCTCCTCCTCGCCTCGCTGCGGGCCCACGTGGAGGACACCGAGGACGTGCTGCTGCCGCGTACGCCCGGGCTGCACCGGCGCGGGCTCGCCCTCGCCCGGCTGCGGTTCGGGCCCGCGGCCCGGCTGGGCGTGGTCAGCTTCCACCTGAGCCTGCAGGCCCGCGAACGGCGGGAGCAGGCCCGCGCGCTGCTGGAGCGGACCGCCGCGCTGGGCCCCGCCGTGGTGGCCGCCGGGGACGTCAACGAGCGGGCGGGCGGGCGGACGTTCGCGCTGCTCGGTACGGAACTGCGGGACGCCTGGGCCGCCGCGCCCTGGAGCGGGGAGCACACCTCGCCCGCCGCGGCGCCGCGGCGGCGCATCGACGCCGTCTTCGCGGGGGAGGGAGTCGAGGTACTGGGCGCGGGTGTGCCCCGGGGGCTGCCGGGGGTGGCGGAGGCCGATCTGGCCGCCGCCACCGACCACCTCCCGGTGCTGGCGGCCCTGCGCGTCCCCGCGGGATGAACCGGGCGCGTCCCCGCGGGGTGAACCGGGTCCGGTCAGACCACCGCGCCGCGCCCCGGGTCGTCCGGATCGTCGTCCCGGCCGTCCCGCAGCCGGGTCACCAGGGTGGCGAACCCGCCCAGGAATCCGCCGATCCCCAGAGTGACGATCCACCACGTCAGATCGGCCTGCAGCAGCACGGCGCCGATCAGCAGCAGCGGCCCGCCCAGCGCGGCGACCCAGGCGAACTTGGTGGTGGTGTCCGTCTCGGGCAGCGGTGGCGGCTCCGGCGGCTCGAAGTGCCCCTCGCCGTCCTCGTCGTCCGCACCCTCCGGCGGTGCGGGCTGCCAGTCGCGCGGCCCGGTTCCGGCCGCGTAGACGGTGAAGCTGCGCGCCGGGGGCTCCGTGTCGGGAGCGGGCCGGGGCTTGGCGAGCATGTCGCCGTCCGGCTCCCCGGCGCCGTCCCGGTCCTCCTCGCGGTCCCCGTCCGTGCTGCGGCTCCCGGACGCGCCGTCCGCCGTGTCAGCCGCGGGCTCCTCGCCGTACGCGGCGACGATCGCGGCCCAGGCCGCCTCCTCCTCGGGAGGCAGGGACGAGCCGCCGCCGCGCGCTGCGGACGCGTCTCGGGACTCGTGCGGCTCCTCCTCGTCCGGGTCACGCGCTGTCACGAGCGCTCCGTGCCGTGCTGAGCGGCGCGTCCTCGGCGGCGGTGAGCCGGTCGATGAAGCCGCGGCTGTCGGCGAAGATCTGCTCCGCGTCGTGGTCGAGGGTGGCGACGTGGAAGCTGTGCTCCAGCACGGTCTCGGTCACGTCGGTGGAGGAGACCCGGCTCAGGACGAGTGCGGAGTCGGTGGGCGGCACCACATGGTCCGTCCTGCTGTGCAGCAGCAGGAGCGGCTGCGTCACCTTCGGCAGGTCGTCGCGGACGACGCGGACGAGGTCGCGCATCGCGTACGCGGCCCGGGTGGGCACCCGGTCGTAGCCCAGCTCGTGCCGGCCGGTTTTGGCGATGTCGTTCGCGATGCCCGGCGCCGAGCGGATCAGGAAGCGGCCGAGGGTCAGCGCGTGCCCCTGCATCCGCGGGAACGTCGTCGCCGGGTTGACCAGGACGATCCCCTGCACCGCAGCGCCGTGCCGGGCGGCCAGCCGCAGCGCCAGCGCACCGCCCATCGACAGGCCGCAGACGAAGACCCGCTCGCATCGGTCGCGCAGCAGTCGCAGCTCCCGGTCCACTGTCGCGTACCAGTCCTCCCAGCCTGTCATCGCCAGCTCCTCCCAGCGGGTGCCGTGGCCGGGGAGCAGTGGCAGGGAGACGGTCAGGCCGTGCCCGGCCAGGTCCTCGGCCCAGGGGCGCAGCGACTGCGGGGACCCGGTGAAGCCGTGGCAGAGCAGCACGCCGGTCGACGAACCGTCGTGGCGGAAGGGCTCGGCTCCGGGGAGGATGGGCGGCACGGTGGGCCTCCAGAGGCTCAGCGGTCGGAACTCGGCAAGGAGTGCTGCCACCCTAATTCGTCGCCGGGCACTCCGGCAGTGTCCAGGGGGCTCACAGGAGTACCCCGGCCGGGGCGCGGCTGCGGCCCCCGGCGGCAGCCCGGTCCCTGCGCGGCCGTCGTGCCGGGGCGGACCGGGCCGGACGCAGCCGTGCGGGACGCAGCCGTGCGGGACGGAACCTGACCGACCGGAGCCCCGCCGGGTGGAGTCAGGCCGTCCGCGGCCGGGTGCGGGCGGCCGGGTTCCGGGAGCACCGGGGCGGGATAGGGTCGGTGCCGGTCCCACCAAGGAGGTCGAGGTTGTTCTACAGCGCGATGAAGCTGTCGGTCGGCAGCTCGCTGAAGCTCGCGTTCCGGCCCTGGGTGGAGGGCCTGGAGAACGTGCCCGCCGAGGGGCCCGCCATCCTGGCGAGCAACCACCTCTCCTTCTCCGACTCCTTCTTCCTGCCCGCCGTCCTGGACCGGAAGGTCACCTTCATCGCGAAGGCCGAGTACTTCACCTCACCCGGGGTCAAGGGCAAGCTGACGGCGGCGTTCTTCAAGGGCGTCGGCCAGCTTCCGGTCGATCGCTCCGGCGTGCGCGGAGCGGGCGAGGCGGCGATCCGCAGCGGGCTGGAGGTACTGGAGCGCGGCGAGCTGTTCGGGATCTACCCCGAGGGCACCCGCTCGCCCGACGGGCGCCTCTACCGCGGCAAGCCCGGCGGTCTGGCGCGGGTCGCGCTGCGCTCGGGTGCGCCGGTGCTCCCGGTGGCGATGATCGACACGGAGAAGATCCAGCCGCCCGGCAAGGTCGTACCCAAGCTGATGCGCCCGGGCATCCGGATCGGTGAGCCGCTGGACTTCAGCCGGTACCAGGGCATGGACAACGACCGGTTCATCCAGCGCGCGGTCACCGACGAGGTGATGTACGCGATCCTGAAGCTCTCCGGGCAGGAGTACGTGGACATCTACGCGACGGCGGCCAAGCGCCAACTGGCCGAGGCGGCCAAGGCGGAGAAGGCGGAGAAGGCTGCCGAGGCCGCGCGCAAGGAGCGCCCGGCGCAGGGGCAGGACGGGCAGGACCGGGCCGGGGGCGGCCGGGCGGCCTGAGGTCTACCCGTCCGGGCGGGCCGGGAGCTGCCCGGACGGGCCTTCCGGTGTGCGGGGCCCGCGGGCCTGATCCGGTCCGGCCGAGGGGCCGGTCCCGGCCCGGTCGGACGTGACGCGGGGCGGGGAGTGCGGAACGACCGCGGGGAGGCGTTCGCCGCGGAGAGAGGGGGCGGGTGTGGCGGTGCGCACGATGTCCGTCGAGCAGCCGCTGTGGCGGGCGTTGACCGGCTACCGGATCCTCGCCGTGCTCTACGCCGCCGGTGTCTTCGCCTGGAGCTACCCGCAGTACAGCACGCCGCTCCCCGGTGTGCTGTTCCTGCTGCTGCTCGGCTGCTGGACGTTCGCCACCCTGCGCAATCTCGGCTCGGCCGACCGCTGCACGCTGCCGTTCCTGGTCACGGACATCGCGCTGGGGCTCGCCGGGATCCTCCTGACGCCCGTGGTGGACGGGCACCATCAGGTGGGCCCGACCCTGCCGTCCATCTGGGTGGCGGGACCCGTCCTCGCGTTCGCGCTCAAGGGCGGCTGGCGCTGGGCCGCGGGTGCCTCGGTGCTGGTCGGGATCGCCAACGTCGTCGAACGCGGCATGATCACCCGCTCCACCTTCCACAACGTGCTGCTCGTCTGCGTGGCGAGCGTCGCCATCGGCTACGTCATCGAGGTGGCCCGCGCCAGCGAGCGCACCCTGGCGAGGGCGCTCCGGATAGAGGCGGCGACCCGCGAGCGGGAGCGGCTGGCCCGCGACATCCACGACAGCGTCCTGCAGGTGCTGGCCATGGTGCAGCGCAGGGGCACGGCCCTGGGCGGGGAGGCGGCGGAGCTCGGCCGGATGGCGGGCGAACAGGAGGTCGCCCTGCGTGCCCTGGTCTCCAGCGGGGTGGTGCCCGAACCGGGACGAGCCCCTGCCGCCGCCTCGGAGGCCGGTGCCGTGCCCGGCCCGCGGGACGGTCCCCGCGGCGGGGCGGATCCCGGGGCCGATCCCGGGGCCGGTGCGGGGGCCGGTGCCGGAGCGGAACCGTGCGACGTGCGGGCGCTGCTCTCCTCGTACGCGGGGGCCCGGGTCACGTTCGCCGAGCCGGGCGCGCCGGTGCTGCTGCCCGGCCGGACGGCCGCGGAGCTGGCGGCCGCCGTCGGCGCCGCGCTGGACAATGTGGACCGGCACGCCGGGCGCGGGACGCAGGGCGGGGCGCACGCCTGGATCCTGCTGGAGGACGAGCCGGGCGCGGTGATCGTGTCCGTGCGGGACGACGGTCCCGGCATCCCCGCGGGACGGCTGGCGGCCGCCGAGGCGGAGGGGCGGATGGGCGTCGCGCTGTCCATCCGGGGAAGGCTGCGGGAACTGGGCGGCACCGCCGAGCTGGTGTCGGTGCCCGGGCAGGGGACGGAAGTGGAGATGAGGGTTCCCAAGGATGGCGAGTGAGGAGCGGCGGAGCGGGCCGGACGGCGGCGCGGCACCCGTCAGGGTGATGGTCGTGGACGACCATCCGATGTGGCGCGAGGCCGTCGCCCGGGATCTGGCCGAGGCCGGGTTCGAGGTCGTCGCCACGGCCGGCGACGGCGAGCAGGCGATCCGCAGGGCGCGCGCCGCCGCGCCCGACGTCCTGGTACTGGATCTGAACCTGCCGGGCAGGCCCGGGGTGGAGGTCTGCCGCGAACTGGTCGGCCCCGGGGCGGCACCGCGGGTGCTGGTGCTGTCGGCCAGCGGCGAGCACACCGATGTGCTGGAGGCCGTCAAGTCCGGGGCCACGGGGTATCTGGTCAAGTCCGCGGGCCCGCAGGAGCTGCTGGACGCGGTGCGACGTACGGCGCTGGGCGATCCGGTCTTCACCCCGGGGCTCGCCGGACTGGTGCTGGGCGAGTACCGCAGGCTGGCCGCCGACCCGGCCCCGGCCGCCGAGGAGGGCCCGGACGTGCCGAAGCTGACCGAGCGGGAGACGGAGGTGCTGCGCCTGGTCGCCAAGGGGCTGGGCTACAAGCAGATCGCCGAGCGGCTCGTCATCTCGCACCGCACCGTGCAGAACCATGTCCAGAACACCCTGGGCAAGCTGCAGTTGCACAACCGGGTGGAGCTCGTGCGGTACGCGATCGAGCGCGGTCTGGACGACTGAGGCGCCGCTCCGGTCCAGCGGGCAGGAGTTCTTGCCGGGTGCGGGGGTGCGGGGGTGCGGGGGGCTCGGTGCCGCGAAGGGTACGCGCACGGTGGCGCGCAGCACCGTGCGGCTGACCCGGGCGCATCCGGACGTCCGTCCTTCGTACGAGTGATGGCCTGGGGCTCAAATCCCGCATCTCCCAACGAAAACCCCCGCACACCGCATCCCGTGTGACGTGGATCACCGCTAGCGTGACGGACGGTGCGCCGTTCTCACGGCGCGCGTCCAGGCGCGTCCACGCGGAGAAGGGAGATCCCATGCGGGTCGGAGTGCTGACCGGCGGCGGCGACTGCCCCGGTCTCAATGCGGTCATGCGGGCCGTGGTCCGTAAGGGAGTCCAGGAGTACGGCTACGACTTCACCGGGTTCCGCGACGGCTGGCGGGGACCACTGGAGGGGGAGACGGTCCGGCTGGACATCCCGGCGGTGCGCGGCATGCTGCCGCGCGGCGGCACCATCCTCGGCTCCTCACGCACCAACCCCTTCAAGGAGGAGGACGGCGTCCGGCGCATCAAGGAGAACCTCGCCAAGTACGAGGTCGACGCGCTGATCGCGATCGGCGGCGAGGACACCCTGGGTGTGGCGGCCCGGTTGACCGGCGAGCACGGCATCCGCTGCGTCGGCGTACCGAAGACAATCGACAACGACCTGTCCGCCACCGACTACACCTTCGGCTTCAACACCGCCGTCACGGTCGCCACCGAGGCCATCGACCGGCTGCACACCACCGCCGAGTCCCATATGCGGGTGCTGGTGGTGGAGGTCATGGGGCGGCACGCGGGCTGGATCGCGCTGCACTCGGGACTGGCGGGCGGCGCCAACTGCATCCTCATCCCCGAGCAGCGCTTCGACACCGAGCAGGTCTGCGGGTGGGTCACCTCCCGCTTCAAGGCCAGCTACGCGCCGATCGTCGTCGTCGCGGAGGGCGCGATGCCCCAGGACGGCGAGATGGTCCTCAAGGACGGGTCCACGGACTCCTTCGGGCATGTCCGGCTGTCGGGCGTGGGCGAGTGGCTGGCCAAGGAGATCGAGTCCCGCACCGGCAAGGAGGCCCGCACCACGGTGCTCGGGCACATCCAACGAGGCGGCACCCCCACGCCGTACGACCGCTGGCTGGCCACCCGCTTCGGCCTGCACGCCATCGACGCGGTGCGCGGCGAGGAGTGGGGCAGCATGGTCGCCCTGCGCGGCACCGACATCGTCCGCGTCCCGCTCGCGCAGGCGACAGAGAAGCTGAAGACGGTCGACCCGGCGCTCTACGAGGAGGCGGGCGTCTTCTTCGGGTGACGGCGGCGGGCCGGCGCTCGGCGCCCGGCGGTCCCCGGAGCGGCGCCGTCGCCGTCGCGGGACGCCAACGGGGGCGGGGGCCGGTGCCCCGGCCCGACCGCAGCCCCGGCCCCCGGGCCTGAGCCCGGCGGACGAGTCCGAGGCCCCGCGAGCCCGGGCCCGGAAGGCGGACACGAGCCCGGCGGCCGGTCTGAGCCCGGCGGCCGGGCCCCAGCCGGAGAGGCCCCAGCCGGAGAGGCCCGGGCCGGAAGGGAGGCGCACCCCCGCCCGGGCAGCCCCGGGGGTCAGTCCGCGGTCCGTGCCGCGCCCCGCGCCGCGGGGCGCTCCGCGTCCGCCGCGGTCAGCAGCCGTGCCGCCACCGCCGCGCCGTCCAGCGTCAGCACCGACTCCGGGTGGAACTGCACCCCGGCGAAGCCGGGCCCGCGCAGCGCGTGGACCTCGCTGCTGAGCGGATCGCGGCTCAGCTCGACGCCGTGCAGCGCCAGCTCGCCGGCGGCCTCCTCGTCGCAGCGGGCGGTGTAGGAGTTGTAGAAGCCGACCGTCTCCCGCCGCCCGAACAGGTCGATCACCTCCTGCGCGCCCTGGTGCGGGCGCTGCTTGCGGACCAGCTCCAGTCCCAGCTCGGCTGCGAGCAGCTCGTGCCCGAGGCAGACGCCCAGCAGCGTCTGCCGCCGGGCGCGCACCAGATCGGCGGTCAGCGCGCGCAGCAGCCGCATCTTCGGGTCGGCCGCGTCGCGCGGATCGCCGGGGCCCGGTCCCAGTACGACGGGTCCCTCGTGCCGCAGCGCCGCCCGGTGCAGCCCCGGCTCGTCGTAGCGGCGCACCCGCACCCGGTGTCCCGTCGCGCCCAGCAGGTGCGCCAGCATCGAGGTGAAGGTGTCCTCGCCGTCGACGACGAGCACCGGTGCCGCACCGGTCCGCGCGGGCTGCCCCACCCGCATCCGCAGCCAGAACGGTGCGAGCCCGGAGCGCCGCTCCGCCAGCGCGGCCTGCACCCGGGGGTCGTCCGCGAGCTGCGGGCGGGGGCCGCCGGCCGCGCCCGCAGGGGCCTCGCGCACGCCCAGCGCCGTGAGCACTCCCGCCGCCTTGGCGTGCGTCTCCGCCACCTCGGCGGCCGGGTCGGAGGCGCGCACGAGCGTGGCGCCCACCGGCACCCGCAGCCGCCCGGAGCGGGGGTCGATCTCCGCGGTGCGGATGAGGATGGGGGCGTCCAGTGTCTGGGCGCCGCCCTCGTCGTGGCCGAGCAGGGCGAGCGCTCCCGCGTAGTAGCCGCGTCCGCCCCGCTCGTACCGGCCGAGAACCCGGCAGGCGTTCTCCACCGGGGAGCCGGTCACCGTGGCGGCGAACATCGTCTCGCGCAGCACCTCGCGCACGTCCAGCGTGCTGCGGCCGCGCAGCTCGTACTCGGTGTGCGCCAGGTGAGCCATCTCCCGCAGCCGCGGTCCGACGACGACGCCTCCCTCGTCGCCGACGGTGCACATCATCTTCATCTCCTCGTCGACGACCATGGAGAGCTCCTCGCTCTCCTTGCGGTCGGCCAGGAAGTCCAGCAGCCCCGCCGCGTCCGGGCCCTGCTCCGGGTAGCGGTAGGTGCCGCTGATGGGGTTCATCACGACGGTGCCGCCGCTCATCCGCACGTGCACCTCCGGGCTGGCGCCCACCAGCACCCGGTCGCCGGTGTGCACGACGAACGTCCAGTAGGCGCCCTGCTCGCCGCGGAGCAGCCGGCCGAAGAGGGCGAGCGCGTCGGCGCGGGAGAAGCCGGGGACGTGTGCCTCGTAGTCCCGGCGGATCACGAAGTTGGCGCCCTCGCCCGCTCCGATCTCGTCGGTGACGACCCGGCGGACGATCTCCTCGTAGGCGTCGTCCGGCACGTCGAAGGCGCCCTGCTCGACCCGTACGCGGTGGTCGGGCAGCGCGGCGAGGGTGTCGGCGCGGGGCAGTTCGTGGCGCTCCTCGGGCAGCAGCACGGACAGTGGGGTGCCGTCGTCGCGGACGTCGAAGCCCCGCTCGCGGATCTGCCGGAAGGGCACGAGCGCCAGCGCGCCGGCGCGGTCCGCCGGGGGCACCGGCAGGTCGGCCAGCCGCGCCGGGTGCCGCACGCTGCCGATGAGCACCTCGACGACGTCGGCGTCCCGGCCGGGTGTGCGCCTGCGCAGCAGCGCGAACGGCGGCGCGTCGTCCCTGGCCAGCCGTGCGACGAGGGTGGCGGGTGAAGCGGTGGCGGGTGGGGAGGTGGGTGCGGGTGCGGCGGAGTGGTGCATGCGGGGTCCCTTCGCGAGTACGGAGGAACGGCCGCGGACATGCGAAAGGCCGCCCCTCGGGCGGCCTGGCGCGTGGCTGAGCTCTCAGTGCATACGCGCGTCGTGGCGGGCCGCCGTGCGGGCGGGCCACCACCAGTTCATGGTCGACAGCGCGTGCATGCCGGACACCCTAGCGGACGCGGCTCCCGCGCGGCGGCTCGACGGGGTGGCCCGGGGCGGCGACGGCACCGGCAGCGGCGCAGGCAGCGGAACCGGCGACGGCAAGCGGTGCCGGCGTCTGCCTGTGACCGCGGTCTCGCCGGGGCTGTGATCGCGGTCTCGGATGGCGGGCAGCCGGACGGAGTGCGCGCGGAACCCCGTAACCTTGGGTCCGTGACTGTGAACGCCCACTCCGACGCCGGTGCCCAGACCTGGCGAGACCTCCCTGCAGCACAGCAGCCCGACTGGCCGGACCACGAGGCGCTGCGTACGGTTCTGACCGAGCTGGAGTCCTATCCGCCGCTCGTCTTCGCGGGCGAGTGCGACCAGTTGCGGGAGCGGCTGGGCTCGGTCGCGCGGGGTGAGGCGTTCCTGCTCCAGGGGGGCGACTGCGCCGAGGCGTTCGACCAGGTCAGCGCCGAGCACATCCGCAACAAGCTCAAGACGCTGCTGCAGATGGGCGCGGTGCTCACGTACGCGGGTTCGGTTCCGGTCGTCAAGGTCGGCCGGATCGCCGGCCAGTACAGCAAGCCCCGCTCCAAGCCGACCGAGACCCGGGACGGGGTCACGCTGCCCACCTACCGGGGCGACTCGGTCAACGGTTTCGAGTTCACCGCGGAGGCCCGCAGGCCGGACCCGGAGCGGCTGAAGCGGATGTACCACGCCTCGTCCGCCACGCTGAACCTGGTCCGCGCCTTCACCACCGGCGGCTACGCCGATCTGCGCCAGGTGCATGCCTGGAACCAGGACTTCGTCAAGTCCAGCCCCTCGGGGCAGCGGTACGAGGCCCTGGCCCGCGAGATCGACCAGGCGATGAAGTTCATGCACGCCTGCGGCACGGACCCCGAAGAGCTGAAGACGGTCGAGTTCTACTCCTCGCACGAGGCGCTGCTGCTCGACTACGAGTCGGCGCTCACCCGGGTCGACTCGCGCAGCGGCGATCTCTACGACGTGTCCGGGCACATGGTCTGGATCGGGGAGCGCACCCGGCAGCTCGACGGCGCCCACATCGAGTTCGCCTCCCGGGTGCGCAACCCGGTCGGGGTGAAGCTGGGGCCGACGACGACCTCCGAGGAGGCGCTCGCGCTCATCGAGCGGCTGGACCCGGACCGCGAGCCGGGCCGGCTCACCTTCATCACCCGGATGGGGGCGGACAAGATCCGCGACCGGCTGCCCGAGCTGGTGGAGAAGGTGACCGCCTCCGGCGCCACGGTCGCCTGGGTCTGCGACCCGATGCACGGCAACACCTTCGAGGCGGCGAGCGGCCACAAGACGCGCCGTTTCGACGACGTGCTGGACGAGGTCAAGGGCTTCTTCGAGGTCCACAAGGGCCTGGGCACCCACCCCGGCGGCATCCACATGGAGCTGACCGGCGACGACGTCACCGAGTGCGTGGGCGGCGGTGACGAGATCTTCGTCGACGATCTGCACCAGCGCTACGAGACGGCCTGCGACCCGCGGCTCAACCGCAGCCAGTCCCTCGACCTGGCCTTCCTCGTCGCGGAGATGTACCGCGACCAGTGAGGGACCAGTGAGGTGCCGCGGCTGTGGGTGAGCCGCTCCGCGACCCCACCGCTGGGGCCCGCGTCCGGTGTGACGCGGGCCCCAGCGGTGTATGTGGACACACCCGGACGAGTAAGGTTAGGTTAACCTCAGCAAGGCTGACCGATCCGAGGCGGAGGTGACCCGCGTGTACGTCTGCTCGTGCTTCGGCATCACCGAAGAGCAGGTGCAACAGCACGCGGCGGCGGGGGCGTGCACCCCGCGCCAGATCGCTTCCGCCAGCAAGGCGGGTACGGACTGCGGCTCCTGCGTGCGCCGCATCCAGGGCATCCTGGGCCGCGGTGAGTGCCCCCGCAGGGCGGCGCCGGGCCGCGGCGAGGCACCTCACGTCACCCGCGCGGCGTCGGCCGTCGCCGCGGAACCGGCCGGAATCGCCGTCGCCGCGGAGCCGGCTGCGGCAGCGCACGCGGCCTGATCCGGGACGGACGCCGCGCACCGCCTGATCCCGGAGACCGCGCACCACGACTCGCACGGCGGTCCGCTGCCGCCCGCCGCCTGCTGCGTCTCCGCTTCGGTCCTCAGGCCTCGTCCGCGGCCTTCTGTTCGATCTGCTGGGCGAGGTACAGCGACTCGCCCAGCTTGTCGACCAGATCGAGCTGGGTGTCCAGGTAGTCGATGTGGTGCTCCTCGTCGGCGAGGATGTCCTCGAAGATGTTGGCCGAGGTGATGTCGCCCTTGTTGCGCATCAGCTCGATGCCGCGCTTGAGCCGGTCGATCGCCTCCACCTCGACCTGCCGGTCCGCCCGGAACATCTCCGTCACGGTCTGGCCGACCCGCACATGGAAGAGCCGCTGGTAGTTCGGCAGGCCCTCCAGGAAGAGGATGCGGTCGGTGAGCCGCTCCGCGTGCCGCATCTCGTCGAAGGACTCGGAGCGGGTGTACTCGGCGAGTTTCGTCCAGCCGAGGTGCTCCTGCATCTTCGCGTGCAGGAAGTACTGGTTGATGGCGGTGAGCTCGGCGGTGAGCTGCTCGTTGAGGAACTCGATGACCTCGGGGTCGCCCTGCATGGTGGCGGGCTCCTTCCAGGGGCATGGCGCGGGTACCGGGCAGAACGCGCGTGGCGCGCAATCGCGCATCCTGTCACCGCCCACCGGCCGGGTCCAGTAAGTGAAGGCTTACCGGATGTGCCCGTATTTGCGGAGGTGAGCTGCGACGACAACGCGCGGACCACCCGCCAGGGGGTTGGTCGAGACCATGGCCCGGGGTCTGTCACCATGGGGGCATGGGTCAGCCGCAAAGCCGCGAAGGGGAGCAACCGGAGCTTCCGCCCGGGCAGCGGCTCCAGCGCGGATGGCCGGTGACGCACTACGGCCCGGTACCGAAGTTCCGTCGGGAGCGCTGGGAGTTCCGGGTCTTCGGGGCCACGGCGGACGGCGAGAAGCACTGCTGGAACCACGAGGAGTTCTCCGCGCTGCCGTACCGCACCGTCGTCGCCGATCTGCACTGCGTCGCGAAGTTCAGCATGCTGGGCGCCGAGTGGGGCGGCGTGCTCGCGCGCAGCATCCTCGAACTGGCCCCGCCCGCGCCCGACGCCACGCATGTGATGGTCTGGGCGGAGTACGGCTTCAGCTCGAACGTACGGCTGTCGGACTTCACCTCCGCGAAGACAATCTTCGCCACGCACCGCGCCGGTGAGCTGCTGACCGCCGAGCACGGCTTCCCGGTCCGGCTCGTGCTGCCCCACCTGTACGCCTGGAAGGGCCCCAAGTGGGTCCGCGGCATCGAGTACATGACGGCGGACCGCCGCGGCTTCTGGGAGGAGCGCGGCTACCACAACATCGGGGACCCCTGGCGGGAGCAGCGCTACTCCTACCAGGAGGAGCCGGGGGACGGTCCCGAGCCCTGACCCGGTGGGGCACCCCTGAGCCGCCGGCTGCCGCGGTCCCGGTTCCGGGCCGGGCGCGCCGCCGAAGGGGTCGGGCTCTCCGTTCCGGGCGCGCGCCCGCTCCCGGAGGGGCCCGGCCTTCCCGGCACCCGGGTCATGCCTCCCTGAGCTTCTTCAGCAACGCCACGTCGCCCGCGTGCCCCGCCTTGCCGCCCGGTGTCTCGATCACCAGGGGCACGCCCTCCGTCAGCGGATGGGCCAGCAACTCGGCGAACGGGCCCGTCCCGATGTGGCCCGCGCCGATGTTCGCGTGCCGGTCCTTGCACGCACCCGCCACATCCTGGGAGTCGTTGGCGTGGATCAGCCGCAGCCTTCCGGGACCGGTCACCGACTCCAGTTCGCGGAGTGCCCGCGCCACCCCGCCGGGTGCGGCCAGGTCGTCCCCCGCGGCGAAGGCATGGCAGGTGTCCAGGCAGACGCCGAGCTTGGGGTGCTGCTCCAGCGCCTCGAAGTACGGGCCGAGTTCGTGCATCCGGGAGCAGAGCGACGCGCCCTGCCCTGCCGTCGGCTCCAGCAGCAGCCACGGGTCGTCCTCGTGGGTCAGCTCCTCCAGCAGCGGCATCATCAGCGCACGCGCCTGGGCCAGTGCCGTCGCCCGGGCGCGTCCTCCGGTGGCGGAGCCGGTGTGGACGACGACGCCCAGCGCGCCGATGTCGCGTCCGCGCCGCAGCGAATGCCGCAGCGAGTGGACCGACTTGGTCGCGGTGTCCTCGTTGTGCGAGCCGAAATTGATGAGATAAGGAGCGTGGACATAAACCGGAATTCCACGGGCTGCGCAGGCGGTGCGGAAAGCTTCGTCCTGTTCCGCGTTTCCCTTCGGCGTCGCCCAGCCGCGTGGATTCGCGACGAAAACCTGGAGCGTCTCGGCTTCGATGTCGGCGGCGTAGGAAAGGCCAGTGGCGGCCAGGCCCCCGGCTACGGGGACATGGCCGCCAATGGGATTGCGCAGGTGCTGCGTCTCGTTCGTGGTCACACCACTCAGTATGCCGAGTTGACGTTGTCCATCGAACCGTACCGGTCGGCCGCGTAGTTGCAGGCGGCGACGATGTTCGCGACCGGGTCGTACTGGTCCCAGGCGGTGCCCTCGACATGGTAGGTGTCGAAGGTGGGCTTGATCACCTGGAGCAGGCCCTTGGAGGGCACGCCGTTCTGGGCGTTGATGTCCCAGTTGTTGATGGCGCGGGGGTCACCGGCGGACTCGCGGATGATGTTGCGCTTGATGCCCTCGTAGGAGCCGGGGATGCCGTGCTTGGCCATGATGGCGCGGGCCTCGCGGATCCAGCCGTCCAGGTTGTCCGGGTAGCTGGGCGCGGCGGCGCGCTTGGAGCGGTCGGCCGCGGCCTTGGCGGCGCGCTCCTTGGCGGCCGCTGCCTCGGCCTTCTTCTCGGCCGCGGCCTTGGCGGCGCGCTTCTCGGCGTCGGCCTTGATCGCGGCAGCCGCCTCGTCGGTGCTGGTGAAGCTCTTGGCGGTGGTGGCCGCGTTCTTCACGCTCGCCACCTGCTGGGTGTCGGCGGGCACCGGGGCCACGGACTGCTGCTGGGCGGTGAGGTCCTTGCCCTGGGCGGGCAGCACCGAGGAGTCGGAGCTGAAGGCGACGCTGTCGGCCTGGACCTTCTTCGCCGTGGCCTGGCCGGCGTCGCCGTGGTGCGCGGTGCCGGGGAGGACGGTGAGAGCCAGGGCCGCCGCGCCCGCGGTGCCGATGCCTATGGTCGAGATCTTCTTGGCCTTGGGGCTGAGACTGAGGCTGGAGATGCTGGGCATGAGGAAGTACGGAACCTTTCATCGCTGGCGTCGTGTCGCAGTGGCGGGGAGCCGGGGAGACGCGCCGAGTGCTGATTCGGCGCCGTGCGACGACCGCAATTGTTAAAGGGCCCGTTCTGCGGAATCAAAGGTGTGACGTACTACCCGAATTCGTGGCGGGGGTCGCCGGTGGGCGGGTGTTCCGGAGTTGCATTCCAGGTCGCGCTGCGGATTTCTTTCCACTACGCGTTTTCGTAGGTGACGTGCGTCCTATGGGTGGGGTCACACGCCACCAAGTCGCCTGGTACACCCCGTGATGGGATATGCGCGTCAAGTCGGACATAGTGCGCCAGGGTGCGGCGGGTCGGTCACCCGGAGAGCTGCCGGGGCAGCCCCCGGGTGCGGCCCTGCGCGGAGCCGCCGGGCGCCGGGGCCGGCTGCCGGACTCCGCAGCGGACCGGGTGCCGTCCGCGGAGCTTCCGGGGCTGCGAAGGCCCGAGCCGGTCGCGGAGGAGAACTGCCGGGGCCGGAGGAGGAGCCGCGAGGCCCCGAGGACTCCGCGAAGGCCCGACGGGGACCGACGCAGTACGCGGGAGCCGCGACAGCCCTGGCACGGGCCCGGGCCGCGCCCGACGTGGGCTCAGCGCAGCCAGATGGTGATCGACGAGCCGCGGGGTGCCTTCTCGCCACCGTCGGGGGACTGGTTGAAGACGGTGTCCCCGAAGAAGATGCGGCGCACCGTCACCTCGAAGCCCGCACCCTCCAGCTTCTCGGTGGCTTCGTCCTCGCTGCTGCCCTCCACGTCCGGCACCTCGATCATGTCGGGGCCCTTGGAGACCGTCAGCGTCACCGTGTCGCCCTCGGCGGCCCGGGCGCCGTCGGTCGGCGACTGGCGGGCGATGCTGCCCTTGTCGTGCTCGGAGTGGACGCGCTCGGTGGCGATCCGGACCTTCAGGCCCGCGTCCTCCAGCTCCTCGGTCGCGTCGCTCCGCTTGTCGCCGACCACATCGGGCACCTCGACCGGCGCCCCCTTGGAGACGGTGAGGGCCACCGCGGCGCCCGGCCTGCGCTTGCTGCCCGGCTCGGGGTCGGTGGCGAGCACGGAGCCCCGCGCGGTCTTCTCGTCGAACCGCCGCTCGACCGTCCCCGGCTCCAGTCCGGCGTCCTTGAGCTTGCGGCGGGCGTCCGACAGCGGGGTGTCCTTGAGATCGGGCACCTTCACCACGTGCGGGCCGCGCGAGACGGTCAGCGTGACCGTGCCGGTCTTGCGGACGCGTTCACCCGGCTCCGGGTCGGTGCCGATGACGTGGCCGCGCTCGACCCGCTCGCTGAAGTCCTCCGTCACCTTCACATCCAGTCCCGCCTCCGAGAGCGTCTTGGTCGCCTCGGCGCGGGTCTCGTCCAGCACCGCGGGGGTCCGCACGAACTGCCCGGAGTTGACGTACCAGATGCCCGTGCCGACCAGCGCCACCAGCAGCACGGCCAGGGTCACCAGCACCCAGCGCGGCTGCACCCTCCGCCGCCGTCCTCCGGAACCCGCGTCGGAGCCGCCCGGCGGGTCGGACGGCGGCGGCGACAGCAGCGCCGTGCGGTTGAGATCCGCGTCCGGGGCCGGGTCGGCGGCGGGACCCCCAGCGGGGCGCGGGATCACATAGGTGTCGGCCTCGGTTCCGGCGGTGGCGTGCGCGGCCGCGGCGGCGATGTCTCCGGAGATCCCCGAGACCCCCGAGCGTCGCGCCGCGTCCTCGGCCGGGCCGGTGCCACCCTGTGTGGCCTGCGGCGGGACCGCGTCCAGCTCCTCGTCGGTCAGCTCCGCGCGGACCGTGCGGGCCCGCGCCAGCAGGGCGACCGCGTCCTCGGGGCGCTGCTCGGGCGTGCGCGCCGTCGCCAGCGCCACCAGGCCGTCCAGGGCCGCCGCCATCCCCGGCACCGCGGCCGAGGGCGCCGGCATGTCCTTGTTCAGATGCTGGTAGAGCACCTGCGCGGGCGAGCCGCCCGAGTGCGGTTTGCTGCCGGTGAGCATCTCGTAGAGCATCACGCCGCACGCGTACAGGTCCGTACGCGGCGTGGCCGTGCCGTCCTCGATCTGCTCGGGCGCCAGATAGGAGACCGTGCCCAGGATCGAGTCCGTCGTCGCGGAGGTCTGGCTGTCCACCGCCCGCACCAGGCCGAAGTCGGCGACCTTCACCCGGCCGTCGTCCCCTATCAGCACGTTCTCCGGCTTCACGTCCCGGTGCACGAGACCGGCCCGGTGCGCCGCTCCCAGCGCCGCCAGGACCGGCTCCAGGACGTCGAGTGCCGCCCGGGGGCGCAGGGCGCCGCGGTCCCGCAGCACGTCACGGAGCGTGCAGCCCTCCACGTACTCCATCGCCAGATAGACGTAGGTGCCGTCGGTGCCCTGGTCGAAGACCCCGACCACGTTGGCGTGCGCCAGCCGGGCCGCGGACTTGGCCTCCCTGATGAAGCGGGTCACGAACGTCTCGTCCGCGGAGAGGGAGGTGTGCATCACCTTCAGGGCCAGCACCCGGTCCAGGCGGGTGTCCACCGCGCGGTAGACGGTCGCCATGCCGCCGATGGCTACCCGCGCGTCGACGCGGTACCGGCCGTCGAGCACCTGCCCGACCAACGGGTCTCCTCGTCCGGAGGCAGGCGACGGGTCCTGGAGGGTGGTGTCCATTGCGCCGAGTTTACGAGGGCGGTGCGGCGGCGGGGCCGCGCGGTTGCGGGTTGCCGCTGTTCTGGGGCCGAACGGTGACACTCCGTGGTGCCCGACCGAGGGATGGGGCGGCGCCGCCGGGGCGGCAGCGGGCCCTCAGCCGAAGGCCGGGCGCTCCGGGTCCAGCGCCGCGACGCCCTCGGTGGGCGACGACGCCTCGGCGAAGTGGCGGCGCGGGATGCGGCCCGCGCGGAAGGCGAGCCGCCCCGCCTCGACCGCGTGCCGCATGCCCTCCGCCATCAGCACCGGCTCCTGGGCCCGGGTCACCGCCGAGGCGAGCATCACCGCGGCGCACCCCAGCTCCATGGCCAGCGCCGCGTCCGAGGCCGTACCGGCTCCCGCGTCCAGGATCACCGGCACGCCCGCGCGCTCGGTGATGAGCCGGAAGTTGTGCGGGTTGCGGATGCCCAGTCCGGACCCGATGGGGGAGCCGAGCGGCATGATCGCCGCGCAGCCCGCCTCCTCCAGCTTCCGCGCCAGCACCGGGTCGTCGTTGGTGTACGGCAGCACCGTGAAGCCGTCGTCCACCAGCGTCTCGGCGGCCTCCAGCAGCTCGACCGGGTCCGGCAGCAGGGTGCGCTCGTCGGCGATGACCTCCAGCTTCACCCAGTCGGTGCCCAGCGCCTCCCGCGCGAGCCGTGCGGTGAGCACCGCCTCACCCGCGGTGTAGCACCCGGCGGTGTTCGGCAGCACGCGGATGCCGTGCCTGTTCAGCACCGACAGCACGGAGCCGCCCACCGAGGGGTCCAGGCGCCGCATCGCGACCGTCGTCAGCTCGGTGCCGGAGGCCAGCAGCGACCGTTCCAGGACGTCCAGGCTGGGCGCGCCTCCGGTGCCCATGATCAGCCGGGAGGTGAAGGCGGTGTCGCCGATGGTCAGCGGATCGTCGGCCATGGCGGCTCAGCCTCCTTGGACTGCGGTGAGGATCTCGACGCGGTCGCCCTCGCCGAGCGGGGTCTGAGCCCAGCGGCCCCGGGGGACCACGTCCTCGTTGAGCGCCGCGGCCACCCCGCTCGGCGCGGCGGTGAAATCGGCCACGAGCCGGTCGAGGGTGAGACCCGCGGTCACCCGGCGGGGCTCGCCGTTGACCGAGACGGTCGTCGTCGGGGTGGAGGTCATACGGGCTGCTCCTGGGTCGCGCGGGAGTCTGCGGAGGCGAAGCGCTGCGGTGCGAAGGGCCGGGCCGGTGCGGGCAGCTCGCCCGTGGCCAGCAGTTCGGCGAGCACGTCGCCGGTGACGGGGGTGAGCAGGACGCCGTGCCGGTAGTGGCCGGTGGCCAGGTGGAGTCCGGGCAGCGCGGTGGGCCCCAGCAGCGGTGCGTTGTCGGGGGAGCCGGGGCGCAGTCCGGCGCGGGTCTCGGCCAGTGGCAGTTCGGTGACGCCGGGCACCAGTTCGTGCGCGTCGCGCAGCAGCTCGTAGACGCCGCCCGCGGTGACGGTGGTGTCCCAGCCCAGTTCCTCACTGGTGGCGCCGACCACCAGCTCGCCGTCCGCACGCGGCACCAGGTAGAGCGCGCCGCCGCGGACCACCGCGCGGACCGTGCGGGAGAGGAAGGGGCCGGCCGTACCGCCGGGCATCCGCAGCCGCAGCACCTGCCCCTTCACCGGGCGCACCGGGGGCGCCACCGACGGGGGCAGGCCCTCCAGGCTGCCGCTGCGGGCGCCCAGCGCGAGCACCGTCTGCTCCGCGCGCAGCTCGGTGCCGTCCGCAAGCGCCGCCCCTGCGGCGCGGTCCCGGTGGTGCAGGAGCCGCACCGCGCGGGAGCACCGGAAGGCGACTCCCGCGCGCTCGCAGGCGCGCAGCAGCGCCGCGGCCAGTCGCCGGGGGTCGATCTGGTGGTCGCCGTCCACCCGGGTTCCGCCGCGCACCGAGGGCGCCAGCATCGGCTCCAGGCGGCGGCACTCGCGGCCGGTCAGCCACTGCGACTCCAGCCCGCACCGCTGCTGGAGCGTGTGCAGCTCGCGCAGGTGGGCGCGGTCGTCGGAGTCGAGCGCGACCGCGAGGGTGCCGCAGGCCCGGTAGCCGGTGTCCAGGCCGGAGGCGTCCTCCAGTTCGGCGACGAACTCCGGGTAGCGCGCCGCCGAGGCGAGGTTGAGGTCCAGCAGGGTCTCCTCGCCGTAGTGCAGTTCGGTGACGGCTGCCAGCATGCCCGCCGCCACCTGTGCGGCGCCGCCGCCGGGTTCGGGGTCGGCCACGGTGACCGCCAGGCCGCGCTTCGCGGCCCGCCAGGCCGTCACCAGGCCGATCAGGCCGCCGCCGAGGACGAGCACGTCGGGGCTCGCCGCGTGGGTACCGGTTCCTGTGCCGCGCATGGCGCTGCTGCTGCTCCCTTCGCCGGAATGACCCGGATCAGGTTCGGACGGTCGGAGGCCGCCGCAGCCTCCCTCTCAGCCCGGTGCGTCCGGGCTCCCGCGTATGTCGTGACTACCGCGCCCCACCCTACTGCGGTGCGCGCGGCGCCGGTAAGGCCCGCCGGAGCCCCGCGGCGGGCGGCCCTACGACCGCGACCGGACGCCGTCTCCGTCCGGTGGCCGATGGCTCCGGGAGCCGACCGGCTTACAGTGAGCGATGTGAGCGACAGTCAGAAACAGCAGCGAGTCGTGATCGTGGGCACCGGTATGGCGGGCGTGCAGACCGCCGTGCAGCTCCGCGAACAGGGCTGGCCCGGCTCCGTGCGGCTCCTCGGGGCCGAACCGCACCCGCCCTACGACCGGCCCCCGCTGTCCAAGGCCGTGCTGCTCGGCAGGGGCGAGGAGGCGGAGGTGCCGCTCTTCGACATCGACTTCGCGGCGCTGGGGATCGAGCTGGAACTGGGCCGGACCGCCACCGGGCTGCGCCCCGGCGAGCGGCTGCTGGTCACCGACGCGGGCCCGGTCCACTACGACCGGCTGGTGCTGGCCACCGGCGCCGAGCCTCGCACCCTGCCCGGGAGCGAGGGCGTGCCCGGCGTCCATGTGCTGCGCACCCTGGACGACGCGCGGCGGCTGCGGCCGGTGCTGGCCTCCCGCGGCAGGGTCGTGGTGGTCGGCGCAGGGTGGATCGGCGCGGAGTTCGCGACGGTCGCCCGTGAGTGGGGCTGCGAGGTCACCGTGGTGGAGACCGCCGCCGCACCGCTGCCGGGCGCCCTGCCGGCCGAGGTCTCCGCGCCGATGCGGGACTGGTACGCGGAGGCCGGGGCGACACTGCGCACCGGCGCGGCCGTCGCGGCGGTCGAACGCGGCGCGGTACTGCTCGCCGACGGGGCGCGGCTGCCGGCGGACGCGGTCCTGGTCGGGATCGGGGCCCGGCCCGCCACGGGATGGCTGGCCGGCTCCGGGGTGGCGCTCGGGTCCGACGGCTCCGTGCTGGCCGACGCGCGGCTGCGCAGCTCGGCCCCCGACTGCTACGCGGTGGGGGACTGCGCCTCCTTCCCCTCGGCCCGCTACGGCGAGCGGCTGCTGATCCACCACTGGGACAACGCGCTCCAGGGCCCCCGTACGGTCGCGGCGAACCTGCTCGCCGAGGGGCACGCCGACGGCGAGCCGGAGAGCGTCGCCTACGATCCGGTGCCCTACTTCTGGTCCGAGCAGTTCGGCCGCTTCGTGCAGTACGTCGGCCACCACGCTCCCGGCGACGAGCTGGTGTGGCGCGGCTCGCCGCGGGACCCCGCCTGGAGCGTGTGCTGGCTGCGTGGCGAGCGGCCGACCGCGCTGCTGGCCGTCGGCCGTCCGCGCGATCTCGCGCAGGGCCGGAAGCTGATTCAGCAGGGCACAGCCGTGGACCGGGCCGTGCTGGGCGACGCGGCCGTGGCCCTGAAGAAGGCCGCGCGGTAGTGACCGCCGGTTTCGGATGGCAGTCTGGAACCCGTGACCGAGATTGACGCAAAGACCGACGCGCTCGTCCCCGCCTGGCTCGCCCTCCCCGACGTCGCCGACATGCTCGGCGTCGAGGTGACCCGGGTGCGGCAGCTCGTGAAGGAAGGCCAATTGCTCGCGGTGCGGCGGGAGGCGGAGTCCGGGAACCGGGTGCTGCAGGTTCCGGCCGCCTTCGTCGGCGAGGGCCGGATCGTGAAGGGCCTGGCGGGCACCATCACCCTGCTGCGGGACGACGGATTCAGCGACGAAGAGATGCTCGAATGGCTGTTCACCGAGGACGAGTCGCTGCCCGGCTCGCCGGTGACGGCGCTGCGGGAGAACCGGGGCACCGAGGTCAAGCGCCGGGCGCAGGCACTCGCCGTCTGACCCCGCCGCCCGCGGCGGCGCACCAGCACACCGACAGCACCGGGTGCGTGGACCTCCCGGGGTCCGCGCACCCCCTCCCGGGGGGAACCGCACACCGCCATGTCCCGCATGTCCCGCAGCACCACCACCCCGTCCGCGGCGTCCCCGCGGCCCGCTCCCGCCCGTGAGCGGCTCGCGGAGGCACGGCTCTACCTGTGCACCGACGCGCGCACGGCGCAGGGCGACCTGCCCGCGTTCCTGGACGCCGTCCTGGCGGGCGGTGTGGACATCGTCCAGCTCCGGGACAAGCGGCTGGAGGCGGCCGAGGAACTGGCGCAGCTCGACGTGTTCGCCGAGGCCTGCCGCCGGCACGGGACCCTGCTGGCCGTGAACGACCGCGCGGACGTGGCCCACGCCGCCGCCTCCGAGGTGCTCCATCTCGGCCAGGGCGATCTGCCGGTCCCCGCGGCCCGCGCCCTGCTCGGCGACGAGGTGCTGATCGGCCGCTCCACGCACAGCCCCGCCGAGGCGGACGCGGCGCTGGTCGAGCCGGGCGTCGACTACTTCTGCACCGGTCCGTGCTGGCCGACCCCCACCAAGCCGGGCCGTCCCGCACCGGGGCTGGATCTCGTCCGTCACACCGCCGCCCGTACCGCCGCAGATCCGACGTCTCGGCCGTGGTTCGCCATCGGCGGCATCGATGCGGGCAATCTCGACCAAGTGCTGGACGCCGGGGCCCGCAGGGTGGTGGTGGTCCGCGCGCTCACCGAGGCCGATGATCCCGGGGCAGCGGCCGCCTCGCTGGCCGCGCGGCTGCGGGAGGCGGCTGCCGCGGATGCCCGTCCACCGGCGCCGTGACCGCACCGGCCGCTTAGCACGGGGGGCGGGACTGTCCAACAGGTGGACCTCGGCCATCCGGGAAACGGACAGATCCGCCCGTAACACCCCGGTGTCGAGCCGCTCTGCAGGCCAGGCCGCTAGCCTGCAGATATGGCCATCGGTATCTCAGCTCCCAGGACAGACCGTCCGCCGACCGTGCGTGATCTGCTCGCGAGCGGAGAGCAGTCCTTCTCCTTCGAGTTCTTCGCGCCGAAGACCGCGAAAGGGGAGCGGACGCTGTGGGACGCGCTGCGACGCATCGAGGCGGCGTCCCCGACCTTCGTGTCCGTCACCTACGGCGCGGGCGGTTCCTCACGTGAGGGCACGGTCCGCAACACCGAGCGCATCGCCAACGAGACCACGCTGACCCCCGTCGCACACCTCACGGCGGTCAGCCACTCGCGGGCGGAACTGCGCAACGTCATCGGGCAGTACGCCGACGCGGGCATCCGCAACGTGCTCGCACTGCGCGGCGATCCGCCCGGCGATCCGCTGGGCGAGTGGGTCAAGCACCCCGAGGGGATCGACTACGCCTCCGAACTCGTCGAACTGATCAAGGAGTCCGGCGACTTCTGCGTCGGTGTCGCGGCCTTCCCCGAGATGCACCCGCGCTCGGCCGACTGGGACAGCGACATCCGGCATTTCGTGAACAAGTGCAATGCCGGCGCCGACTACGCGATCACCCAGATGTTCTTCCAGGCGGAGGACTATCTCCGGCTGCGGGACAGGGTCGCCGCCGCGGGCTGCAGTACGCCGATCATCCCGGAGATCATGCCGGTCACGAGCGTGCAGCAGATCGAGCGGTTCGCGCAGCTGAGCAACGCCACGCTGCCGGCCGGGATGATCGAGCGGCTGCACGCGGTCCAGGACGATCCGGCGGCGGTACGCTCGGTCGGGATCGAGTACGCCACGGACTTGTGTGCGAGGCTGCTCGCCGAGGGGGTTCCGGGGCTGCACTTCATCACGCTCAACCACTCCACGGCGACGCTGGAGATCCACCAGAATCTCGGTCTCCGGGAGAGGGCTACCCTGGGCCTTCGCAAGGCTTGAGCCACGGGGCCGCCCAAGGGGCGGCGGGAGCGGAAGAGGGGCGTAGATGGGCTGGACGGTCCTCTATATCGCGTTCGGCATCGTTGCGCTGTGGCTGCTGGGCGAGGCACTGCTCCAGTACAAGGCCCGGCTGCGCTGGCGGTTGCTGGCCTTCACCGGCTTCCTCGGCGTGGTGGCGGGGACGGCGCTGCCGTCGGTCGTCGTGATCGGCCTCGGCATCGCGGCCTTCGCCGTCGGCCAGACCTTCGTCACGCTCTCGGTACGGAGC
Source organism: Streptomyces sp. NPDC006925 (assembly GCF_042869575.1). Taxonomy (NCBI): domain Bacteria; kingdom Bacillati; phylum Actinomycetota; class Actinomycetes; order Kitasatosporales; family Streptomycetaceae; genus Streptomyces; species Streptomyces sp. NPDC006925. Next base: position 439,477 of record NZ_JBIAGB010000002.1, read on the forward strand.
GGGTTCACCGCCGGGTGGGCACTCGGCGGTGGCCCCGGCTCCAGCCGGCGCCGCCGCGGCGGCGCGTCCCCCGGTCCGGACACGGCCTCGCTGGAGGTCTCCGACCTGCGCACCCACGACCCCGCCGACACCCCGGCCGCGGGCATCGCCCCGGTGCCCGATCCGGTCGACGACTACGGCCAGCAGGGGTACGGCCACCAGGAGCCCGAAGGCTGGGGCGGCGCGGACGGCGATCCGGGCAGCCAGGGAACCGGCTACGGCTACCCGGGCCACGACACCTACGGCCCCTACGGCGGTTACGGGGGCTACGGCGGCTACGAGGAGGAGACCTCGGTCTTCGCGCCGGTCTCCGACCAGCCTCCCGCCCACGGGGACGGCGGGCACGGGCAGTACGGCGGATACGAGCAGTACGCCGGCTACCAGGGCCACACCCCGGTCGGCGGGGTCGCCGGATACCCGGACCCCTCCGGATACCAGGACCCGGCGGACCACTCCGGATACCAGGACCAGGCGGACCACTCCGGATACCAGGACCAGGCCGGCTACCAGCAGTACCAGGACCCCTACGGGGGCTACGGCGGCCAGTACGGCGGCGACGGATACGGCTATCCGCAGCAGCCCTACCAGCCCCAGGTGCCCGAGACACCGCCGGGCGGGGTCTGGGTCCCCCAGCAGCGCGAGGGCGGCGCACCACTGCCCCCGGCGGAGCCGCAGCCCTACGGTTACGACCCGTACGCCGACGACGCCGCCGCCCAGCAGCCCCAGCCGTATCCGCAGCAGGCCCCGCAGTATCCGCAGGACTACTACGGCAGCGGCCCGTACTGAGCCCCGGCCGCGCCACGGCGACGATCCGCACCGGGCCCGGGCCGCCTGCTCAGACCGAGCCGCGCCACTCCGGGTCCTGCACCAGCCCGGCCACCATGGCGCCCGTCATCCCCGCGGCGGGCAGTCCGCCGCCCGGATGGGACCAGCCGCCCGCCGCGTGGAGCCCCTGCAGCCCCGTCGTGTTGGCGGGGTACAGAAAGGCCCCACCGCCGCCGGACAGTCCCGGCGGCGGCACCCGGCCGCCGGGGGCCCCGGTCTCCGCCTCGACGTCGGCGGGGGTGCGCACCTCGCGCCACAGCACCCGCTCCCGCAGCCCCAGACCCGCCGCGTCCGTCGCCGCCAGCAGGCTCTCGGCGAGCGGCTCCGCCGCCTCCGCCGGAAGGCCACCGGGCACCGGCAGCGTGAGCACGGCGGTCTCGTGCGAGTCGTCCGGGCGCAGCGCCGGATCGTCCGGCCGCAGCACGGTCAGCGGCTGTCCGGGAGCCTCCGCGCGGTGCACCAGCGTGCGGTGCGGGGTACCGGCGGGACGGGCACCGCGCAGCGCGAGCAGCACGGTGATCCGGGACATCCCCCGGTCCGCGCCTCCCTGCCCGCCGGGTGCGGCCGGTCCGCCGCTCGCGACCACCACCTCCGCGTCCACCGCCGAGCCGTCGGCAAGTTCGACACCCGCCGCCCGCCCGTCCTTCTCCCGCACTCCCGCCACCGGGCTGTCGAAGTGGAAGGCCACCCCGCGGGCCCGGCAGCGCGCGTGCAGCGCGTCGGCCAGCGCCCGCAGACCGCCGCGCACGTACCAGGTGCCGAAGGTGTCCTCGACGTAGGCGAGGGCGGCGGCGCTCGCGGGTGCCGTCGCCGGGTCCAGGCCCTGCGTCCAGACGGAGCCGCACAGCATCGCCGCCAGCCGGGGGTCGCGCAGCTCGTCGCGGGCGACCTCGGCCAGCGTCGGCCCGGCGCTCCCCCGTCCGCGCAGCGCCCGGGAGAGGCGCAGCAGGCCCTTCGGGCCTTGCGCGGGATAGGCGCCGTCCGCAGCGAGCAGGTCCCGCGAGGAGGGCTCGGCGCGCAGCGGCTCCTCCAGCAGCGGCCGCCGGGTGGCCTCCCATGCGGTGCGCGCCCGGGTCAGCACCGCGGACCAGCGTTCGCCCGCGCCCTCGCCCAGCGCCCCGTCCAGCGCGGCCATCACCTTGCCCCGGGAGGCATCCGGCAGCGTGACGGCGCTCCCGTCGGCGAACACGTGGCGGGCGGTGACGGGAACCTGGACCAGCTCCACCACGTCCTCCAGCCGCTCCCGGCCAGTCTTGACGAACAGGTCGCGGTAGACGGCCGGAAGCTGCAGCAGCCCCGGGCCGGTGTCGAACGCGAAGCCGTCGCGCGCGTACTGCCGCACGGCGCCTCCATAGGTCCCGGTGCGCTCGTGCACCACGACCTCGTGTCCCGCGACGGCCAGTCTGGCCGCCGCCGCCATGCCGCCCATCCCCGCCCCGACCACCACAACCCGTGCCATGTCCACCGACCCTATCGAGCCACACGTCACCGCCCACCCGGGGTGCGCTGGTAGAGCCACCGCCAAGCGAGTAGCTCCTGAAGCGGAACTCCGAACTGTCCATGGTCGCCGGTGCGCTCTCGATCGGGATCCACGCCCGCTGGTTCGCCGGCGACGAGGTGTACTGCGGCCGCGGTCTACGCCGGGGCACAAGGGCGCTGGGGCTCGGCTACACGGTCGGCGTCGCTGGTACGTACCAGGTCACCGACGGGGCCGGCCGCCGGTGGGAGGCCCCCAAACTGATCAACAAGGTGCGGCCCGAGCAGCGGATGCGTCGGCAGACCGGACACGGCACGAAGGGCACCTGCGAATACGACTGGGCCTGGCTCGACGTCCGCCCCGACGACACCCCCGACGAGAACGAGAACGTGGCGGGGACGAGCGTGCTCGTCGCGCGCCGCCCACCGGCGAGGTGTCCTACTTCCGCTGCTGGTCTCCGGGCTCCGTCTCACTCGGCACGCTGGTGGAAGTGATCTCCCGCAGGTGACGGATCGAGGAGACCTTCCAGCTCGCTAAGGGCTTCACCGGACTCGATCAAGGTCAGGTGACCTGCTGGAAGTCCTGGATGCGCTGGTCACTGCTTTCCCTGATCGTCGCCGCCGTCCTCCCCCTCACCCTCGCGTTCACGACGACGCACACCCACCCCGCTGGTGCGGCCAGGCTCACTCCGCTGTCCTGTCCCGAACTCCTCCGCCTCCTGCGCGCCCTCGTGCTGCCGGCTGCCTGTCCACGACCGTGCCCACGTCCTGCACCGACCCCTGGCGCCGTCGGCACCAAGCCGTTGCGACAGCCTGCCACCAGCAACGACACCGCCATCACGATCAGTTGTGATCAAGAACTACAGCTGCCGTGACTGACCCTCGCATCGCGCGGGCTACGAAGGCGTAGCGCGCGCCGAGTGAGTCGATGCCGCCCGGCATGGGACGCAGCGGCGCTGCATGGGCTGTGGCCCAACAGCTTGAGCGCCTATCACCCTCCGACGCCGTCAGTAGCGGAACGTAATAGCCCCTGCTAACTTTGGAGAGACTTACCGAACAGTCGAGCAACGGGTCACTTCTGTGTGAATCCGACAGTATTGCCCAGATTTACAGAAAACCGAAGACCGTTCAAATGAGAGAGGGGGCGTAGCCATGGGGAGTGACGGAGAAAAGTCCAAGAAATCCATGCCCGGAATGAAGCCGGGAGGGCATCTGCCGCGGAACTCGGACTCGGTGCATGCGGAGTCGAAGAAGAGGACCGCTGCCCGCTATCATGAAGAAACTTTGGGCCCTGAGACGCAGAAGGCCGGTGCCAAGGCGGACGAGGATACCGAACCGATCGCGGGGAATCCGCAGAGTCCCACCTCGCCGCGTGGGAAGCTGCATGGGCGGGAGGTATGGACGGCTGTACGTCATCGTCTGACGGTTTGGCGTAAGCATAATAAGCATCTCACACAAAAATTGGCCTACGAACGTGAGGCGCTTCTCGATGCCAACAAGATCCTTAGCGGTACCGATCTCCATGTTGCAGAGAAAGTGAACGATTCAGTCGTTCGCTCCGGCCGCAAGAATGCGCTCGACAACCTCTGAGGACAGCGTCATGGCAATTTCATACGACGACATTGTGAACGCGAACTTGGGCTCCCTCGAGGATGCCGCCAAGGCTTGGGAGGACATGGGTAAGAAGTTCGGAAGCCTGGGCCAGAAATACAGAGATCACGTTCGCACAGCTGTGGATGCCGACAGCTGGCAGGGTGAGTCAGCAAAAATGTTCGGAAAATGGGGAGGCAAGACAGCCGAGGAGTATGATCAGGCCAAGGGAGAGGCGCGTGGAGTAGGGGCGCTGCTCCGGATGGCTCATGCCACCCTTGATGCGCACAAAAAGGCGGTTGAGAAAGTCCGGGATGACGCTCAGGACGCGGGGATGCACGTGGACTCCCACGGCCGATGCACTATGGACCTGGACAGGGTAGCGGCCCAAAAGGGCGAGGACGTTGCTGATAGATATCGGAAAGATGCAGCTTCTCGCACCAAGGTTGAGCGGCACTGGACAGATGCGATCAAGAAAGCTGTGAAGGATGCGCAGGCTGCTGATTCGGCGATGAAGACCGCCTTCATGGCAGAACCGAAGGAGTCGGAGAAGGGTCTCCCCAACGGATTCGATGGCAGTATCGGCGACGACGCAGTCAAGGCCAACGCAAAGAGGGCTGCCAAGACGTACAAGAGTATCTTGGACGGCAAGACACCATCCTCTGAGAAACTGCGCGAAGCAAGCGTTTTGGTACGGGGACAGAGCGACGATCCTGAGTTCAGCCGCACACTACTCAACTCAGTTGGCGGTCCGGAGGGAGTCATCAAGATACAGAACCGTCTCGATGACTTGGCCTACTACGACGATAAGGGAAACAAGAAATCCTACCTTGCCTTGAGGGACGGGTTGGCGACGAATCTCGCCACGGCGACGAGCAAGGATGGCGTTGACGCAAAGGCGCCCCCAGGCGCTGCCCGAGCATTCACTGACAAATGGCTTTCGGAACTTCGCAGCGATGGGCTGAAGAAATACGATCTCGAACTGGCCTCGAAGAAAGGTGGAGGACAGAAGATCCGTGGCTATCAGGCCCTCGCGAGCTTGATGGAACACAGCGACAGAAAATACGGAATCCATTTTCTTCATGGATTGGCCGACGATATTCGCGCTGCTGAAGATCCCAAGAATGACGGAGATCCCGGAGATCCCGATATCTGGGACTTGGAAGGTGACTTCTCGGGAGAAAAGGGAAAGAAGAGCGGGCTCTTTGACCATAGTGGATCTGGACGGTTTGCCAACGATCCGCTAGACGGTGTGCTTGATGTCATGAGTAGGAATCCGAAAGCTGCGACCGACTATTTGGATCCACAGACGAAGGAAGGTGAGGACCGGTTTAACTACCTGAAAAATGAACGTGATTGGGACCTGGTCAACAGTAAGGTCTCGCATGTCTCAGGAACCGGTCAGGTGCAGATCATCAGTGCTCACGATACGGAAGACAAGGACGCGCGTAGTGGCTACGGCGCCTTGCTGGAAGCAGCGATGACGGGTGACGCATCTGGTGCCGCGAAGCCTGATGACTTCGGCAAGCACAGCGAGGCCGAGGCTCAGTTGTTCGAGAAAGTTGTGAAATCTTACGGGGCTGATGCAGGTCGCGATCTGAGTTCGATTCCCGAAGGTATACGTCAGAACCTGGCAAACACTGTAGCCTCCTATCCACAAGATGTGCGTGACATTATAGGCGGATCAGCGGATTATACCCAGTTGTCAACTGGCACTGACGCCAATGACCTGAAGATTAGTAACCCGACTATGCATCTCTTTTTGCGTGGTGTTTCCGAGGACGGCGGCGCTTTTCGAACAATTCATGATTCGCAAATGTCAGAAATCGCCAAGTCTATCTCGAATTTGAATAATGAAGACTTCCATAATTATCATGGCTCGGATGATAAGGACGTCGTCCGGGAATCTGCAAAGACGATGGGGGCGTTGGATCGTATACGTGCGGATGTACTAGGGAGTGAGCGTGATGCGGAGATCGACAGGAACAACTGGTCGAAAACATACCAGTATCACTTGATCGGGACTCCGCTTACGGGTATCCCTTATGTGGGAGATTCGGCTCAGCGCCTCGTGGATATTGTCGCGGGTAAACATGCAGAATCGCTGAACGTTGCGGCCGGCGATAAGACGCGTCAAGAGCTTATAGATTTTTATTCCGAAAAGGGGTACCCACGGCTTCAGCAACTGCTCACCCGGAGAGCAATAGATGTCGGAATCTCAGAAAATGAGATCAAGGATTCTGGTAGCGGCATGGGAGATCTACTCGGAGATGCGCAAGATTTGGTACGGGACTGGTATCACTAATTCTAAATCCAGTACGGGTGGAACGGATTGATGTGGTCTAAAGGTAGGAAATATTCATTTGCAGTGGCCATGATTGCTCTCGCCGTGGGAGTGGTGAGTGCGCTCGTCGTTAGGTCGCGTGGCGATGACCTCGAGACGCAAGAGAGAGATTTCTGTCGGCGAGTCCTGGCGAAGGGCTCGGTGGGTGGGGGCACCACGAACAGATCCCTGAAGGAGTGCGCCTCCGACCTGCAGCAGGCGATGCTGCGTAACAGGGAGGTGCGGCAAAGTACGGTTGACGCTTACGGACGTCGTGTTGCCAAGGATTCCAGGAAAATGCCTGGGCCGGTGCGTGCGGCCGTAGCAGAGGCACTTGCACGGCATCCCGGTGAGGTGTTCGAAAGTCTCGCCTGGGGTAGCGGGCGCTCACCTGCCAAGGAACCGAAATTGATGCGCGAGTCTTTGGTGCACGTTTTGAATGCCATCGCCCGCGATGATTCTGCCTGGCGGGTGCTGAGGAAATCTCAACAAGACCATATCAAGAACCGAATAGATGAGTTGAAGCGTTCAGACTTTGCGCGATCTCCCCGGAAGGGCGAGGTTGATCGAGCTATTGTCATTGGAAACCAGACAGGCCGGGTCGTCGGTTCACTGGCCAGGATCAAGATCCATACCTTTGGAAGCGGTGATGATAAACGGGCGCAGCGTATCAGTGAATATGAACGACACGGCTTCCCATGGTTGCGTAGATTGCTCTATGACCGGGCTCACGCGGTTGGGATCCTGGAATCCACGATGAAGGACACTGGTAGTCGTCTCAGTGACATCGTCCATGAAGCTAACGTGGCCTCTGCGCTGAACTGAAGTTGACTGGTCTAAGAATCTATGGGCTGAGCCTTTTCCGACCTGCCAGTAGTCCTGGCCAGTTGGGCTGACAGTCGGGTGAAGCCCCTGGTAGGTGGGTTTTCGACCAAGGGGACCGTCTCCACCAGAGGTTTCACGTGCTTGTCTACCCGTCCGGCTCGACGTGTCCAGTTCCGCCCTCCGCTTCCTCACGCAGCAGTTGCGGCGGCACCGCCGTACGGTCGGCTGCCGATGGCGGCGCCTGAGCGCCGGCCGCCAGGCTCTTGCGCACTCTCGCTCATCTACGGATGGGACACATGTGTGCGCAAGCTCGCGGCCGGGTTCGGCGTCGGCTCCACGACGGCTTACCGCTATGTCACCGAGGCGGTCGGGCTCCTGGCCGCTCTCGCCCCTGTCTGGCCGACGCGGTGCGGACCGCCTCGGTGAAGGCGTATCCGATCCTGGACGGCACGCTCCTGCCGATCGAGCGCATTGCCGCGGACCGGCCGTTCTGCTCCGGCAAACACAAGAGGCACGGGATGAACGTGCAGGTCATCGCCGATCCCTTCGGCCGACTGCTGTGCGCCTCGCCGGCCCTGCCAGGCGCCGTCCACGACATCAGGGGAACGCTCCAAGGTGATGTGGTGCGGCAGCCAGGAGTATCTGCTGCAGGTCCTGTATCCGGGGTCGGGGTCCGAGCAGGACGCCATCCGGAAGTACAGCGAGAAGCATCAGGCGGGCCCTGACTCCCTGGCCAAGAGGTTCGAGGACTCCGTGAGGCGCGCCCTCAAGTGCGAGAAGTGAGAACAGCGGTGACGGCGGAGTAGGTACCCGTACTCAGAAGAGATCTTGAGTATCCGCACGGATGGGCCGCCATCCGTGCGGACGGCAGAGTGAGGGCAACGGAAGGGCACGGGGCCGCACCGCCGACACGGGGCCGCGGAACGGTGCCGGCGCCCCTCCGGAAGCCACCCCTCTCCACAGGTGGGGCGGCCCCGCGAGGGGGGCGGGGCCGCCCCACCTGTGGAGAGGGCCGGTCCGCGGTCAGCCGGGACGGCCTGCGCCGACCCGGCCCTGGAGCAGCAGGGACAGCGCCCCGTGCACGTCCTCGATCGAGCGCTCCGGCTGGAACGCCTTCCAGTCGAGTGCGGCCACCAGCACCATCCCGACCAGCGCGGCGGCGGTGAGCTGGACGTCGATCTCCTCGCTCAGCTCCCCTTCCGCGACGCCGGCCCGCAGCACGCCCTCCACTACCGCGACCGCTTCCTTGCGCACCATCAGCAGCGTGTCGTTCCAGGCCCGTCCGGTGCGCCACAGCTCGGCGACGTAGAGCTGGGTGAAGGCGGGGTAGTGGTCGATGAACTGCAGCCCCGCGCGGACCATCGCGTCGAGCGCGTCCACCCGGCTGCCGCCCCGGCCGTCGGTCTCCTCCGCTGCCTTGCGCAGATCGGCGGTGAGCAGCTCCACGCCGTGCCGCAGCAGCTCCTCGAACAGCTCGGTCTTGCTGGCGAAGTTGTAGTAGACCGTGCCCTTGGCCACCCCGGCCCGTTCGGCGATCTCCTCCACGGTCGTGGAGGAGAACCCCTGCTCGGCGATGAGGGTGACCGCCGCATGGAAGAGCTTGTCCCTGGTGGCACTGCGGCTGCGGGAAGTGGAAGGGCTGGTCCGGGCGCTTGTCATGCGGTCATTCTCCTCTCGGAGCCGTCCGGGCCTCACAGCGAGATCTCCGGACGCAGCCGGTCCAGCGTCCACACCTGCTTGCGGCGCGCGGTGACCGTCGTGAGCGCCAGGGCGCCCGCGGTGAAGGCCAGCAGGACCAGGCAGGCCCGCTGCACCGGCCACAGTTCGCCGCCCGTGATCAGGTGCCGCAGCCCCTCCACCACGTAGCTCATCGGCAGCAGCGGGTGGAGCACGTTGAAGAAGTGCGGGCTCGTCTGGATCGGATAGGTGCCCCCGGCCGAGGTCAGCTGGAGCATCAGCATCGCCAGGACGAGGATCCGGCCCGCGGGCCCGAAGCGCGCGTTGAGGAACTGGACGACGGCCGTGAAGCACGCCGTCACCAGCATCAGGAAGCCCACCGTGGCCAGGCCGCGAGCCATCTGCAGTCCCAGCCCCCAGTGCAGCACGCTCATCAGCGCGGCCACCTGGGCCACTCCGATCGCGGCCACCGGCAGCCAGCCCGCCAGCGCGATCCGCCAGGCCGGGGCGCCCGCGGCCAGCGCCCGCCGGTTCAGCGGCTGGAGCAGCATGTAGGCGATCATCGCGCCCACCCAGAGCGAGAGCGGGATGAAGTAGGGCGCGAATCCGGTGCCGTAGTTGGGTGCCGCGTGCGCCTTGTGGGACGCGAGGTCGACGGGGTCGGCCATCACCCCGGTGCGGTCCTCGCGCTCCTTCTTGCCGTAGTCCGGGATCTTCTCCGCGCCGTCGTGCAGGCCGCTCGCCAGCTTTCCGGAGCCGTCGGCCAGCTTGAACAGACCGCCGTCGAGGGAGGCGGCGCCGTCGGAGAGTTTGCCCAGTCCGGTGTCGAGCGAGGCGGCCCCGCTCTTGGCGGTGCCCAGTCCGGTGTGCAGCTTCCCGGCGCCCTTGGCGACCTTGTGGGCGCCGTTGTTGAGCTCGTTGATCTGCCGCACCGCGTCGGCCACGTCCTGGTCCAGGTGCGGGGCCCGGTCGGCGACGGCGTCCGCGGCGCGGTTGAGGTCGTCGAGGTGGCGGCCGAGTTCGTCGAGGTTCTGCTCGTTCTTGACGTACCCGTTGACCTTCGCGGCGACCTTCGCCGAACGTTCGGCGGCGGCCACGGCCTTCTTCAGCTTCGGGCAGGAGTCGGGGGCCAGGCCGGCGGGCCGGGCGGCGGACGGGGTGGGCTGCCCGGTCGCGGAGGCCCCGGCGCCGGGCTGCGGCGTGCCGCCGCCGTCGGCGCCTTCGCCTCCGGTGCTCCCGCCGCTTTCGGGGAGCGTCCCGGTCGGGGACGGCGCGGGTGTCCCCGGGACGCCCTTGCCGCAGCGTGCTTCGTAGAGCGTGGAGAGCGCGTCGGCGGCCTTGCGGGTGTCGGTCTGCGCGCGCCGCGCCTCGCCGGGCAGCTTGCCGAGGTTCTTCTTCAGCGTCTTGCTCGTCCGGGCCACCTCCCGCGCCGCCTTGCCGACGTCGCCGCTGTGTGCCCGCAGGAATGGACGGACCTTCTCGGCTTCTCCGTTGACCTTGTCGGTGAGCTTCTGGGTGCCCTCGGCGACCCGGTCCGCGCCCTTCTCCAGGGACCCGGCGCCCTTGTGCAGGTCGGCCGTGCCGTTCTTCAGCCGGCCGCTGCCCTCCTCGGCGTCACCGAGTCCGTTCTTGAGCCTGCCCGCGCCCTTCTTCGCCTTGCCGATGCCGTCGCCCAGGTCGTCCGCGCCCTCGGCGGCCTCGGTGGTCTTGCTGTGCAGCGTGGAGAAGGAGACGTAGATCTTGTCGAAGAAGCCGCGCGAGACCTTGCTGGAGGCGCTCGAGCGGACCTCGGAGAAGACGGTGCGGGAGATCTGCCCGACGATGTAGTTGTTCGCGTCGTTGGTGCGCACCTTGAGCGCACCCGTCTCGGGGGAGTCGCCCGAGCTGGAGGAGACCCGCTTGCTGAAGTCGGCGGGTATCGTCAGCGACAGGTAGTACCGCCCGTCCTCGACTCCCTTGCGGGCGTCGGCCGCGCTGGTCTCCTGCCAGTCGAACGAGTCGCTGTCGTGCAGCCCCTTGACGATGTCGGCGCCCGCGTCGACCTTCTCTCCCTGCACGGTGGCGCCCCGGTCCTCGTTCACCAGCGCCACCGGCACCCGGTCCAGGCGCTCGTAGGGGTTCCAGAACGACCACAGGTACAGGGCTCCGTACAGCAGCGGAAGCAGCAGCATCGCGGCCATCGCCGCCCGCGGCAGCCGCCCCCTGCCGAACCGCTTGAGCTCAAGCGCGGCTAGCCTCGGCGAGCGCATCCTCCGCCCCCTCCTTCTCGTCCGTCTCGTCGTCCTCGGGGGCGTCGCCGGAGGGCCCGGTGCCGTCCGGGCCCGTCTGCGCGCCGTCCGGGCGCGCCGCGCCGGTACGGACCACCACGGCCCCCTCGGGCGGCGGTTCGCTGCACACCGCCAGCACCGTGGTGCCGCCGTCGGCCACCGCGCGCAACAGCTCCCAGGCCGCGGCGCGTTCGGTCTCCGACAGCTTCAGATCCACATCGTCGACGGCCACCAGTCGGGGCTCGCCCAGCAGTGCCAGCGCCATGGAGAGCCGCAGCTCCTCCAGCCGCCCCAGGTCCCGCACGGCCGTGCGCCCGCCCCTGGGCAGCGCGTCAAGGTCGAGGCCGGCGGTGTCCAGGGCCGCCTCCAGTCGCTCCCGGCTGGCCGCGGCCCGCTCCCGGCGGGGCCGCAGCAGGGTGCGGAGCGGACCGTCGAACCGCCGCTGGAGCAGCACGCGCTCGCGGAGTTGCTCGGTGACGGTCAGCGCCGGGTCCAGGTCGTTGACGCCGGGCACCGGGCCCAGCGCGGTGATCCGGCGGACGGCGGCGAGCCGTTCGGGCAGCGGATGCCCGGCCACCTCGGCGTGTCCGCTGCCTGCCTTCATCCGGCCGGTCAGGGCCAGCAGCAGGCAGGTGCGGCCGGAGCCCGACGGCCCGGTCACCGCGATCAGCGAGCCCGCTCCGGCGGTGAATCCCACCCGGTCGAAGACGGGCCCGCGCGGCCCCCTCAGCCCGAAGTCCGCCGCCGAGACGGCGGCTCCTCGCCCGTGTGCCACGGCCCCTCCCGCTGTGTCTGCGTGTCGCTGCGCGGGCCGGCGCAGCGACACGCTGTGCCGCGGCCGGCGCGCCGTGCCCGGCCCCCCGGCGCCGGGCACGGCAACTTTTGAACTGACTGGTCAGTTCAAAGTATGCAGCAGACCGCGCCCGGTGCGCCAATCCGGCGGCACCTCCGGCCGACGGAGTCCCGGCAGTTCGCCGCTCGACGCGGTGTATGCGCAGGTCAGGGCCGATTGTCAGTGGCATGCGCCACGATGTGCCCATACGACCGGTTCCCGAACCGGTATCAGCCGACGGGAGGTTGATCCACGTGAAGCGTCCGTCCCGGGGAGCACGCCCGGTGCCCCCGCAGCCGACAGCGCCGCCCGCCAGCCACCCCCACGACATCCACCCCGTGCTCCGCAGGGCCACCGCCCCGCCCGCCGCACGCGACCTGCTCGCGCAGGCCCGGCACGGGCTCGACGAAGCGGCGGCGCTCCAGCCGGCCAACGAGCGGTACGCCACCGCCCACCTCGCCGCACTGCGCACGGCCGCCGCCGTCCTCGCCGTACGCGGCACCGCCGACCCCGCCCCCGCCCGCCGCCGGGGCGGCGCCCCGCGCAGGCCGCGCCGCCCCGCCATCCGCAGCGCCTGGGAGGTGCTGCCCGAAGTCGCCCCCGAACTGGCCGAGTGGGCGGCGCTCTTCGCCTCCGGCGCCGACCGCCGGGCACGGGCCGAGGCGGGCATAGCCGGAGCCGCCGACCCGCGCGACGCCGACGACCTGACCCACTACGCCGGGATGTTCCTCCGGCTCGTCGAGCGGATGCTCCTCACCCAGCCGGCGCTGCCGCAGCCCCGCACGGCCGAGGGGGACGAGCACCCCGCCCGGCCCGCCCACCCCCGGGACCGGCGGGCGGGGTGAGGAGCCGTGGCGGCCAGGGCCCCGCCGGGCGGATCGGCGGGCGGCGGAGGCAATAGGGTGGGATCCGCCCGTCCCTGAGCCGAGGAGCCACCGCATGTCCCGCCCCAGCGCAACCCTCCGGACCGCCGTGGTCTGGGACGTCCTCAGGGGAGCCCTCGACCAGCGCGCCGAACTGGCGGACCACACCGAACTGGAGGTCCTCGACACCGGCGGCGGCACCGGCAACTTCGCGGTGCCCGTCGCCCGCCTCGGGCACCGCGTCACCGTCGTCGACCCCAGCCCCGACGCCCTCTTCGCGCTGGAGCGGCGTGCCGCCGAAGCCGGAGTGGCCGACCGGGTGCGCGGCTTCCAGGGCGATGTGCGGGGCCTCTTCGAGGTCGCCGAGCGGGGTGCGTACGACGTGGTGTTCTGCCACGGCGTCCTGGAGTACGTCGACGACCCGGCCGAGGGCCTCGGCAACGCCGTCGCCGCGCTGCGCGAGGAGGGCGGCACGCTGAGTGTGCTGGCCTCCGGACTGGGCGGGGCCGTTCTGGCGCGGGCGCTGGCCGGGCACTTCACCGAGGCCCGGCACGCCCTCGCCTCGCCCGGCGGGCGGTGGGGCGAGAGCGACCCCATGCCCCGCCGCTTCACCCCCGAGCAGCTGACGGCGCTGGTGACCAGCACCGGGCTCGAGGTGATCTCCGTGCACGGCGTACGGATCTTCGCCGATCTGGTGCCCGGCGCGCTGGTGGACACCGAGCCGGACGCGCTGGACGCGCTGGCCCGGCTGGAGGCGGCCGCCGCCGAGCTGCCCGACTTCCAGTCCGTGGCCAGCCAGCTCCATGTGCTCGCCGAGATCCCGCCCCGCGGGCTGCGACCCGCCGACCGCTGACGCCGCACCCGCCGTCCGGCGGGGGTCTGCTCGCACGACCGCCCGATCAACCGCTGCGCGCCGTATGATCGAAGCACGCCGTCCGGCATGGCGGAAAGGTGGTGCGGGAATGAACGGAGCACACCGTGGGCACCCCGTCCGTCATATCGGGTGTGGTGGGAGGAATTGGCGTAGAGGGGCGGGTTTCACGGGGGCGATTCCCTGCCTATCCTGAAAGAGTCGCATCCGGTCGCCCCCGCGACCGACGAGTAGGAGGACTCCGTGCCGCTCTCTGAGCACGAGCAGCGGATGCTCGAGCAGATGGAGCGAGCGCTGTACGCCGAAGATCCCAAGTTCGCAACAGCGCTCGAGGGAAGTGAGCTGCGTCGGTACACCCGCAAGCGGGTCTACCAAGCGGTGGCGGGCTTTCTGGTGGGTATCGCGCTCCTCATGGCCGGAATGGTCGCTCAGCAGATCTGGATCAGCGTCGTCGGCTTCCTGGTCATGCTCGGCTGTGCGGTCCTCGCCGTGACCGGGTGGCGGAAGGCGCCCAAGCAGGGTGAGGAGCAGGCCGCGAGCCAGGGCGAGTCCTCGCAGGGCTCGGGTTCGGCGCGTCGCCAGCAGCCACGGAACCGCAGGTCGGTGATGTCCCGTATCGAGGAGCGGTGGCAGCGCCGCCGCGACGAGGGCCACCACTGACGGCGGGGTCACCACCCCGTTCCGCATACTTTCGCCCTTCCTCGCAACGTCACGCGGCGGCGTGACGCGGCCCGGACAACCGCCCGTGTCGTGCCCGCGGTGCCCCCGCTGCGCGGCGACGGCCCCTACGGCGACGGCGGCGCGGTCCTCCGAACGCAGATCCTCCGGCGGTGCGGGAACCCTCACGGGGCTCCCGCACCGCCGCACGTGTTCCCGCGGGATGCTGTCCCGCCCACCGTGTCCGGCGCACCGCCGTGCGGCCCCGGGTCACCCGACCGGACCCGGAGCCGGTGCCGGGCTGCCCCGCCCGGCTACTCGGCCGGGCGGGGTCGGCGCGCCGCGCGGGTCCAGCGGGCCCGCAGCGTCCGCCCGCGGTGGCCGGCGGCCCGCAGCAGCCGCCCCGTGGACGGGGGCAGCAGCAGGGCCCGGACCCGCAGGGTGCGGGGCGCCGCGGCGCGCAGCCCGGCCCGGACGCGCTGCACGTCGCGGGTGATCCCGGGGGCCGGCCGCGGCTCGGGCGCGTACAGCACCTGTTCGACCGCGAGTGCGATCCGCTGCACCGCCTCGGCCTCGGGGGGCTGGAGTTCTCCCACCCGGGCCAGCCGCTCGGCGGCCGTGCGCGGGGTCGCGGACTCCTCCGGCACGATCCCGTAGTCCCATCCGGTGTCCAGGAGTTCCTGCCAGGCGGCGAGCACCCCCTCGGCGCTCTCCGGACCGGTACCCCCGGGCCGGCTCCGGAGCCGCCGGGAGCGTCTCCTCATCCGCAGCAGCATCGGCAGCAGCAACAGCGCCAGCAGGAGCAGTGACGCGCCGCCGATACCGGCGACGGCGGCCGCGGACGGCCCCTCCTCGGAGCCCCCGGAGCCGGGCAGCGGAGCCGCCAGCCCGCACTCGGGGTCGGAGCGCTTCTGCTGGGCGGTGCACTCCTGCGACGGCGACGGGGCGACCGTGGGCTCGTCGTTCCCGCGGCGGTCGGGCAGCACCTCGCCGGAGTCGCGGTCGGGATCCGGTGCGTCCGGCCGGGCGTAGGGCGGGGTGCTGCCGCGGGTGGGGGTGGGTTCGAAGCGGGTCCAGCCCACACCTTCGAAGTACAGCTCCGGCCAGGCGTGCGCGTCCTGGAAGCCGACCTCCATCGCGCCGTCGCCGCGCGCCGTGCCGGGGGTGAATCCGACCGCGACCCGGGCCGGGATGCCCAGGGTGCGGGCCATCGAGGCCATGGCGAAGGAGAAGTGGACGCAGAAGCCCTCCTTCTGCTGCAGGAAGTCGGCGATGGCGTTGACGCCGGTGCCCGCCTCCACCTCGGTGTCGTAGGCGAAGCCCCCCTCGGTCGCGAACCAGTCCTGGAGCCGTACCGCGCGCTCGTAGTCGTTCGCCGCACCGCGGGTGACCTGGCGTGCGGTCCTGGGGACGACGTCCGGCAGCGTGCCGGGAACGGCGGTGTACTCGCGCTCCAGCGCGGGCGGCGGGTCGGGCGCGTTGCGCAGCTGCTCGGCGGTGGGCCGCACCTGCAGGCTCTCGACCGTGTAGCGCAGCCCGCGGGTGGTCTGCTTGTCGTAGCCGACCAGGGTGCGGCCTTCGGGCTCGAAGCGCCACTTGCCCTCAAGGCGCACCCGGTCGGCGGGGAAGGGCATGGGCAGCCAGTCCTGCGCGTAGGCGTCGCTGGCCTGGATGGTGGTGCGCACCGGGCTGGTCCGCACGTCCGACCCCAGCCCGCGCGGGGCGGGCAGCTGGTCCGGGATCTCGCCGATCCGCCGCTCGGAGGGCTTCCACTGGGCGCCGTCGAACCTGTCCAGCGCGACGATGCGCAGGTAGAGCCCGTTGTCGTCGTTGTCGCCCCCGTCTGTCCGGTAGACCAGCGCGGTGCGGTCCTGCGGCTGGTCGAGGCTGTTCTTGAGCGCGACCACCGGGTTCACCGCCGAGACCGTGCCGCCGCCCTGTCCGCGCACCCCTCCGCCGCCGGTCCCCACCTCGTCGAGCAGGCCGCCGCTGAGCGAGGGCAGCGCGGCGGGTACCAGCAGCGAGACGCCCAGGGCCAGCACTCCGATCCGGCGCCCGGTGCGCACGGGTGCCGCCGCGGGGCCTCCGACGCTGCCCGGCTGGTGCGGCGCCGCACCGGGCCGGCTGCGGTCGGCGAAGACCCGGCCCCACTGGGAGAGCCGCTCCCGCCCCTCGGCCAGCAGGAGCAGCAGATAGCCGCCCGCGGCGCACAGGAACCACAGCCAGCGTGCGCCGCCTTCGGAGAGCCCGGCCGCCACCGAGTACAGGGCGAGCAGTGGCAGCCCGGCCGGGGCGGCGCTGCGGTAGGTCACGGCGACCGTGTCCACCAGCAGGCCGATCAGCAGCACTCCGCCGATCAGCATCAGCCGTATGCCGTCGGTGAGCGGCGCGGGTATCGCATACCGGCTCACGTCCTGGACGCCCTGCTCGAACAGGGCGGCGAAGTGGGTGAAGACCCCGGGTACCGGCAGGAATCCGGCCGGCGCGGCGGAGCGTGCGAAGACGACGGTGAGCAGCAGCAGCGAGGTGAGCGCCTGCGCCAGCACGGTCAGCGGGCGGGCGAGCGGGACCCGGCGGGCGGCGGCACCCACTCCGGCCTGCACGCCGATCAGCACCGCCGCCTGGATCAGCCAGGCCGCCGGCTCGACCAGCGGCAGCAGCGCGCAGGCCGCGGCCAGGGTCGCCAGCGCGGCGCAGAATGCGAGCCGCCCCCGTCCGCTCATCGTTCCGCTCCCTTCGCGCTCGCGTGCTCGGCTTCCTGCCACAGTGCGGCCAGCGGCGTCCCGGGCCCGCCGGTCAGCGCTGTCCACCCCGCCTCGTGCAGGACGCGCAGCGCGGCCGCGGCCTCGGTTCCGGGCGGCTCGGCGGCGTCCGCTGCCGGCTGCCCGGTGCCGCCTTGCGGGAGCTGGGCGGGGGTGGCCACGAAGGCCACCGCGCGGTCGGAGCGCTGCCGCAGGCGGCCGACGGTGAGTGCTTGCTCCTCGTCCAGCGCTCCCAGGAAAGCGATCAGCAGCCCCGGCTGTCCGGCGTCCCCGCCGCGCAGCGCGTCGTAGGCCCCGGCCAGCCCCTGCTCGTTCGAGTGTTCGACGATGGCGAGGGTATCGAGCAGCAGTCCGGCCGTGTCCGGGTTCTCCGCGAGGAAGCCCCCGTTCTCCGGTCCGGGCGCGGCGGCTCCGGTGTCGGTCAGCAGCCGGACCGAGCAGCCGCGCTCCAGCAGGTGCACGCACACCGAAGCGGCGCCCGCGACCGCCCACTCGAACGGGGAGTCGGGCCCCGAGCCGGGGTAGCCGGCCCGGCGGGTGTCCAGCAGGACGGTGCAGCGGGCCTGTTGCGGCTGTTCCTCGCGGCGCACCATCAGTTCGCCGTAGCGTGCTGTCGAACGCCAGTGCACCCGGCGCAGGTCGTCGCCGTGCCGGTAGCCGCGCGGGATCACGTCGTCGTCCCCGGCCAGGGCGAGCGCGCGCTGCCGCCCTTCCCCGTAGCCGCCGGTCCGCCCGGCCGACCGGGTCGGCGGCAGCGCCTCGACGGGCGGTACGACGGTGAGGGTGTCCCAGGTGCTGAACGAGCGCGTCAGCTCGCACATCCCGAACGGGTCCGTCAGCCGCAGTTGGAGCGGGCCCAGCGGATAGCGTCCGCGCAGGTCGGAGCGGACCCGGTAGGAGACCTCGCGGCGACCGCCCGGCTCCACCCGGTCCAGGACGAACCGGGGCCGCGGCCCCAGCACGTAGGGCACCCGGTCCTGCAGCATCAGCAGCCCGGTGGGCAGCCGCGAGACGTTGTCCACCCGCAGGTGCACACGGGCCTCCGAGCGCGCCGGTACCCGCGAGGGCGACAGCCTGCGGTAGCCCGCCACACGGTAGCGGGTGCGGTGCAGCACCAGCACGCACACCAGGGGCAGCACCCCCAGCAGCACGCCCACCCGCAGGAGTTCGTCCTGGCCCAGCAGGTACGCGCACAGCACCGCCGCCAGCCCGGCCGCCAGGAAGGAGCGGCCGCGCGTGGTCAGGCCGCCGAATGCGCGGCGCAGCGAGCCGCTCCGCTCCTGCGGACCGGACCCGTCACCGGGCGCTGCCGCGCCGGAGGCCGGTCCGGAAGCGGACGGGGGGCCCGGGGCCGCTCCGTAGGCCATCAGTAGCCCCGGGGCTGCCCGGTCTGCGGCCGATTCAGGGGTGCCTGCTGTCCGGCAGTCGGCGGCGGCCCGTAGGGAGCCGGACCGGGCGGTGCCGTTCTGGGCGCGGCGGGGCCGGGACCGGGGCCGACGGCGGGCACCGGCACCTGCTGCACGATCTCGGACACCACCTGCTCGGCGGTACGACGGTTCAACTGGGCCTGCGCGGTGGGCAGCAGCCGGTGTGCCAGGACGGGGACCGCGAGCGACTGCACGTCGTCGGGGAGCGCGAACTCGCGCCCGCCGAGCGCGGCCGACGCCTTGGCGGCCCGCAGCAGGTGCAGCGTCGCGCGGGGCGAGGCGCCCAGCCGCAGCTCGGAGTGCGAGCGGGTGGCGGCCACCAACTCGACCGCGTACCGCCGCACCGCGTCCGAGACGTGTACGCCGCGCACCATCCCGATCAGCTTGGCGATGTCGTGCGCGTGCGCCACCGGCTGGAGGTCCTCCAGCGGGGAGGCGCCGCCGTGCACGTCGAGCATCTCCAACTCGGCCGCGGGGCTCGGATAGCCGATGGAGACCCGCACCATGAACCGGTCGCGCTGCGCCTCGGGCAGCGGATAGGTGCCCTCCATCTCCACCGGGTTCTGAGTGGCGACGACCATGAACGGGTCGGGCAGCTCGTAGGTCTGCCCGTCGATGGTGACCTGGCGCTCCTCCATCGACTCCAGCAGCGCCGACTGGGTCTTGGGGGAGGCGCGGTTGATCTCGTCGCCGATCACGATCTGCGCGAAGATGGCCCCGGGCTTGAACTCGAAGTCCTTGCGCTGCTGGTCGTAGACGCTGACCCCGGTGATGTCGGAGGGCAGCAGATCGGGGGTGAACTGGATCCGCCGCACCGAGCAGTCGATCGTTCTGGCCAGCGCCTTGGCCAGCATCGTCTTGCCGACGCCGGGCACGTCCTCGATCAGCAGATGCCCCTCGGCCAGCAGCACTGTGAGCGAGAGCCGGACGACGTCGGGCTTCCCTTCGATCACCGATTCGACACAGCGGCGCACCTCGCCCGCCGTGGCGCTCAGTTCGCTCAGGTCCGCCCGCTCGTCATAGGTCGTCACCGGCCCTCCTCGGCCCCATCCCCGTTGTATGTGCCCGCCGCGTGCGTTCCACCGGGCCCTGCAGTGTGCGTCGTTGCGTATTCTTCACGGCGACGGGCCCTCCCGTCACTCTTCCGGGTGGCTCCGGGCCGCGGTCCTGCCGGGTCAGGCCGGGGCGATCTCGCGCAGCAGGCCCGTCGTGACGTCGAAGACGAAGCCGCGGACGTCGTCCCGGTGCAGCAGGAAGGGCGAGGTCCGTACCCGTTCGACGGACTGGCGCACGTCCTGGTCCAGATCCTTGAAGGACTCGACTGCCCAGGACGGCCGCTGGCCCACTTCCAGTTCCAGCTCGTGGCGGAAATCCTCGGTGAGGTTGAGCAGTCCGCAGTTGGTGTGGTGGATGAGGACCACGGAACGGGTGCCCAGGGCGCGCTGGCTGATGGTGAGGGAGCGGATGACGTCGTCGGTGACCACGCCGCCGGCGTTCCGGATGGTGTGGCAGTCGCCCAGCTCCAGCCCCAGCGCGGCGTGCAGGTCCAGGCGGGCGTCCATGCAGGCGACGACGGCGACCGAGCGGACCGGGCGGGCGTCCATGCCCGGGTCGGTGAAGCCGTCCGCGTACTGCTGGTTCGCGGTGACGAGCTCGTCGGTCACGGACGGTGCGGACTGCGGGTCAGGTGTGGGTATCGACATGTGTACGACGTTAGACGTTCCCCGAGCGGACGGCCTGCCCGGAGAGTGGTGAAATCGGACGGCGCGCGAGGGTGTGAGGTAACCCACACGGCCTATTGTCGCCTCCTCCGTCCGGGTGTACACCGCAGTCGCGTGCGCGGGCGCCGTCGACTGCGCGCGCGGGTGTCACTCGTTGTCGGGACGCGCCTGGTCCCGTAGTTGACCGAGGGGACGAGTGGACTAAAGTGACGCGAAGTGGGAGGCGAACACTCTCCCCAAGGACCCCCGAATCCCCTCGCGTGCGCGGGCGCGCACGTGCGGCTCGGCCTCCTCCCGCTCCCGGCCTCCGGCGCCCGTTCGGCGCGGGCGGCCGCTCCCCTTCGAGCGGGCGGGGACCAAGGAGCATGTGCACGGTGCCCGCCAGATCTGAGAGGGCACAGTGACCACCAACGAGCGGCCCATCGGCGAACGCCACAATCCGGTGATGCTCCGGCGCACCCTGGACCTGCTCGCTCCCGCGCTGGCGGAGCCCGGTGCGACCGTCGTCGACTGCACCTTGGGCCTGGGCGGCCACAGCGAGGCGCTGCTGTCCACCTTCCCGGCGGCCCGCCTCATCGGCCTGGACCGGGACCCGGCCGCACTCGAACTCGCGGGCGAACGACTGGCCCCCTACGCCGACCGGGCCACTCTGGTGCACGCCGTCTACGACGAGCTGCCGCAGGTGCTCTCCCGGCTGGAGGTGCCGCGCGTCCAGGGGGTCCTGTTCGACCTGGGGGTCTCCTCGCTCCAGCTGGACGAGGCCGACCGGGGCTTCGCCTACGCCCAGGACGCGCCGCTGGACATGCGCATGGACCAGTCGAGCGGGCCCGGCGCGGCCGAGGTGCTCAACACCTACCCGCCGGGCGACCTGGTGCGCATCCTGCGCTCCTACGGCGAGGAGAAGCAGGCCCGCCGGATCGTCGAGGCTGTCGTGCGGGAGCGCGAGAAGGAGCCGTTCACCCGCAGCGGCCGACTGGTCGAGGTGATCCGGGAGGCGCTGCCGCAGGCCGTCAAGCGCACCGGTGGCAATCCGGCCAAGCGCACCTTCCAGGCGCTGCGCATCGAGGTCAACGGGGAGCTGACGGTGCTGGAGCGGGCCCTGCCCGCCGCGCTGGAGGCGCTCGCGGTCGGCGGCAGGATGGTCGTCCTCGCCTACCACTCGCTGGAGGACCGGCTGGCCAAACAGCTGTTCGCCACCGGCTCCCGCAACACGGCGCCGCCCGGGTTGCCCGTCGTGCCCGAGCAGTACCAGCCCCGGCTGCGGCTGCTGACCCGCGGCGCCGAGCTGCCCACCGACGAGGAGATCGCCGAGAACCGGCGGGCGGCGCCGGCGCGGCTGCGCGCCGCCCAGCGGATCAGGGAGGCGACATGACCGGCCGCCGCATCCGGGAGGGGACATGACAGCGCAGCAGCGCCTCGCGCGGCTGGCCCGGCTGGTCCCCGTCGGGGGCTCGCCGGCAGCCCGCGCCCCGTTCGTCCTGCTGATCGTCCTGCTGCTGGGCAGCGGCCTGCTGGCCCTGCTGCTGCTGAACGCCTCCCTGAACAAGGGCTCCTTCCAGCTCAGCAGACTGGAGAAGCAGACCGAGGAGCTGACCGACCAGCAGCAGGCCCTCCAGCAGGAGGTGGACGGCTACTCCGCGCCGGACCGGCTGGAGGAGCGGGCCCGGGAACAGGGCCTGGTCCCCGGCGACACCCCCGTTTTCCTGGACCCCGACGGCTCCGTGCGCGGCGATCCCCGCCCGGCACGCGGCGGGCAGGAGGACCCGTGAGCGAGCGTCCCCGCGAGTCGGGCCGCGGCGCCCGCCGGAGCCCCCGGCAGGCGTCCGGGCAGGACCGCAGCGGCGACCGGAACCGCACCGGCGACCGGAAGCGCACCGCGAAGCCGCGCCGGGTCCCCGGACCGGGCCGGCCCGCCCCGGCCGCGGCGTCCCGCGGCGCACGGCCCCCCGCGGCCCGCCCGGGCGGCGGCACACGCCCCCCGCGGGGCGGCGGCGCGGCCCGGCTGCGGCTGGTGAACCCGCGGCCTCGGCTGCGGCTGGTCGCCGTGGGGCTGACGCTGGTCATGCTGGTCTTCACGGTGCGGCTGCTGCAGGTCCAGGCCGTGGACGCGAACGCCTACGCGGACAAGGCCGCCGTCAACCGCTACATCACCGTCCCCCTCGCGGCCGAGCGGGGCACCATCAGCGCCCGGGACGGCTCCGCGCTGGCGAGCACCGTGGACGCCCACGACATCACCGCCGACCCGTATCTGTTCAGCCCGGAGCAGACGAAGATCGAGGACGCCCCCGAGCGGGCCGCCGAACTGCTGGCGCCGCTGCTCGACAGGAAGCCCGCCGAGCTGGCCGAGAAGCTCTCGCGGCAGGGCACCCGCTATGTGCTGCTCGCCCGGCAGCAGACCCCGCAGACCTGGCGCAAGATCAAGAAGCTCAAGGCCCGGCTCGCCGACGAGGCCGCGGCGGCGCCCGGGGGCGGGAAGCCCGACGTGCTGGCCGGGATCTACCAGGAGAAGCACGCCAAACGGGTCTACCCGAACAAGGAGCTGGCCGCCACCGTGCTCGGCTTCGTCAACTCCGCGGGCAAGGGCGGCGCCGGTCTGGAGGCGAAGCTGAACGGCACGCTGGCGGGGGAGGACGGCAAGGTCACCTACGCTCAGTCCGGCGGCCGCCAGGTCCCCACCGCGGGCGTCCGCGAGCAGGCGGCCGAGCCGGGCTCGGACGTGGAGCTCACCCTGGACCGCGACATCCAGTGGTCCGCGCAGCAGGCGATCTCCGACCAGGTGGCCGCGTCGCACGCGGACAGCGGTTACGTGGTCGTCCAGGACACCAGGACCGGCCAGTTGCTCGCCATGGCCAGCGCGCCGGGCTTCGACCCGAACGACATCCGCGGCGCGAAGGTCGACTCCTTCGGCAGTCCTGCGGTCCAGGACGCCTACGAGCCCGGTTCCACCAGCAAGGTGATGTCGATGGCCGCCGTCCTGGAGGAGGGCAAGGCCACTCCCCGGACGGCGGTCACGGTGCCCAACCGGCTCAAGCGCGCCGACCGCTCCTTCGCCGACGACATCGACCACCCCACCTGGCACCTGACCCTCAACGGCGTCCTGGCCAAATCCAGCAACATCGGCACCATCCTCGCCACCGAGCAGCTGGGCAGCACGCAGCAGCAGGCCGACAAGGTGCTGTACCGCTATCTGCGCAAGTTCGGCATCGGCCGGCCCACCGGGCTCGGCTTCCCCGGCGAGACCGACGGCCTGCTGGCCGAGCCCGGCAAGTGGAGCGCCTCCCAGCAGTACACGATCCCCTTCGGCCAGGGCCTGTCCCTGAACGCCGTGCAGGCCGCCTCCATCTACTCCACGATCGCCAACGGCGGGGAGCGGATCGCCCCCACGCTCGTCCGCGGCACCACCGGCCCGGACGGCCACTACCGGCCCGCCGACGCACCGGACAAGCGCCGGGTGGTCAGCGAGAAGACGGCCAAGACGCTCGCCCGGATGCTGGAATCCGTGGTCTCCGACATGGAGGGCACCGGAACCACCGCCAAGATCCCCGGCTACCGCGTCGCGGGGAAGACCGGTACGGCCAACCGGGTGGATCCCGAGACCGGCCGCTACCACGGCTACACCTCCTCCTTCGCCGGATTCGCGCCCGCCGACAAGCCCCGGATCACCGTCTACTGCGCCGTCCAGAACCCCAAGAAGGGCAGCTACTTCGGCAGCGACGTGTGCGGACCCGTCTACAAGAAGGTCATGAAGTTCTCCCTCAAGACCCTGCAGATCCCCCCGACCGGGGCCAAGCCCGCGAAGCTGCCTGTGCTCGCGGGCAAGAGCCGGGACGACTGAGTCATGCGCGACGTGAGAACGATCACTGAGAGCGAGTGCAACCCCCGGGGGTCGGCACCGCCGCGCCCCTCGCTTCGCGGCGCGGGCTCCCCGCCCGGTACGCTCACCGCCGTGCCACAAGCTGATCAGACCTCCCCCGAGTCCTTCCCCGGGCCGCCCCGCCCCGCACGGGTCGTACCCGTTCCGCTCGCGGAGCTGGCCCGGCTGCTGGACGCCGACGCGTCCGCGACCGGTTCCGGCGCTGCGCCGCAAGGGGGCGAAGCGGCGGACCCCGGCGTGTCCGTCACCGGCATCACCCACGACTCGCGCGCCGTGCGCCCCGGCGACATCTACGCCGCGCTGCCCGGCGCCCGGCTGCACGGCGCCGACTTCGTCGAGCAGGCCCAGAGCCTGGGCGCCGCCGCGGTGCTGACCGATCCCGGGGGTACGGCGCGGGGCGAGGCCACCGGGCTGCCGGTGCTGACGGTGCCCGACCCGCGCGGCCGGATGGGGGAGCTGGCCGCCACCATCTACGGCACTCCCGGCGACGATCTGCTCCAGATCGGCATCACCGGCACCTCCGGCAAGACGACGACCGCCTACCTGGTGGACGGCGGGCTGCGCAAGGCCGCCGAGAAGGGCGAGCCGCGCGCCGCGGGCGCCGCGGACGGCGGCGGGCTGACCGGACTGATCGGCACGGTCGAGTCGCGGATCGGCGACGAGCGGATCAAGTCGGAGCGCACCACGCCCGAAGCCACCGACCTGCAGGCGCTGTTCGGAGTGATGCGCGAGCGCGGGGTCGGCTCGGTGACGATGGAGGTCTCCAGCCACGCGCTGGTCCTCGGCCGGGTCGACGGCTGTGTCTTCGACGTCGCGGTATTCAACAACCTCAGCCCCGAACACCTCGACTTCCACCCGGACATGGAGGACTACTTCCAGGCCAAGCGGCAGCTCTTCACCCCGGAGCGCTCGCGGGCGGCGGTGGTCAACTTCGACGACGAGTACGGCTTCCGGCTGCTGACCGAACTGCGCGGCGAGGGCTTCCCCGTCACCACCTTCTCCGCCGAGGGCCACCCGGACGCGGACTGGCGGGCCCGGGACGTGGAGGTCGGCCCGCTCGGCTCGACGTTCACCGCGGTGGGACCCGACGGACGGGAAGTGCTGGCCGCCGCGCCGCTCGCGGGGCCCTTCAACGTGGCCAACGCGCTGGCCGCGCTCACCGCGCTGGTCGTCGCCGGGATCGACCCGAGCACGGCCGCCGAGGGCATCGGCACCGTCCCGGGTGTCCCCGGCCGGCTGCAGCGGGTGGACGCCGGACAGGACTACCTGGCCATCGTCGACTACGCACACAAGCCGGACGCCGTGGAGTCGGTGCTCTACGCCGTCCGCAAGGTCACCGAGGGCGCCGTGCACGCCGTCCTGGGCTGCGGCGGCGACCGCGATCCGCACAAGCGGCCGGGCATGGGCGCGGCGCTCGCCCGGCTGTCCGACACGGCGGTGCTCACCTCCGACAACCCCCGCTCGGAGGATCCGCTCGCGATCCTGGCCACCATGCTCCGCGGCGCCTCCGAGGTGCCGGCCTACGAGCGCGGCACCGTGCTCCTGGAGGAGGACCGCGCCGCCGCGATCCGGGCCGCCGTCGGCCGCGCCGGTCCGGGTGACACCGTCCTCGTCCTGGGCAAGGGCCACGAGCAGGGTCAGGACATCGCCGGAGTGGTGCGCCCCTTCGACGACGTCCAGGTGCTGCACGACGCCATCCGCGCCCGGGCGGCCGAGCAGGCCGCGGCCGCCCCGGCGGCACCGCCGTCCCCGTCCCCTGTGTCCGCCTCCGACCCCTTGTCTTCTTCGTCCCCTTCCGTCGAGCACCACCGGACAGACAACCAGAAGCGATGATCCCCCTCTCCCTCGCAGAGATCGCCGCCCTCACCGGCGGACGGCAGCACGACATAACGGACCCGGACGCGCGGATCACCGGGCCGGTGGTGATCGACTCCCGGGAAGCGGGCCCCGGCACGCTCTTCGCGGCGTTCGCCGGTGAGCGGGCCGACGGTCACGACTTCGCCGTCGGCGCCGTGGCCTCCGGTGCCGTCGCCGTGCTCGCCACCCGCCCGGTCGGTGTCCCGGCCGTCGTCGTCGACGACGTCACCCGCGCCCTGGGCGCGCTGGCCCGGCATGCCGTGCGCACGCTCGGCACCCAGGTCGTCGCGCTGACCGGGTCCAGCGGCAAGACCAGCACCAAGGACCTGATCGCCCAGTTGCTGGGGCGGCTCGGGCCCACGGTGTGGCCGGAAGGCTCGCAGAACAACGAGATCGGTCTGCCGCTGACGGCCCTGCGCGCCGACGAGACCACCCGGCACCTGGTGCTGGAGATGGGCGCCCGCGGCATCGGCCACATCCGCTACCTCACCGAGTTGACGCCGCCGCGGATCGGGGTGGTGCTCAACGTCGGCACGGCCCACATCGGCGAGTTCGGCGGGCGGGAGCAGATCGCCCAGGCCAAGGGCGAACTGGTGGAGAACCTGCCCGCGGCCGAGGAGGGGGGAGTGGCGGTGCTCAACGCCGACGATCCCTTCGTCCGCGCCATGGCCGCACGGACGAGCGCCCGGGTCCTGCTCTTCGGCGAGGCTCCGGAAGCGGACGTTCGGGCTGAAAACGTGCGGTTGTCGGAACGCGGCACACCAGCTTTCACCCTTCACACACCTACCGGGTGCGGCGATGTGACCATGCGCCTGTACGGTGAGCACCACGTGTCGAACGCGCTCGCCGCGGCGGCCGTCGCCCACCAACTGGGCATGCCCGCTGGGGACATCGCCGATGCGCTCTCCTCCGCGGACACGCTCTCCCGTTGGCGGATGGAGGTCACCGAGCGCGCCGACGGTGTCACGGTCGTCAACGACGCCTACAACGCCAATCCCGACTCCATGAGGGCAGCGCTCCGCGCGCTCTCCGCCATGGGGGAGGCGGCGAAGGCCCGGGGGGGCCGGACCTGGGCGGTGCTGGGCGAGATGGCCGAGCTCGGCGACGACGCGCTCGCCGAGCACGACGCGATCGGACGGCTCGCCGTCCGGCTCAACGTCAGCAAACTCGTGGCAGTCGGAGGCCGGGAGGCCGCCTGGCTCGACATGGGTGCCAAGAACGAGGGTTCGTGGGGTGAGGAGTCGGTGCATGTGTCCGGCACTGAGGCGGCCGTCGGCCTGCTGCGCGGGGAACTGCGCGCGGGAGATGTCGTACTGGTGAAGGCCTCCCGGTCGGTGGGGCTGGAGAAGGTGGCCGCGGCTCTCCTCGCGGACGGGTCCAGGGAGGGTGAGGGCGCCGCCCGATGACGATGAAGCAGATCCTCTTCTCCGGGGTCATCGGCCTCTTCCTGTCCCTGATCGGGACCCCGCTGCTGATCAAGCTGCTCGCCAGACGGGGCTACGGCCAGTTCATCCGCGACGACGGCCCGCGCAACCACCACAGCAAGCGCGGCACCCCCACGATGGGCGGTATCGCCTTCATCCTGGCGACGGTGCTCGCCTACGTGCTGACCAAGCTCATCACGGGGGAGCAGCCCAGCTTCTCCGGTGTGCTGGTGCTCTTCCTGTTCGCGGGGATGGGCCTGGTCGGCTTCCTCGACGACTACATCAAGATCGTCAAGCAGCGGAGCCTCGGGCTGCGCGCGAAGGCGAAGATGGCCGGCCAGCTCATCGTCGGCATCGCCTTCGCCCTCCTCGCACTCAGTTTCGAGGACGCCCGGCAGCTCACCCCGGCCTCCACCAAGCTCTCCTTCACCCAGGACTTCGGCTGGGCACTGCCACCGGTGCTGTTCGTGGTCTGGGCCCTGTTCATGATCCTGGCCATGTCCAACGGCGTGAACCTCACCGACGGCCTCGACGGCCTGGCGACCGGCGCCTCGGTGATGGTCTTCGGCGCCTACGTGTTCATCTGCGTCTGGGAGTACCAGGAGTCCTGCGCGCACATCGCCACGGCCGGGCCCGGCTGCTACGAGGTACGCGATCCACTCGACCTGGCCGTGGTCGCGGCCGCGCTGATGGGCGCCTGCTTCGGCTTCCTGTGGTGGAACACCTCCCCGGCGAAGATCTTCATGGGCGACACCGGCTCGCTGGCCCTGGGCGGCGCGCTGGCCGGGCTCGCGATCTGCTCGCGCACCGAGCTGCTGCTGGCGATCCTCGGCGGCCTGTTCGTGCTGATCACCATGTCCGTGGTGATCCAGGTCGGATCCTTCCGGCTCACCGGGAAGCGGGTCTTCAAGATGGCCCCGCTCCAGCACCACTTCGAACTCAAGGGGTGGTCCGAGGTCCTTGTGGTGGTGCGGTTCTGGATCATCCAGGGCATGTGCGCCATCGTCGGTGTCGGCATCTTCTACGCGGGCTGGGCGGCGAGCAAGTGAGCGAGGACCGGACGAACCTGGCGGAGCTGGGCGCCGAGCTGTCCGGCAAGCACGTCACCGTCGCCGGGCTGGGCGTCAGCGGCATGCCCGCGGCCAAGGTGCTGCACCGGCTCGGGGCCCGGGTCACCGCCGTCAACGGCGGCGACGGCGAGGGTCCGCGCCGGCAGGCCGCCGAACTGGAGGCGCTCGGGATCACCGTGCGGCTCGGCGACGACCGCACCCTCCCCGAGGGCACCGAGCTGGTCGTGACCACGCCCGGCTTCAAGCCCACCAGCCCGCTCTTCGCGGCGGCGGCCGAGGCCGGGGTAGCGGTGTGGGGCGACGTGGAGCTGGCCTGGCGGCTGCGCGGCCCCGGCAGCCCGCCGTGGCTCGCGGTCACCGGCACCAACGGCAAGACGACCACGGTCCGGATGCTGGCCTGCATCCTGCGTGCGGCCGGGCTGCGCACGGCCGCGGTCGGCAACATCGGCGTCTCGCTCATCGACGTCGTCCTGGGGCAGGAGCCCTACGGCGACCTGGACGTGCTCGCAGTCGAGCTGTCCAGCTACCAGCTCCACTGGGCGCCCAGCCTGCGCGCGCACTCCGCCGCCGTCCTCAACCTCGCCCCCGACCACCTCGACTGGCACGGCTCCATGGAGGCGTACGCCGCCGCCAAGGGCCGCATCTACGAGGGCAACCAGGTCGCCTGCGTCTACAACGCCGACGAGCCCGCCGGCCCGGACGCCGCGGCGCCCCGCACCGAGGACCTGGTGCGGGCCGCCGACGTGGTCGAGGGTGCGCGCGCCATCGGCTTCACCCTCGGCACCCCGGCGCCCTCCCAACTCGGCGTCGTCGAGGGTGTCCTGGTGGACCGCGCCTTCGTCGCCGACCGCCGGGAGCAGGCGCAGGAACTGGCCGAGTTCGACGACCTGAGCCCGGCGCCGGACGCCACCCCCGCGGTCCCCCCGGCACCGCACAACGTCGCCAACGCGCTCGCCGCCGCGGCGCTGGCCCGCGCCTTCGGCGTACCGGCGGCCGCGGTACGGGACGGACTGCGCGCCTTCACCCCGGACGCGCACCGCATCACCCGGGTCGCCGAGGTGGAGGGTGTCGCCTACGTCGACGACTCCAAGGCCACCAACACGCACGCCGCGGCGGCGTCCCTGGCCGCCTACCCCTCGGTGGTGTGGATCGCGGGCGGACTGGCCAAGGGGGCGACGTTCGGCGAACTGGTCGCCGGGGCCGCACCGCGGCTGCGCGGCGTGGTGCTGCTGGGCGCCGACCGGGAGCTGATCCGCGAAGCGCTGCTGCGACACGCGCCCGATGTGCCCGTGGCCGACGTCGCCCGCACCGACACTGGGGCGATGGCGGAGGCCGTCCGCCGGGCGGCGTCCCTGGCGCGACCCGGCGATACCGTACTCCTGGCACCCGCGTGCGCCTCGATGGACATGTTCGTCAACTACAACGCACGCGGCGACGCGTTCGCCGATGCGGTCGGAGCCCTCGCCGCCGCGGGCCCGAGCGAGCAGTAGTGACCCCGCTCCCCGCCGACCGAGGACGGGGGTGAGACGGAGGGGATACGGATGACGGCGCGATCGGCGAAACCGCCCACACCCCGGCGTGCGCGCAGTCAGCCCGCGCCCGTGCGCCCGCCGCGGCACCCGCGCGTACCGCAGGGCACCTCGGCGCCGCAGCGTGCCTTCGCGCGGGCCAAGCGCGCCTGGGACCGTCCGCTGACCGCCTACTATCTGATTCTCGGCGGCAGTCTGCTCATCATCGTCCTGGGCCTGGTGATGGTCTTCTCCGCCTCGCAGATCCAGGCCCTCCAGTCCGGACTGCCCTCCACCTACTACTTCCGCAAGCAGATGGTGGCCGCCGCGATCGGCGCGGTGCTGCTGCTGGCCGCCTGCCGGATGCCGGTGCGCGTGCACCGGGCGCTGGCCTATCCGCTGCTCGTCGCCTCCGTCTTCCTGATGTGCCTGGTGCAGGTCCCCGGTATAGGGCAGGAGGTGAACGGGAATCAGAACTGGATCCACCTGGGCGGCCCGTTCCAGCTCCAGCCCAGCGAGTTCGCGAAACTGGCCCTGGTCCTGTGGGGCGCCGACCTGCTCGCGCGCAAGGGCGAGAAGAGGATGCTCACCCAGTGGAAGCATCTGCTGGTGCCGCTGGTCCCGGTCGCCTTCCTGCTGCTCGCGCTCATCATGCTCGGCGGCGACATGGGTACCGCCATCATCCTCGCCGCGGTGCTGTTCGGGCTGCTGTGGCTGGCGGGCGCACCCACCCGGCTGTTCACGGGGGTGCTCGCGGTGGCGCTCACCGCCGCCGTGCTGCTGGTCACCTCCAGCACGAACCGGATGTCCCGGCTGGCCTGCATCGGAGCCACCGATCCCGGCCCCGACGACCGGTGCTGGCAGGCCGTGCACGGCATCTACGCGCTGGCCTCCGGCGGCTGGTTCGGTTCCGGACTCGGCGCGAGTGTGGAAAAATGGGGTCAACTGCCCGAACCCCATACCGACTTCATCTTCGCCGTGACCGGGGAGGAACTCGGACTGGCGGGGACGCTGTCGGTGCTCGCCCTCTTCGCGGCTCTAGGCTATGCGGGTATCCGCGTGGCCGGACGCACGGAGGAACCCTTCGTCAGGTATGCCGCGGGAGGCGTGACGACGTGGATCATCGCTCAGGCGGTGATCAACGTGGGCGCGGTGCTCGGTCTGCTGCCGATCGCCGGTGTCCCCCTCCCGCTGTTCTCCTACGGTGGGTCCGCTCTGCTGCCGGCGATGTTCGCGGTCGGACTGCTGATCGCCTTCGCGCGCAGCGATCCGGCGGCGCGCGCTGCCCTGGCCGTGCGGCAGCCCCTCCTGTGGCAGCGCACGTCCCGGGGAGGGCTGGCAGGGGCGCTGCGAACGGGGAGCGCCCCCGGCCGGAAGAGAGAGAAGACGATGAGACGGCGCGCCGGAAGGCCGCCGTCCGGAGAGCGGTGAAACAGCGTGCACGTCGTACTCGCCGGTGGGGGGACCGCCGGCCATATCGAGCCCGCGCTCGCCCTCGCGGACGCCCTGCGCAGGCAGGACCCGACCGTGGGGATCACGGCGCTCGGTACCGAGCGCGGCCTGGAGACGCGGCTGGTGCCGGAGCGCGGCTACCAGCTCGAACTGATCCCGGCCGTCCCGCTGCCGCGCAAACCCACGCCCGAGCTGATCACGGTTCCCGGTCGGCTGCGCGGCACCATCAAGGCAACCGAGCAGATCCTGGAGCGCACGAAGGCCGACTGCGTCGTCGGCTTCGGCGGCTATGTGGCGCTGCCCGGCTACCTGGCCGCCAAGCGCGCCAGGGTGCCCATCGTGGTGCACGAGGCCAACGCCCGGCCGGGGCTCGCCAACAAGATCGGCTCGCGCTACGCGCACGGGGTCGCGGTCTCCACGCCGGACAGCAAACTGCGGGACGCCCGCTACGTCGGGATCCCGCTGCGCCGCTCCGTCGCGACCCTCAACCGCTCCGCTGTGCGGCCCGAGGCCCGTGCCGCCTTCGGGCTGGCCCCCAACCTGCCGACGCTGCTGGTCTCCGGCGGCTCGCAGGGCGCGCGCCGGCTCAACGAGGTCGTCCAGCAGGTCGTTCCGCATCTGCAGCGCGCGGGTATCCAGATCCTGCACGCGGTCGGGCCCAAGAACGAGATCCCCCACGTGGACCACATGCCCGGAATGCCGCCCTATGTGCCGGTACCGTATGTGGACCGGATGGACCTCGCGTACGCCGCGGCCGACATGATGCTCTGCCGCGCGGGCGCGATGACCGTCGCGGAGCTGTCGGCTGTCGGGCTGCCCGCCGCCTACGTTCCGCTGCCGATCGGCAACGGCGAACAGCGGCTCAACGCGCAGCCGGTCGTCAAGGCGGGCGGCGGACTCCTGGTCGACGACGCGGAACTGACGCCGGAGTGGATCCAGGGCAATGTGCTCCCGGTCCTCGCCGATCCGCAGCAGCTCACCGCGATGTCCCGGGCGGCAGCCGAGTTCGGCCGTCCGGACGCCGATGAACTGCTTGTCGGCATGGTGTACGAGGCGATCGCCGCCAACCGCCGGGACTGACCCGGCGCGGCGCGGGCCGGCGCCTCGCCGAGCACGCAGAGAGCAGGGTGGTGGTCCTCGTGGTGAAAGCAGCCCGAGCTGCCGGAGCCGGCAAGGCAACCGGAGCGGCCGGAAGGCCGGGCGGCGGCCGGACGTCCGGCGGTGCCGGCGAAGCGCCGCCGCGCGGCCGGGCCGCCTACCGGAGCCGCACCGTCGACGCCGCGGCCGGCGCCGATCCGGACTCCGGTTCCGGGGGCGGAGATGAGGAACGGGCGCGCCCCGGCCGGTTCGGGCCGCGCCTGCGCCGTCGGCGCGCCCTCGCCCTGCTGCTGCTCCTCGCCGTCCCGCTGAGCGGCTTCGGCACCTGGGTGTTCTACGGCTCGCCGTGGCTGCGGCTGCGGAACGTCTCGGTGACCGGCACCCGGGTGCTGAGCGAGGCCGACGTCAGCCGCGCCGCCGCGGCTCCCGAGGGCGCACCGCTCATCACCGTCGACAAGGCGGCGCTCCAGGACCGGGTGCGCCGGGCGCTCCCGAGAGTCCGCGAGGTGGCGGCCGAGCGCTCCTGGCCGCACGGTCTGACGCTCACCGTCACCGAACGGCGCCCGGCGCTGGTGATGGAGAAAGCGGGCGACTATGTGGAAGTCGACTCCGAAGGCGTGCGATTCGCCACAGTCGGCAAGCCGCCGAAAGGCGTTCCGGTTCTGGTGCTCGCGCCGCGGCGGGCGGCGGACGAGCGGTACTTCTCGTCAGGGCGGCTGCGCCGGGCAGCTGCCCGGGCCGCCGCCGCACTTCCGGAATCCGTCCACCACGCCACCCGGACCGTCCGGGTCCGCTCCTTCGACGACATCACCCTGGAACTGACGGGGGACCGCACCGTCCGGTGGGGAAGTGCCGAACGCGGCCGGGCGAAAGCCGCGGCGCTGACGGCGCTGATGAAAGCCGCCGAGGACGCCACCCACTTCGATGTCACGGCCCCCAGTGCCCCGGCCGCGTCGGACAGTTAGCCGGACTCCGCGCTAACCGCCGTACCCCCAGCCGGGTTCGGCGAACGGCTGGAGTCCGCCGTTCCGTGGCCGCGTCAGTTGACCCGGACTGCCCCGCATGATCAGGCTGATGTTCTCGCCGGGAGCGGTCCGTCCCCATGGGCGGTCCCCGCTGCCGGCGGGCACCTCGGACGGCCGCTGCCCGGCCTGCCCGCACAGGTACCTCGTTCCGCCGGGGGCAAACCCCCGGTCCCCGGCCGCGATCGGCAACGGGAGCGGAGTATCCCGGGCCCCGGACGGGTTGCGGCCGCGGATCGGTGCGGGCGCCGGGGCCACCGTCGGTCGGGAGCGTGTCAGTTGACGCGCATCGCCGCTGGTGAGCACCCTGGATGGCTACTGCTCGGTCTGATCACATAGGGTGAAAAGAAAAACGGGAGGTTCGGCGTGTTCGTTGAACACCCAGCACTTGTCGACTTAGTGTCCGTTGCGAAGAGTCCGAGTAAGACAGGCACTGGTAACCCTAAACTTCACACTTAGGGTTCGGGTCGGCGTTCGAACCGCCCCACAGGGATACGTAACTCGAGGCGAGAGGCCTTCGACGTGGCAGCACCGCAGAACTACCTCGCAGTCATCAAGGTCGTCGGTATCGGCGGCGGTGGCGTGAACGCCATCAACCGGATGATCGAGGTCGGTCTCAAGGGCGTCGAGTTCATCGCGATCAACACTGACGCGCAAGCCCTGTTGATGAGCGACGCCGATGTCAAGCTCGATGTGGGCCGCGAGCTGACTCGCGGCCTCGGCGCCGGCGCCAACCCGGACGTCGGCCGCAAGGCGGCTGAGGACCACCGCGAGGAGATCGAAGAGGTCCTCAAGGGGGCCGACATGGTCTTCGTGACGGCCGGCGAGGGCGGCGGCACCGGCACCGGCGGCGCGCCCGTCGTGGCGAACATCGCCCGCTCGCTCGGTGCCCTCACCATCGGTGTCGTCACCCGTCCCTTCACCTTCGAGGGCCGCCGCCGGGCCAACCAGGCCGAGGACGGCATCGCGGGACTGCGCGACGAGGTCGACACGCTGATCGTCATTCCCAACGACCGGCTGCTGTCCATCTCGGACCGCCAGGTCAGCGTGCTGGACGCCTTCAAGTCCGCCGACCAGGTCCTGCTCTCGGGTGTGCAGGGCATCACCGACCTCATCACCACCCCCGGTCTGATCAACCTCGACTTCGCGGACGTCAAGTCCGTGATGTCCGAGGCGGGATCGGCCCTGATGGGGATCGGCTCGGCCCGTGGCGACGACCGCGCGGTCGCCGCCGCCGAGATGGCCATCTCCTCGCCGCTCCTGGAGGCGTCCATCGACGGGGCGCGCGGTGTCCTGCTCTCCATCTCCGGTGGGTCGGACCTCGGTCTGTTCGAGATCAACGAGGCCGCCCAACTGGTCAGCGAGGCCGCCCACCCCGAGGCGAACATCATCTTCGGTGCCGTCATCGACGACGCGCTCGGCGACGAGGTGCGGGTCACCGTCATCGCGGCCGGGTTCGACGGCGGCCAGCCGCCCGCCAAGAAGGGGGAGAAGGCGCTCGGCCAGTCGTCCGCGGCGGCTTCCTCGGCCCCCGCCTACCAGGACGAGCCGGCGCCCGCCGCCGACCCGGAGCCCGAGCGCCCCTCGTTCGGCGGCCTGGGCGCCGTCGCCCCGCCGCGCGAGGAGGAGGCCCCGCCGCGCCCGGAGCCCGCTCCGGTGAGCGAGGTCCCGCCGCCGTCCGCCACCCCGCAGGTGCCGCCGGCCCGCCCGTACCACGACAGTCAGGCGGAAGAGCTGGATGTGCCGGACTTCCTGAAGTGATAGCGGAACAAGAGACGGTCAGCGGCGCGCATTTCGCCTTCACCGACAGGTGGGGCGGGGTGAGCGCCGCTCCGTATGAGGAGCTCAATCTCGGCGGCGCGGTCGGCGACGACCCCGAGGCGGTGCGTGCCAACCGGGAGCGGGTCGCGCAGGCGCTCGGGCTGTCGCCCGAGGCGGTGGTCTGGATGCACCAGGTGCACGGACGCGACGTCGCTGTCGTCGATCGCCCCTTCGGAGCCGAGGCGCCGCCCGTCGACGGCGTGGTGACGGCGCGTCGGGGGCTCGCACTCGCCGTGCTCACCGCCGACTGCACTCCGGTGCTGCTCGCCGACCCCGTCGCCGGGGTCGCCGGCGCCGCGCACGCCGGGCGGCCGGGCGTGCAGGCCGGAGTGGTCGGCGCGACGGTCGAGGCGATGACCGGGCTCGGCGCCGTCCCGGAGCGCATCGTCGCGCGTACCGGACCCGCGGTCTGCGGCGGCTGCTACGAAGTTCCGGAGCGGATGCGCGCCGACGTGGCGGCTGCCGTCCCCGAGGCGTACGCGACGACCCGGGCGGGAACCCCCGCCGTCGACATGGCCGCCGGGGTGCGGGCCCAGCTCACCCGTGCGGGGGTCGTCGACCGCGGTCACTCCTCCGTGTGCACCTTGGAGTCCGCTGATCATTTCTCCTACCGCCGGGACCGGACCACGGGAAGGCTTGCGGGGTATGTCTGGATCGAGGCGGACTGAGAGATGACGGACGATATGCCCTATGAGCGCGCCGAGTCGGACATGCCTGCAGAATCCGCGGACGGGCGGACTGCGGCCTTCGCGGGCTCCGCGGAGCCCGCGTCCGCCGAGGCGGCGCGCAAGGCGGAGCTGGCCGCCGGTCTCGCCCGGGTGGAGGAGCGCATCGAGGGCGCCTGCCGCATGGCGGGGCGCCGGCGCGACGAGGTCACGCTCATCGTCGTGACCAAGACCCACCCCGCCTCCGATGTCCGGCTGCTGGCCGAGCTGGGCGTGCGGAATGTGGCGGAGAACCGCGACCAGGAGGCGGCGCAGAAGGCGGCCGCCTGTGCGGGCGCGGGGCTCGACTGGCACTTCGTCGGGCAGTTGCAGACCAACAAGGCGCGGTCGGTTGCCGGTTATGCGCAGCATGTCCACTCCGTGGACCGGACGCGACTGGTGACCGCCCTCTCGGCCGCCGCCGTCCGCGCGGAGCGGGAGATCGGATGTCTGGTCCAGGTCGCCCTCGACGCCCCGTCCGGTTCGGTGGGGGAGCGGGGCGGTGTCGCGCCCGACGGTGTGGCGGATCTCGCGGAGGCGGTGGCGGCCGCCCAAGGGCTGCGGCTCGACGGAGTGATGACCGTCGCGCCGCTGGCAGGGCCGCTGGCGGGGCGGCCCCGGGCGGCTTTCGACCGGCTGTGGGAAGTCTCAACCGCCCTGCGGGTGGCGCATCCTGCTGCGACGATGGTGTCGGCGGGAATGAGTTCGGATCTCGAAGAGGCGGTGCTCGCGGGTGCGACACATGTGCGCGTCGGCAGTGCGGTACTCGGAGACCGACCTCGGCTCCGGTAACGTCGCGAAGCGAGTGGGACCACAGCAGAATATATGGTCATTTCCGCCGGAAAAGGCCGGTCGGAGAGGCTGCGTGGATCATCCCAGGGCCACCGGTGACGGGGGCTGCGTCGATGGAGTCGATCCACCACAGAGCGGAGGACGCAGAGAATGGCCGGCGCGATGCGCAAGATGGCGGTCTACCTCGGCCTCGTGGAGGACGATGGGTACGACGGCCGGGGATTCGACCCTGATGACGAGTTCGAGCCCGAGCCCGAGCCCGAACGGGATCATCGGCGGTACGAGTCGGAACAATCACACCATTCGCTCCAAAAGACCGATTCCGAGGAGCCGGTGAGGGTTGCTCACCCTCCGGCACAGCGGGAGCGGGAGCCGGAGACCCCTCCGGCGGTTGCCGCCGAAAGCGGACGAGCCGGGAGAATTGCTCCCGTGTCATCCATCACACCTGAACGCCAGAATGTCGAGAAGAGCGCCCCGGTGATCATGCCCAAGGTCGTGTCCGAACGTGAGCCGTACCGGATCACCACGTTGCACCCCCGGACCTACAACGAAGCCCGTACCATCGGGGAACACTTCCGTGAGGGCACTCCGGTGATCATGAATCTGACGGAGATGGACGACACCGATGCGAAGCGACTTGTCGACTTTGCGGCTGGTCTGGTCTTCGGTCTGCACGGCAGTATCGAGCGAGTGACGCAGAAGGTGTTCCTGCTGTCTCCTGCTAACGTCGATGTCACGGCGGAGGACAAGGCCCGCATCGCAGAGGGCGGGTTCTTCAACCAGAGCTGAGACGCAGGGTCCAGGAACAGGCCGCCAAGGCGGCACGAGAGCCCCAGGGGAGAGGGACGCGCAGATGAGAACCGCACTGGACGTGGTCCAAATCGCGCTGTACTGCTTCCTGCTCGTGCTGATCTTCCGGCTGGTGATGGACTATGTCTTCCAGTTCGCCCGCTCATGGCAACCCGGCAAGGCGATGGTGGTCGTTCTCGAGGCGACCTACACTGTCACCGATCCGCCACTCAAGCTTCTGCGGCGGTTCATCCCACCGCTGCGCTTCGGGGGCGTGGCGCTTGACCTGTCCTTCTTCGTACTCATGATCATCGTCTACATCCTGATCAACGTCGTGGCCAGGCTGTGAACGATCGGAATGGTCTTGCCGATATGCCGACGACTTACGTTGAGGTGAAGAGATGCCCCTGTCCCCCGAGGACGTGCGGAACAAGCAGTTCACGACCGTCCGTCTGCGCGAAGGCTATGACGAGGACGAGGTCGATGCCTTCCTCGACGAGGTCGAAGCCGAGCTGACCCGGCTGCTGCGCGAGAACGAGGACCTGCGCGCCAAGCTGGCTGCGGCCACGCGCGCGGCGGCCCAGAACCAGCAACAGCAACAGGGCGGCATGCGCAAGCCTCCTGAACCCCAGGACAGGCAGCAGCAGCAAGGCGGGGCCCCTGTGCCCGCCGCCATATCCGGACCGCAGCCCGTCCCGCCCCAGCAGCAGCAGGGTATGGGCGGCCCGCCGCAGCTTCCCGGCGGTCAGGCGCAGCTTCCCGCGGGCCCCGGTGGTCCGGGTGGTCCCGGCGGCCCCGGTCCGCAGCAGGGCGGTCCGATGGGTCCCGGCGGCCCCGGCCCGCAGCAGGGCGGTCCGATGGGCCCCGGCGGTCCGCAGGGCGGCCCGCAGGGTGGTCCGCAGATGCCCGGCGGCGGCCAGAACAACGACAGCGCGGCCCGCGTGCTGTCGCTGGCGCAGCAGACGGCCGACCACGCGATCGCGGAGGCCCGTTCCGAGGCCAACAAGATCGTCGGTGAGGCCCGCAGCCGCGCCGAGGGTCTGGAGCGGGACGCCCGCGCCAAGGCCGACGCGCTGGAGCGGGACGCGCAGGAGAAGCACCGGGTCGCGATGGGCTCTCTGGAGTCCGCCCGCGCCACCCTGGAGCGCAAGGTCGAGGACCTGCGCGGCTTCGAACGCGAGTACCGCACGCGGCTGAAGTCGTACCTGGAGAGCCAGCTGCGGCAGTTGGAGAACCAGGCCGACGACTCGCTCGCGCCGCCGCGGACGCCCGCGACCGCGTCGCTGCCCGCACCCTCGCCGTCGATGGCCCCGGCCGGGGCCGGTGCTCCCGCCGGTGCACCCAACAACGGCGGCGGCACCATGGGTGGACACCAGTCCATGGGCAGCAACGGCCACTCCATGGGCGGCCCCGGCGGCGGTCCGCACACCCAGGGCGGTGCCGGCCAGTCCTACGGCGGCCAGCAGCAGATGTCGCCGGCCATGACCCAGCCGATGGCACCGGTCCGGCCGCAGGGCGGACCGCAGGGCCAGCAGGCGCCGTCCCCGATGCGGGGCTTCCTCATCGACGAGGACGAGAGCTGACCCGGGCGCGCTGAGCGCCCACCGTCGACGGGCCGGGCCCGGGAGCACCTTCCGCTCCCGGGCCCGGCCCGTTCGTGCTGCCGGCCCTCGGACCGCTCCGCCGTTCCCCCAGGGCTCGGCCCGCAGCACCGCGGAGCGATCGCAGCCGCGCGGAGCCACCGCGGCTCCGCGCGGCACCGCCCCCGGCCGCGGTCGGCGGACGGGGGCGGTGCGGTACTGCGGTACTGCGTGCGGCTCAGCCCTTGCGGAGCCGGAACGCCAGGGACAGCGCCTCGTCCTCGAAGGTGGGGCCCTCGATTTCCTCCGGGTCGCCCTGGGCGAACTCCTCGGCCAGGACCTCTTCCGCGATGAGGAAGGTGTGCTCGGCCAGCGCGCGGGCCACCTCGTCGTCGTCGGACTGCCAACGCAGCTCGATCCGGTCGGCGACGTCCAGGCCGGAGTTCTTCCGGGCCTCCTGGATGAGCCGGATGGCGTCCCGGGCCAGTCCGGTGCGCCGCAGCTCGGGGGAGATCTCCAGGTCGAGCGCGACGGTGGCGCCGGGGTCGGAGGCCACCGACCAGCCCTCGCGGGGCGTCTCGGTGATGATGACCTCCTCGGGGCTCAGCGCCACGGTCTCGCCGTCCACCTCCACGGTGCCGGTGCCCTCGCGCAGGGCCACCGACAGTGCCGCGGCATCGGCCCCGGCGATGGCCTTGGCGACCGCCTGCGTGTCCTTGCCGAAGCGGCGGCCCAGCGCCCGGAAGTTGGCCTTGGCCGTGGTGTCGACGAGCGAGCCGCCGACATCCGCGAGGGAGGCGAGCTGCTCGACGTTCAGCTCCTCGGTGATCTGGTTGCGCATCTCGGGGGAGAGGGTCTCGAAGCCCTGTGCGGCGATGAGCGCGCGGGACAGCGGCTGGCGGGTCTTGACGCCGGACTCGGCGCGCGAGGCACGGCCCAGCTCCACCAGACGCCGCACCAGCAGCATGTCCTGGGACAGCTCGGGGTCGATGCGGCTGAGGTCGGCCTGCGGCCAGGTGGACAGGTGCACCGAGTCGGGTGCGTCGGGGGTGACCGGGACGACCAGGTCCTGCCAGACCCGTTCGGCCAGGAACGGGGTGATCGGCGCCATCAGCTTGGTGACGGTCTCGATCACGTCGTGCAGGGTGCGCAGCGCGGCGGCGTCGCCCTGCCAGAAGCGGCGCCGGGAGCGGCGGACGTACCAGTTGGACAGGTCGTCGACGAAAGTGGACAGCAGCTTGCCCGCGCGCTGGGTGTCGTAGCCGTCCATGGCGATGGTGACCTGGTCGACCAGCGCGTGCAGCTCGCTCAGCAGCCAGCGGTCCAGCAGCGGGCGCAGGTGCGGCTCCGGGTCGGCCCCGGAGGGCGCCCAGCCGCTCGTCCGCGCGTACAGGGCCTGGAAGGCGACGGTGTTCCAGTAGGTCAGCAGCGTCTTGCGGACGACTTCCTGGATGGTGCCGTGGCCGACCCGACGGGCCGCCCAGGGCGAGCCTCCCGCGGCCATGAACCAGCGCACCGCGTCGGCGCCGTGCTGCTCCATGAGGGGGATCGGCTCCAGGGTGTTGCCCAGGTGCTTGGACATCTTGCGGCCGTCCTCGGCCAGGATGTGGCCCAGGCAGACCACGTTCTCGTAGGAGGACTTGTCGAATACCAGGGTGCCGACCGCCATCAGGGTGTAGAACCAGCCGCGGGTCTGGTCGATGGCCTCCGAGATGAACTGGGCCGGGTAGCGCTTCTCGAACAGCTCCTTGTTCTTGTACGGGTAGCCCCACTGCGCGAAGGGCATGGAGCCGGAGTCGTACCAGGCGTCGATGACCTCCGGGACGCGTTCCGCCTCCAGCGCGCAGCCCTCGGCCGGGCAGCCGAAGGTGACGGCGTCGATGTAGGGGCGGTGCGGGTCGAGCCCCGACTGATCGGTGCCGGACAGTTCGCTCAGCTCGGCCAGCGAGCCGACACAGGTGAGGTGCCCCTCCTCGCACCGCCAGACGGGCAGCGGGGTGCCCCAGTAGCGGTTGCGCGACAGCGCCCAGTCCACGTTGTTGTCCAGCCAGTCGCCGAAGCGGCCGTGCTTGACGGAGTCCGGGAACCAGTTGGTGGCCTCGTTCTCCCGGAGCAGGGCCTCCTTGACCCGGGTCGTGCGGATGTACCAGGACGGCTGTGGGTAGTAGATGAGGGCCGTGTGGCAGCGCCAGCAATGGGGGTAGCTGTGCTCGTAGGCCACGTGCCGGAAGAGGAGACCGCGGGCGTCCAGGTCGGCGACCAGGGCCTCGTCGGCCTTCTTGAAGAACTGGCCGCCGATCAGGTCCAAGCCGGGCTCGAACGTGCCGTCGGAGCGGACGGGCACGACCGGACTGATGCCGTTGGCGCGGGCGACCCGGAAGTCGTCCTCGCCGAAGGGGGCCAGGTGCACCATGCCGGTGCCGTCCTCGGTGGTGACGTAGGTGTCGTTGACGACGAAGTGCGCCCCGGGGATGTCCACCAGCTCGAACGGGCGCCGGTAGCTCCAGCCGTTCATCTCCCGGCCCGTGTAGCGCTCGCCGGTGATGTGCCAGTCCTCGCCGAGGGCGCTGTCCAGCAGCGGTTCGGCCACGATGATCTTGTCGGTGCCGTCGGAGGCGACGACGTAGGTGACATCGGGGTGGGTGGCCACGGCCAGGTTGGCGACCAGCGTCCATGGCGTGGTCGTCCAGACCATGAGCGACGCCTCGCCGGCCAGCGGGCCGGAGGTGAGCGGCATCCGGACGTAGACGGAGGGGTCCACCACCGTCTCGTAGCCCTGCGCCAGCTCGTGGTCGGACAGCCCGGTGCCGCAGCGGGGGCACCAGGGGGCGACCCGGTGGTCCTGGGCCAGCAGGCCCTTCTCGAAGATCTGCTTGAGCGACCACCACACCGACTCGATGTACTCGGGGTTCATCGTCCGGTAGGCGTCGTCCAGGTCGACCCAGTAGCCCATCCGGGTGGTCAGCTCGGCGAACGCGTCGGTGTGCCGGGTCACCGACTCCCGGCACCGGGCGTTGAACTCGGCGATGCCGTAGTCCTCGATGTCCTGCTTGCCGTTGAAGCCCAGCTCCTTCTCCACGGCGAGCTCGACCGGCAGGCCGTGGCAGTCCCAGCCGGCCTTGCGTGCCACGTGGTAGCCGCGCATGGTGCGGAAGCGGGGGAAGACGTCCTTGAAGACGCGGGCCTCGATGTGGTGCGCTCCGGGCATGCCGTTCGCGGTGGGCGGGCCCTCGTAGAAGACCCACTCCGGGCGGCCCTCGGACTGTTCGAGGGTGCGGGCGAACACCTTGTTCTCGTGCCAGAAATCGAGCACTGCGCGCTCCAGCGCGGGCAGGTCGACCTGCGCGGGCACCTGGTTGTATTGCATCGGCGGGTCTTCTTCCTCCGGCGGACATCGGGAAGATGCTGTGCTTCTTCACTTCCGTCGGAGGGACGAGCTCGCCTGCCTGGCCGGCGGCGGACCCGCGGTACCACCCTCCTTGACGGCGGGCTGTGCCCGCCGCCCCCTCGTTGGGGTAGCGCTGCCGGTTCTACTCGTCCGGGAGCGGGATGCTCCGGGCTTTCTTCCGGCGGCTCGGGGGTGATCTTCACGCTGCGCTCGCCTCCGGGCTTCCACCGTCCCCGGATCGCTCTGGGCCGCTCACAGACGCTACTCGTCCCCGTCCTCGCCTTTCGCCGTCCTCAGTGTACGGGGATTCCGCCCCGGGTACGGAGCGGTTTTCGCGCGGCCGGGCGGGGCACAAAGGTGGCAGACCGGCGTGCCCCGTTGCTGCGCGGTTGAAGTCGATTTATCGTTCCGGTCACGTTTCGCGAGCAAGATCACAAAATGTGAAGGGGCCGCGGTCATGGTGGCGGAGGAGAGCGCCGCGAAGAAGACGGCAGCATCGAAGAAGGCCACAGACGACGGGGACCGGACCGCGGCGGCGAAGAAGGCGGCCGGGAAGGCGCCGGCCGAGAAGGCATCGGCGAAGAAGGCATCCGCCAAGAAGACGGCGGCCAAGAAGACGGCGGCCAAGAAGGCATCCGCCAAGAAGACGGCGGCCAAGAAGACGGCGGCCAAGAAGGCTCCGGCCGCGAAGAAGACGGCCGCGAAGAAGACGGCCGCCGCAACGGCGCCGGCGAAGAAGGCCGCGGCGAGGACAGGCGCGGGGGAACGGGCGGCGGCCGACGGGGCCGCGGCGACGACAGCGGCCGGAACGGCGGGGGGCCGGCAGGAAGGCGCTGCCGAGGCGCCCACCGGACAGGACGCGCGGACGACGACGGGAGCTGGGACGGTGGCTGCGAAGAAGACTCCGGTGACGGAGACCGAGGCGGTGCCCACGGCGCGGAGCGAGGCGGGCCCGGTGGCCCCCGGCGAACTGCTGGTACGCCCCGACGAGGAACCATGGTCCCCGGAAGAGGTCGAGGAGGCCCGCTCGGGTCTGCGCGAGGAGGCCGACGGGCTCCGGCAGGAGATCGCCTCCGCGGAGGAGGCGCTCAGCGGCCTGATGCGGGACTCGGGCGACGGCGCCGGTGACGACGACGCGGACACCGGGACCAAGAACATCACCCGCGAGCACGAGATGGCGCTGGCCGCCAACGCGCGCGAGATGCTCTACCAGAGCGAGCGCGCGCTGGAGCGGCTGGACGCGGGGACGTACGGGCAGTGCGAGAACTGCGGCAAGCCGATCGGGAAGGCCCGGATGCAGGCGTTCCCGCGGGCCACGCTCTGCGTGGAGTGCAAGCAGAAGCAGGAGCGCCGCTGAGCCCGGGAGAACGCCGTGAACACCGCCGTCCGCGCGTGTCGTACCCTCAAGGCGTGACTGAGGTGGAGCGGACTGTCGACGGCCCCGACGAAGGCGCGGCCGGCGGTGGTGAAGAGGAGCACGCGGAAGGGGAGTCCTCCGCACCCCCGCGGCGCAGGCGGCGGATCGGTGTGCTGGCCGCGGTGGCCGGGTTCGCGTTCGCGCTGGACCTGGTCAGCAAGCTGGTGGTGGTCGCGGAGCTGGAAAACCACGCCCCGATCGAGCTGCTCGGCTCCTGGCTCCAGTTGAGCGTCATCCGCAACCCCGGTGCCGCCTTCG
Organism: Streptomyces sp. NPDC006925; assembly: GCF_042869575.1. NCBI lineage: Bacteria > Bacillati > Actinomycetota > Actinomycetes > Kitasatosporales > Streptomycetaceae > Streptomyces > Streptomyces sp. NPDC006925. The sequence continues at coordinate 483,686 of NZ_JBIAGB010000002.1, forward strand.
GCCTGGGAGAGGCGCTGACGCTCGTGCTGAGCGCGATCGCGGTGGCCGTCGTGGTGGTGATCGCGCGGATTGCCCGCAAGCTCTACAGCCTCCCCTGGGCGATCGCGCTGGGCCTGCTGCTGGGCGGTGCGTGCGGCAATCTGGCCGACCGGATCTTCCGTGCCCCGGGGGTCTTCCAGGGGGCCGTCGTGGACTTCATCGCGCCCAAGCACTTCGCGGTCTTCAACCTGGCCGACTCGGCCATCGTGTGCGGGGGCGTCCTGATCGTGCTGCTCTCCTTCCGCGGCCTGGACCCGGACGGCACCGTCCACCGGGACTGAACCCGGCCGCGCGGACCCGTCATCGGCGCCGGACTCCGTGCGGCGGTGGCCGCCGGTGCGGAGCGCCGCCCGCCCGCCGCTGTTCGGCCGGGGCGCTCGGCCGGAGCGCTCGGCCGGGGCGCTCAGCCGCGGTGCGGGACGTGCACCCGGACGCGGTAGCCGCCCTCGTCGGTGGCGCCGGTGACGGTGATGCGTATCCCGCCGGGGAAGGTGTGGCTCTCGCCAGGGGCGAAGGGCGCGTCCGACATCTCGGCCAGCTCGCTGGGCAGTCGGTCGGTGCAGGCGGCGCCGCCGCCGCTGCGGGGGCGGGAGTCGACGACACGTACCGGGCCCTCGCCGGTGGGCCGCGCCGAGTCGACGGTGTAGAGGAGCACGCCCTCCGCGCAGATGCCCCGGTCCAGTCCGGAGCGGGTGCGCGCCTCGGCCACTATCGCCCGATGCCGTCCGGTCCGTATCACGGTCAGTCCCGCGTCCGGGGAGCTGACCGGGTTCAGGGTGTGCTCGGAGGTGCCCGCCGAGGTGACGCAGCCGACCCGGGAGCGGGAGAGCCAGCCGAACTTCCACTTGTGCCAGCCCAGCAGGTCGGAGATGCCCGCCATGCTCATGGTGTCCCAGCCCCCCGCGTACTCGACGGAGGCGTTCTCCGCGACGTTGTAGAGGTCGGGCAGACCGTAGAGGTGGTGGGCCTCGTGGACGAAGTTCCCGCGCTGCCACAGCGCCGAGTCGGAGGCCCGGCCGAAGATGAGGGCCGCTCCGTGCACCCGGGTGCCCGCGGCGCGGAGCCCGTCGAAGGTGTGGGCCTGGGAGACGGTGGGCGCGGCGGGCAGATTGCTGTCGGCCACCACGAAGACGAGGTCGGCACCGTGCACGTCGGTGCCCTGGCGGTGCGCGGCCTCCAGCGCGTCCTGCACGTAGCCGCGCATCAGGCCGGTGGGGATGCCGCGGGTGATCCCGTAGGAGGACCACGGCCGCGGCATGCGTATCCAGTCGGAGTTGGTCTCGGTCTCCAGCCGGTACTTGCCGAAGGAGGCGCGGTTCCAGAAGCGGTCGCCGTACCGGGAGAAGAAGCGCGCGCGGGTCCGGGCCGGGGTGGCCGCGGGGTGGTCGCTGAAGTCGACCATCAGCATCAGCGCCCGCTTGCTGCCCTGCGGGCGGACGTAGCCGGGTCCGAGCGGACCCTCGTCGGTGCCGCTGCCGGGTGCTATGGCGCAGGGGCCCGCGATGCCCTCGGCCGCCGCCACCCGCACCGGGGCCAGCGTGAGGCAGGCGGTGGCCAGTGCGGTGGCCACCGCCAGTACGCGCCGGCGGCCCTGGCCGGGACGGCGGCGTACACCGCCGTCCGGACCGGAGTCCGGCGCGGGGTGCTGAGGCGTGCTGCGCGGCGTCATCGGCGATTCCCTCCGGTGTCGCTGCTGGTCCCGAGGCTTCTGTCACACCGTCGGCGCCGGCGGCGGGCGCCGCACCCCGGGGTGGTCCGCGCGGGTGAGCGGGTGAGCGGGGGTGCCGGTGCCGGAAGCCGCGTCTGCCGCCCTCCCCGGAGTGCGGCCGGAGCACGGCGGCCGGGGTGCCGCCGGAGGCGAGGGCGTGCGGGCCGTACCGCCGCGTCCGGCATACTCGATCAGGTGAGCACGCTTCCTGAGACCCGCACCCTGCCCGTACCCGACGGCCTCGAAGGCGAGCGCGTCGATGCCGCCCTCGCCCGGATGTTCGGCTTCTCGCGGACCAAGGCGGCGGAGCTGGCCGCGGACGGCAAGGTCCTGCTGGACGGTTCGCCGGCGGGCAAGTCCGACCGGGTGCAGGGCGGCGCCTGGATCGAGGTGGAGATGCCCCGGCAGGCGCAGCCGGTGCGGATCGTCGCCGAGCCCGTGGAGGGCATGGAGATCGTCCATGACGACGACGACATCGTGGTGATCGTCAAGCCGGTCGGGGTCGCGGCCCACCCCAGTCCGGGCTGGAGCGGACCCACCGTGATCGGCGGGCTGGCGGCCGCCGGGTACACGATCGCCACCTCCGGCGCGGCGGAGCGGCAGGGCATCGTGCACCGGCTGGACGTGGGCACCTCCGGGCTGATGGTGGTCGCCAAGTCCGAGCGGGCCTACACGCTGCTCAAGCGGCAGTTCAAGGAGCGCACCGTCGACAAGCGCTACCACGCGCTGGTCCAGGGCCATCCCGACCCGCTCAGCGGCACCATCGACGCGCCCATCGGCCGCCATCCGCAGCACGACTACAAGTGGGCGGTCACCTCCGACGGCAAGCCGTCGGTGACCCACTACGACCTGGTCGAGGCGTTCCGGGCGGCGAGCCTGCTGGACATCAAGCTGGAGACCGGGCGCACCCACCAGATCCGCGTGCACATGGCGGCACACCGGCATCCCTGCGTGGGCGATCTGACCTATGGCGCCGACCCCACCCTGGCCAAGCGGCTGCGGCTGGAGCGCCAGTGGCTGCACGCGGTGCGGCTCGGCTTCGAGCACCCGGGCGACGGGAGCCGGGTCGAGTACGAGAGCGGCTACCCGGCCGACCTGCAGGCCGCACTGGACAAGGTGCGGGCCGAGAGTTCCTGACCGAATGGATCAGCTCGCCCTCTTCTTCGCCCTCCTGCTCGCCGCCGTCCTGGTGGTCCCCCTCGGGGACAAGCTCGGGCTGCCCTCACCTGTGCTGATGACGCTCTTCGGCGGTGTGCTGGCGCTGATCCCCTCCATCCCGAACGTCTCGCTGCCGCCCGATTTCATCCTGCCGCTGGTGCTGCCGCCGCTGATCTACGCCGCGGCCCAGCGCACGTCCTGGCGGCAGTTCGCGGCGAACAAGCGGCCGATCTTCCTGATGGCGGTCGCACTGGTGTTCGTCACCACGGCGGCGGTGGCCGCGGTCGCCAACCTGCTGGTGCCCGGGCTCGGCCTGGCCGGGGCGGTGGCACTGGGCGCATTGGTCGCACCGCCCGACCCGGTCGCGGCCACCGCGGTGGCCGGCAACGTCGGACTGCCCAGGCGGCTGGTCTCGGCGCTGGAGGGGGAGGGCCTCTTCAACGACGTGACCGCCATCACCCTCTACCACGTCGCCATCGCCGCCGCCGTCACCGGCACCTTCTCGCTGCCGGTGGCCGCGGGCGAGCTGGTGCTCTCCGGTGTGGTGGCGGTCGCGGTCGGACTGGGGCTGGGCTGGCTCGCGAACAAGCTCATGGGCTACCTCGGGGACGCCACCCTGCAGACCGGGCTGAGCCTGCTGGTGCCCTTCGCCTCCTATGTGCTCGCCGAGGAGCTGATGGGCTCCGGCGTGCTGGCCGTCCTGACGACCGCGCTCTATCTGGCCTCCGGGCACGCGGTGGACGCGGACGACGTGCAGGGCCGGCTGGCCGGGCAGACGTTCTGGCAGATCGTGGACACGCTGGTGACCGGGATCGCCTTCGGGCTGATCGGGCTGGAACTGCACACCGTCTTCGGGACCGTCCAGCAGGACTGGCGCCGGCTGCTGCCCGCGGCTCTCGCGGTGGTCGGCGTGGTGGTCGCCCTGCGGCTGCTGTGGCTGCTGCCCTCCGCCTGGCTGGCGCAGCGGCTGCATCAGCGCAAGGACCTGGACGAGGACATCCCGCGCAACTGGCGGGAGACGGTCGTCGTGTGGTGGGCGGGAATGCGCGGGGTGGCCTCGGTCGCGCTGGCGCTGGCCGTCCCGCTGTCCGTGGAGCCCGATGCCGGGGGCGGAGCGTTTCCCGGGCGGGAGGCGATCCTCTTCATCGCCTTCGCGGTGGTGCTCGTGACCCTGGTCTTCCAGGGCCTGACCCTGCCCCGGCTGGTCCGCAGGCTGAACGTGCAGTCCGACAGCGCCGCCGAACGGGAGCTGGAGCGGCAGCTCGCGCTGCGGGTCGCCAAGGCGGCCCGGCGGCGGCTGCGGGAGATCGAAGAGGTGGAGGAGCTGCCCGAGGAGGTCTCCGAGGCGCTGCTGCGGCGTGCCTGGGACGTGGGTGCGCGGATCTCGCCCGAGATCGTCGGCGAGGAGCGCCGGGCCGCGCACAGCAAGCGGGTGGCCCGCGCGCAGAAGCTGCGGCGGCTGCAGAACGAGCTGCTGTCGGCGGCCCGGCACGAGGTGATCGCGGCGCGGAACGAGGCCGGGGTGGATCCCGAGGCCGTCGACCGGGTGCTGCACCAGCTCGACGTGCGCAGCTTCCGGGGCAGCTGAGCCGTCCCCGCGCTGAGCCGCCGCGGTGAGCACGCCGCGCGGGGCTGTCCGGCCCCGCGGCACCGGACAGCAGGGCCGGGGCCCGCGGGTCAGATCGACTTCTCCTGCGGGATGTACCGGATTCCCGGCAGCGAGTCGGGGTGGTAAGCCCGCAGCCAGGCGATCAGGTCCTCGCGCAGCGAGCAGCGCAGCGCCCACAGGTCGCCGGAGGTGCGCGCCGTGACGGCCACCCGTACCTCGACGGTGGTCGGCGTGGTCCCGGTGACCACCACGTTCCAGTTCCGCCCGTCCCACTCGTCGCTGGCCCGGACCAGCTCCTCCGTCTTGGCGCGCAGCTCGGCGACGGGGGTCGAGTGGTCGAGGTGGAGGTAGACGGTGCCGGTCATCTGCGGGCCGCCGCGGGACCAGTTCTCGAACGGCTTGTTGGTGAAGTAGGAGACCGGCATCGTGATCCGGCGCTCGTCCCAGGTGAGGATCACCAGGTAGGAGACGGTGATCTCCTCGACCGTGCCGAGTTCCCCCTCGACCACGACCTCGTCGCCGATCCGCACCATGTCGCCGAAGGCGATCGACAGCCCGGCGAACAGGTTGCCCAGCGTCGACTGGGCCGCGATACCGGCGACGATGCCCAGCACACCGGCCGAGGCGAGCATCGAGGTGCCGAACGTCTTCATGCCCGGGAACTGGAGCAGCACCGCGGCCACCGCGATCACCGTCACCACGGCGGTGATCAGCCGCCGGATGAGGGTGAGCTGGGTGCGTACCCGCCGTCCGCGCGCCGGGTCCAGGGCGGCGCCGGCGTACCGGTTGGCCAGCGTCTCCGTTATGGCGGCGACGATGCGCAGGATCAGCCAGGCCGAGGCGGCGATCAGCACGATGGTCAGCCACCGGTCGACACCGGCCCGGTGGTCCTTGGCCAGGTGTGTGCTGTCGAAGAAGCTGCTGACCAGCAGCACGAAGAGGACCGCCTGGAAGGGGAAGCGCCCGCTGCGCAGCAGCCCCCACATCGGGGTCTCCGGGTGGCGGGTGTCCAGGCGTACCATCAGCCGGTCGACGGCCCAGGCGAGCACGTACGAGAGCACGATCGCGCCACCGAAGACGATGACGGGCCGGAGCACGTTCTCCATGGTCGCCTTTCTCCTGACGGGGGTTCCCGGGCTCGGTGCCGGGACGGGCCGCTCTGGGACCACCGACGACCGTACCTGGCACCATGTGGAGTACCCGGCTCCAGGAGCCGCACCAGGGGTTCTTTGTGAAGGAAGTGACATCTGTGGCACCCGTATCGCTCGTTCTCCTGCACTCCGTGTGCGGGCTCACTCCGGACGTGCGCGCCGCGGCGGAGCGGCTCCGCGCCGCGGGGCACGAGGTGGTGACCCCCGACCTGTTCGACGGCCGGACCGCCGCCTCGGTGGAGGAGGGGATGCGGATGCGCGAGGAGGAGGGCAGCCCCGACCGCGACGAGCTGCTGCGCAGGGCCGTGGCCGCCGCGGCGCCGCACTCGGGCAAGGGGCTGGTCTACGCGGGCTTCTCGATGGGCGGCTCCATCGCCCAGACCCTCGCGCTGGCCGACGAGAAGGCCCGCGGCCTGGTGCTCTTCTCCGGCACCTCGGACATTCCGGAGGACGCGGCGGTCGACGACCTGCCCGTGCAGCTCCATGTCGGCGATCCCGACGCCTTCGAGCCGCACGACTGGCTGACCTCCTGGTATCTGCGGATGCAGCAGGCCGGTGCCGACGTGGAGGTGCACCGCTATCCGGCGGCCGGGCATCTGTACACGCACGCCGGGCTGGAGGACTACGACGAGGAGGCCGCCGAGCGCACCTGGCGCACGGTGCTGGGGTTCCTGGAGACGCTGTAGGCGCACGCCGGGCCCGCCCGGCCCGGCGGAGCCGGTGACCCCGCGGCGGTACTCAGGCCGGGGCGCCGCGGGCGCTCAGGCGCCCCGCCGCCCGGGGAGGCTCAGGAGGCGGTGCGGCACCGTCGCGGCAGCTTCACCTCTCCCGGACGATGCGCGAAGGTGTTCATCACCAGCCACTCGTCCAGCTCGGGATCAAAGAGATTCTGGACCCCGAACTGGAGCACCTGCCAGAAGGTGCCGGGATCCCGCTGGTCGACGTAGACGTCCCCGAGGGCGAGCGGGAACCGCAGGTGGTTGCCCGGCGGCCGCTGCGGCAGGACGACCCCGACCCGCCAGTGGTTCACCCGCCGCCGCGGGGTGCGCTCCAGGGTCTCGCGTCCGACGAACCGCGCCTTGGCGAGCAGCGCGTTCAGCCGTTCCCGGTCGAAGCCGGGGATCTTCGAGCAGGTGTGCTCGGTCAGCCCGGGCCACTTGTAGGTGAGTGTGTAGAGCGTCCCGCGGTAGATCAGGTTCGTGAACCAGATCGGATACTGCGGGCCGCCCGCCACCATCTGGCTGTCGCCGTCGCGACCATCCCAACGGAAGGGGACCTCGATCCCCAGGTCCCGGACGATCCACTTGCCCCTGCCGTTGAAGTTCCGCGGCAGCCGGGGCGGCGGCGGGGTCCGTGCGGTGGCCGGTTCCGCCTCCGCGACCCCGGACGAGAGCGTGCGTCCCGCCCGTTCCCCGGCGCTGCCGGCGGCCGGTGCCGCCGGCGCCGCCGGAACGAGCGCGAGCAGTCCGGAGATCGCGGCCGCGGCTGCCGTCCTCCGTGCGCGTGTCCAGCCCATGGTCTCCCTCGACCTCCGCATCACGCGCCCTCGGGGCGCAGGGTCCAACGCGTCGAATGCCCACAAAACGTACGCACAGGAGAGTCGGACCGCGGCGGCGACAGGCGCACCGCCGCCGGAAGGGAGGGCGCTCGGCCGCCGGTCGGCCCAACGCGGCCGCAGTGCGCTGCGGCCGGACGGCTCAGCGCTCGCAGCGCCCCGTGCCCTGGGCGGCGCCGGGCGCGCAGATGTAGGGGCGGTCCGCGGCATCGTCGCTGACATAGCGGCCCACGCACTGGTTCGACGAGGTGAGGCCCCGCGCGCTGCACCAGGAGGCCGCCGCCGTCCCGTCGGGGAAGCCGTCCGCGGGTCCGGAGCTGTAGAACATCCAGTAGCCCCCGCGCAGCGAGGCGAAGCTGTCGCTGTCGAGATAGCGCACCCCGTCGGCCTTGCGGCTCAAAGCGGCGCGCATCTTCTCGCGTGCGCCGGTGCCGTCCGCCTTCGCGACCGAACCGAGTTGCGCCACCCAGGTGTCGGCGGGGGAGGCGGTCGGGGAGTCGGGCGGAGGGCCGGACCGGGCCGAGGACGTGCTGGGTTCCGGTTCCCGGCTCGGGGTCGTCTCCGGTTCCCGCTCCTCCGCGGAGGTGCTGGTCTCCGGCGCGGAGGAGGCGTCCTGCGCGTCGGACGCCGTCGGTGCCGGGCGCGCGCCGCGCCTGCCGTCGTCGGCCCCGGCCGCCGCGCCGTCGGAGTCGCCCGGCCGGACCAGCAGGAACAGGCCCCCGGCGACGAGCGCGGCCGCCAGCACGCCGCCCGCAGCCGCCCACCCGGCCCGCCTCCACGGCGCCGCCCCGCCCGCGCCGGCGGGCGCCGCGGCGAGTGCCCCCGGTTCCGGTACGGGCGGCGGCACCTGAGGTGTCCCCGGGGAGCGGACCGGGATCGACGTCTCCGTCGGCAGGTACGGCGTCGCCGCCCGGCCCTCCGCGACGTCCCCCAGCATCCGCTCCAGCTCCGCCCCGTCGGGCCGGGCCGCCGGATCCTTGACGAGCACCGCGGCCAGCACCGGCGCCAGCGCCCCGCTGCGCACCGGTGGCGGTACCGGATCGTCGAGCACCGCCGCGATGGTGGCCAGCGTGGTGGCGCGGCGCAGCGGACTGCGGCCCTCCGTGCACACGTACAACGTCAGCGCCAGTGACCACAGATCACCGGCCGGGTCGTCGTCCACCCCGCGGACCCGCTCCGGCGCGACGAACTCCGGCGACCCCAGGAACTCGCCCGTGGCCGTCACCGCGGCGGAGTCCTGGAGCGCGGCGATGCCGAAGTCGGTGAGCACCGCCGAACCGTCCGCGCGCAGCAGCACGTTGCCGGGCTTCACATCGCGGTGCTGGATACCCGCGGCGTGCGCCGTGCGCAGCGCCGAGAGCACCTCGCGGCCCAGCCGGGCGGCCGTGCGCGGCTCCAGCGGCCCCTCCGCCAGCCGCTGCTCCAGCGAGGGGCCGTCCACCAGCTCCATCACGAGCCAGGGGTAGGGCCCCTCGTCCACGATGTGGTGGATCGTCACCACGTGCGGATGGCTGAGCCGGGCCAGGGCCCGGGCCTCCCGCAGCACACGCTCCCGCAGTGCCCGGGACCCCTCCGACCCCTCCAGGGCCGCCTCGGGACCGCCGGGGCCGGCCGACGGGGGCCGGACCTCCTTCAGCGCCACCTCGCGGTGCAGCGCGACGTCCCGCGCCCGCCACACCGTTCCCATGCCCCCGGCCCCCAGCGTCTCCAGCAGTTCGAAACGCTGATCGACGAGGTGCCCCTGCTCCCCCTGCTCGCCCCCTGCCATGGGGCCAGCCTACGGCGGTGCGGCTCAGCTCAGGGGGCGATACGTCCGTTCGATCCGCTGCGAGCCGGAATCGGTGCGGTACGAGCGGCGCAGGGCGGCGGTCGCGTTCTTGTCCGCCTTGTCGGACAGTACGAAATAGTCCATCTGCGCCCGGTGTGTGTCCACGTCCAGCACCCCGAAGCCGTGCGAGTCCATGTCGACCCAGCGCACGTGCCGGTTGGCGGCGCGGACGGCCGCCTCGGCGAGGCCCGAGAGGGTGTCGGGCGCCACGTGCAGGGTGTCGTCCAGGTTGTCGGAAGTGACGGAGGTGATGACGAACTCCGTTGCCAGCGGGGCTTCGCGGGGGTAGTCGGCCGCGTGCAGCGGAACCTCGTTGGCCCAGTTCATATGGATGTCACCGGTGAGGAAGACGGTGTCGGTGATCCGGTTGTCCCGCAGATGGGTGAGGAGTTCCCGGCGGTCGTCCGTGTAGCCGTCCCACTGGTCGGTGTTGACGGCCAGCCCCTCCTTGGGGACGCCGAGCAACTCGCCCAGCGGCCCGAGGAACTTGGCCGGGACGGAGCCGAAGGCCACCTGGGAGATCATCACCGGGTTGCCGACGAGCTTCCAGCGGGCCTGCGAGCTCGCCAGCCCCTTCTTCAGCCAGTCCAGCTGCTTGCGCCCGGTCAGGGTGCGGTCCGGGTCGTCGATGTCCCGGCCGTGCCCCACCTCGGCCTGCGCGTCGCGGAACGAGCGCAGATCCAGCAGATGCAGCTCGGCCAACTGCCCGAACCGCAGCCGCCGGAAGGTGGTGCCCGCGGTGGAGGGCCGTACCGGGAGCCACTCGAAGTACGCCTGCTTCGCCGCCGCGACCCGCTGCGCCCAGCCGCCCTCCGTCCCCGGGTCGTGGTTGACGGCCCCGCCCGACCAGGCGTTGTCGGCGAACTCGTGGTCGTCCCAGATTGCGACGAGGGGGTGTGCCGCGTGCATCGCCCGCAGGTCGGGGTCCGCCTTGTAGTGGCCGTGCCGGATCCGGTAGTCGGCGAGCGAGACGATCTCGTGCTCGGGCTGGACGGTCCGCACGACGTCGTCCCCGGTGGGGTACTCGCCGTGCCCGTACTCGTAGATGTAGTCGCCCAGGTGCAGCACCGCGTCCAGGTCGGAGCGGGCCGCCAGATGCCGGTAGGAGGCGAACCAGCCGCCCTCGTAGTTGGCGCACGAGACCACCCCGAAGCGGAGCCCGGAGACCTCCGCGCCCTCGGCGGGGGCGGTACGGGTGCGGCCGGTGGGCGAGTGCACGCCGCCGGCGGTGAAGCGGAAGAAGTAGGTGGTGGCCGGGCGCAGCCCGCGCACATCGGCCTTGACGGTGTGGTCGGAGGCGGCCTGGGCCCGCACGGTGCCATGCGCCACGCGGTCGGTGAACCCGCGGTCCGCGGCCACCTCCCAGGCCACCTCGACCGCGGCACCCCGGCCCGAGCCGGGGACGGCGCCGGGCTCCGGGGTGACCCGGGTCCACAGCAGCACCCCGTCGGGCAGCGGATCGCCCGAGGCGACACCGTGCACGAAGGAGGGGCCGGCGTCGGCCGCGCTCGCCGCGCCCGCGAGCGGCAGCAGCGCGGCACCGGCCGCACCGGCGGCGACCACGGAGCGGCGCCGCGGCGCGGGCAGCACGCCGCCGGACAGGGACTGTTCGGTTCTCGAGTGAGGAGAAGTCACGAGCGGTCATGTTACGCACGAGTACGAACGAGGGGCAGACCTCGTACAGTCCGCCCCTCGCCGTTCCCGGCCGCCGCGGGCTACTTCTTCTCGTCCTTGCCCGACTTCAGGTCCACACCCAGCTCCTTGAGCTTGGCGGGCACGTCCTGGGGCTGCACCTGCTCACCGTCGATCTTGACGGTGGGGGTGCTCTGGACGTCGGCGCCGTTGAAGCCGGCGATCATGTCCTTGGCCCACTTGGTGTACTTCTTGCCCTTGACGGCCTTCTCGAACGCCTTGTTGTCCTTCAGCTCCGGGACCGTGTCCGAGACCTTGAGCAGGTAGTCGTTGTCGGCGAACTTGTCCTCCTGCTCCTCCGGGTGCCACTTGGCCGAGTACAGCTTCGCCTTGTAGTCCGCGAACGCCTGGACGCTCACGGCCTTGGCGGCGCCCAGCGCGCGGGCGGCGTTGCGGGAGCCGGAGCCGCCCATGTTGCCGTCGATGATGGCGCCGAGGTGGACGCGCAGCTTGTACTTGCCCTCCTCGGCGCCCTTCTGCAGCGGCGCGCCCATCGCCTGCTCGAAGCTGGCGCACGCCGGGCAGCGCAGGTCCTCGTAGACGTCCACGGTCTTCTCCGCCTTGGTGCCCGCGGTCGTGACGGACATGCCGTCGTCGCTGGCGTCCTGGCTGTTCAGCTTGGCGACGAAGATCCCGATACCGGCCACCACGGCCAGCACCCCGACGACCGAGAGGGCGACCAGCAGCTGCCGCCGGGTCCGCTCCTTCTTCGCCTGCTTCTCGCGCTCGATGCGCAGCCGCTCGCGGGCCGCGCGCTTGGCTTCCTGGCTGTTGCGCTTGCTCATGGCTGTCTTCTTCTCCGATGTCCGTACGCGGGGGAATCCTTGCCTCAGACCGCCGGTGCCACGGCGGTCCGGGCAGGCGGCCCGCGACGGTGTACGGAGTGGGTCAGCAGCGGCAGCGCGGGCGGGGCACCGGGCGCGGAAGCCCGCGGCGGCAGCACCGGGCCGGGGTCGCGGACGGCACCGACGGCGGCGACCGCGATCCGCAGCGGACGGAACGCACCGGTGGCTGCTGCGCGCAGCAGCCTCGCCGCGGCCGCCTCGCCGCGGCGCAGCCACAGGGCGGCCAGCAGGCCCGCAGCGACGTGCGCCGCCAGCAGCAGCCAGGGGAGTGCCGTGCCCGGCACCCCGTGCACGCCCGCCGGGTAGGCGGTGGCCTGGCCGCCGTGCGCGGTCATCCGCGCCAGCGGCGTGCCCACGCTGCCGCCGCCGCACAGCAGATCGACGCCCACCGAGCGCAGCGGCCCGGTGACCGGCCCGCCCGCCTGCCCGTAGCAGGCGTGCCGGCCGGTGGTGAAGACGGTGTCGGCGGCCAGCTCCAGCGGGACCAGGAGCGCCGCTATCCGGGCGAAGCCCCGCTCCCGGCCGGCCAGCGCGAACGCCGCCGCGAAGACCGCCGCCGAGACGAGCAGGAAGGGGCGCAGCGGAACGGGGGAGCCGGAGAGCAGCACGTGGGCTCCGGAGGACAGGGCGACGCAGAGGGCGGTGAAGATCCCCGCCCGCACCGTCCGTACTCCCGCTGTTCCCATGGGGTCCGAGTGTGCCATGGGAGCAGGCGGGCAGTCTGCGAAGGGCCGGAACCGGTCACGGGCGCAGCGGGCTGCCCCGCCCGCCTCCGCGGGCCGGCGGGCGGAGCCCGCGGGGGCCGCTGCCGGGCCTGCCCGGGCCCCGGGGCGCCGCAGCGGCCCCAGGGGTTCCCGGACGTCCCCGGGAGCCTCACATCCCGGCGATGCGGCCGTTGCGGAAGAGGTCGACGAAGATCTGGTGGTCGTGCCGGGCCCGGGCGCCGTAGGTGTGGGCGAAGTCCACCAGCAGCGCGCGGAAGCCCCCCTCGTCGGAGGAGATCGCCTCGTGGATGGCGCGCTCGGTGGAGAAGGGCACCAGGCTGTGCCCGCTCTCCGCCTCGTCGGCCGCTGCGTGCATCGTCGCCGTCGCCCGGGCGAGGTCCGCTGTGACCTGCGACATCTCCTCCGGGTCCGACAGCTCCGACCAGTCCAGGTCCACCGCGTAGGGCGAGACCTCCGCGACCAGCTGGCCCGCGCCGTTCAGCTCCGTCCAGCCCAGCCAGGGGTCGGCGTGCGCCTGGAGCGCGCGCTGCGAGATGACGGTGCGGTGGCCCTCGTGCCGGAAGTAGTCGCGCACCGCCGGGTCGGTGATGTGCCGCGAGACGGCCGGGGTCTGCGCCTGCTTCATGTAGATGACCAGGTCGTTCTCCAGGGCGTCGCTGTGCCCCTCCAGCAGGATGTTGTACGAGGGCAGGCCCGCGCTGCCTATCCCGATGCCGCGGCGGCCCACCACGTCCTTGACGCGGTGCGCGCCGTGCTGCTCGCGGTCCGCGCTGTGCGGGAGTGTCGCCAGGTAGGAGTCGAAGGACGCCAGCACCGCGGCCCGGGTCTCCGCGTCCAGCTCGATGGAGCCGCCGCCCGGGGTGAAGCGGCGCTCCCAGTCGCGGATCTCGGTCATGGTGCCCAGCAGTCCGAAGCGGGTGTTGGCGCGTGCCGCGCGGAGCGCGTCCAGCACCGGGCCGCGCGCGGTGTCCAGGGTGAGGGCGGGCGGCTCGTTCTCCGAGACGCCCTCGACCAGGTCCCGGATGCGGTCGCGGTAGGCGTCGGCGTAGGTGGTCACCAGCGCGGTGATCTGCTCGTCGCTGAGCGCCTTGCTGTAGCCCAGCAGCGCCACGGAGGCCGCGAAGCGCTTGAGGTCCCAGGTGAAGGGGCCCACGTAGGCCTCGTCGAAGTCGTTGACGTTGAAGAGCACCCGGCCGTGGGCGTTCATGTAGGTGCCGAAGTTCTCGGCGTGCAGGTCGCCGTGTATCCACACCCGGCTGGTGCGCTCGTCGAGGAACGGGCCGCTGCCGGCGCCCGGTCCGTAGGCGCTGCCGGGTGCCGTCAGGTCGGCGTAGAAGAGGCAGGCGGTGCCCCGGTAGAAGGCGAAGGCGGAGGCCGCCATCTTGCGGAACTTGGTCCGGAAGGCCGCCGGGTCGGCGGCGAGGAGGTCGCCGAAGGCCGTGTCGAAGACCTCCAGTATGGTCTCGCCGCGTTCTGCTGCCTGGCCTGCCGTGGTCATGGGTGCGCTCCGTGGGGCGGTAGGGGACCGAAACCGGTGTATGACGAATCGAGTGTCCAACCTACGCCGACGCCGCCGGGGGCCAGGATGGTTCTGCGCGGGTGCGGAACGGTCGTGGACCGGACGCCGAACAGCCGCGGGCCGGATACGGAACAGCGCTCCGCGCGGCCCCGGACGGCTCGTCGGGGACTGTCGGTGGCGGGCCGTAGACTTCCCCTTCGCCCCTGAAGACCCGCGCCCGGAGGTGGCCTCGTCGTGAGTGACAACCCCTTCACTCATCTGCATGTGCACACGCAGTACTCGCTCCTCGACGGTGCGGCCCGGCTCAAGGACATGTTCAACGCCTGCAATGAGATGGGCATGTCGCATATCGCGATGACCGACCACGGCAATCTGCACGGGGCCTACGACTTCTTCCACTCCGCAAAGGACGCCGGGGTGACGCCGATCATCGGCATCGAGGCGTACCTGGCCCCCGACCACCGCAGGAACACCCGCCCGGTCAAGTGGGGCACCCCGCACCAGAAGCGGGACGACGTGTCCGGCAACGGCGCCTACACCCACATGACGATGTGGGCCAGGAACGCCACGGGGCTGCACAACCTCTTCCGCGCCCAGTCGCGGGCCAGTCTGGAGGGCTTCTTCCGCAAGCCCAGGATGGACCGCGAGCTGCTCGCCGAGTACGCCGAGGGTCTGATGGCGACCACCGGCTGCCCCTCCGGGGAGGTGAGCACCAAGATCCGGCTGGGGATGGAGGACGAGGCGCTCCAGGCCGCCGGGGAGTACCAGGACATCTTCGGCAAGGAGAACTTCTTCGTCGAGCTGATGGACCACGACATCGAGATCGACAAGCGGGCGCGGGACGGCCTGGAGCGCATCGCGCGGAAGCTCGACGCGCCCTTCGTCGTCACCAACGACTCGCACTACACCTATGCGCGTGAGTCGGCGGCGCACGACACCCTGCTGTGCATCCAGACCGGCAGCAATCTCTCGGACCCGGACCGCTTCAGCTTCGACGGTTCCGGCTATTACCTCAAGACCGCCGAGGAGATGTACGGCATCGACTCCTCGGAGGCCTGGCAGTCGGGCTGCCGCAACACGCAGCTCCTGATCGCCGAGCGCATCGAGACCGAGGGCATGTTCGAGCCCAAGAACCTGATGCCGAAGTTCGACGTGCCCGAGGGGTACGACGAGATCTCCTGGTTCCGCGAGGAGGTCCGGCGCGGAATGGCCCGCCGCTTCCCGGGGGGTGTGCCCCAGGACCGCCAGGAGCTGGCGGACTACGAGATGAAGGTCATCATCGACATGGGCTTCCCCGGGTACTTCCTGGTGGTCGCCGACTTCATCAACTGGGCCAAGGACAACGGCATCGCGGTCGGTCCGGGCCGCGGCTCGGCGGCGGGCTCGATCGTCAGTTACGCCATGGGCATCACCGACCTCGACCCCGTCACCCACGGGCTGATCTTCGAGCGGTTCCTCAACCCCGAGCGCGTCACCATGCCCGACGTCGACATCGACTTCGACGAGCGCCGGCGCGGTGACGTGATCCGCTACGTCACGGAGAAGTACGGCGCCGACAAGGTCGCCATGATCGGCACCTACGGCACGATCAAGGCGAAGGCCGCCATCAAGGACGCCTCCCGCGTGCTGGGCTACCCCTACGCGATGGGCGACCGCATCACCAAGGCGATGCCCGCCGACGTGCTCGGCAAGGGCATCCCGCTCTCCGGCATCACCGACCCGAACCACCCCCGCTACAGCGAGGCGGGCGAGGTGCGCGGGATGTACGAGAACGAGCCGGACGTCAAGAAGGTCATCGACTCCGCCATGGGCATCGAGGGCCTGGTGCGCCAGATGGGCATGCACGCGGCGGGCGTCATCATGTCCAGCGAGCCGGTCATCGACCACGCGCCGATCTTCTCGCCGAAGAACGACGGCACCGTCGTCACCCAGTGGGACTATCCCAGCTGCGAGTCGCTCGGCCTGCTGAAGATGGACTTCCTGGGGCTGCGCAACCTCACCATCATGGACGACGCGGTCAAGATGATCCGCAAGAACAAGGGCGTCGACCTCAAGCTCCTCGACCTGCCGCTGGACGACCCCAAGGCGTTCGAGCTGCTGTGCCGCGGCGACACCCTCGGCGTCTTCCAGTTCGACGGCGGCCCGATGCGCTCCCTGCTGCGCATGATGAAGCCCGACCACTTCGAGGACATCTCCGCGGTCTCGGCCCTCTACCGCCCCGGCCCGATGGGGATGAACTCCCACATCAACTACGCGCTGCGGAAGAACGGCCAGCAGGAGATCACGCCGATCCACCCGGAGCTGGAGGAGCCGCTCAGGGACGTCCTCGACATCACGCACGGCCTGATCGTCTACCAGGAGCAGGTGCAGAAGGCCGCCCAGGTGCTGGCCGGCTACTCACTGGGCCAGGCCGACCTGCTGCGCCGGGCGATGGGCAAGAAGAAGAAGGAGGTTCTCGACAAGGAGTTCGTGAACTTCCAGAAGGGCATGCGGGACAACGGCTACTCGGACGGCGCCATCCAGGCCGTCTGGGACGTGCTGGTCCCCTTCGCCGGGTACGCCTTCAACAAAGCGCACTCCTCCGCCTACGGGCTGGTCACCTACTGGACGGCCTACCTCAAGGCCAACTACCCCGCGGAGTACATGTCCGCACTGCTCACCTCGGTGCGTGACGACAAGGACAAGTCGGCCGTCTACCTCAACGAGTGCCGCAAGATGGGCATCAAGGTGCTGCCGCCCAACGTCAATGAGTCGGAGGCGAACTTCACCTCCAGGGACGACACCACGATCGTCTTCGGCCTCACCGCCGTGCGGAACGTGGGCCAGAACGTCGTCGACTCGATCGTCAAGTGCCGCAAGGCGAAGGGCAAGTACTCCTCCTTCCCGGACTTCCTGGACAAGGTCGAGGCCGTCGTCTGCAACAAGCGCACGGTGGAGTCGCTGATCAAGGCCGGCGCGTTCGACGAGATGGGGCACACCCGCAAGGGCCTCACCGCGCAGTTCGAGCCGATGATCGACAACGTGGTGCAGGTCAAGCGGAAGGAGGCCGAGGGCCAGTTCGACCTCTTCGGCGACCTCGGCGGGGACGACACCGCGGACTCCGGCCCCGGCTTCGGCCTGGACGTGCAGTTCTCCGAGGAGGAGTGGGACAAGACCTATCTGCTCGCCCAGGAGCGGGAGATGCTCGGCCTCTACGTCTCCGACCACCCGCTCTTCGGCCTGGAGCACGTCCTCAACGAGAAGGCCGACGCGGCCATCGCCCAGCTGACCGGCGGCGACTACTCCGACGGCTCCATCGTCACCATCGGCGGCATCATCTCCGGCCTCCAGCGCAAGATGACCAAGCAGGGCAACGCCTGGGCCATCGCCACCGTCGAGGACCTGGCCGGGTCCATCGACTGCATGTTCTTCCCCGCCACCTATCAGCTGGTCTCCACCCAGCTCGTGGAGGACGCCGTCGTGTTCGTCAAGGGGCGGCTGGACAAGCGGGAGGACGTGCCCCGGCTCGTCGCCATGGAGCTGCAGGTCCCCGACCTGAGCGAGGCGTCCGCCACCGCGCCGGTCACCATCACCATCCCCACCGTCAAGGTGACGCCCCCGCTGGTGGAGAAGCTGGGCTATGTGCTGACCCAGCACCGCGGCGCCAGCGAGGTGCGCGTCCGGCTGGAGGGGGCGCGCAAGACCACGGTGCTGCGGCTGGACCGGCACCGGGTCACCCCCGACCCCGCGCTCTTCGGCGACCTGAAGGAACTGCTGGGCCCCGCCTGCCTGGCGGGCTGAGGCCCGCCGGACGCACCGGATGAGCCCCGGACCTCCGGTCCCTCCGGGGCAGCGGCCGAGCCGGGAGGCCCCGGACTCCGGGTGCCCCCGGGCCCGGCCCCGCCTCCGGGCCCGGCCCCGCCTCCGGGCCCGGCCCCGCCTCCGGGCCCGGCCCCGCCTCCGGGCCGGCCCCGCCTCCGGGCCCGGCCCCGCCTCCGGGCCGGCCCCGCCTCCGGGTCCGGACTCGGTGCCTCCCGGTCCGGCTCCCGGACCGGGAGGCCGCATCCGGGTTCCGGCCCCGGAGACGCGCAGCTGCCGGTCCCGGAACCGAAGGGGGTCGCGGCCCGGCGCCGAGCGCCGCGACGGTCGCCGGTCCGACGGTCGCCGACCTGCCGATCCGCGGTTCGCCGGTCGGCCGGTCGTCAGGCGGCCGCGGGCACCGGTCGGGCCCCGGGCCCCGGTCGTGGTCGCCCTCGTGCCCTGGCCGCAGCATCGACTGCGGCCAGGGCACGAGAGTGCGACGGGACGGGCCCGGTGGGCCAGGTGTGCTCAGTTGTGGCCGAAGCGGCGTTCCCGGCCCTTGCGAGCGGCGCCGGTGGGCGGCGTCCGCTCCGCGGCAGCCGACTTCGCGCGCTCCCGCTCCCGCTGCTGCTCCTCCGCGGTGCGCGATTCCCGGGCCGGTTGACGGTTCTTGTTCTTCGCCATGTTCGCCTCCTGCGACGGAGGTCCGTCTCCGGACGAGAGGGTCCTCCCGTTCAGATTCGCATGACCTGAAATACCGTGCATGTCGGACAATTACCGCGAGTGGGCGCCACGCCGATGATCGAGTTCCGGCTGATAACCCCCGCGCGGTCGGGCAGACTCGAAGGACCCGGGGAACGGCCGGCACGCGAAGGCACAGCCTCGGCTGGATGTCATGACCGAGAGTGGGTGGAACGTCGTGGACCGCTGCGTCGTCCTGGTGGACGCCGGATATCTGCTGGGCGCCGCCGCCAGCCTGCTGGCCGGGGAACCCACCCGCTCGCGGATCACCGTCGACCACGCAGGTCTCATCCGCTCCCTCCGGCGGCAGGCGGAGGCCGACACCCAGTGCGCGCTGCTGCGCATCTACTGGTTCGACGGCGCCCCGGACCGGGTGCCGCAGCCCGAGCACCGCAGGCTGCGCGTGATGCCCCGGGTGACCGTGCGGCTGGGGGCCCTCACCCGCAGCGACGGCCGCTGGGCGCAGAAGGGTGTGGACGCCGCCATGCACGCGGAGCTGACCGAACTCGCCCGCAATCGGGCCTGCTCCGACATCGTGCTGGTGACCGGCGACGGCGATCTGCTGCCGGGGCTGATGTCCGCGAAGGAGCACGGAGTGGCCGTCCATCTGTGGGCGGTCCAGGCCGCCGACGGGGACTACAACCAGTCCGAGGACCTGGTGGCCGAGGCCGACGAGCGACGCGTGCTGGACCGGACCTGGATCACCCCCGTGGTCCGGGCCAAGGACCTCTCCGCGCCCTGTGCGCCCCAGCCCGCACCCCGCCCGGAGATCGCCGCGATCCTCTCCGCACCGCTGCCGGAGACCGGGAAGAACGGTTCCGTGGGCCACCGCGGCGCCGCCCCGTCCGGCCCTGCCCCCTCCGGTCCGGCCCCTGCGCCGTCCGACCGGCCGCCCGAGGAGGACGAGGGAGCCGAGCCGCAGCCTGCGGCCGAGGACGGCGGCGAGGATGCCGAGCGGCCCGCTTCCGGGCAACCCCCGCAGCGGAGCGAAGGCGTGCCCACCCCCAAGGACCTGGCCGGCCTCGGCCGCCAGGGGCAGCAGGCGCATCCGCCCGCCGGGCCGCCGGGGGCCACGCTGCGCTGGTCGTCCGACCGCGGCTGGGTCGAGCGGTCGGCACCCGGCGAACCGCCCGAGACCGCGGTCCTGCCGATGCTCGCCCAGCTCACCACCGCCGAGCAGCGCTGGGCCGACCGCGAGGAGGACATCACCGCCGTCAGCGGCGATCCCTTCGAGGTCGGTCAGGTCTTCGCGCGGCGCTGGACCGAGCGGCTGAGCAGCGAGCAGCATCTGAACCAGCTCTCCGGCGAATACCCCCGCATCCCGCACCGGATCGACGGCGAGCTGCTCCGCTACGCGGCCCGGTTCGGCCTGCTCGCGCACAAGGACGACCAGATCGACGAGCACGACCGCTACGCGATCCGGGCGGGCTTCTGGCGCGAGGTCGACGCCCGCTCCGGCGCCTCGGCCGAGCACGCACCGGCCGGTGACTGACCTCCCGGCGCAGCGCGTTCCGCCGGCCGGGTCGGCCGCGTACCCGCCGCGGCACGCCACCGGCTCCGCACCCGCACCGTGCCGCCGCCACCGGCCGCGCCGGGAGCCCGCAGGGGTCGGAGCGGGCCGGCGGAACCCGGACGCGTACCCTCATAGGTCGTGAGAACGGGCACTCGGCAGGCGGTGGACAGCTCGGTGGCAAGCGCGACGGCACCGGTCCGCACGGCTGTGCGTGTCGAGAACCTGGTCAAGACCTACGCGCCGGTGCGGGCCCGGCGCGGCGCACCGGCGGCGCCCGCCGTCCGGGCGACCGACGGCGTCTGCCTGCGGGTGCGGCAGGGCGAGATCTTCGGACTGCTGGGCCCCAACGGAGCCGGGAAGTCCACCCTGGTCCGGCAGCTCACCGGGCTGCTGCGGCCCGACTCCGGAGCGGTCGAGGTGCTCGGCCACGATCTGGTGCGCCACCCCGAGCGGGCGGCCCGGCTGCTGGCCTACCTCGGGCAGGAGTCCACCGCGCTGGACGAGCTGAGTGTCGCCCTCGCCGCCGAGACCACCGCGCGGCTGCGCGGGATGGACACCGCGGCGGCCCGTACCGCGCGCGACGAGGTGCTGGCCGAGCTGGAGCTGACGCAGCTCGCCGCGCGGCCGCTGAAACGGCTCTCCGGCGGGCAGCGGCGGCTGGCGTGCGTGGCCGCCGCGCTGGTGGGGGACCGGCCGCTGCTGGTGCTGGACGAGCCGACCACCGGCATGGACCCGCACGCGCGGCGCGCGGTGTGGGCGGCCGTCGACCGGCGGCGCGCCGAGCGCGGGGTCACCGTGCTGCTGGTGACGCACAACGTGATCGAGGCCGAGACCGTGCTGGACCGGGTGGCCGTGCTGGACCGGGGCCGGGTGATCGCCTGCGACACCCCCGGCGGACTGAAGGCGACGGTCGGCGACGAGGTGCGGCTGGAACTGGTGTGGCGGGAGCGGGCTCCGGTGGAGATCCCGGAGGTGGCCGCGCTCGCCGCCGGCGCCGCCGTCACCGGCCGCCGCTGGACGCTGCGGCTGCCGCCCGCGGCCGCGCGGGAGGCGGTCGCGCTGGTCACCACGGGCGAGGCGTTCGCGGCCCTGGACGACTTCCGGCTCGCCACCCCGAGCCTGGAGGACGTGTATGTGGCCCTCGGCGGCCGCGCGGCGGGCCAGGACGGCGCCGAGGGCCTGGTCAAGGCATGAGCGCGCGGACGGGATGCCGGGGCAGGCGCCCGGCGCAGCCGACGAGGCGGAATGAGACGGCATCGGACCATGCGCCGACGGTGCGGGACGTGAGGGGCAGGCTCGGGTGAGGACGACGGTGGGCAGCCGTACGCGGACCGGCGGCGGCGCCGCGGAGCACGGCGCGGCGGACGGCGCGGCCGGTGGGCGCGGAGCCGCGGGCGCCGCTGCGGTCGCGGCCTCCGCGACGGACACCGCAGCCGGGGGCGGGGGGCTCCTCGCGGCGGAGCCGGGCGCCGGTGCCGGGGCGGGCGACGGCACGGCCCGGATGCCGCTGGCGCCGCGCGCCCGGCTGTGGCCCGCGCTGGGCGCCGTCTACCGGGCCCAGCTCTCCCGGGCCCGGGTCGCGCGGATCCCGCTCCTGTTCGTGGCGACCTTCCAGTCGCTGGGGATCATGGTCCTGATGCGCGGAGTGGTGGACGGCGGCGCCGAGGCGCGGGCCGTGGTCGCCGGATCCAGCGTGCTGGTGGTGGCCTTCGTGGCGCTGAACCTGCTGGCCCAGTACTTCGGCCAGCTGCGTGCGGGCGGCGGTCTCGACCACTACGCGACCCTGCCGGTACCGGCCGCCTCCGTCGTGCTGGGCGCGGCGGCCGCCTACGCGTCCTTCACCGTCCCCGGGGTGCTGGTGACGGCGGTGGCGGGCAGTGTGCTCTTCCAGCTCCCGCTGGGCGGGCTGTGGGTGCTGGCGGCAGTCGTCCCGCTCGCCGGTGCCGCGCTCGCCGGGCTGGGTGCGGCACTGGGGCTGCTCGCCCCGCGCCCCGAGCTGGCCACCCTGGGCGGCCAGCTGGGGATGTCGGCGGCGCTGCTGCTGGGCGTCCTGCCCGCGGGCGGGCTGCCGCCGGCGGTCGGTTGGGTCCGGGACCTGCTGCCGTCCACCTACGGGGTGGAGGCCTTCGCGCGCACCTTCGCACCGCACCCGGACTGGGCGCGTGTCGTACTGGACCTGGGGGTGTGCGCGGCGGTCGGGGTGCTCTCGCTCGCGCTCGCCACCCGTGCGTACCGCTGGGCGGCCACCCGCTGACACCCGGGCGGCCACCCGCTGACACCCGGGCGGGCACCCGCTGCCGCCGGTGGGCGCGTCCGGGGGCGGGCCGGGGCCTCCCGCACGGCGCGGGCCTGGCACGATGGCGGGGTGACCGTACCGACGCCCTCCTCTCCCGATCCGGACTCCTCCCACCCCTCCGCGCCCGCGGCGGGAGCGGAGGACCAGCCCGGCGGCGGTGCCTCCGGGCCGCCGCTCGCGCAGTCGTACGCGGTGCACACCGGCTACGGGGGGCAGGCCGGTCCTGTCCTGTCGCGCGAGCTGCTGCACGCGGCCGTCTGCGCGGTGGCCGTCGCCGTCCTCGGCGTCCTGATGGGACTGCTGTGGCTGTGGCTGGCGCCCCGGGTGCCGCTGTACACCAGCGGCAAGCTGGTCCTCTTCCGGCACCCGGAGGGCGAGGAGGCCGTCGGCGCCGAAGGTGTCTTCACCCTGCTCGGGCTGGGATTCGGGGTGGTGACGGGGCTCGCCGTCTTCCTGGCCCGCCGGAGCGGCGGCGTGGGCCTCGTGGTCGGCCTGTGCCTGGGCGGGGCGCTGGGCTCCGTACTGGCCTGGCGGACCGGCGTGTGGCTGGGCCCCGAGACGGACCTGTCGGCGGCGGCGCGGGCGGCCGGCCAGGGCGCCACCTTCGACGCCCCGCTGGAGCTGCACGCGTACGCGGTGCTGCTGGCCTGGCCGCTCGCCGCCGTGCTCGTCCACCTGCTGGTGACCGCGCTCTTCGGTCCCCGCGACGAGCCCGTCGCCCAGTTCCCCCCGGCGCCGCAGCGCTGGGAGAGCTGACCCACGCCCGCGGGGACGGCGCGCCGACCGGCGCCGGGGATTCCGTCGCGGGCGACCGGGGCGAGGACGAGTCAGCCGCGGGCGACCGGGGCGAGGACGGCGCCGGTCAGCGCGGCCAGGTCCGCGGGCGCCAGTTCGATCTCCAGGCCGCGGCGGCCCGCCGAGACGCAGATCGCCGGATGCTCCTGCGCGGAGGCGTCCAGCACCGTGGGGAGCTGCTTGCGCTGCCCGAGCGGGGAGATGCCGCCGCGGACGTAACCGGAGGAGCGCTCGGCCGCGGCCGGGTCGGCCATCACGGCCCGCTTGCCGCCCACCGCCGCCGCCAGCGCCTTCAGGTCCAGCGAGGCCGACACCGGGACGACGGCGACCGTCAGCGCACCGTCCACCTCGGCCACCAGTGTCTTGAAGACCTGCTCCGCCGGCACGCCCATCGCCTCGGCGGCCTCCTCGCCGTAGGAGGGGGCTGCCGGATCGTGGGTGTAGGCGTGCGTCTCGAACGTGATGCCCGCCTCGGTGGCCGCGACGATGGCCGGGGTCGCCGACCCCTGCCGCTTGCTCTTCCTCGCCATGTGCTCCGCTCCGGGGGGAGATCAGTTCCTGCTGGTCGGGTTCCGCGTCAGGTCGGCCGCGGGCAGCGACGGCAGCTTGCCGATGACGGCCGCCTCCCTGCGCAGCAGCTTCAGCTCGTCCGCCAGCCGGGTCGCGGTGTCCGGGGCCTGGAGCAGCCGCTGCTTGGCGGGGGTGTCCAGCACGGTGGCCGCCGCGACCAGGTAGGAGACCACCGAGGGGTCGTCCGGCAGGTCCTGCTCCTGCCCGGCGGCCAGGGTCCGCTCCCGGGCGCTGGCCAGCCGCTTCTGGTACGCGCGGAAGGCCCGCAGCACGCCGGAGGCGAGCGCGCCGGCCTCGTCGCCCTCCTCCTCCGGCAACTCCTCGATCTCGCCGGTCAGATAGGGGCCGGAGGCGTCGACCGACAGCAGCCGGAACCGGGTGGTCCCGGTCGCCAGCACCTCGTAGCCGGTCGTGCCGCCGCGCGGATCGGTGTCCGGGGCCGCCTCCTCCGGCTCCTCCGCGGAGTCCGCCGCGCCCGAGCCCGTGACGCGTTCGCGGATGGTGGAGGCGTCGGCGATGCAGCCGACCGTGTAGAACGAGGTGATCGGGTCCGGACCGAAGCCGGCCGTCGGGTCGGTGCCCTGCGGTGGTGCGGAATCGGGCATCCCGGTGGCGGCGGGGGCGACCTCGCGGCCGTCCCGGATGGCGACGACACCGAAGCGGCGGGGCGCGTCCTCGGGCAGCGCGAGCAGGTCCCGCATCAGCGCGCGGTACCGCGGCTCGAAGATGTTCAGCGGCAGCACCAGCCCCGGGAACAGCACCGAGTTGAGGGGGAAGAGCGGAAGCGCGGTTGTCACAACCGGTAAGCCTAAAGCCTCCGGCCCCCGGCGCGGGTGCCGGTGCGCCGTACGGACACCCCCGAGGTACCCCCGGGCCTCCCCGGGGACTCGCGGGGCGGCCCGGCCCCCGGCGCCGGGACTCTCCCGGGACGGCCCCCGCGTCCCGCGGCGGGGGACCGGAGACGGGCGGGCCCGCCGGCCGTCCCGCCGGACCGCGGACCGCTCCGCGGCGGGGACCGCGGACCGCTCCGCGGCGGGCTACTGCCGCCGCAGCAGCCGGGTGGCGCCCGCCGCCACCGTGGTCGCCAGCACCCAGCCCGCCAGGATCATCGCGGCGGCCAGCCACTGGTAGCCGCCCCCCGGGTCCCAGGCCGTGTCCTGGCCGAAGGAGATCACCGGCAGCAGCAGGTCCAGCGCGTACAGCGTCGCGTTCCAGTGCGGCGACTCGTCGCCCTTGAGCGCGGGTGGCCGGTGCGCCTGGAACAGCACCGCGCCGGTCAGCCACAGCAGCGCCATCCACAGTGCGGCCTGGGCCGGCCGGTAGCCGTAGGCCACCGTCCAGTCCTGCAGCACCCCCCACAGCTTGCCGGGCAGCGGCAGGGTCTCCCGCCGTCGGCGCTGCTTGGCCAGCAGCACCTGGCGCGCGTTGGTGTCCTCGCCGCTGTTCCGGTACATCGCCGCGAGCTGCTCGTAGGGCTCCGGCGCGTACTCCGCGGTCGCGGCGTTGATCCACTGGAGCCGTTCGCGGACGTTGAAGTGGCCCTCCTTGGGGATCGCATGCTGGTAGGTGAATCCGGCCATCCACAGCCGGTGGTCGCCCGGCCAGCTGGAGGCCCGGTCCATCAGCTTCTCCACCGAAGCGCCGGAGAGCACCACCAGCCCCCGCTCGGGCAGTTGCGGGGTGAAGGTCAGCTCCGGGGTGGTGATGCGGCGCAGCGACAGCTCCTGGTCGCGCTGCATCTGCAGCCGGGCGTTCTCGATCACCAGCGAGGAGCCGAACCGCCCGTCGTCCAGCACCATGCCTCCGGTGCACTGGAAGTGCTTGGTGCGGTGGGGGTCCCACCCCGTGCGGGGGAGGCCCGGGGCCCAGGAGTGGGCGCCGCCCTGGCCGCCGAAGTCGTAGCGGGTGCCGGTCGGCGGTGTGGTGCCGTAGATGTGCGGAGCGCTGCCCCGCCCGGCGTCGCCGAAGCTGGCCACCTGCTCGACGGTCATCTGGGGCGCGTACAGCGCGAAGCGCCCGCGCGGATTGCGCAGCACCGAGCCGAACATGTGCAGCGAGCTGCCCACCGAGGCGCCGCGCAGGCTCACCTGCCCGTCGGTGACCAGCAGGCTGGCCTGGAGCTCCTGGGAGACGCTGACCCCGTCGGCGGCGATCGCGCGGTTGCGCGGGCCGCTGCCCACGGTGGCCGCGTTGAGCAGCAGGTCGGTGCCGATCGAGGCGTCCGTCAGCCGCACGCCTTCGGGGATGCTGCACCGGGGCAGGTGCAGATCCCCCTCGGTGGTCAGCCGGGCCGCCTCCAGCCGCGGGAGGTAGCAGTCGATGAAGCGCGCCGTGTTGACGCGCGCCTCCGGCATCCGCACCTCCTTCTCGAAGCGGCACTGCCGCAGCTCGAAGTATGTCTCCACGATGCCGCCCGCCAGATCCAGGCAGCCGGTCACCAGCGCTCCGGTCAGGTGCAGCGACGCCACCCGGCCCAGCAGCGGCGGCGGCCCGTGCAGCAGCAGCAGCGCTATCACCCGGGCGCGGACCGTGCGCTCCGGGCCCCAGACGTGATCGCCGTTCGGATCGTCCAGCTCGGCCTCGCCGTGCCGCAGATCGTGCTCGGTACCGTTGCGGAACGCCTGCCACAGCCCCCACTCGGCAGTCGTCAGCCGCAGCCCCGGCGGCGGCTCGCCCGAGTCCACCGGCTCGCTCACGCTTCCTCCCCCTCGATTCCTCGTGTCCCCGGCAGCCCGCCACGTGTCCCGGCCCGGCCTCTCGGTCCCGGCCCTCCGTCGCCCGGTCTCCCGGTGTCCGAACCGGCGGCCTGGCCGCGACACGTTCGAACCAACTGGTCGTACCGGTCCCTTTCCCGCTCCGTGACCGGATGAACGCGGGAGGCGACGTTCGTCGCGTGTGACCTGTATCAGCCTCTGATACGGGCGGCCGGGGCGCGTCGCGGGTCTGAGAGACTTGAGTACGTGATCTCCCGAATCGATCTGCGCGGCGCCGCCCTCGCCACCGCGGCCTCCGGCCCGGCGAACGGCGCGCTCGACCGCGACCTGCTGCCCCGTGCCGAGCTCGACGTCGAAGCCGCCCTGGAGAAGGTGCGGCCCATCTGCGACGACGTGCGGCATCGCGGCGCGGCGGCGGTGATCGAGTACACCGAGCGGTTCGACGGAGTGCGCCTGGAGCAGACCCGGGTGCCCGCCGAGGCACTGCGCACGGCTCTCCGGGAGCTGGATCCGGCCGTGCGCGCGGCTCTGGAGGAGTCCATCAGGCGCGCCCGGACCGTCCACCGCGACCAGCGGCGCACCGACTCCACCGTGCAGGTGGTGCCCGGCGGCACCGTCACCGAGCGCTGGGTCCCGGTGGAGCGGGTGGGGCTGTACGTCCCGGGCGGGCGCGCCGTCTACCCGTCCTCCGTCGTGATGAACGTGGTCCCCGCGCAGGAGGCCGGCGTGGGCTCGCTGGCCGTGGCCTCACCCGCGCAGGCCGGGTTCGGCGGCCTGCCGCACCCCACCATCCTCGCCGCTTGCGCGCTGCTGGACGTCGACGAGGTGTACGCGGTGGGCGGCGCCCAGGCCGTGGCGATGTTCGCCCACGGCACCGCCGAGTGCGCCCCGGTCCAGTTGGTGACCGGCCCCGGCAACATCTACGTGGCGGCGGCCAAGCGGCTGCTCAAGGGCGTCATCGGCATCGACTCCGAGGCGGGCCCGACCGAGATCGCGATCCTCGCCGACGACACCGCCGACCCGGCCCACGTCGCCTCCGACCTGATCAGCCAGGCCGAGCACGACGTCGTCGCCGCAGCGGTGCTCGTCACCCCCTCCGAGGAGCTGGCCGAGGCCGTCGAGCGGGAGCTGAAGACGCAGGTGCCCGCCACCAGGCACAGCGAGCGCATCGCCGAGGCGCTGTCCGGACGGCAGTCGGGCATCGTGCTCGTCGACTCCCTCGAGGCCGGGCTGGCCGTGGTCAACGGCTACGCCGCCGAGCACCTGGAGATCCAGACCGCCGACGCGGCGTCCTGGGCCGCGCGGGTGCGCAACGCGGGCGCCGTCTTCGTCGGCCCGTACGCGCCCGTCTCGCTCGGCGACTACGCCGCCGGCTCCAACCACGTGCTGCCCACCGGCGGCTGCGCCTGCCACTCCTCGGGCCTGTCCGTCCAGTCCTTCCTGCGCGGCATCCACGTCGTGGACTACACCCGGGACGCGCTCGCCGAGGTCACCCACCATGTCGTCGCCCTGGCGGAGGCGGAGGACCTGCCCGCGCACGGCGCGGCGCTGAAGGCACGGTTCGACTGGAAGGTGCCCGAGGCCCCGTGACCGGCATTGACGACCTCCCCATCCGGGACGAGCTGCGCGGCAAGTCCCCCTACGGCGCGCCCCAGCTCGACGTACCCGTCCGGCTGAACACCAACGAGAACCCCTACCCGCTGCCCGACGCGCTCGTGGCGCGGATCGCCGAGCGGGTCACCGAGGCCGCGCGGCACCTCAACCGCTACCCGGACCGGGACGCGGTCGAGCTGCGCACCCGGCTGGCCGACTACCTCTCCCGCACCGCCGGGCACTCCGTCGACCACCGGCAGGTGTGGGCGGCCAACGGCTCCAACGAGGTGCTCCAGCAGCTCCTCCAGGCGTTCGGCGGACCGGGCCGGACGGCGCTGGGCTTCGAGCCGTCGTACTCGATGCACGCGCTGCTCGCCCGCGGCACCGGCACCGGCTGGCTGTCCGGCCCCCGCGACGGCGACTTCACCATCGACACCGAGGCCGCCGTCCACGCCATCGCCGAGCACCGGCCCGACGTCGTCTTCGTCTGCTCGCCCAACAACCCCACCGGCACCGCCGTCTCGGAGGAGACGGTGCTGGCCCTGCACGACGCCGCGCAGGCGGCCCGCCCCGAGCACGGGGCGCTGGTCGTGGTGGACGAGGCATACGGCGAGTTCTCGCACCACCCCTCGCTGCTTCCGCTGATCGAGGGCCGGCCGCGGCTGGTGCTCTCGCGGACCATGTCCAAGGCGTTCGGCGCCGCCGGGCTGCGGCTGGGCTATCTGGCCGCCGCGCCCGCCGTGGTGGACGCCGTGCAACTGGTGCGGCTGCCCTACCACCTGTCGGCCGTCACCCAGGCCACGGCGCTGGCCGCGCTGGAGCACACCGACACCCTGCTGGGCTACGTCGCGCGGCTGAAGGCCGAGCGCGACCGGCTGGTGAGCGAGCTGCGCGCCCTCGGCTGCGAGGTCACCGACTCGGACGCCAACTTCGTGCAGTTCGGCCGCTTCGACGGCGCGGCCGGGTCGCACGCCGTGTGGAAGGCGCTGCTGGAGCACGGCGTACTGGTCCGGGACAACGGCGTCCCCGGCCGACTGCGGGTCACGGCGGGCACGCCGGAGGAGAACGACGCATTCCTCGACGCGGTGCGAGCCGTGCTGAAGGAACTGAAGGAGAAGAGCGACTGATGACGCGCAAGGGCCGGGTGGAGCGCACCACCAAGGAGACCTCTGTCGTGGTGGAGATCGACCTCGACGGCACCGGCGAGGTGGACGTCTCCACCGGGGTGGGCTTCTACGACCACATGCTCGACCAGCTCGGCCGGCACGGCCTGTTCGACCTCACCGTCAAGACCGAGGGCGATCTGCACATCGACAGCCACCACACCATCGAGGACACCTCGCTGGCGCTGGGGGCGGCCTTCAAGCAGGCGCTCGGCGACAAGCGCGGCATCGTGCGGTTCGCGAACGCCTCGGTGCCGCTGGACGAGTCGCTCGCCCAGGTGACCGTCGACCTGTCCGGTCGCCCCTACCTCGTGCACACCGAGCCCGAGGGCATGGCGCCGATGATCGGCAGCTACGACACCACGATGACCCGCCACATCCTGGAGTCCTTCGTCGCCCAGGCGCAGATCGCGCTGCACGTCCACGTGCCCTACGGACGCAACGCGCACCACATCGTGGAGTGCCAGTTCAAGGCGCTGGCCCGGGCTCTGCGCTACGCGAGCGAACGCGACCCGCGGCAGACCGGCATCCCGTCCACGAAGGGTGCTCTGTGACCGGCCTCGCGGCGCTGCTGATCTTCGTCGGGCTGTTCCTGGCCGGCGGGGCGATCTCGTTCTGGAAGCAGCAGCTCCCCAAAGGGGTGATCGTGTTGCTCGCCGTGGCCTCGGTGATGTGCCTGGCGGCGGGGATCCTGCGAGTGGACTGGTGGGCATGACGATGAGCGCGGTGAACGGCAGGAAGAGCGTCGTGGTCTTCGACTACGGCTTCGGCAACGTGCGCTCCGCGGAGCGCGCCCTGGAGCGGGCCGGTGCCGACGTCGAGATCACCGGCGACTACGACAAGGCGATGGCCGCCGACGGCCTGCTGGTGCCCGGCGTGGGCGCCTTCGCCGCCTGCATGGAGGGGCTGGTCCGGGCGCGCGGCCACTGGGTCATCGGGCGCCGGCTGGCGGGCGGACGGCCCGTCATGGGGATCTGCGTCGGTATGCAGATCCTCTTCTCCCGCGGGATCGAGCACGGCCGGGAGGCCGAGGGCCTGGACGAGTGGCCCGGCACCGTCGGCCCGCTCGCCAACGACGCCGCGCACCCGGTCCCGCACATGGGCTGGAACACCGTCGAGGCGCCCGCCGACTCGCGGCTGTTCGCCGGGCTGCCCGCCGACGAGCGGTACTACTTCGTCCACTCCTACGCCGTGCACGACTGGGAACTGGAGACCGCCAACCCGGCTCTCAAGCCCCCGGTGGTGAGCTGGACCGCGCACGCCGACCGGTTCGTCTCTGCCGTGGAGAACGGCCCGTTGTGGGCCACCCAGTTCCACCCCGAGAAGTCCGGCGACGCCGGAGCACAGCTACTGAAGAACTGGATCGAGTCCCTGTGAGCCGAAAGAGCGAGGAAGCCGTGAACGTGGCGAGCAACCGGCTGGAACTGCTGCCCGCCGTCGACGTCCGGGACGGGCAGGCCGTCCGCCTGGTGCACGGCGAGTCCGGCTCCGAGACCTCCTACGGCGACCCACTGGAGGCGGCGCTGGCCTGGCAGCGCGCCGGAGCCGAGTGGCTGCACCTGGTCGACCTGGATGCCGCCTTCGGCACCGGCGACAACCGGGAGCGGATCGCCGAGGTCGCGCAGTCCATGGAGATCAAGGTCGAGCTGTCCGGCGGCATCCGCGACGACGCCTCGCTGGCGGCGGCGCTGGCCACCGGCTGCCGCCGCGTCAACCTGGGCACGGCGGCGCTGGAGGCCCCCGAGTGGGTCGCCGGGGTCATCGCCGAGTACGGCGACCGGATCGCCGTCGGCCTCGACGTGCGCGGCACCACGCTGCGCGGCCGGGGCTGGACCCGCGACGGCGGTGACCTCTACGAGACGCTGGCCCGCCTCGACTCCGAGGGCTGCGCCCGCTACGTCGTCACCGACATCGCCAAGGACGGCACCCTCAAGGGCCCCAACCTGGAGCTGCTGCACACGGTGTGCGCCGCCACCGACCGGCCCGTGGTCGCCAGCGGCGGCGTCTCCTCGCTCGACGACCTGCGGGCCCTCGCGAAGCTGGTACCCGAGGGCGTCGAGGGTGCGATCGTGGGGAAGGCCCTCTACGCCAAGGCGTTCACCCTGGAAGAGGCGTTGGAGGCGGTTTCCTGATGGCTTCGATACGGCGGATCGGGTCCGGTGCCCCCTGGGAGGAGCCGTTCGGCTACGCGCGCGCCGTCGAACTGCCCAACGGCCTGGTACTGGTGGCCGGCTGCACCTCCGTGGTGGACGGCGTGATCGCCGAGGGCGGCCCCTACGACCAGACCGTCACCGCCTTCGGGGTGGCGCTGGACGCCCTCAAGTCCCTCGGCCTGGGCGCCGACAGCGTGGTGCGCACCCGGATGTATCTGACGCACGCGCGGGACGTCGAGGAGGTGGGACGCGCGCACAAGGAGCTGTTCGGCGAGGTCCGGCCCGTCTCCTCCATGGTCATCGTGTCCGGTTTCGCCGACCCGAGTCTGGTGGTCGAGGTGGAGGTCGAGGCGTACCGGGACCCGCAAGAGACCCCAGGAGCACCCGGAGCCCCCGGAGCCCCCGGAGCACAAGGAGCACACGGAGCATGACCCTCGCGGTCCGAGTCATCCCCTGCCTGGACGTGGACGCCGGCCGGGTCGTCAAGGGCGTCAACTTCCAGAACCTGCGCGACGCCGGCGACCCGGTCGAGATGGCCAAGGTCTACGACGCCGAGGGCGCCGACGAGCTGACCTTCCTGGACATCACCGCCTCCTCCGGCGACCGCGAGACCACCTACGACGTGGTGCGCCGCACCGCCGAGCAGGTCTTCATCCCGCTCACGGTCGGCGGCGGGGTGCGCACCCCGGAGGACGTGGACAAGCTGCTGCGGGCCGGGGCCGACAAGGTCGGCGTCAACACCGCGGCCCTCGCCCGCCCGGAGCTGATCCGCGAGATCGCCGAGCGGTTCGGCAGCCAGGTCCTGGTGCTCTCCGTGGACGCGCGCCGCCGCGCCGGAGGCGAGGGCTTCGAGGTCACCACGCACGGCGGCCGCCGCGGCGCCGACGTCGACGCCGTCGAATGGGCCCACCGGGCGGCCGAACTGGGCGCCGGGGAGATCCTGCTCAACTCGATGGACGCGGACGGCACCAAGGACGGCTACGACACCGAGATGATCGCCGCCGTCCGCAAGCACGTCACCATCCCCGTGATCGCCTCCGGCGGCGCCGGACGGCTCGACCACTTCCCGCCCGCCATCGGCGCCGGTGCCGACGCCGTACTGGCCGCCTCCGTCTTCCACTTCGGCGACCTGCGGATCGGCGAGGTCAAGCAGACCCTGCGCGACGCGGGCCACCCCGTGCGCTGACACCTGGCCGGTGGGGCCGCCGTGCCCGGACGGGGGCGCCGGTCCGGGGCACGGCGGCGGTTCCATGCGTCACGGCGTCATACAGAAGTACGCTCACAGGCCTATGAGCCTCCGTACGCGCATCACCGTCAGCCTGCCTGCCGATGTCCTCGCCCACGCACGAGCCGCCTCGGGCGGCGACCTCTCGGGCTATGTCGAGTACGTGCTCAGAGCCCAGCAACTGCGCGACGCGGCGCCAGCTCTCCGGGCCTGGCGCACGCGGGCTGGGGACGACGCGGAGGAGCTTGCCGATCTCTTCGGCGCGGAGATCCTGTGACGCCCCCGAATCTTGGCCCGTGTCGGGGTTCCGTCGGTGAGCGCGACGGGGGCGTCTCCGAACCGGTACCCGCCCCGTCGGTCAGGCGGTGCCGAGGTCTCCGCTCTTGATGCCCGTCACGAAGGTGGAGAACGCCTCGGTGGTCAGGTCCAGAACCGGACCCGCGGGGTTCTTGGAGTCCCGGACGGGGACGGTGCCGTGGCTGGCGGCGAGGTTGGCGGCGACCTCCACGCAGGCGCCACCGTTGTTGCTGTAGGAGGACGTGAGCCAGCGAGGGGTTTCGGTCGTCACGGCGAGCCCTTTCGTAACTGATCGATCATGGCGACGGATTCCGTCTGGGAGGGTGCTGCGGCCTGTAGTTGATGGTAGGCCGTCAGCATGGGCAGCACGAACCGGTTGTCCCGCTCCAGATGGCCCCGCTGCGCGGACTCGGCGTACGACAGCAGCGAGCGGTCGGCCATCGTCAGGATATAGAGCGGCAGGTCGAAGGTCCGTCGGGTTCCCATGGTGAACGGGGCGACCTGGAGCAGGGTGTTCGGCCGCTCGGCGAACTCGACGACGCGGTCCAACTGCGCCTCCATGACGCCTGGTGCGCCGATCGGCCGGCGGATACAGCTCTCGTCCAGCACGACGGAGATCAGCGGTGGAGGCGTACGCGCGAGTGCGGCCTGCCGCTCCGCGATCAGAGCGATCCGCTCCTCGGCCTGGTCGGTGGTGATCGCCCCCCGGTTCACCGCGCTCTCGGCCAGCACCGTCGCGTACTCCCGGGTCTGGAGCAGCCCGGGGATGATCCCGATCTCGAACGCGCGGATCTCCGCCGCCCGCACCTCGCACTCCACGTACTGGGGGAAGCCCTCCAGCAGGCTGCCGTGCCGGATCTCGCGGTGCTGCTGCTCGAACGTGTCCGTGGTGTCCGCGATGCCGAAGGCGAGGTCCGCACTGCGCGAGAAGCGCAAGGTCGGCATCTTGCGACCGGTTTCGACGGCTGACACATGCGTACTGGAATATCCCGTCCGGTCTCCCAGCTCCTCCTGCTTCCAGCCGCGCGCCTCCCGCATGCTGCGCAGCCGCGCTCCGAACGCCGCTTGGGGAGAGCTGTCCGGATCCAACTCTTTGCGGTTCAACGGGCTGTCACCGACCTTTCGTTCCGGTCTGACACGTTGAATGCCTCCCCGCTCGCGGCCACGCTGAATCCCCTTGGTAGTCACCGAACTACGGAGAGGAGTGGATCGTGTCCGGAAACGACGACACGGCGGGCCCAGGTCCGGACCGGCCGGAAGCCGCGGCGGAACTCACCGCGTTCATGGAGGCCGGAGCCTTCTGGCGACTCGTACCCGAGTGGGTGCCGCGCACCGGATTCGCGGAGCCGACCCCGGAACTGCTGCGGGACGTCGCGGCCGGGCTGCGGCGGAGGTCGCAGGCGTGACCGGCCGGACGGATGCGACCGGCGGAGCACGTCAGCCGGCGGCCGGCGCGCCAGTCCCCGCGGGCGACGGTCCGCCGAGTGCCGAGGTCTCCGCCTCTCCCCGCTGGGCCGACATCGCGCAACTCCAGGCAGCCTCCGCCATGCACCGCCAGGAGTGCCGGTCCTGCACGGAGGAGCGGTCATGCCCGCTGGCGCGGCGACTGGAGGCAGCGCACCGGGAAGCCCGCAGAAGGCTGCGTCGAGCTGGGCGCCACGCAGAGGAGGGGGCGGCACCATGACAGTTGACGCTGCGAAGGATTGCGCGGAGTGCGCCCGCCTGGAACGCGTGCGGGACGCCGCCCGCAGGGCGGGGGACTTCAGCCGGGCCACCGACTGCGCCGTACTGCTGCGGCGGCACCCGGACCACGGCCGGAAGCAGCCCCCCGATGTACGCGGGGTGCGGACATGAAGCGACGGATCTCCAGCAGAGGGCGTGCGGACAACATGCCGGTTCCGCGGGCCCCCGGCCGCCCCGGCTCACGTCAGGGCGAAGCCCAGCAGGACGGCGCCCTGGACGGTGATCTGGCCCGGCGACAGGTCCCCCTCGCCGGGTGCCGCGTCGACGGCGTGACTGCGGTACCGCGAGGCGAGGGGGCCTTCGGGATCGACGTCCTCTATGTGCACCACCGCGCCGAGCGAGACTCCGGCCGCCTCCGCGTAGAGCTCGGCCTTGCGGCGCGCGGCGGTCACCGCCTCCGTACGGGCACGGGCGCGCAGTCCCGGCTTGTCCCGGACGTCGAAGTCCACCCCGTCCACCCGATTGGCGCCCGCCTCCACGGCAGCCACCAGCAGCGGCTCCAACGCGTCCATCTCCGTCAGCGTCACCGAGAAGTCGGCCTGGCAGCGGTACCCCAAGAACTTCCGGTTCGCGTTGTACCCCTCCCACTCGGTGCGCAGCCCCAGTTGCGACGACGAGACCGCCGCGTCCGGAACGCCGTGTTCCCGGAAGGTCCGCCGCAGCGCCGCCACCCCCTCACGTGCCGAGCCGAACGCCGCCGCTGCCGTCTGCTCGGTGCGGTCCACGGCGATCCGCAGCCGCACCAGGTCGGGCGTGGCGTTCACACTCGCGGCACCGTAGACGCTGATACCCCACGGGTTGTCGATCTTCGTTTGCATGCGGCCAGTCAAACACGCGTACGTGGGGGCGGGCGGGGCGTCCCGTTCAACTCCGGTGCTCCGGTGGCTACGATCGGCGCATGAAGCGACGGTCAGCAGGATGGTGCCTCCAGGCCACCGCGCTGGGGCACGGGGCGATCGGCGTCGTGCTCTACCGCGACGTATTGGCACAGTTCGCACGCGAGGGTGTGGTCAACTCCGTGCCCGAGCGCGGTGACCGGGCGGCGGCCTTCTGGTTCCTGGCCGCCGCGCCGGCCCTGTGGATGGGCGGCCGGTTGCTCCGCTCGGCGGAGGAGCACGGCGATGTCGCCGCACAGCGTGCCGCGGGCGCTGTGCTGGCCGGCGTCGGTGCGCTGGGGGCTGCGGCGATGCCCAAGGGTGGCTTCCCGGCGCTGGTCGGGATCGGCGGCATGCTGCTGCGCAGGCCGAAGCGGCGCGGGTAGGCGCTCAGCGCTTCCTGGCGAGGACCAGCCGGCAGCGCGGGGAGCCGTCGTCGCGGCGGCCCAGTTCGGCGAGCGGCTCCAGCGTCACGTCGAAGCCCGCCGCGGCCAGGTCCCGCCGGACGTCGCCCAGCGGCCAGGTGCGGTAGTACATGACGAAGGGCGGCCGCCACACGGTGTTGCGCACCCGCATCGCCGCGTCGAACCCGAGCAGGGACCAGTACGCGGCGGTTCCGGGGCGCGGCGGCGCCGCCATCGGGAACGCGAAGGTGCCGCCTTCCCGCAGCACGCGGTGCACCTGGCCGAACAGGTGCGGGCGCTCGGCGGGCAGGAAGTGGCCGAACGCGCCGAAGCTGGCCACCAGATCGAAGGTGCCGTCACGGAACGGCAGCGCCTGTGCGTCGCCCCGCACCCAGTGCGGGGCGGGGTGCGCGGCGGTCGCGTACGCGAACCTGGCCTCCGCCAGCATGCCCGTGCTGAAGTCGGCGCCCACCGCGCGGCCGGTGCACACCTCCTCCAGCACCCGCAGGCCGGCACCGGTGCCGCAGCACAGGTCGAGCCCGTCGGCGAAGGGACCGTGGCCACCGAGGGCCCGGGCAGTCGTATCCAGCACCTTCTCCGGTGTCCGGTAGGCGGTGTGGTCGAACTTCGGGGCCAGCAGGTCGTAGCCGCGCTGGACGGACGAGAGGGCCTGCCGGGCCAGTTCGGGCAGGGTGGGGCGCTGGTCGAGGAGCCGGTTGGGGGACATCGGGTCACTGTAGAGGGTGCGGCGGGCCGCCCGGCTCCCCGGCATCCGCCCGGCTCCCCGGCATCCGCCCGGCTCCCCGGCATCCGCGCGGGCGCCGGGCCCGGCATCCGCGCGGGCACCGTTCCCGGCATCGGCGAGGGCGCCCGGCCCCGGCACCCGACCGCCCGGCCCGGCGACCCGAGGCGCCCGGCACCGCCCGCCGCGGCGCCCCCGCGGGCTACCTCTTCGCCGTCGCGCGCAAATACTCCCGGTTCATCGCGGCGATGGACGGCATCGGGATGCCCTTGGGGCAGGCCGTGGCGCATTCGCCGGTCAGGGTGCAGCCGCCGAAGCCCTCGGCGTCCATCTGCGCGACCATGTCGAGCACCCGGGTCTCCCGCTCGGGCGCCCCCTGCGGCAGCGCGGCGAGGTGGTTGACCTTGGCGGAGGTGAACAGCATGGCCGACCCGTTCGGGCAGGCGGCCACGCAGGCGCCGCAGCCGATGCACTCGGCGTGGGTGAACGCCGCGTCGGCGGCGGGCTTGGGCACCGCCGTCGCGTGGGCCTCGGGCGCCGCGCCGGTGGGTGCGGTGATGTAGCCGCCCGCGCCGATCACCCGGTCGAACGCGGACCGGTCGACGACCAGGTCCCGTACGACGGGGAAGGCCGCGGCGCGCCAGGGTTCGATGTCGACGGTGTCGCCGTCGGCGAAGTGCCGCATGTGCAGCTGGCAGGTGGTGGTGCGTTCGGGGCCGTGGGCGGCTCCGTTGATGACCATGCCGCAGGCGCCGCAGATGCCCTCGCGGCAGTCGTGGTCGAAGGCGACGGGTTCCTCGCCGCGGGTCAGCAGTGTCTCGTTGAGGGTGTCGAGCATCTCCAGGAAGGACATGTCGGGGGAGATGTCCTCGACCTCGTACGTGCGCATCTCGCCGGGCGACTCGGCGTCCGGCTGCCGCCAGATCCGGAGGGTGAGGTTCATGTGTAGCTCCGCTGGGTGGGGTGTACGTGCTCGAAGTGCAGGGCTTCCTTGTGCAGCACGGGGGCCGTGCCGGTGCCGGTGAACTCCCAGGCGGCGGCGTAGCAGAACGTCTCGTCCTCGCGGGCCGCCTCGCCGTCCGCCGTGCGGTGCTCCTCGCGGAAGTGGCCGCCGCAGGACTCGGCGCGGTGCAGCGCGTCCAGGCACATCAGTTCGGCCAGCTCCAGGTGGTCGGCGACCCGGTTGGCCTGCTCCAGCGACTGGTTGAGCGCGGCGCCGCTGCCGGGCACCCGCACCCGCCGCCAGAACTCGGCGCGGAGTTCGGGGATCCGCTCCAGCGCCTTGCGCAGCCCCTCCTCGGTGCGGGACATGCCGCACTCGTCCCACAGGAGGGCGCCCAGTTCGCGGTGGAAGGACTCGGACGAGCGGTCGCCGTCCGCGGACAGCAGCGCGTCCAGCCGGTCGGAGACCGCGCGGACCGCCTCGTGCACGGCCGGATGGTCCGGGTCGGCGGGCTGGTGCGGGGTGCGGGCCAGGTAGTCGCCGAGCGTGACGGGGAGGACGAAGTAGCCGTCGGCCAGGCCCTGCATCAGCGCGGAGGCGCCGAGCCGGTTGGCGCCGTGGTCGGAGAAGTTGGCCTCGCCGATGGCGAAGAGGCCCGGCACGGTGGTCATCAGGTCGTAGTCCACCCACAGTCCGCCCATCGTGTAGTGGATGGCCGGGTAGATGCGCATCGGGCGGGTGTAGGGGTCCTCGGCGGTGATCCGCGCGTACATCTCGAAGAGGTTGCCGTACCGCTCCTCGACGGCCTTCCGGCCCATCCTGGCGAGCGTGTCGGCGAAGTCGAGGTACACGCCCTCCCGTCGCCCGCCACCGCCCTCAACCGAGGAGCCTTCGGCTCCGCCCCTGTGTCCGTGGCCGCCGGGGCCCACGCCGCGGCCCTCGTCGCAGACGTTCTTCGCGGCGCGGGAGGCGATGTCGCGGGGGACGAGGTTGCCGAAGGAGGGGTAGAGCCGCTCCAGGTAGTAGTCCCGCTCGTGCTCGGGGATGTCCTGCGGGGCGCGGTCGTCGCCGGGTTCCGCGGGCACCCAGATGCGGCCGTCGTTGCGCAGCGACTCGCTCATCAGGGTGAGTTTGGACTGGTGGTCGCCGGAGCGCGGGATGCAGGTGGGGTGGATCT
This sequence comes from Streptomyces sp. NPDC006925, assembly GCF_042869575.1. Taxonomy (NCBI): domain Bacteria; kingdom Bacillati; phylum Actinomycetota; class Actinomycetes; order Kitasatosporales; family Streptomycetaceae; genus Streptomyces; species Streptomyces sp. NPDC006925. The sequence goes on from NZ_JBIAGB010000002.1 coordinate 522,239, forward strand.
GGGTGAAGCAGGGGTTGGCGAAGTGGGCGCCCCTGCGGTGGGCGCGCCAGACGGCGGTCGCGTTGGAGTTCTTCGCGTTGGTGGACAGGTGGAAGACGTTGCCGTAGCCGCCGGTGGCCAGCACCACCGCGTCGGCGAAGTGGCTCTCGATCCGCCCGGTCAGCAGGTCGCGGGCGACGATGCCGCGGGCCCGGCCGTCGATGACGATCAGGTCCAGCATCTCGGTGCGCGGGTGCATCTCGACGGCGCCGAGGGCGATCTGCCGGGAGAGTGCCTGGTAGGCGCCGAGCAGCAGTTGCTGCCCGGTCTGGCCGCGGGCGTAGAAGGTGCGGGAGACCTGGACGCCGCCGAAGGAGCGGGTGTCCAGCAGTCCGCCGTACTCGCGCGCGAACGGGACGCCCTGGGCGACGCACTGGTCGATGATCTCGGCGGAGATCTCCGCCAGCCGGTACACGTTCGACTCGCGGGAGCGGAAGTCGCCGCCCTTGACGGTGTCGTAGAAGAGGCGCTGCACCGAGTCGCCGTCGTTGCGGTAGTTCTTCGCCGCGTTGATGCCGCCCTGCGCGGCGACGGAGTGGGCGCGGCGCGGGGAGTCCTGGTAGCAGAACTGCACGACGCGGTAGCCCGCCTCGGCCAGGGTCGCGCCGGCCGAGCCGCCCGCCAGGCCGGTGCCGACGACGATGACGGTGTGCTTGCGGCGGTTGGCCGGGTTGACGAGCTTCGCCTCGAAGCGCCGCCGGTTCCACCGCTCGGCCACCGGCCCGTCGGGCGCCTTGGTGTCGACGGCCGGTTCCCCGGTCCGGTAGTCCTGGTAGGGGGTACTGGGGGTGCTCATGTCAGTTCACCACTCCGGTCATGACGCCGATGGGTACGGAGACGAATCCGGCGGTGATGGCCGCCGCGAGCACGGTTGCTCCGGCTTTGAGCAGGCGCCCGGTGCCGGGCCGGGTCACCCCGAGGGTCTGCGCCGCGCTCCAGAAGCCGTGCCGGATGTGCAGCCCGACGGCGAGCATGGCGACGAGGTAGATGACGTTCGCGTACCAGGTGCGGAACCCGGCCACGATGTTCTCGTACGGGTGGCCTTCCTGGCCGCGCGGATTGACGGTGCCGGTCGTCAGGTCGAGCACGTGCCAGACGAGGAACAGCGCCAGGATGATCCCGCCCCAGCGCATGGTCCGCGTCGCGTAGCTGCTGCCGCGCCTGCGGTGCCGGTACCCGACCGGCCGGGCGGCGAGGTCGCGCCGGCTGAGCTGGTACGCGCTCACTCCGTGCAGAACGACGGCCGCCAGCAGGACGGCCCGTGCGATCCACAGGAACCAGCCGTGCCGCAGCAGCGGTTCACCCAGGGTGCGCAGCCAGTGCGCGTAGCCGTTCATGTCCTCGGGGCCGAAGAAGACCTTCAGGTTCGCGAACATGTGGACGAGCAGATAGGCCAGCATCAGCAGTCCGGTGACCGCCATCACCGCCTTCTTGCCGATCGTCGACCCCCACAGGGTGCGCAGCCGGCCCCGCCGGGGGCCCGGGCCCGGCGGGGCCGCCGAGCCGGTCCGGGGCCGCTGCGGAGTGGGGGTGCGGATATCCGTCGCCATGGCCATGCACGGTAGGTATGGCTTTCGGTATCAGTCCAAGACATAGAACAGCTGCGGACGATAGGGTGTGCCTATCGTGGCGCCGTATGCTTGCCGTATGCAGCTCCAGCAGCTCCGCTACGTCGTCGCCGTCGCCGACACCCGTCACTTCACCCGGGCGGCGCAGCGCGAGCACGTCGCCCAGCCCTCCCTCTCCCAACAGATCCGCTCCCTGGAACGGGAGCTGGGCGCCGAGCTCTTCCACCGGGCGCGGGGGCACATCTCGCTCACCGACGCGGGCGAGGCCCTGCTGCCGCTGGCCCGGCGGATCCTGGCCGACACCGAGACGGCCCGCCGCGAGGTGCAGGAGGTCGCGCAGCTGCGCCGCGGGCGGATCCGGCTGGGGGCACCGCCGAGCCTGTGCGCCGGACTCGTACCGGACGTGCTGCGCGCCTTCCACGACCGCTACCCCGGTGTGGAGCTGATGGTCCACGAGGACGGCTCCCAGGACCTGGTGCGGGCGCTGGCCGCGGGGGAGCTGGACCTGGCGCTGATCATCACGCCGCTGCCCGGCCAGGGGCCGGTGCTGGCCGCGGCCGAGCTGCTGCGCGAGGAACTGGTCGTCGTCGCGGCCCCGGACTCGCCCCCGCTCCCGCGCCGCGACCGCATCCGCGTCGAGGACCTGTGCGGCCGTCCGCTGGCGATGTTCCGGCGCGGCTACGACCTGCGGGAGCTGACCGTGGCCGCCTGCCGGGACGCGGGCTTCGAACCCGTCTTCGGCGTGGAGGGCGGTGAGATGGACGCCGTGCTCGGCTTCGTCCGCGCGGGCCTCGGAGTGGCCGTCGTCCCCCGGATGGTCGCGGCCCGCTCCGGCCTGCGGGTCACCCGCTTCGCACCGCCCGGGCTGCACCGCACCGTCGCGGTCGCGCACCGCGGCGACGTCTCCCCGACCCGCGCGGCCCGGGAACTCCAGCGGATCCTGACCGAACGGGTCGCCCTCGAAGACGGCGGCCCCGGCCCCGACAGCCGGCCCTAGCGCCGGGCCGTGGCCGCCTCGGCGATCCGCCGGCTCATCGGCGAGGGGTCCGCGCCCGGCTCGACCGGGGTGAACGTCCACACCAGCCGCCGCTGCTGGTCACGGGTGGCGAACATGCCGGTCGCATAGCCGTCGTGCTCGCCCGTCTTGCCCCACAGCTCCACTCCCTCGACGGTGACCGTCTGCAGCCCGGTGCTGTAGCGCGCCGGACTCCCGTCGAGCATCCGCACATGCTTCGGCGGCAGCGTGAACATCCTGCGCAACTGCCGCTGCGGCAGCAGCGCTCCGGAGAACAGCGCGGACAGGAAGCGGTGCAGATCGCCGGTGCTGGTCACGATCTCGCCGTCCGCGTACGAGGCGGACATGTCGAACTCGGTGACGTCCGCGAGTGTGCCGTCCTCCCTCTCCAGGCAGCCGTGCATGTGCGGGCCGCGGATCCGCCGCGGGTAGCCCTCCGCCGAGGGGAAGGAGGTGTGCCCCAGCCGCAGCGGCCGCAGCAGCCGGTCGCGCAGCTCGATCCCGTACGGACGTCCCGTCACCTGCTCGATGACCAGCGCCGCCAGTACGTAGTTGACGCCGCGGTACTCCTGCCTGGTGCCCGGCCGGAACTTCGGTTCGCCGCCGGTGGCGGTCGCCACGATCCGCTGCGGGGTCCACCGGTCGAAGCGGTGCCGCAGCACGGCCTCCGCCGTGCTCAGATCGGGCAGTCCGACGTGGTCGGGCAGGCCGCTGGTGTGGTCGAGGAGCTGTGCCACGGTGATGCCGCCGAAGCGCTCCGGCAGCAGGTCGGGCAGGTAGTGCCGGACGGGTGCCGCCAGGCGCAGCCGCCCCTCGTCGGCGAGCTGCAGCGCCGCGGTGGCCACGAACGCCTTGGTGACGCTGCCCGCGCGCACCTTGTCGTTGAGCCCGACCGGCCGCCCGGTCGACGGGTCCGAGACCCCCGAGGTGCCGTACCACCGCCCGGCCGAGCCGCTGACCCGCAACTGCGCCCCGGAGGCGCGCGGGTGCGCCAGGTCGTCCAGGGCGGCCCGCAGCGCGCGGGCGTCGGGCGGCGGGAGCCTCCGGCCGCCGCCCGCGTCCCGGGGGCCGGCCTTCGGGGTGTCCGCGGCGGCCACCGGTACCGGGGTGCCGACGGCGGCCAGCGCCGCACCGGAGGCCACCCCGGCGAGCAGGTTCCGGCGGGAGGGGCGGCCGGCGGGACGGCCGGTGGGAGGGACGGCGGGGTAGGCGCGGTTGCGGGAGAGCGGCGAGAAGGTCATGACTCCACCCTCGCGGCGCCGTTCCCGCGCTCCATCCGGGAACACCCTGAGCCGTCCCCGTACCCGCCCCTGCCCCGCCTTGGGGGCGGCGCCCGGCGCGGACCAGGGGCGCACACCGGTGCGCTGCTCGGTTCGGCTCCGGGACGGCGTCCCACGCGGACGCAGGCGCGGCGGGCCGGGCCGGAGGGTTCCGGTCGCCGGAGTGTTCGCAGGGCCTTACCGGCGCGCCACCGGCTACATACCGAGGCCGGCCTCGGCGAGGCGGGCGAGCGCCTCCTTGTCGCCGTCCAGTTCCACGTCCGCCTGCTCGGTGCGGCCGGAGACGAACAGCAGCAGCTCCGAGGGGGCGCCGACGGCGGTCACGACCGGGGTGCCGCGCCGGGCGACCGCCGTCTGGCCGTCGGGGCGGCGCAGCACCAGGCCGACCGGCGCCTTGCGCCCGTACATCCGGGCGGCCGTCTCCAGCCGGCGCCACAGCGCGTCCTCGAAGACGGGGTCCAGCTCGCGCCGGGCCCAGTCGGGCTGCGCACGCCGTACGTCCTCGCCGTGGATGAAGAACTCGACCGTGTTGGCCGCCTCGTCCACCTGCTTCAGCGCGAAGGGCGACATCCGGGGCGGCCCGGTGCGGATGAGGTGGATCAGCTCGTCGTACGGTTTGGCGGTGAACTCGGCCTGCACCCGCTCCAGTCGGGGCGCGAGCTGCTTGATCAGCAGGCCGCCGGCCGCGTCCCCGCGGCGTTCGCGCACGACGACGTGCGCGGCCAGGTCCCGGGTGCGCCACCCCTCGCACAGGGTGGGCGCGTCGGGTCCGTTGGCCTCCAAGAGATCGGCGAGCAGCAGACGTTCACGCTTGGCATGGGTCGACATACCGCAAGCGTACGGCGCGCGGGCGCGGACGGGGAGCTGTCGGTGCCCGGGCGTGTGCGCGGCGTGTCCGGCGCGCTGCCGGGTGCCGCCGCGCGCCGCACGCGGGGTCCCGGCCCCGCTCGGCGCCGAGCGGTACGCGCAGTGCGGGACAATGGAGCCATGTCCCAGGAGAGCACCCTCGACCCCGCCGTCGCCGCCCGGCTCAAGCGCAACCCGGACGGGCTGCTGCCCGCCGTCGCCCAGCAGTACGACACCGGGGAGGTGCTGATGCTGGGGTGGATGGACGACGAGGCCCTGCACCGCACCCTCACCACCGGACGCGCCACGTACTGGAGCCGCAGCCGCGGCGAGTACTGGGTCAAGGGCGACACCTCCGGGCATGTGCAGCGGGTCAAGTCCGTGGCGTTGGACTGCGACGCGGACACCGTGCTGGTGCAGGTCGACCAGACCGGGGCCGCCTGCCACACCGGCAGCCGCACCTGCTTCGACGCCGACGTGCTGCTGCCCCGGGAGCGGTGACGCCCGACGGTCCGCCGCCCCGGAACCGGTGGCCCGCCGACCCGGCACCGACGGCACCGACGCCCCACGGCCCCCGCGGCCGGTGACCTCGACGCCGTGCCGCCGCCGGACCAGTAGGGTGAGGCGCCATGACGGCGCCTGACCTCGCAACCTTCCGGACGCTCGCCAAGAACCGGCGGGTCATCCCGGTGACCCGCCGCCTGCTGGCGGACGGCGACACCCCCATCGCCCTGTACCGCAAACTCGCCGCGGAACGCCCCGGCACCTTCCTGCTGGAGTCCGCGGAGAACGGCCGCACCTGGTCGCGGTACTCCTTCGTCGGGGTGCGCAGCGACGCGGCGCTGACCGTGCGCGGCGGCGAAGCGCACTGGCAGGGCACCCCGCCGGTCGGCGTCCCCACCGGCGGCGACCCGCTCGTCGCGCTCCGCGAGACCGTCGAGGCTCTGCACACCCCGCGCGACCTGCACCGGGGCGGCGAGCTGCCGCCGTTCACCGGAGGCATGGTCGGCTACCTCGGCTACGACATCGTCCAGCGGCTGGAGAAGGTCGGCCACCACCCCGGCACCGCGGACGACCTCGGGCTGCCGGAACTGACGATGCTGCTCACCTCCGACCTGGCCGTCCTCGACCACCGCGACGGCACGGTGCTGTTGATCGCCAACGCGATCAACCACAACGACCTGGACACCGGCGTCGACGAGGCGTACGCGGACGCCGTGCGGCGGCTGGACGCGATGGCCGCCGACCTCGCACGCCCCGCCCCCGTCGACCCGGTGGCGCTGCCCGCCTCCGAACTCCCGCCCGTCGAGGCCCGGTCGGGCGGGGCGACCTACCAGGGCTGGGTCGAGGACATCAAGGAGCGGATCCGCGGCGGGGAGGCGTTCCAGGTGGTGCCCTCGCAGCGGTTCGAGGCCCGCTGCGAGGCGAGCGCCCTGGACGTCTACCGGGTGCTGCGGGCCACCAACCCGAGCCCGTACATGTACCTGCTGCGCTTCGAGGGCTTCGACATCGTCGGCTCCAGCCCCGAGGCGCTGGTCAAGGTGGAGGACGGCCGCGCGATGATGCACCCCATCGCCGGGACCCGGCCGCGGGGTGCCACCCCGGGCGAGGACACCGCGCTGGCCGAGGAGCTGCTGGCCGACCCCAAGGAGCGGGCCGAGCACCTGATGCTGGTGGACCTGGGCCGCAACGACCTGGGGCGGGTCTGCGAACCGGGCAGCGTCGAGGTGGTCGACTTCATGTCGATCGAGCGCTACAGCCACGTGATGCACATCGTCTCGACCGTCACCGGGCAACTGGCCCAGGACCGTACCGCGTTCGACGCGCTCACCTCCTGCTTCCCGGCCGGGACGCTGTCCGGGGCACCCAAGCCACGCGCGCTGCAGATCATCGAGGAGCTGGAGCCCACCAGGCGCGGTGTCTACGGCGGATGTGTCGGATATCTCGACTTCGCGGGCGACTCCGACACCGCCATCGCCATCCGCACCGCACTGCTGCGGGACGGGACCGCGTACGTCCAGGCGGGCGCCGGAGTCGTCGCCGACTCCGACCCCGAGGCCGAGGACACCGAGTGCGCCAACAAGGCCGCGGCCGTGCTGAGGGCGGTCCGGACGGCCGAACGCCTCGGGGGTAGCGTGGAGGCGTGACTTCTTCGACCCCCGCGCAGGACCCGGACGGTACCGAGGGGGGCCCGCACCCCGCCCGACCGGAAGCGGAGCCCGCCCCGGACGCCGGACGACCGGGCACGTCGCGCTCCCGCGCGGCCCGCACCGCGCTGGCGGCGGCCCTGCTGTGCGGCGCGGTGGGTGCGGCCCTCGCGCTGATCTCCGCAGGCCAGACCTGGAGCACCTCAACGGCCGAGTTCGCCCAGGGCCAGGTGCCGGTCAGTGCCGAGGGCGGCGACGTCACCGGCCTGCCCAGCGCGCTGGCGCTGGTCGGCCTCGCCGCGCTCGTCGCCGTCTTCGCCGTACGCCGCGCCGGCCGTCGGATCGTCTCCGGGCTGCTCACGCTGTGCGGCGCCGCCGTCCTGGCCTCGGCGCTGCTGGGGGCCGATGACACCGGTGCGCTCTCCGCCGAGGCCGCCAAGACCAGCGGCCTGACCGACAGCGGCATCGGCGCCGTGGACGTCAGTGCCTGGCCGTATGTGTCGGCGGTAGGCGGCGCGCTGCTCCTGGTCGCCGGGCTGCTGGCGCTGCGGTACGGCGCGGGCTGGCCCTCGATGTCCGGCAGCGCCCGCTACGAGCGCACCCCGCTGCGGCAGCGCGCCGCCCGGACGCGCCGTGTCGACCCCGACCGGCCCGAGGACCTGTGGAAGGCCCTGGACCGCGGCGAGGACCCCACGCACGGCACCGCCTGAGCCGCGGCTCCGCGGCGTCCGCGCCCGCGTCCGGCACCGGCGCGCGGTCCGCCGCGGCCGTACGGTCGACCCCCGTGCCCCCGCGCGGGCGCGGAAGGGGGAGAATGGGCGGCGAACGGGCCGGGTGGCCCCACCTCATGTTGTGACTCAAGGAGCATTCATGGCGCACAGCCACGGACACACCCCGGCCGCCTGGACCGGCTCGATCACCGCCTTCGTCGGCTTCTGCGTCGCCTCCGCCTTCACGGTGCTGGCGCAGCCCGCCGGTGTGATCGCAGGGCTGGTCGTCATCGGGGCGGGCGCTGTGATCGGCGGCATCATGCGGGCGGCGGGGATGGGCCAGTCGAAGTCCCCCGGTCTGACGGCCGAGCAGGCGCAGGCCCACAAGCTGGCGCACGAGCAGGCGCACCGGCCGGTCGCCGGCAAGGCGCACTCCTGAACGACCGGCAGGACGCCGCGACCGTCCGGCACCGCCTCACCGGAGCGGTGCCGCGGCTGGCCGTGCCCCTCGGCAGTCTCGCCGCGGTGGGCGCGGCCTTCGCCGTTGTGGCCGTCGTCGACCCCAACGAGCCCGGCCACTACCCGGCCTGCCCCTTCCTGACCGTCGCCGGCCTGTACTGCCCCGGCTGCGGCGGGCTGCGCAGCGCGCACGCCGTCACCCAGGGCGACCTGGGCACCGCGCTGGGCGCGAACGTCCTCGCCGTGCTGCTCTTCGCGGGCTTCGCGCTGGGCTGGCTGCACTGGGCCGTCGGCGCGGTCCGGGGCCGCCGCTACTCCTTCCCGGTGCGGCTGCGGGCCTGGCACTGGTGGGCCCTCGGGGCGCTGGCGGTCGCGTTCACGGTTGTCCGGAACACGCCCCTCGGAGTCGGCCTGGCTCCCTGAGCAGCCGCGTCCGCACGCCCACCGGGGCGGTGATTTGTCCGCTATATGGGACTGTGATCAACCGGATGCGGGACCTCCGTGCCGGGGCGGATACCATCACAGTGGCCCACCCGACCATCCCCTGTTCCGCCTCCGAGGAGCGCCCCGGAACCTTTTCCGCCGCCAGCGCGGTGCCGACCCGTATCCAGCCCGAACCCCAGCCAGCAAGGAGGCCGCTCGGTGAGTGTGCTCGACGAGATCATCGAAGGCGTGCGGGAAGACCTCGCCGAGCGGCAGGCGCGCGTCAGCCTCGAGGAGCTCAAGGAGCGCGTCGCCCGGGCACCTCGGGCCAGGGACGGGCTCGCGGCCCTCAAGGGCGACAGCACCGCCGGGGTGCGGGTGATCTGCGAGGTGAAGCGCTCCAGCCCGTCCAAGGGCGCGCTGGCGGCCATCGCCGACCCGGCCGGGCTCGCCGCCGACTACGAGGCGGGCGGCGCCGCCGTCATCTCCGTCCTCACCGAGCGCCGCCGGTTCGGCGGCTCGCTGGCGGACCTGGAGGCGGTCCGGGCCCGCGTCGACATCCCCGTGCTGCGCAAGGACTTCGTCTTCTCCTCCTACCAGCTGTGGGAGGCCCGCGCGCACGGCGCCGACCTGGTGCTGCTGATCGTCGCCGCGCTGGAGCAGGAGGCCCTGGTCTCGCTGATCGAGCGCGCCGAGTCCATCGGGCTCACCCCGCTGGTCGAGGTGCACGACGAGGACGAGGCCGAGCGGGCACTGGCCGCCGGGGCGAAGATCGTCGGCGTCAACGCGCGGAACCTGAGGACCCTGGAAGTGGACCGCGGCAACTTCACCCGGATCGCCCCCGAGATCCCCGACCACGTCGTCAAGATCGCCGAGTCCGGAGTCCGCGGTCCGCACGACCTGATCGCGTACGCGAACGAGGGGGCCGACGCCGTCCTGGTGGGGGAGTCGCTGGTGACGGGCAAGGACCCGCGCACCGCGGTCTCCGACCTGGTGGCCGCGGGTGCCCACCCCGCGCTCCGCCACGGCGGGAGGGACTGACGCGCGATGACGGCTGTGGTCTCCCTGTGCTCCCTCGCGCTGGCGCGCGGGTGCCGTCCGCGCGGGTGCCGGGCGCCCGCGCGCCGGGTGCGCGGCCGGTCCGTCCGGTACCACATCGGGTGCGAGCCGGGCGTGATCCGCGGCCGCCGATGGCGCTGACCCGCCCCTGCCCGCCCGCACCCCGCTGAGGGGAGCGCCCCTGCCCGCCCGCCGCCGCGCGGGCGCGACTCCGGCTGTCGGCCGGAGCCCGGGGGAGAGGCCGGGGCCCGGAGCCGTCACATCAGCCCACTCGCAAGGAGCAGCGTTCGGTATGCCGTCCGACTACTTCATTCCCGATCCCGAGGGTCAGAGCCCCAGCGTCGCCGGTTACTTCGGCACGTTCGGCGGCAAGTTCATCCCCGAGGCCCTGGTCGCCGCCGTCGACGAGGTGGCCGCGGAGTACGAGAAGGCGAAGGCGGACCCCGCCTTCGCCGCCGAACTCGACGACCTGCTGGTCAACTACACCGGCCGGCCCAGCGCGCTGACCGAGGTCACGCGGTTCGCCGAGCACGCGGGCGGCGCCCGGATCCTCCTCAAGCGCGAGGACCTCAACCACACCGGCTCGCACAAGATCAACAACGTGCTGGGGCAGGCCCTGCTCACCAAGCGGATGGGCAAGCCCCGGGTCATCGCCGAGACCGGCGCGGGCCAGCACGGCGTGGCCACGGCCACCGCCTGCGCCCTCTTCGGACTCGAATGCACCATCTACATGGGCGAGATCGACACCGAGCGGCAGGCCCTGAACGTCGCCCGGATGCGGATGCTCGGCGCCGAGGTCGTCCCCGTCACCTCGGGCAGCCGCACCCTCAAGGACGCCATCAACGAGGCGTTCCGCGACTGGGTCGCCAACGTCGACCGCACCCACTACCTCTTCGGCACGGTCGCCGGACCGCACCCCTTCCCGCAGATCGTGCGCGACTTCCACCGCGTGATCGGCGTCGAGGCGCGGCGGCAGGTGCTGGAGCGCACCGGACGGCTGCCGGACGCCGTCGCCGCCTGCGTGGGCGGCGGCTCCAACGCGATCGGGCTCTTCCACGCCTTCCTGCCGGACACCGGCGTGCGACTGGTCGGTTTCGAGGCGGCGGGGCACGGCGTCGAATCCGGCGAGCACGCGGCCACGCTGACCGCGGGCGAGCCCGGCATCCTGCACGGCTCGCGCTCCTACGTCCTGCAGGACGACGAGGGGCAGATCACCGAGCCCTACTCGATCTCGGCCGGGCTCGACTACCCGGGCATCGGCCCCGAGCACGCCCATCTCAAGGACAGCGGCCGGGGCGAGTACCGGCCGGTCACCGACGACCAGGCGATGCGGGCGCTGCGGCTGCTCTCCGAGACCGAGGGCATCATCCCGGCCATCGAGAGCGCGCACGCGCTGGCGGGCGCCCTGGACCTGGGCAGGGAGCTGGGCCCCGAGGGAATCGTCCTGGTGAACCTCTCGGGTCGCGGCGACAAGGACATGGACACGGCCGCGCGGTACTTCGGCCTGCTGGACGGCGCGGAAGGGGAGCGGGCATGAGCGGGCACACCGAGGAAACGGGAGCCACCGGCGGACCGGGAAGCACCGGCAACTCCGGCGCAGCGGGCGGCAACGTCCGGCTGCTGGACGAGACGCTCGCACAGGCCAGGGCCGAGAACCGGGCCGCGCTCGTCGGCTACCTCCCGGCCGGCTTCCCCACCGTCGACGGCGGTATCGCCGCCTGCACGGCGCTGCTGGAGAGCGGCTGCGACGTGGTCGAGGTGGGGCTGCCGCACAGCGACCCGGTGATGGACGGGCCCGTCATCCAGACCGCGGACACCATCGCGCTGGAGGGCGGGGTGCGGATCGCCGACGTGCTGCGCACGGTCCGCGAGGCGCACGCGGCGACCGGGAAGCCGGTGCTGGTCATGACGTACTGGAACCCCGTCGACCGGTACGGCGCCGAGCGCTTCGCCGAGGAGCTGGCGGCGGCGGGCGGGGCCGGATGCATCCTGCCCGACCTGCCGGTCGAGGAGTCCGAAGGATGGCGGAAGGCGGCCGAGCACGCCGGGCTCGGCACGGTCTTCGTCGTCGCGCCCAGCAGCCAGGACGCGCGCCTCGCCCGGATCACCGCGGCGGGCAGCGGCTTCGTCTACGCCGCCTCGCTGATGGGAGTCACCGGGACGCGGGAATCGGTGGGCGAGGAGGCCCGCGAACTGGTCGAGCGGGTCCGCTCCACCACCGACCTGCCCGTCTGTGTGGGTCTCGGGGTGTCCAACCCCGCGCAGGCGGCCGAGGTCGCCGCGTTCGCCGACGGAGTCATCGTGGGCTCCGCTTTCGTCAAGCGGCTGCTGGAGGCCGACACCCTGGCGGCCGGGCTGGACGAGGTGCGGCAGCTCGCCGCCGCCCTCGCGGAGGGCGTCCGGCGCTGAGGCGCGGCTGAGACGCGGGCCGCCCCGGGTGCCGGAGGCCACGCCTCCCGGGGCTCCGGCCCCGGGAGGCGGCTCTCGGCAGGCCCCCGGCCACCGGCCTCGGTCCCACCCCGGCGGTACTCCCGCCTCCCGGAGGCGGGAGGAGCCGGAGGACCGCCGGGGGCATCCTGTCCCCGCCCCACCGAACGGCTCTTTCGGGTGAAAAAGGGCGCAGCGCGTTCGTCGGCGACCGGCCCCTCTCGTTGGGTCGGGCGTGATGAGCCAGAACAGCAATGACGGCGGCAAGCGCTCGGCCCGCGAACGCCTGCGGGCCGAGCGGGAGCGGGACAGGGCAGCCGAGCGCCGGTGGCGCTCGCTCAAGGTGGGCGCGGTGGTCGCCGGGGTGCTGGCCGTCGCCGCCGGGGTCGGGATCACCGTCGCCGCCCGGGGCGGCGACGACCAGGGCTCGCAGTCGGCGAAGCCCGTCACCGTGGGGGAGCGCGGCGCCCCGGCCCGGCTCACGGTCTACGAGGACTTCCGCTGTCCGGCGTGCGCCCAGTTCGAGAACTCCTTCCGGGACACCATCAAGAGCCTGGAGCGGGCGGGCAAGCTCAGGACCGAGTACCACCTGGTGACGCTCATCGACGGCAACATGGGCGGCCGGGGCTCGCACGAAGCGGCCAACGCGGTGGCCTGCGCCCGCGACAAGGGGAAGTTCGGCCCCTACCACGACGTGCTCTACCGCAACCAGCCCCGCGAGCAGGAGGACGCCTTCGCCCGCACCGAGCGGCTGATCCAGCTGGCCGGCAAGGTGGAGGGGCTGGTCGACCCCGAGTTCCGCTCGTGCGTGACCAGCGGCCGGCACGACGACTGGGTGAAGCGCTCCGACGAGGACTTCCGCAAGTCCGGCCACCAGGGCACCCCCACCGTCCTGCTGAACGGCAAGGACGTCTTCAGCGACTCCTCGGACCCGCTGACCCCGGACGGGCTGCGGAACCTGGTGGAGCGGAAGAGCTAGCGCACCTCCCCCCTGATCGCGGCCGGTGGTGGCAGCGCGTGCCTTCGCCGGTCCGGTCGGTGGCGGCCGCGGGTGCCTTCGCCGGTCGGGCCGGCGGCGGCCGCGGGTGCGGCCCTGGGCGTGCCCGCGGGGTCCGGCAGGCGCCCCGCGGTGTTATCCAGCCGTTGTGCGGGCTGATTGTCCGGCGTGCGGCCGGGCACGGTACCGTCAGGGGCGCCATGGAGACCCTTGCCTTTATCCCCAGTCCGTCGGCCGGTGAGATTCACCTCGGGCCGCTCCCGCTGCGCGGCTACGCGCTCTGCATCATCCTCGGCGTCTTCGCCGCGGTCTGGCTCGGCGGGCGCCGGTGGGTCGCTCGGGGCGGGCAGCCGGGCACGGTCGCCGACATCGCCGTCTGGGCCGTTCCGTTCGGCCTCCTCGGCGGTCGGCTGTACCACGTCATCACCGACTACCAGCTCTACTTCGGCGAGGGCCGCAACCCCGTCGACGCCTTCCGCATCTGGGACGGCGGGCTGGGCATCTGGGGTGCCATCGCGCTGGGCGCGCTCGGCGCCTGGATCGGCTGCCGCCGCCGCGGCATCCCGCTGCCCGCGTACGCGGACGCCGTGGCGCCGGGGATCGTGCTGGCCCAGGCGCTGGGGCGCTGGGGCAACTGGTTCAACCAGGAGCTGTACGGGCGGCCGACCGATCTGCCGTGGGCCCTGGAGATCGACCCGGCGCACCGGCCGGTCGACACGCCCGATCTGGCGACCTATCACCCCACCTTCCTGTACGAGTCGCTGTGGTGCGTCGGGGTCGCCCTCCTGGTGATCTGGGCGGACCGCCGCTTCAAGCTGGGGCACGGCCGGGCGTTCGCGCTCTACGTCGCGGCCTACACGGTGGGACGGTTCTGGATCGAGTACATGCGGGTGGACGACGCGCACCACGTGTTCGGGATGCGGCTGAACAACTGGACGGCGATCGTCGTCTTCCTGCTGGCCGTCCTCTACATCGTCGTCTCCGCGAAGAAGCGGCCCGGCCGCGAGGAGGTCGTCGAGCCGGAGCCGGAGCCGGACGCGCCGGACGGGGACCGGGATCCGGCTTCGGAGGCGGGGGCCGCGTCGGAACCGGACGCCAAGAGGCCCTCGGACGCCAAGACGCCCTCGGACGCCGACGGCCGGGACGCCGCGGCCGGTGGGGCGTCGGAGGACGAGGCCGCCGCGGCAGAGCCGTCCGAGGAGTCCTCGGAGTCCGAGGAGGGCGGCCGGGAGGCGCGGTCCTCGGCGGAGAAGTCGCGGTCGTCCCGGAAGACGGCCGACGGACCGGCTTCCTGACACACCGGCCCACCGGGCCCCCGACGAGGCAGGGGGCGAGCCGCCTGTCCGAATTGGGCGACTATGTATGCAATTCTCGGTGAGTGCTGTGGTTGATCGTCGTCCACGTCGTGGCCGCGTGCTGTGCCGCGCCGCTGGTGCGGCGGCTCGGCCCGCGCGCGTTCCTGCTGCTCGCGGCGGCACCCGCCGCCGCGGCGGGGTGGGCGGCCGCGCACTACGACCAGGTGGCGGACGGCGGTGCGCTCAGCGAGCACACAACGTGGATCCCGGCGCTCGGGGTCGACCTCGCACTGCGATGTGACGCGCTCGCCCTGGTGATGGTGCTGATCGCCGGAGGCATCGGCGCCCTGGTGATGCTCTACTGCGCGGCCTACTTCGCGCCCGGCACACCGCAGCTCGGCTCCTTCGCCGGAGCACTCACCGCCTTCGCCGGGGCCATGCTCGGCCTGGTGCTGGCCGACGACCTGATCGTGCTGTACGTGCTGTGGGAACTCACCACGGTCTTCTCCTTCCTGCTCATCGGGCACAGCTCCCAGTACCGCACCAACCGCCGCGCAGCCCTCCAGGCCCTGCTGGTCACCACGCTGGGCGGACTGGTGATGCTGGTCGGTTTCCTGATGCTGGGGCACGCCGCGCACACCTACCGGATCTCCCGCATGCTCGCCGACCCGCCCGCAGGGGGAGCACTGGTCGCGGGTGGCCTGGTGCTGGTGCTGGTGGGGGCCCTGTCCAAGTCCGCCGTCTGGCCGTTCAGCTTCTGGCTGCCCGGAGCGATGGCCGCGGCCACCCCGGTCTCCGCATATCTGCACGCCGCCGCCATGGTCAAGGCCGGTGTCTATCTGATCGCGCGGCTCGCCCCCGGCTTCGCCGACGTACCGCCCTGGCGGCCCCTGGTGCTCGTGCTCGGCAGCGCGACCATGCTGCTGGGCGGCTGGCGGGCGCTGCGGGAGACGGACCTGAAGCTGCTGCTGGCCTTCGGCACCGTCAGCCAGCTCGGTTTCCTCACCGTGCTGGTCGGCGACGGCACCCGGGACGCCGCACTGGCGGGCGCCGATGTGATCCTGGCGCACGCCCTGTTCAAAGCGCCGCTCTTCCTCACCGTCGGCGCCATCGACCACCTCACCGGCACCCGCGACCTCACCAGGCTCTCCGGGGTCGGCCGCGCGCTGCCCGCACTGGCCGCCGTCGCGGCGCTCGCCGGACTCTCGATGGCGGGGCTGCCGCCGCTCCTCGGGTTCGTCGGCAAGGAAGCGGCCGTCTCGGCACTGCTGGCGGCCGGACCCGGCGAGGCATGGGCCCTGGCGGCCGTCGTCCTGGGCTCGGCACTCACCACCGCCTACACGCTGCGCTTCCTGTGGGGCGCCTTCGCGCGCAAGAGCGGCGCCCCGCCGCTGGCACCCGTCACCGTGGCCCCCGGCACCCGCGTCGCGCCGCTGCTGCTGGGCCCTCCCCTGCTGTGTGCGCTGGCCGGACTCCTGCTCGGCCCCGGCTCCCAGTGGCTCGACCCGCTGCTCGCCCGCTACGCCGACACCTTCCCCAGCGGCGCCGCCCCCTACCACCTCGCCCTCTGGCACGGCTGGGGCCCCGCGCTGGGCCTCTCGGCGGTCGCCTGGGCGCTGGGCGCGGCGCTCTTCCTCGCCGGACGGCCGCTGGCCGCACTGGGCGGATGGCTCTCGCAGGTCGACGGCGACCAGGTGTTCGCCCGTTCCCTGTGGGCTCTGGAGCGGCTCTCGCTCCAGGTCACCGGAGTCGTTCAGCGCGGCTCGCTGCCCGTCTACCTCGGCACCGCCCTGGTCGTCCTGTTCGGCTTCCAGACCGCCCGGCTGGTGGCGGGCGCCCCCTGGCCGGACGCGGACACGCTGCGCTGGTACGACTCGGTCCCGCAGCTCGTCGTCGCGATCGGCGTCGCCGGGGTCGCGGTACTGTGCGTCCTGGCGCGGCAGCGGATGAAGGCGGCCGTCCTGGCCGGGGTCACCGGATACGGCGCCGGACTCCTCTACGTGCTGCACGGCGCGCCAGACCTGGCGCTGACCCAGTTCGCCGTCGAGACCGTCTCGCTGACCGTCTTCGTCCTCGTCCTGCGCAGACTGCCCGCCCGTTTCCCCGACGGCAGCCGCAAGTGGCGCACACGCCGGGGCGTGCAGCTGGTCCTCTCCGTCGCCGCCGGAGGGCTGCTCGCCGCGCTGCTGCACCTCTGCCTCGCGGCACGCACCGGCCTGCCCTCCGGCCCCGGGCTGTTCCCGGCGACGGCGCACGAAGGCGTCCGCAACGTGGTGGCCACCACCCTGGTGGACCTGCGCGCCTGGGACACCATGGGCGAGTCGGCCGTGCTGGCCGCCGCCGCCGTCGGCGTCACCAGCCTCGTCTATCTGCGCCGTCGCGTCCGGGTGCCCGTCGCGCAGCCCGTACCGGGCACCGAGGAGACCGGCGGCCCGCCGCCGACCGCGCCCGTCGCCGGCCCCGGAGCGCCCACCGGGGCCGTCCCCGGCTCCGCGAGCATCGCCCTGGACCGCTCCGCCGAGGCGCCCGGCACCGGCGGGGACACCGGACCGCGCGCCGGGCGCCGGGACGCGTGGAAGCTGCCCGGCCGCCCCGGTGCCCGGCCGCACCGCGGCTCGCCGGTCGCGCCCCGCCGCACCTGGCTGGCGGCCAGCTCCACGCTCGCGCCCGAGGGCCGCTCGGTGATGTTCGAGGTGATGGCCCGGCTGGTCTTCCACCCCATCGTGGTGCTCTCCCTCTACCTGCTCTTCTCCGCCGAGAACCAGCCCGGCGGCGGCTTCACCGCGGGACTGGTGGCCGGGCTCGCGCTGGCCGTGCGCTATCTGGCCGGGGGCCGCCTGGAGCTGGCCGCCGCCGCCCCCGTGGACGCGGGCTTCCTGCTCGGCCTCGGACTGCTGATCATCACCGGCACCGGCCTGGCGGGCCTGTGGCTGGGCGGCAGCGTGCTGGCCTCCGGCAAGGTGACCGGCGACTTCTGGCTGGTCGGCCCCTTCCACGCGGCAAGCCCGGTGCTCTTCGACACCGGGGTCTATGTGCTGGTCCTCGGCGTCGTCCTGGACGTGCTGCGCAGCCTGGGCTCGGAGATCGACCGCCGCCTGGAGCGCGAGCGGGGGACCGGCCCGGCCGGTGGCGGGGAGGGCCGCCCATGACGACCGGGTCGATCGCCCTGGTGGGCTGCGGCGGCGTGCTGTTCGCCTGCGGTACGGCGCTGCTGCTGGCCCGGCCGCTGACCCGCATCGTGCTGGGCGCGGTCCTCATCGGCAACGGCATCAACCTGCTGGTGCTGGCCACCTCCGGACCGGACGGCGACGCCGCGCTGCTCTACCCGGGCACCTCGCCGCGGACGATGTCCGACCCGCTGCCCCAGGCGTTCATCCTGACCGCCATCGTCATCACCCTCGCGCTGACCGCGTTCCTGGCGACGATGGCCTACCGCGCCTGGCAGCACTCCGGCAACGACGACGTCCCCGACGACACCGAGGACATCCGCATCGTGCGCCGCGCCACCTACGCGGAGGAACGCGAACGGCTGCGCGCCGCCTACCACAAGCGGCGCCTGGAGTACCGGGCGCTGGCCCGCAGCGAGGAGGAGCGCGAGGCGCGGGAGCACAGCGCCTACGAGCGCCTGGGCACGGCCCGCGACCGCTACCGGGCACTGCGCAGGCGCGCCCGCGCCGACGCGCGCGCCTTCCGCGTCCGGCAGGCCCGCGCGGAGGAGACGGCGGACGAGATCGTAGGGGAGGACGACCCGTGGCAGACCATCCTGGGAGCCGACCGGTGACCGGCCCGCACCCGGCGGGGCGGCGCTCCGCTCCAGGCCAGGGGCCCGCGTCCGGTCCGGGGCCCGCAGTGTGCCCCGCATCCGGTCCTCTGGGGCCCGCATCCGTCCCGCGCCCCGCACCCGGCAGGGGCCGCACCGGGGGCGGGGGCGCACGGTGAGCGGGGGAGCCGGGCCGGTCGGCGGGGCGGCCACCGCCGGACTCCTGGTGCCGCTGCCGGTCATCCTGCCGCTGTGCGCGGCCGGACTGAAACTGGCCATCGGAGCCCGGCTGGAGCGGGTGCAGCGGTTCATCAGCGCCGCCGTGCTGCTCGCCGTCCTCGTCGTCGCACTGCTGCTGCTGGTGGCCGCCGACCGGCACGGTCCGCAGGTGATGTTCGCGGGCGGCTGGGCGCCGCCGGTCGGGATCGTGCTGGTCGCCGACCGGCTCGCGGCGCTGATGCTGGTGATCTCCTCGTCGGTGACGCTGGCCGTCCTGGTCTACTCGGTGGGCCAGGGCCTGGCCGACAACGACGAGGCCACCCCGCTGTCCGTCTTCCACCCCTCCTACCTGGTGCTGGTGGCCGGGGTCTCGGACACCTTCCTGGCCGGGGACCTGTTCAACCTCTACGTCGGCTTCGAGTTGATGCTGACAGCCAGCTATGTGCTGATGACAATCGGCGGCACCCTGGCGCGCATCCGCGCCGGTGCCACGTACGCGATCGTCTCGCTGCTGTCCTCCATGCTCTTCCTGGCCGCCGTCGCCATGGTGTACGCGGCGGCGGGCACCGTCACCATGGCCCAACTGCCCTCCCGGCTGGACGCCCTGCCCGACAGCGTGGCCATGATCCTGCAGATCGCGCTGCTGGGCGTGTTCGCCATCAAGGCGGCCGTCTTCCCGCTGGCCGCCTGGCTGCCCGACTCCTACCCCACCGCCCCGGCGCCGGTCACCGCCGTGTTCGCGGGACTGCTCACCAAGGTCGGCATCTACGCCATACTGCGCACCCGGACGTTGCTCTTCCCCGGTGACGGCATCGGCGACGTCCTGATGGTCCTGGCCCTGCTCTCGCTGCTCGTCGGCATCCTGGGCGCGGTCGCGCAGACCGACCTCAAACGGCTGCTCTCCTTCACCCTGGTCAGCCACATGGGGTACATGGTCTTCGGGATCGGGCTGGGCAGCCCCGCCGGGATCTCCGGCGCGGTGTTCTACGTCGCCCACCACATCACCGTCCAGACCACCCTCTTCCTCGTCGCCGGACTGATCGAGCGCCGCACCGGTACCACGGACCTGCAGAGCCTCGGCGGTCTCGCCCGCCTCTCCCCGCTGCTGGCCGTGCTGTTCTTCGTCCCCGCGATGAACCTCGCCGGGATCCCGCCGCTCTCCGGATTCCTCGGCAAGCTCGGCCTGCTGCGGGCCGGGGTGGACGACGGCGGGGCGCTGGCCTACCTGCTGGTGGCGGGCGGAACGGTCACCAGCCTCCTCACCCTGTACGCGCTGACCAAGGCGTGGAACGTGGCCTTCTGGCGCGCCGCGACACCGGAGATGTGCGCGGCGGGCACCGTGCTGGAGTCCCGGGAGGAGGACACCCCCGAAGAGGGCACCGGGGACGACGCCGCCGGCTCCGGTGCGCCGACCGGCGGCGCCGGCTCCGGCGCCGGACCACCGGAGCGGCAGCCCGGTGCCGCCGGAGGGTGGCCGACCGGCGGCCTCTCGGTGCTGATGCGGCGCCGGGTGACCACCACCTTCGGCGGCCAGGAGATCACCACCACCAGTTCGCTCCCCGCCAGCATGGCCGGAGCCACCGCGGCCCTCGTCCTGTTCGGGCTCGCCTTCACCGTGCTCGCGGGCCCCCTGTTCGGACTCACCGGCCGCGCGGCGGACGAAATGCTCGCCCGCAGCCCCTACGTCGAGGCGGTGATGCGGAGATGACGGCCCCTCAGCGGCTGCCCGAAGCCAGCCGGCTGCGTGCCACCCAGTGGCCCATGGTGTGCGGCCTCACCCTGCTGTGGCTGCTCCTGTGGGGCACCCCCACCCCGGCCAACGTCGTGACCGGAGTGCTCGTCGCGCTCCTGGTGGTGCTCGTCTTCCCGCTGCCCCCCGTGGAGAAGCAGGCCCGGGCCCATCCGCTCGGCATCCTGCGCTTCGCCGTCCGGTTCGTACTGGACCTGGTCGTCTCCAGTTGGCGGATCAACCGCTACATGCTCGCGCTCGGCCGCCCGCGCTGCGCCGTGCTGGCGGTGAAGATGCGCTGCCCCGGCGATCTGATGCTGACCGTCACGGCGGTCGCGGTCACGGCCGTACCCGGCAGCACCGTCCTGGAGGTCGACCGCCGCTCGGGAACCCTCTATCTGCATGTGCTCGGCGGCGAGAGCGAGGAAGAGCAGGCACGGGCCCGGCGGGACGCGCTCCGCCTGGAGACCCGGGTCGTGGAGGCGTTCGGCACCCACGCCGACGTCGCCGCGATCCGTGCCTCCGAGGCCGCCGAGGAGGTGTTCGGCCGATGGCGGTGACGGTACGGCAGACGCCCGCTGCGCTCCCCGCGGAACCGGCGCGGGTGCTGACCGCCGCCGCGCACGACGCCCCGGCCTTCGAGATCACGGCCGCGGTGATCGCCGGGCTGCTGCTGGCCGCCGGGCTGCTGGTCACCCTGCGGCTGGTGCGGGGGCCCTCGACCCTGGACCGCGCCGTCGCGCTCGATGTGCTGGTGGCCGTCGTGATGGCCGGGATCGGCCTGCAGTCGGCGATCCGCGGGAACGCCTTCTACCTGCCCGTCCTGCTGGTTCTCTCCTTCCTCGGCTTCACCGGCTCGGTCGGGGTCGCGCGCTTCATGGCGCTGCGGGACGAGGCCGGAACCGAGGACGTGGACGAGAGCGAGGGCACCGGTGAACCCCCTGCCGACCCCTCGGCGCCCCCGCCCGGCGGCGGCCTTGAGGAGCCCGGCCCGCACCGGGGGACGCCGTGAGGGACCGGACCCGGGAGGAGCACCGATGAGCTGGACGGTCTTGGCGGACGTGGCGGGCGCCGTGTGCATGCTGGCGGGCGGGCTGCTCTGCCTGCTGGCCGGGATCGGCATGGTGCGGCTGCCGGACGTGCTGGCCCGGATGCACGCCGCGACCAAGCCGCAGTCCTTCGGCCTGCTGCTGGTCCTGCTCGGCGCCGGACTGTGGCTGCGCAGCCTCATCGACCTGTGCACCCTGCTGCTCGTCGGCCTCTTCCAACTGCTGACCTCCCCGGTGGCCGCGCACATGGTGGGCCGGGCCGCCTACCGGACCGGGCGGCTGGACCGCGAGGACCTGGTCCGCGACGAGCTGGCGGCGGCGCTGCGCGCGGCAGCCGACCAGGGCCCGGAGGAAAACCCCAGGTCAACGGGGTAAGTACGGCCTTCCTTGCTGGCAGCGGACGGCGCTTCGTGCCTACGCTTCGAACAAGAGGGCGCGCCGTGCGCCCGCTGTTCGAAGTGAAGGAGCCGTACCGGCCATGTCCCTCGCCGGAGTCACCGACCCGACCCACGTCGCGCACCGCGACAACCACACCCACCGCGATGTCAACGGCGGCTGGCTGCGGCCCGCCGTCTTCGGAGCGATGGACGGGCTGGTCTCCAACCTCGGTCTGATGACCGGCGTCGCCGGCAGTGCCGCCTCCTCCCAGACCATCGTCATCGCGGGCCTCGCCGGGCTGGCGGCCGGTGCCTTCTCCATGGCCGCCGGCGAGTACACCTCCGTCGCCTCGCAGCGCGAACTCGTCCAGGCCGAACTGGAGATCGAGCGGCGCGAGCTGCGGCGCAGCCCGCGCGCGGAGATCAAGGAACTGGCCGCGCTGTACGAGTCCCGCGGAGTCGACCCCGAGCTGGCCGGGAAGGTCGCCGAGCAACTGCACCGCGACCCGGAGCAGGCCCTGGAGATCCACGCCCGGGAGGAACTGGGCGTCGACCCCGGCGACCTGCCCTCCCCGACCGTCGCCGCCGTCTCCTCCTTCTTCTCCTTCGCGGTGGGCGCCGTGCTTCCGGTGCTGCCCTACCTCTTCGGGGTCACCATGCTGTGGCCCGCGGTGCTGTGCGCCCTGCTGGGGCTGTTCGTCTGCGGTGCGGTCGTCTCCCGGGTCACCGCCCGCAGCTGGTGGTTCAGCGGCCTGCGCCAACTCACCCTCGGCGCCGCCGCCGCGGCCGTCACCTACGGCCTGGGCGCCCTGTTCGGAGTCGCGGTCGGCTGACCCCGCGGGGCGCGGGCTGACCCTGCGGGGCGCGGCGGAGTGCGGCGCCCCAGGAACGAGCGGGGCCCGGCCCGGTGCCGCCCCTGCCGCCCCGGCGCACAGCGCGTCGGGGCGTACCTGTGTCGGGGCGCATCAGGGCGTCGAACGGTCACCGATCAACGGGAACGGTCCCCGCTGATCGGGAAACTGCCTAGGCTGTGCACGAAGTGACACCTGAGACCACCAAGTGCCACCGTCCGCAGGGGAGTTGCGCCCTTGACCAGTCAGCCCCAGCCCTACGATCCCGGGCACGGCCCACCGGCCTCCGGCGCCCCTCCAGCGGAGCCCCGCGGCTGCCCCGCCGCGGCGGGCGCCCGGACCGCACCCGGCGCCGTACCGCTCATGGGACCCCGCTTCCACACCGACCTGGAGGCCGTCTACCGGGACATGCGCCGCGACCACGGGCCCGTCGTCCCCGTCACCCTCCCCGGCGACGTACCCGCCTGGCTCGTCATCGGCTACCGCGAACTCCACCAGGTCACCGGCGACCCGGTGCTCTTCCCCCGGGACCAGGGCCTGTGGAACCAGTGGGAGAACCTCCCCGAGGACTGGCCGCTGCGCCCCATGATCGGCACCCCGCAGCCCTCCGTCTACTTCACCGTCGGCGAGGAGCACCGCCGCCACCTGGCCATGATCCAGCACGCGCTGGAAGGCGTGAACCACGTCGAACTCCGCCGCACCACCGAGGAGATCGCAGACCGGCTCATCGACAGCTTCTGCGGCGTCGGCGAGTCCGAGATCGTCTCCGCCTACGCCAAACCGCTGCCCCTCCTCGCCCTGGCCCGCATCCTGGGCTTCCCCGACTCCGACGGCCCGGAACTGATCCGCTCCCTCACCGACATGGCCGACGGCGGCCCCGACGCGCTCGCCGGGTTCGAACACGCGCTCTCCCTCATGCGGCGGCTCGTCGCCCGCAGACACGCGGAGCCCGGAGCCGACGTACTCTCCGCCATGCTGGCCCACCCCGCGGAATTCCCCGACGAGGCGTACATCCTCGACCTCATGGCCCTCACCTCCGCCGGGTTCCTGCCGACCGCCGACTGGATCGGCAACTCGGTACGCCTCATGCTCACCGACGACCGCTTCGCCGCCTCGCTCTCCGGAGGGCGCCACACCGTCCCCGAAGCCATGAACGAAGTGCTCTGGGAGGACACCCCCACCCAGATCCTGGCCGGCCGCTGGGCCGCGCGCGACACCCGGCTGGCGGGCCGCACCATCGCCCGCGGCGACCTGCTCCTGCTGGGACTCGCCGGCGCCAACCGCGACCCGGCGGCACACGCGCCGCACGGCGCGGACCGACCACGCGAGCGCAACTTCGCCCACTTCGCCTTCAGCCACGGCGAGTACCAGTGCCCCTTCCCGGCCCAGGAGATCGCCGAAATCATCGCCCGTACGGGCATCGAGGTGCTGCTCGACCGGCTGCCCGACCTCGACCTGGCGGTCGCGCCCCGCACCCTGGCCCGCCGCCCCTCGCCCTTCCTGCGCGGCATGACGGTGCTGCCCGTCCGCTTCGCGCCCACACCCCCGTACGGAGGACGCTGATGAACGGCGACGCACAGTCCCTGGCAAGCGAACCCCGGACCGGCGGTGCGGACCCCGGCGGCTGCCCGGCGGACGGAGGTGCGGCACCCGGCACCCCGGGGTGCCCGCTCACCATCGACCCGCTGGTCGGCAGCCTCGCCGCCGAGACCGAGGCACTGCGGACCGCCGGGCCGCTCGCCCGGATCGACCTGATGGGCGCCGAGGTGTGGACGGTCACCACCCACGCCGAAGCCCGCCGGCTCCTCACCGACACCCGGCTCGTCAAGGACATCACCCACTGGAACCTGTGGCGCGACGGGAAGATCGACGAGAGCTGGCCGCTGATCGGCATGGTCGACGCGGGCCGCTCCATGTTCACCGTCGACGGGGCCGAGCACCGGCGGCTGCGCGTCAAGACGGCCCAGGCGCTCACCCCGCGGCGGCTGGAGGACCTGCGTCCCGTCGTCGAACGCGTCACGACCCGACTGCTGGACGCGATGGCCGCACACGCCGCCGAGGCGCCGGACGAGCCGATCGACCTGAAATCCGCCTTCGCACAGCCGCTGCCCATGTCGGTGGTCTGCTCGCTGATGGGCGTCGACCCCGCGCTGGAGCCGCGGCTGCATCACCTGTACGAGGCGTTCTTCTCCACCCTGACCCCGCAGCAGGAGCGGCTCGCCGTCCTGCGGGAGCTGGACGAGCTGTACCACGACATGGTCCGGCACAAGACCGCATCCCCCGGCGACGACCTCACCAGCGCCCTCATCCTCGCCGACGAGGGCGGCGAGCCGCTCACCGCCGAAGAGGTACGGGGCAACCTGGAAGCCATGGTCGCCGCCGGGCACGAGACCACGGTGACCCTGATCCTGTGCGCGGTGCAGGCCCTGCTCACCCACCCGGACCAGCTGCGGCTGGTCCTCGACGGCCAGATCGGATGGGACGCCGTCATCGAGGAGACGCTGCGCTGGGAGTCACCCTCCACCCATCTGCTGCTGCGGTTCGCGACCTCGGACATCGAGGTCGGCACCGGCAGCGCCGTCATCCGAGAGGGCGAAGGGGTCGCCATGTCCTACCGGGCCATCGGCCGCGACCGGACGCAGCACGGCCAGGACGCCGACCGCTTCGACGTGCGGCGCCCCGCACCCATCCGGCACCTCGCCTTCGGGCACGGGCCGCACATCTGCCCCGGCGCGGGGCTCTCCCGACTGGAGGCGTCCGTCGCGCTGCCGGCGCTCTTCGAGCGGTTCCCCGGGCTGTGCGGGGTCGCTGCCGCGGAGACGCGTAATCGGCCGGTGCTCACCCAGAACGAGCTGGAGTCCCTTCCGGTGCGGCTGGGCGTGCGCTGACGGCGCCCCCCCTCGCGGGGGCGCCGCCTCCCCTTCGCGGGGCGCGCCCCTGTCGGGGCTGTGCCCCGGGCCCCCATCCCGTTGTTTGCCGGGTGCGGCGCCGTTGTCGGGGGCTTCGCCCCCGAGCCCCCTTTTGTCCTCGCCGGACGGGCATTGGGGCGGCTCCGCCCCCCAACAGCCCCCCGCTAGTGGGCTCCGCCCCCTAGAACCCCCAGCCGCACCCATGTGATCTCTTGCGGACCTTGCTCCGGGGCTGTGTCCTGGTCCGTTGTCTGCGGGAAGTGTCCAGATGCTGTCCGTCACAGCACAAGAGCGCTCCCGCACACGAACGTCCCCCGGCGGTCGCCGGACAGGGGAAAGGGAGGGAGAAGTGTTGGTGCCTGGGGGTTTCCAAGGGGGCGGAGCCCCCTTGGCGGGGGGCCGTTGGGGGGCAGCGCCCCCCGACACGACCTCTCGGCGGCAGCCGATGGAGCCAGGGGGCGTGCCCCCACAACGCAAACGCAGCCCGTGGAGGGGAACCGACCCCGCGGAGACGCCCCCCGCGTAGGGAGACGTGTTACTCGGCGGTTTCATCTTGCGTGAGGCGGGGCAGTAGTCCGTAACGCCGCCGGCAACGACGCCTGCGTGCGAGAGAGAGCTGTTCGTCACTCAGGGTGACCTATCCCGAACCCCCTGTGCAGGTCTATTCCGGCCCCATAAGGGCCGCCCGCGTCGGCGCGCTGACACGGTCGCGCCCGGCGTTCGTATGGTGAGATGCGTCTTCCACTTTCCGGGAAGTGCGCCACCATGTAACCTGCACGAAAATTTTTGCCACATGAGGGCCAACGTCGTCCCTCGGTACGTACCAATGCCACGAGACGACGGGAGTGCCGATGCGTGCTGTGCCGACAGCGGATTGGGCCGCCCACCACCCTGCCAAGCAGGGGATGTACGACCCCCGATACGAGCACGACGCCTGCGGCGTCGGCTTCGTGGCGACCCTGACCGGTGAGCCCAGCCATGAGCTGGTCGAACAGGCGCTGACCGTGCTCCGCAATCTCGAGCACCGGGGCGCCACCGGGTCGGACCCGGACACCGGTGACGGCGCCGGCATCCTGCTGCAGATCCCCGACGCCTTCCTCCGCGAGAGCGTCCCCTTCGCGCTGCCCGAGCAGGGCTGCTACGCGGTGGGCACCGCCTTCCTGCCCGGCGAGGAGGAGACCGGCGAGGCGCAGGCCACCTCGGCGGCCGTCTCGCAGATCGAGACGCTCGCGGCCGAGGAGGGGCTGACCGTCCTCGGCTGGCGCGAGGTGCCGGTCGCCCCCGAACTGCTCGGCCCGGGTGCACGCGCCACGATGCCCACGTTCCGGCAGCTCTTCGTCGCCGACACGCAGGGCGAGGCCGACGGCGTCGCCCTCGACCGGCTCGCGTTCGTGCTGCGCAAGCGCGCCGAGCGCGAGGCGGGCGTCTACTTCCCCTCGCTCTCTTCGCGCACCCTCGTCTACAAGGGCATGCTGACCACCGGGCAGCTCGAACCGTTCTTCCCCGACCTGTCGGACCGCCGGTTCGCCACCGCCATCGCGCTGGTGCACTCCCGCTTCTCCACCAACACCTTCCCGAGCTGGCCGCTGGCTCACCCCTACCGGTTCGTCGCGCACAACGGCGAGATCAACACCGTGCAGGGCAACCGCAACTGGATGCGGGCCCGCGAGTCCCAGCTCCGTTCCGAGCTGTTCGGCTCCGTCGGCCGTGAGGACGGCGGGGACCAGGGGAGCCTGGAGCGGATCTTCCCCATCAACACCCCGGGCGCCTCCGACTCGGCCACCTTCGACGAGGTGCTGGAGCTGCTGCATCTGGGCGGCCGCTCGCTGCCGCACTCGGTGCTGATGATGGTCCCCGAGGCGTGGGAGAGCGCCGAGTCGCAGGACTCGATGGACCCCGCGCGGCGCGCCTTCTACCAGTACCACTCCACGATGATGGAGCCCTGGGACGGCCCCGCCTGCGTCACCTTCACCGACGGCACCCAGGTCGGCGCCGTGCTGGACCGCAACGGGCTGCGTCCGGGCCGGTACTGGGTCACCGACGACGGCCTCGTCGTCCTCGCCTCCGAGGTCGGTGTCCTGGACATCGACCCGGGCAAGGTCGTGCGCAAGGGACGCCTCCAGCCCGGGCGGATGTTCCTGGTCGACACCGCCGAGCGCCGCATCATCGAGGACGACGAGATCAAGGCCCAGCTCGCCGCCGAGCGCCCCTACCAGGAGTGGCTGGACGCCGGGCTCATCGAACTCGCCGACCTGCCCGAGCGCGAGCACATCGTGCACACCCACGCCTCGGTCACCCGCCGGCAGCAGACCTTCGGCTACACCGAGGAGGAGCTGCGCGTCCTGCTCGCCCCGATGGCCCGCAGCGGCGCCGAGCCGATCGGTTCCATGGGCACCGACTCGCCGATCGCGGCGCTCTCGGACCGGCCCCGGCTGATCTTCGACTACTTCACGCAGCTGTTCGCGCAGGTCACCAACCCGCCGCTGGACGCGATCCGCGAGGAACTGGTCACCTCGCTGCACTCGC
This sequence comes from Streptomyces sp. NPDC006925, assembly GCF_042869575.1. NCBI lineage: Bacteria > Bacillati > Actinomycetota > Actinomycetes > Kitasatosporales > Streptomycetaceae > Streptomyces > Streptomyces sp. NPDC006925. Next base: position 549,924 of record NZ_JBIAGB010000002.1, read on the forward strand.
CGCTGGGCCCGCAGGGCAACCTGCTGGAGCCGTCGGCCGCCTCCTGCCGCAGCGTCACCCTGCCGTTCCCCGTCATCGACAACGACGAGCTGGCCAAGCTCATCCACATCAACGCCGACGGCGACCTGCCGGGCTTCAAGTCCGCCACGCTCTCCGGGCTCTACCGCGTCGCCGAAGGAGGGGACGGCCTCGCGGCCCGCATCGAGCAGATCTGCGCGGAGGCCGACACGGCGATCGAGTCCGGCGCCCGGCTCATCGTGCTGTCCGACCGGCACTCGGACGCCGAGCACGCGCCGATTCCGTCCCTGCTGCTCACCTCGGCGGTGCACCACCACCTCATCCGCACCAAGCAGCGCACCCAGGTGGGGCTGCTGGTCGAGGCCGGGGACGTCCGCGAGGTGCACCACGTCGCGCTGCTCATCGGGTACGGTGCCGCCGCGGTCAACCCGTACCTGGCCATGGAGTCCGTCGAGGACCTGGTCCGGGCCGGCACCTTCCTGCCCGGCGCCGAGGAGCTGCCGCCCGAGGAGGCCATCCGCAACCTGATCTACGCCCTGGGCAAGGGCGTGCTGAAGGTGATGTCCAAGATGGGCATCTCCACCGTCGCCTCCTACCGCGGCGCGCAGGTCTTCGAGGCCGTCGGCCTGGACGGCTCGTTCGTCGACGCGTACTTCCACGGCACCACCACCAAGATCGGCGGGGCCGGCATCGACGTCGTCGCCAAGGAGGTGGCCGCCCGGCACGCCAAGGCCTACCCCTCCTCCGGCATCGCCCCCGCGCACCGGCTGCTGGACATCGGTGGCGAGTACCAGTGGCGCCGCGAGGGCGAACCGCACCTGTTCGACCCGGAGACCGTCTTCCGCCTCCAGCACTCCACCAGCCAGCGCCGCTACGACATCTTCAAGCAGTACACCCAGCGGGTCGACGAGCAATCCGAGCGGCTGATGACCCTGCGCGGCCTGTTCGGCTTCCAGAGCGACCGGCCCTCGATTCCCGTCGAGGAGGTCGAGCCGGCGAGTGAGATCGTCAAGCGGTTCTCCACCGGCGCCATGTCCTACGGCTCCATCTCGCAGGAGGCCCACGAGACGCTGGCCGTCGCCATGAACCAGCTCGGCGGCAAGTCCAACACCGGCGAGGGCGGCGAGGACCCCGAGCGGCTCTACGACCCGGCCCGGCGCTCCGCGATCAAGCAGGTCGCCTCCGGCAGGTTCGGCGTCACCTCCGAGTACCTCGTCAACTCCGACGACATCCAGATCAAGATGGCCCAGGGCGCCAAGCCCGGCGAGGGCGGCCAGCTCCCCGGCCACAAGGTCTACCCGTGGGTGGCCAGGACCCGGCACTCCACCCCGGGCGTCGGCCTCATCTCGCCGCCGCCGCACCACGACATCTACTCGATCGAGGACCTCGCCCAGCTCATCCACGACCTCAAGAACGCCAACCCGCGCGCCCGCGTGCACGTGAAGCTGGTCTCCGAGGTCGGCGTCGGCACGGTCGCGGCGGGCGTCTCCAAGGCCCACGCCGACGTCGTCCTCATCTCCGGCCACGACGGCGGCACCGGTGCCTCCCCGCTGACCTCCCTCAAGCACGCGGGCGGCCCCTGGGAGCTGGGCCTGGCCGAGACCCAGCAGACGCTGCTGCTCAACGGGCTGCGCGACCGGATCGTCGTGCAGACCGACGGCCAGCTCAAGACCGGCCGCGACGTCGTCATCGCCGCACTGCTGGGCGCCGAGGAGTTCGGGTTCGCCACCGCACCGCTGGTGGTCTCCGGCTGCGTGATGATGCGCGTCTGCCACCTGGACACCTGCCCGGTCGGCATCGCCACCCAGAACCCGGTGCTGCGCGACCGCTACAGCGGCAAGGCCGAGTACGTCGTCAACTTCTTCGAGTTCATCGCCCAAGAGGTCCGCGAACTCCTCGCCGAGCTGGGCTTCCGCACCCTGGACGAGGCCATCGGGCACGCGGAGCTGCTCGACACCTCGCGCGCCGTGACCCACTGGAAGGCCCAGGGCTTCGACCTGGCGCCGCTGCTGCACGTCCCCGAGCTCCCCGAGGGCGCCGTGCTGCACCAGGCCACCGCGCAGGACCACGGTCTGGAGAAGGCGCTCGACAACCAGCTCGTCAAGCTGGCGGCCGACGCGCTGCAGGCCGACACCGCCGAGCAGGCCCAGCCGGTCCGCGCCCAGGTCGCGATCCGCAACGTCAACCGCACCGTGGGCACCATGCTCGGCCACGAGGTCACCAAGAAGTTCGGCGGAGCCGGGCTGCCCGACGACACCGTGGACCTCACCTTCACCGGCTCCGCCGGCCAGTCCTTCGGCGCCTTCGTCCCGCGCGGCATCACACTGCGGCTGGAGGGCGACGCCAACGACTACGTCGGCAAGGGCCTCTCCGGCGGCCGGCTGATCGTCCGCCCCGACCGGGGCGCCGACCACCTCGCCGAGTACTCCACCATCGCCGGCAACACCCTCGCCTACGGCGCCACCGGCGGCGAGATCTTCCTGCGCGGCCGCGTCGGCGAACGCTTCTGCGTCCGCAACTCCGGTGCCCTGGTGGTCTCCGAAGGCGTGGGCGACCACGGCTGCGAGTACATGACCGGCGGCGCGGCCGTCGTGCTCGGCGGCACCGGCCGCAACTTCGGCGCCGGGATGTCCGGCGGCACCGCCTACGTCATCGACCTGGACTTGGCGAACGTGAACGCAGGACTGCGCGGCGCCGTGGAGGAACTGACCGACGAGGACAAGACGTGGCTGCACGAGGTCGTGCGACGCCACCAGGAGGAGACCGGCTCCACCGTGGCCGCCAAGCTCCTCGCCGACTGGGACGGCCCCGACGGAGCGCTCAGCCGCTTCAGCCGGGTGCTGCCCGCCACGTACAAGGCTGTGCTCACCGCCAAGGACGCCGCCGAGCGCGCGGGACTCAGCGAGTCCGAGACCCACGAGAAGATGATGGAGGCGGCGACCAATGGCTGACCCCAAGGGCTTCCTGCACACCGACCGCGAGGTCGCCAAGACGCGTCCCGTCCAGGAGCGGGTCAAGGACTGGAACGAGGTCTACGTCCCCGGCTCCCTGCTGCCCATCGTCAGCAAACAGGCCGGGCGCTGCATGGACTGCGGCATTCCCTTCTGCCACAACGGCTGTCCGCTGGGAAACCTCATCCCCGAGTGGAACGACTACGCCTACCGCGGCGACTGGGAAGCCGCCTCCGAGCGGCTGCACGCGACCAACAACTTCCCCGAGTTCACCGGGCGGCTCTGCCCCGCCCCGTGCGAGTCGGCGTGCGTGCTGGGCATCAACCAGCCGGCCGTCACCATCAAGAACGTCGAGGTCTCCATCATCGACAAGGCGTGGGACAACGGGGACGTGACCCCGCAGCCGCCCGAGCGCCTCTCCGGCAAGACCGTCGCCGTCATCGGCTCCGGCCCCTCGGGCCTGGCCGCCGCCCAGCAGCTCACCCGGGCCGGACACACCGTCGTGGTCTACGAGCGGGCCGACCGCATCGGCGGACTGCTGCGCTACGGCATCCCCGAGTTCAAGATGGAGAAGCGGCACATCAACCGCCGTATCGAGCAGATGCGCGCGGAAGGCACCAAGTTCCGCACCGAGACGGAGATCGGCCGCGACATCGACGCGCAGAAGCTCCGCAAGCGCTACGACGCGGTCGTCGTGGCGGCCGGCGCCACCACCGCCCGCGACCTGCCCGTCCCCGGCCGCGAGCTGAACGGCGTGCACCAGGCGATGGAGTACCTGCCGCTGGCCAACAAGGTGCAGGAGGGCGACCTGACCGTCTCCCCGATCAGCGCCGAGGGCAAGCACGTCGTCGTCATCGGCGGCGGCGACACCGGTGCCGACTGCGTGGGCACCGCACACCGCCAGGGCGCCGCCTCCGTCACCCAGCTGGAGATCATGCCCAAGCCGGGCGAGGACCGGGACCCGGGCCGCCAGCCGTGGCCGACGTTCCCGCTGCTCTACAAGGTCACCAGCGCCCACGAGGAGGGCGGCGAGCGCGTCTACTCCGTCAACACCACCCACTTCGAGGGCGATGAGGACGGCAACGTCCAGTGGCTCCACCTGGTGGAGGTCGAGATGGTGGACGGCAAGCTGGAGCAGAAGCCCGGCACGGAGCGGAAGATCCCCGCCCAGCTGGTCACTCTCGCCATGGGCTTCACCGGTGTCGACCGGGAGAACGGGCTGGTCGAGCAGTTCGGTGTCGAGCTCGACGCCCGCGGCAACGTCGCGCGGGACGGCGACTACGCCACCAACGTCCCCGGCGTCTACGTCGCCGGGGACGCCGGCCGGGGCCAGTCGCTGATCGTCTGGGCCATCGCCGAGGGCCGCTCGGCGGCCAAGGCCGTCGACCGCCACCTCACCGGCGAGCACAGCACCCTGCACGCCCCCGTCCGCCCCACGGACCGCTCCCTGGCGGTCTGACCCGGGGAGCCCCCCCCGAACTTCCGTACAAGGGCGTACGGACGAAGCGGCGCCTGCCAGTCCCCGACCGGGTTTGTGGCAGGCGCCGCACTGTGTCCACGTCGCTGACCGCTCAGTCACGCACGATGGACTGGATCTCCTTCACCGTGAGGTTCTTCGTGGTGCTGAAGGTGCCCGACGGGAAAGTGCCCCCTGGGTCCTCGGTGCTCTTCCACCCCACCTTCCAGGTGAGCGTGGCCTTCAGCGTGTAGGAGCTGTTCTCGCCGGTGGCCTTCAGGTACCGGATGCCGCAGGGCGGTGTCCGGTCCTTCTTCCCGGCGGAGTACTTCTCGCCGAGTGCGCCGTTCTTGAACTCGCACTTTCCCGAGGCGGGGTAGGTCTTCGCGTCGCCGGTGCCGGGGTCGAGTGTCAGCGATTCGGGCGTGGCGGTGGTGGTCGCGGAGAGCTTGGTCCCGTCGATGAGGCCGAGTTCGGCGGTCGCCTTCACCGGCTTGAACCTGCTCCTGTCCAGCCAGACCCAGGTGTCGAGGTTGACGGTCTGCTTGCCGTCGGGGTTCAACGACAGTTCCGTTTCCGGGATGGGGAGCTGCTCGTAGGCGTATTGCGCGAGGATCTTCGGACTGACGGCCAGCGGCATGTCCTCGGGCGGGTCCCCCTTCGGCACCCAGATGGCGTGTTCGCTGCACGCGTCCGCCTCGGGATCGTCCGCCCGGTCGGGGTTGCGCACGCCTTCCCAGAAGTAGCCTTTGCCCTGCTGGTCCATGTTGTAGTCGTCGTACTTGTCGGTCTGGTAGTAGTTCTCGTAGAGGTGGACGACCTGCTCCGAGAGTGCGTCCGACGCCTTCTGGTTGCTCTTCTCGAGATCGTCGAAGATCGTGCCGGAGTCCTTCTCGTCCTTCTCGTCCTCGTCCCGCTTCTCCGGTTTGGCGTCCTCGATCTTCTTCTTGAGCTCCTTGGGCGTCGTCTTCGGCTCGTACCAGCACGCCGGGGCTTCCCAGTCGGGATCCTTCGGGTCCAGCTTGACCGTCTTCCCGCCACCCTTGCTGTCGCCCTGGACGATCCGGATGTGCGAGACCTTGGCGGCCACCTTGCCGTTCCCCGAACTGCCCTCGGTGGAAGTTTGGTTCTTGCCCTTCTTTGCCTCAGCAGTTCCCGGGAAAGCCACCAGAAGGGCTGCTGCCGTCAGTACGGCAACAGACCCTTTTCGGTTTATTCCATGCATTCCTTGGCTCCCCGCTCGGCATTTCCGGATACTGCTTGCCAAACGCCATTCTTATTCCGTTGCACGCTCACCGAGTTGAACACGTAGTTCTGGTCACCCCCGTTGTTCGGCTCCAGCTTCCCCGTCTTGAGGTACTTGTTCCTCGCCTTGCTCTCGTCGGTGCAGAACGTGACACGGGCTCGATCGTCCCCCGCCATCTTGACCTTCTGGTCGTAGTAGCGGGTTACGCCTGCCCAGCTCTGCTTATCCTTGACGAAGTCCAGGATGTACTCGTTCGCGGCAAGCAACGAATCTCCCTTGGCGTAGACCTTGACCAACTCGGTGTCTTCGCCCGTGGTGATGACCCGGTCGATTGCGTTGATCCGTGCCTGGTTGTCCGCCAGGACCTCGTCCTTCTTCGGGTCACCCGTCTTGGTGTCCTCGAAGACGTTCTTGGCGTCCTTCGCCAGTTTGATGTCCTCCGGTGCCTTGTGGCCGGGGGTATCCGAACTCTGAGACGGGGAGGGGGACTTGCTCGTCTTCTTGGTGCCGTCGTCGGCGCCGTCGATCTTGCCGTCCGATCCGCCGTCGCTCCCGCACGCGCCCAGGAGGAGGGACGCGGCGAGGGCCGCTGCGGTCCACATCGCCGTGCTGGCCTGCTTGTTCATGCGCACGTTCTCTCAGCTCTCTGTCCGTGGGCGACGGCGGTTCGAATCACCCGCAGTTTTGATCACTTAAAGTTACTACAGTGAAAGGAGTGTCGACAGTCCCTGAGGTCACTGCGGTTCTTCCGTCTGTGTCAACTGGTGATCATTCAACTGGTGCTGCACGTCATGTTGGAGAACACGCGGCAGGTCGTCCGGCGGGTTCCCGTTCCAGGCGGATAGGTGGGCAGAGATCCGGCAACCAGCTCGACCTGCGTGACGGCCGGGCTTCCTGTCAGGCCCCGGTCACAGGCTGGGAGCGGGACCTCGATGCGCCGTCAGGGTCGTACAACGCTGTGTAGCTGCCGACCGTGGCGGTGTCGTGGGTCGACGGACTCACGCGATACCCGCCTGACAAAATGATCGGCGAATCGGCACTCTGTGGTACTGAACGTGCTGTTTGGAGAAGGACCTGAGCATTTCTGTGCTACACCTGCTTCCTGGATCTCCGAGGAGTTGGCCTGGTGACCGGAGGTAAAGGGCGCAGGCCCCGTCCTTCGGGGCGGGGTTAGCCCGGAGTCGGGCCGCAGCGCGAAGCTACGCAGGTCGGCGCTGCTGCT